>NZ_JACIHC010000030.1:0-45025 GCF_014198205.1 Bradyrhizobium sp. SBR1B
CGGCCTGTCGCGGGGTGCAAACCGCGGCAGGCCATTCCTCATGGAACAGGTCAAAGATAAACGATCGCGCTATTACAAGGGTGGGCAAAGGCGCGCAAGCGACGTGCCCACGATCTCTCAGCGGTCGCCATAGATAGAAGACGTGGGCACGCTACGCTGTGCCCACCCTACGATAGTTCGGCTAACCCGCCGCGATCTTCTCCGCGCGCTGGAACGCGGGCCGAGCCATGCAGCGCGCGATATAGGCATCGAAGGCGGGGCGCGACGGCACCATCTTGAACAGGCGCACCGCGTAATTCAGGCCCGAGCCGATCGTGATGTCGGCGGCCGAAAACTCCTCGCCGAGAATCCACGGCCCCTTGGCAAGCGCAGCCTCCAGCACGTCGAACACCTGCGTCGCGCTGCCCCAGGCGGCGGTCGAGGTCGGGATCTCGATCTTGGTGAAGATCTGGATGATGGCGGGCTCGATGCAGCCCGGCGAGAAGAACAGCCATTGCAGATAGCGGGCGCGGCGCGGATCGGTTACGGCAGGCGCAAGCTTCGTCTCGGGATAGCGGTCGGCAATGTAGGCGCAGATTGCGGCGGCTTCGCCGAGCGCGGCGTCGCCGTCGCTGAGCGCGGGAACCTTGCCCATCGGATTGATCTTCAGATAGTCCGGTGCCTTCTGGGCGCCGGTCGAGATGTCAGTCAGCACGCGTTCATAGGCGAGGCCGCTCTCTTCCATCAGCCAGAGCGTCGTGAACGAACGCGAGCGGGGTGACCAATAGAGCTTGATCATGGCGCGGAACCTTCCATCTGCGTGAGGCGGGCGAGGCTATTCATCGCGTGTCTGCTTCGAAATCGCAACGCACTACGGTTGGTCTGATGCAGCGTTCGGTGGTCAACATCTTGGTCGACGCGAATGAGTGCGTGTCAGTCTTGCTTCAGATAGCCGGGAAGCCCCCGATCGAGCCTGTCGGTGATGAGCGCCCGCGTTCTCTCGCGCAGGATCGCGCTGCTCGAAGCGGTCGCGGGCGGGTTGGGGAACTGGTCATTGTCGAGCTTGTTAAGCGGGTCTTCGGTCAGTCGCATACTTGCGGCGAAGTTCGCGCCGAAATTTACAAAGGGGCGCTTGATCTCCTCGTAGCTCCGGCCGTCGATCAGGTTGATCGAGATGTTCGCGAACAAATGCGAATGCCGGATCAGATTTCCGAGCCCTTGATTGAATGTGCCGATGCCGTTCAACATCATGCGGCTGCCCGGCAATTCTCCCTTGTACGTCGTCGCAACCAGATAGCGATCGCAGCTCACGTTCGGCGTGATGCCACGCACGATCGCTGGCAGGCGTTCGTTGGGATCGGGAATGAATCGCGATTTCGGATGATAGAACGGTTCGAAGGCACCCTTGGGGTAGGCGATCCTGCGAACACCGGGATCGCCGCCTGTTGCCGCTTTCACGCGCGCAAATACGAGATCGTCGAGACCCCAGTCGATAGGAACTTCGGCCTCCTCGTTCTCGAAGATGGTCAGCCCGAATTTCTGGACGGAGTAGCGCTCCCCGATCACGGAGATTACGCCGAGCTTGCAGGGGCCGACGTCCACCGCTTGCGGCTTGTTCGCTGCCGGCTGCTTGGACTTCGGCGCAGCCTTTTTCGCAACAGGCTTGGCTGTTGCCGGGGGTGTGGCAGTTGGTGGAGCGGAGGGAGATTGGGCCCATCCGGTCGATGCACAAAGCGACGCGAACAGGGCGGCGACGGCGAGATTGCGTAACATGAATCGGTAGCGGAAGTTGCTGAGATGTAATCCGCAAACTAGAGCGTGCGGGGCGCCTCCGCAAGCAGAACCTATGACGTCTTCTGCCACCGGTAATATTTCATCATGAACCCGTTCGACGGCTCGATCTCCTCTTTCTCGAACACAAAACCTTCGCGCTCGTACCAGCGCCAGGCTTTTTCGTTCTCGCGGACGCAGCGCAGATGCATCTCATCCGGCATTTGCGTGCGGGTGAAGGCGAGCAGCTTTCGCCCGAGCGACTGCCCCTGATAAGCGGGTCCAACGAAAAGCATATCCAGATAGAGTTTTGGCACATGCAGCGCCAGCATGGCGGCGATCGTGCCGCGATCATCGGCGACGAACAGGCTCCAGCCGTTCTCGATCTCGCGTCGGATGCGGGCGCGGAGATTGGCGAGCAGAAAGTCGCTGGCCTCGCCGAGCCCGGTCGAGACCCAGCTCTCCATCCAGACGCGGCCGACCTCGTCATATTCGTCGGCGCAGGCGAGGCGGATGATCGGTTGCGACATTGGAGCCTCAGGCTCGCTGGCTGCGTACAGGTGGGCGTGCGCGCACCTTGCCGGCCGACAGGCACACCACTTCGGAGATTTGCAGCAGTTGCCGCGCCAGCGGGCTGGTCTTGCGCCAGACCATGCCGATGGTGCGGGATGGCTGCGGATCGCGGAAGCGCGCGAGCGAGACCGAGGCCGATCGTGTCTCCACCGGCACCGCCATCTCCGGGATCAATGTGACCCCGATGCCGGCGCTGACCATCTGGACCAGCGTCGACAGCGAATTGGCATCCAGCATCTCGCGCGGCGGCGCCGACTGCATGTTGCAAAACGACAGCGCCTGATCGCGGAAGCAGTGTCCCTCTTCGAGCAGCAACAGCCGCATCTCGCGCATCATCTCGCGCGACGGCGCCGGGGTCCCTTCATCCGCGCTCGGCCGGACCAGCAGGAATTTCTCCTCGAACAGGGCGACCTCGGTGAGCGAAGGCTCGGACACCGGCAGCGCCACGATGGCGGTGTCGAGCCGCCCTTCCACCAGCTCCTGGATCAATCGCGGCGTCATGGTCTCGCGCACACGGATGTCGAGCTCCGGATGCATGTGCGTGAGATTCTTGGTGATGGTGGGCAGCAGATACGGCGCGATCGTCGGGATCATGCCGATGCGCAGGCGGCCGGCGAAGCGGTCCTGCGAGGCGCGGGCGAAATCGCCGAGCTCATCGACCGAGCGCAAAATGTCGCGGACGCGTTGCGCGAGCTCCTCGCCGAACCGCGTCAACGCCACCTGCCGGGCGCTGCGCTCCAGCAGCAGGCCGCCGAGCGTCTCCTCCAACTCCTTGATCTGCATCGACAAGGCCGGTTGCGAGATGGAGCAGGACTCGGCCGCGCGGCCGAAATGGCCGTGACGCGCCAGAGCGTCGAAATACCGGAGCTGGCGCAGCGTCAGGTTTATCATCAGAAAATCCTATCGCAGCGATCATTAAAGTCAACTTTACCTGATAGGACGCGACGCTTAGAGTGGTTCTACCTGGTCAAAGGCGCGAGTTCGACGCCACCAGAGGAGGTATTCATGGACGACACTTCGAAGTGCCCGTTTTCGGGTGGAAAACGCGTGCCAGCGAACCGCGATTGGTGGCCAACTCAGCTCAGCATCGAGATGCTGCACAAGAATTCCGGCCTATCCGATCCGATGGGCGACGAATTCGACTATGCCAAGGAATTCAAGACGCTCGACCTTAAGGCGGTGGTCAAGGACCTGACCGCGCTGATGACGGACTCGCAGGAGTGGTGGCCCGCCGATTTCGGTCACTATGGCGGTCTCATGATCCGCATGGCTTGGCACAGCGCAGGCACCTACCGCATCACCGACGGCCGTGGCGGCGCCGGTGCCGGCCAGCAGCGTTTCGCGCCGCTCAACAGCTGGCCCGACAACGCCAACCTCGACAAGGCGCGCCGGCTGCTGTGGCCGATCAAGCAGAAATACGGCCGCAAGCTCTCCTGGGCCGACCTGATGGTTCTCGCCGGCAACGTCGCGCTGGAATCGATGGGCTTCAAGACCTTCGGCTTTGCCGGCGGCCGCGCCGACGTCTGGGAGCCGGAAGAGCTCTATTGGGGTCCCGAGGGCACGTGGCTTGGTGATGAGCGCTACAGCGGCGAACGCCAGCTCGCCGAGCCGCTCGGCGCGGTGCAGATGGGCCTCATCTACGTCAATCCGGAAGGCCCGAACGGCAAGCCGGATCCGGTCGCTGCGGCCAAGGACATCCGCGAGACCTTCGCCCGCATGGCGATGAACGACGAAGAGACCGTTGCACTGATCGCCGGCGGCCATTCCTTCGGCAAGACACACGGCGCCGGCGATCCTTCGCTGGTCGGTCCGGAGCCGGAAGCGGGCGCGCTCGAGGATCAAGGCCTCGGCTGGAAGAGCAAGCACGCTTCGGGCCTCGCCGGTGATTCCATCACCAGCGGTCTCGAAGTGACCTGGACGGCGACGCCGACCAAGTGGAGCAACAACTTCTTCGAGAACCTCTTCAACTTCGAATGGGAGCTGACGAAGAGCCCGGGCGGTGCGAACCAGTGGACGGCCAAGGGCGCCGACGCGATCATTCCCGACGCCTTCGACAAGTCGAAGAAGCATCGGCCGACCATGCTGACCACCGACCTCTCGCTGCGCTTCGATCCGGCCTACGAGAAGATCTCGCGTCGCTTCCTGGAGAACCCGGATCAGTTCGCGGACGCCTTTGCCCGCGCCTGGTTCAAGCTCACCCATCGCGACATGGGGC
Source organism: Bradyrhizobium sp. SBR1B (assembly GCF_014198205.1). Taxonomy (NCBI): domain Bacteria; kingdom Pseudomonadati; phylum Pseudomonadota; class Alphaproteobacteria; order Hyphomicrobiales; family Nitrobacteraceae; genus Bradyrhizobium; species Bradyrhizobium sp. SBR1B. Next base: position 4,538 of record NZ_JACIHC010000030.1, read on the forward strand.
CGATCCAGCGCTATCTCGGCCCGCTGGTGCCGAAGGAGACGCTGATCTGGCAGGATCCGATTCCGGCCGTGAATCACGAGCTGGCCAGCGAGCAGGACATCGCTGCGCTGAAGACCAAGATCCTGGCGTCGGGTCTGTCGGTCTCCGAGCTGGTCTCGACCGCCTGGGCGTCGGCCTCGACGTTCCGCGGCTCGGACAAGCGCGGCGGTGCCAACGGAGCGCGCATCCGCCTTGCCCCGCAGAAGGATTGGGAGGTGAACCAGCCGGCTCAGCTCTCCAACGTTCTCGGCAAGCTCGAAGCGATCCAGAAGGACTTCAACGCGTCTTCAGGCGCGAAGAAGGTCTCGCTCGCGGACCTCATCGTGCTCGGCGGTACCGCCGCGGTCGAGAAGGCCGCCAAGGATGCCGGCGTCGACGTGAAGGTCGGCTTCACGCCGGGCCGCATGGATGCCTCGCAGGAGCAGACCGATGCTGAGTCCTTCGCGCCGCTCGAGCCGCGGGCCGATGGCTTCCGCAACTATGTCGGCAAGAAGCATCAGTTCCTGCAGCAGGAAGAAGCCCTCGTCGATCGCGCCCAGCTGCTCAGGCTCACCGGTCCGGAAATGACGGTCCTGCTCGGTGGTCTGCGCGTGCTCGGCGCCAACGCGAACGGTTCAAAGCATGGCGTTCTCACTTCGAAGGTGGGCACGCTCAGCAACGACTTCTTCGTCAATCTGCTCGACATGAGTGCGCAGTGGACGCCGGCGGCCGACGGCAGCTACGAGGCCCGCGACCGCAAGACCAACGCGGTGAAGTGGACTGGCACGCGCGTCGATCTGATCTTCGGTGCGCACTCCCAGCTCCGCGCCTTCGCCGAGGTCTATGCCACCTCGGACTCCAAGGAGAAGTTCGTAAAGGACTTCGCCAAGGCCTGGACCAAGGTGATGAACCTCGACCGCTACGACATCGTGGGCTGAGGTCGGCTGATCTCACCTCGGGCTCGGTGCAACCTCTCCCGCTTGCGGGGGAGGTCGCGCCGAAGGCGCGGGTGGGGGCTCTCTCGTCGTTGGGAGTCTCTTTGCGGAAGCACCCCACCCCAACCCTCCCCCGCAAGCGGGAGAGGGGCGCATCTCGCCCGGAGCGGCACAAACAAAAAGGGCGGCCTTTCGGCCGCCCTTTCGTTTTCTGCAGTGTAGGGAGGCTTACTCGCCGGCTGCTTCGCGCGGGGCCTTCTCGCCCTCGCCGCCCTTGTCCTTGCCCTCGAGGTCTTCGCCGGTGGTCTGATCGACCACCTTCATCGACAGGCGGGTCTTGCCGCGATCGTCGAAGCCGAGCAGCTTGACCTTGACCTTGTCGCCTTCCTTGACGACGTCGGAGGTCTTCTGCACGCGGGCCGACGCGAGCTGGCTGATGTGGACGAGACCGTCCTTGGAGCCGAAGAAGTTCACGAAGGCGCCGAACTCCATCACCTTGACGACAGTGCCGTCATAGATCTGGCCGACTTCCGGATCGGAGGCGATCGACTTGATCCACTTGATCGCAGCCTTCATGGCCTCGCCGTCGCTAGAGGCGACCTTCACGGTGCCGTCGTCCTCGATGTTGACCTTGGCGCCGGTCTTCTCGACGATCTCGCGGATCACCTTGCCGCCGGTGCCGATCACTTCGCGGATCTTGTCGGTGGCGATCTTGAAGGTCTCGATGCGCGGCGCGTATTCGCCGAGCTCGGCACGGGCGTTGGTGAGCGCCTTGGCCATCTCGCCGAGGATGTGGATACGTCCATCCTTGGCCTGGGCGAGCGCGACCTTCATGATCTCTTCGGTGATGCCCTCGATCTTGATGTCCATCTGGAGCGAGGTGATGCCTTGCTCGGTACCGGCGACCTTGAAGTCCATGTCGCCGAGATGGTCCTCGTCACCGAGGATGTCCGAGAGAACCGCGAAGCGCTTGTCTTCGAGGATCAGGCCCATCGCGATGCCCGCGGTCGGCCGCTTCAACGGCACGCCGGCATCCATCAGCGCGAGCGAAGCGCCGCAGACCGAAGCCATCGAGGACGAGCCGTTCGACTCGGTGATCTCCGACACCACGCGCGTGGTGTAGGGGAATTCGTGGTGCGGCGGCAGCACCGGGTGGATCGCGCGCCAGGCCAGCTTGCCGTGGCCGATCTCGCGACGCTTGGTGCCGCCGAGGCGACCGGTCTCACCGACCGAGTAGGGAGGGAAGTTGTAGTGCAGCAGGAACGTCTCTTTGTACGTTCCCGACAGCGCGTCGATGTACTGCTCGTCCTCGCCGGTGCCGAGCGTGGTCACGACCATCGCCTGGGTCTCGCCGCGGGTGAACAGCGCCGAACCGTGAGCGCGGGGCAGCACGCCGACTTCGGCGACGATATTGCGCACGGTCTTGCTGTCGCGACCGTCGATGCGCTTGCCGGTGTCGAGGATGTTCCAGCGAACGATCTTGGCTTCGAGCTCCTTGAACACGCCGGCGATGCGCAGCTTGTCGTATTTCGGCTCCTGCCCTTCCGGGAAGTAGTGGGCGATCACCTTTTCCTTGACCTTGCCGACCGCAGCGTAGCGATCCTGCTTGACCGGAATGGCGTAGGCGGCGCGCAGCTCCTGCTCGACCAGGCCGAGCATTTCCTTCTCGAGCGCCGAATTGTCGATGACGGTGACTTCGCGCGGCTCCTTGGCCGCCTTCTCGGCGAGCTCGATGATCGCGTTGATCACCGGCTGGAAGTGGCGGTGACCGAACATCACGGCGCCGAGCATGATGTCTTCGTTCAGTTCCTTGGCTTCCGATTCCACCATCAGCACCGCGTCGGCGGTGCCGGCGACGACGAGGTCGAGCTGGGTGTCGACCATCTCGTCGAGCGTCGGGTTGAGGATGAATTCGTCATTGGCGAAGCCGACGCGAGCGGCGCCGATCGGGCCCTTGAAGGGCGCGCCGGACAGGGTCAGCGCAGCGGACGAAGCCACCAGCGCGACGATGTCAGGGTCGTTTTCCATGTCGTGCGACAGCACGGTGGCGATCACCTGGGTCTCGTTGCGCCAGCCGTCGACGAACAGCGGACGGATCGGACGGTCGATCAGGCGGGAGACCAGCGTCTCCTTCTCGGTCGGACGGCCCTCGCGCTTGAAATAGCCGCCGGGAATGCGGCCCGCAGCGTAGGTCTTCTCCTGGTAGTCGACGGTCAGAGGCAGGAAGTCGACGCCTTCGCGCGGCGCCTTCGCCGCGACGACGGTGGCGAGCACCACGGTCTCGCCATAGGTGGCGACGACGGCGCCGTCGGCCTGACGGGCGATCTTGCCGGTTTCCAGCTTGAGAGTGCGTCCACCCCAGTCGATCTCGACCGAATGCTTATTGAACATAGATGTCTTCTTTCATGGGTTCTCGAAAGAAGGACGGCTCGAAAAACAAAAACCATGCGCAAGATTGCGGGGCGCTGATCGAAGCGGGTGATCAGCGTCCTGCGATCCTGCCATGGTTTTTAGATTTCGGATGGCGTCCATCCTTTCGGGTCATACGGGCGCCTTGCCCGTTGTGCCCAGCCGCCGGATTGCTGCTGGACTGTCAGTCGGCACGAATGCGAACACCGAACCGCGGTCTTCGCTGATCGTGCCCCGGATGCGAATCATCAACGATCCGTCTCCGACGTGCGCGCAACCTCGATCAAAAAGCTAAAAATAAGCGCTTTCGTTCGAAACCACGTGCGAAAACGCGCGCCGTTGGCGCGCGCAAGAACTCTTAACGGCGAATGTTGTGCTTCTCGAGCAGCGCCTTGTAACGCGCCTCGTCCCGCTTCTTGAGGTAGTCGAGCAGCGAGCGGCGGGTCGAAACCAGCTTCAAGAGGCCGCGACGCGAATGGTTGTCCTTCACGTGGGTCTTGAAATGGTTGGTGAGGTTGTTGATGCGTTCCGACAGGATCGCGACCTGAACCTCGGGCGAGCCGGTGTCGCCGGCCTTGTTGGCATTCGTCTTGATGACTTCCGCTTTGCGTTCTGCGGCAATCGACATCGTCAATTTCTCTCGTTGCGACCGGGGCTGGCAGTCAGGCCGGTCAGGTTGAACACACGCTTGGGGATGATTTCGCCATTGCCGACTTCAGCAAGCGCGAGAAGACGGCCTGCCACCGTGACATAGACTGTGCCGCTACAAGTGGGCGCATCCCGTCCGCGCAACAAAACGGCCTGGCCCCGATGGAGCCTTGCCGCATCAGCCCGTGTGACGGCCAGTGCCGGGATGTCGTCCAGCGCGGTCTCAACGGGCATAAGCGCGTCGGCGAGGCTACCCTCGCCGGACGCGGCTCTATCGCACAAAGCCTCCAGCCGATCCAGCGGAATCATGTCGTTTTCGCCAAATGGGCCGACCAGGGTCCGCCTGAGCGCGCAGATATGGCCGAAAGTGCCGAGAATCCGGCCCATATCGCGGGCCAGTGCCCGGACATAGGTGCCCTTGCCGCATTCGGCCTCGAATACGGCCCGATCTCTATCCGGTTGATCCACAAGGGTTAATTGATGAATCTCGACCGGGCGGGGGGCCAGCTCCACGACCTCGCCGTCGCGGGCGAGGTCGTAGGCGCGCTCGCCCTGGACCTTGATCGCGGAATAACGCGGCGGGATCTGCTCGATCACCCCGGTGAAGCGGGGCAACAGGGCCAGGATGGCCTCGCGGGTCGGACGCTGGTCGGAGGTCGCGGTCACCCGGCCCTCGATGTCGTCGGTGTCGCGCTCCTCGCCCCAGCACACCGTGAACTGGTAGCGCTTGCGGCCGTCCATGACGAAGGGAACGGTCTTGGTGGCTTCCCCGAGCGCGATCGGCAGCCCGCCCGAGGCGAGCGGATCGAGCGTGCCGGCGTGTCCGGCGCGCTTGGCGTTGAACAGGCGCTTGAGCACCGCGACCGCCTGCGTCGAGGTCATGCCGATCGGCTTGTCGAGCACGACCCAGCCATGGACGTCGCGCCGGTCGCGGCGAACCTGGTTGCCCTTCTGCTTGGCATTGGCACGCGGATCGTTGTTGACGCGGCGCGGCTCCTGATGCGGCTGGGAATTGCCGCCCAGGCCCGCAAAATTGTCGTCCGCAAAATTATTTTTCTGCACGTCGCGCTGATCGGCCTGTTCGCCGCTGATCGTGTCGTGAGCCGGGTCCATCGTCATCGTTCTTCTTCCCGATCCGTCTCCGGATCCTGTTCCAAATCCTGTTCGAGGTCCTTCTGAACCGCAGGTGTTCGCAAAAGCTTCTCGATCCGTTCCGCTTCGTCGAATCGTTCGTCGACGCGGAAACGAAGATCAGGTGCAAATTTCAGGTTAACGCGCCGCGCGACCTCGCCGCGCAGAAACTTCTTGTTGCGTTCGAGCGCAGCAATGACGACCGCGGTGTCGTGGCCACCGAGCGGCATCACATAGACTGTCGCGAGCTTCAGGTCGGGCGACATCCGCACCTCCGGCACGGTGATGATGTGACCTTCGAGATCCGCATCATGCACATTGCCTTGCGCCAGAATATCGGCCATCGCGTGGCGAACCTGCTCGCCGACGCGCAACTGACGTTGCGAGCCTCCGCCGGATGCGGAATTTTTTTTCTGATGATGGCGTGGCATTCTCGAAAATCACCTCGTCATGCCCGCGTTTGGGACACGAGCATTGTCATTTGTCCTGTTGAAACGAATGCGGTGCGATGGCCGGAATAAATCCGGCCATCGCACTCCCGCAATTTCAGCTCAAAAAGATCCAGTCGCTTCGGTAAGATTTGGACTTACAGGGAGCGCTGGATCGTCTCCACGCGATAACACTCGATGACATCGCCTGCGCGCATGTCGTGGTAGTTCTCGAAGGCCATGCCGCATTCCTGACCGGACTGGACTTCCTTCACTTCGTCCTTGAAGCGCTTCAGCGTCGATAGCTTGCCTTCGTGCACGACGACGTTGTCGCGGATCAGGCGCACATTGGCGCCGCGTTCCACGGTGCCATCGGTGACGCGGCAGCCGGCGACCTTGCCGACCTTGGAGATGTTGAAGATCTCCAGGATGGAGGCATTGCCGAGCATGGTTTCGCGCAAGGTCGGCGCGAGCAGGCCGCTCATCGCCTTCTTCACGTCGTCCACGAGGTCGTAGATGATGTTGTAGTAGCGGATCTCGATGCCGTTGCGCTTGGCGGCCGCAGCGGCCTCCTTGTTGGCACGAACCGAGAAGCCGATGATCGCGGCGTTGAAGCCTTCGGCCAGCGTCACGTCGGATTCCGAGATGCCGCCGACGCCGGCATGCAGGATGCGGGCTGCGACTTCGTCGGTGCCGAGCTTCTCCAGCGAGCCGAGGATCGCTTCCAGCGAGCCCTGCACGTCGGCCTTGATGATCAGCGGGAATTCCTTGCGGCCCGCGGTCTTCAATTGCGACATCATCTGCTCGAGCGAGCCGCGCATGCCGGAGATCGAGGCAGCCGCGTTCTCGCGCTTCTGGTGCGCACGGTAGCTGGTGACCTGGCGGGCGCGGGCTTCGTTCTCGACCACGGCGAGACGATCGCCGGCTTCCGGCGGACCGTTGAAGCCGAGCACTTCGACCGGCACCGAGGGACCTGCTTCCTGCACGGTCTCGCCCTGATCCGAGATCAGCGCGCGGACGCGGCCCATCTCGGCGCCTGCGACGATGATGTCGCCGACCCGGAGTGTGCCGCGCTGGACCAGCACGGTCGCGACCGGACCGCGGCCGCGGTCGAGCTTGGCCTCGATCACGGTGCCCTCGGCCGGCCGTTCCGAATTGGTCTTGAGGTCGAGGATGTCGGCCTGGAGCGCGATCATCTCGAGCAGCTTGTCGAGATTGGTCTTGTTCTTGGCGGACACTTCGACGTCGACGACTTCGCCGCCGAAGGATTCCACCTGCACCTCGTGCTGGAGCAGCTCGGTGCGCACGCGCTCGGGCTTGGCATCGGGCTTGTCGATCTTGTTGATGGCAACGATGATCGGCACCCGCGCCGCCTTGGCGTGGTTGATGGCTTCGATCGTCTGCGGCATGACGCCGTCATCGGCCGCAACCACCAGCACGACGATGTCGGTCACCTTGGCGCCGCGGGCGCGCATCGCGGTGAACGCAGCGTGGCCGGGCGTGTCGATGAAGGTGATCTTCTTGCCGCTTTCGGGCGACAGCACCTGATAGGCGCCGATATGCTGGGTGATGCCGCCGGCTTCGCCGGAGACGACGTTGGCATGACGGAGCGCGTCGAGCAGCGAGGTCTTGCCGTGGTCGACGTGACCCATGACGGTCACCACGGGCGAACGGGTCTCGGTGTCGGTCGAATCGTCGATGGCGTCGAACAGACCCTCTTCAACGTCGGACGCAGCAACGCGCTTGACGGTGTGGCCGAGCTCTTCGGCAATGAGCTGCGCGGTGTCGGCGTCGATCACGTCGGTGATCTTGTGCATCGCGCCCTGCTTCATCAGCATGCGGATGACGTCGACCGCGCGCTCGGCCATGCGGTTGGCGAGTTCCTGGATTGTGATCGCTTCCGGAATGACCACCTCGCGGATGAGCTTTTCCTTCGGCTCGTTCGAGGCGTGGCCCTTCAGGCGCTGGGTACGCCGGCGGAACGAGGCGATCGAACGCTCGCGGACTTCGTCGGCATTGAGCGCGGTGACCACGGTCAGGCGGCCGCGCTCCTTCTGCGGGCCGGGCTTGTGGGTGGGTTTGGGGGCTACCACGGGACGCGCGGCGCCGCCGGGACCGCGGCGGATCTGGCGCGGACCATCGTCCTCGTCCGGGCCGGCAGCAACCGCGGGAGCGCGGCCCAACGGGCCACCTGCCGGTCTCGCTGTGGTCGTTCCCGGGCGCGCGGTCGATGTTCCCGGGCGTGCCGTGGTGGTACCAGGGCGCGCTGCGGGGGCGCCGGGGCGCGGCGCCGGAGCGGCCGGGGCGGCGGCTGCGGGGCGCGGCGCGGATGCCGGCTGCTCGCCTTCGCCAAAACGCTTCTTGGCCTCGGTCTCTGCCTTGCGCTTGGCTTCGTCCTCGTGACGGTGACGCTCTTCCTCGGCCTTGCGGCGGGATTCGGCAGCTTCGCGCTCGACGCGTTCAGCGGCTTCGCGAACAGCGCGGCGCTGGGCCTCTTCCTCGGCCTGGCGGCGCTCTTCGACTTCGCGCACCTTGGCATCGGCCAGCGCGCTGGCGCGGGCGGAACGTTCGTCCTCGGTCAGCGTACGCAGCACCACGCCGGATCCGGCGTTGCGCGGCGGCGCGGGGCGCGACGGAGCGGGCGTCGGAGTTGGCGCGGCCGGCGCCGGCTTCGCGACGACCGTGGGAGCCTGCGGTTCGGCACTGCCGTCGATGCGGCGCTTGCCGCGCTTCTCGACCACGACCTGCTTGCTGCGGCCATGGCTGAAGCTCTGGCGGACAGTGCCCGTTTCGACGCGCGGCTTGAGCGATAGCGTCTTGCTCGGAACGCTCAGCTTCTTGTCGTCAGGGGTCTTGGTATCAACCATTCAGCAGTCCTAATCCTGATTTATCAGTGTTGTGCGTTGCCGCACCGTCCTATCGGGTCGTCGTATCTCTCAGAAATCCTGGCCGGGCTTTTCGGCAGTCTTGTCAGCGTCCGCCATCCGGTATCGGACCAGCATCTGGCTACGTGACAGGAATGACTTGCTCGCCGGGCCCGCGAGCAGGGCAGCATGTATCACATTTGACCGGGTCAGTGCCAAATCCAATTCTAACGATTTCAACGCGGTGACGACGGGAATCTGCGGCTTGGCGCCGCGATTTCCGGCATTTTGACGCGCCAGCATGTCCAATTTGCGGATTCCGTCCGCGGCCCCGTCGCTGGCGTGGATCAGGACCCCGGCCGTGCCTTCCCGAAGGGCGCTTTCGACCTTGCCGAAGCCGGCCACGACCTGACCCGCTTTGGCGGCGATCCCAAGGGCTTCCGTCACGCTCCGAACCAGGAGCGCCTCGATATCGGCAGGAAGCGTCTGAGGGATGCGCAGCTCGCGCTTGAAGGCCTTGCTAAATTGGTGACGCCGGACGGCTTCCGCAACCACCCCGCGTGAGGCGGTGAGCCACATGCCGCGTCCGGGCAGCTTGCGCTTGAGATCTGGAACTACGTCGCCTTGCGGCGAAATGACGAAGCGGATCAGCTCGTCGATCGGGCGGACCTGCCGACTGACCGCGCACATCCGCATGGTCGCGGACCTTTCGGTCCGCGGGCCATGGTCGAGTTCGGGATCAGTATCGGTGAGCATCCGGGCGACATTCTCCTTTGCCCTTAAGCCGGCTGATCTTCGGTCGCCTCAGCCTCCTCGGCGGGCTTGGCCAGATCGGCCTCGGTGATCCAGCCGGCCTTGACGCGGGCCTGCATGATCATCGCCTCGGCATCGTCACGGGAGATGTCGATACCGTCGAGCGCGCCGGGGAACTTGGTCTGCTCGCCGCCTTCCTTGCGTTCGGTCCAGCCGACCAGATCGTCGGTGGCGCAGCCGGCGAGGTCGTCGACCGTCTTGATGTCGTTCTCGCCGAACTTCACCAGCATCTTCGAGGTGACGCCGGGCACGTCCTTGACCGCGTCCTCGACACCGAGCTCCTTGCGCCTGGCCTCGATCTCAGCTTCCTGCTGCTCGAGATATTCGCGGGCACGGCTCTGCAGCTCCTGCGCGGTCTCCTCGTCGAAGCCCTCGATGCCGGCGAGTTCCTTGAGGTCCACCATGGCGAGTTCCTCGACCGAGGTGAAGCCTTCGGACGCCAGCAGCTGGCCGACCACTTCGTCGACGTTGAGCGATTCCATGAAGACGCGGGTGGAGTTCTCGAAGTCGGCCTGGCGGCGCTCCGATTCCTCCTGCTCGGTCAGGATGTCGATGTCCCAGCCGGTGAGCTGCGAGGCCAGACGCACGTTCTGGCCGCGGCGGCCGATCGCCAGCGAAAGCTGGTTGTTGGTGTCGGGCACGACCACCTCGATGCGCTCGCGGTCTTCGTCGATCACGACCTTGGAGACTTCGGCCGGCGCCAGCGCGTTGACCACGAAGGTCGCGATGTCGGGCGACCACGGAATGATGTCGATCTTCTCGCCCTGCAATTCGTTCACCACGGCCTGCACGCGCGAGCCGCGCATACCGACGCAGGCGCCGACCGGATCGACCGAGGAATCGCGGGAAATCACGCCGATTTTCGCGCGCGAGCCCGGATCGCGGGCAACCGCCTTGATCTCGACGATGCCGTCATAGATTTCCGGCACTTCCTGCGCGAACAGCTTCGCCATGAACTGCGGATGGGTGCGGGAGAGGAAGATCTGCGGACCTCTCGTCTCGCGGCGGACGTCGAAGATGTAGGCACGGACGCGGTCGCCGTTGCGGAAGACTTCGCGCGGCAGCATCTCGTCGCGGCGGATGATGGCTTCGCCGCGGCCGAGGTCGACGATCACGCTGCCATATTCGACGCGCTTGACGACGCCGTTGACAATGTCGCCGATGCGATCCTTGAATTCCTGATATTGCCGGTCGCGCTCGGCCTCGCGCACCTTCTGCACGATGACCTGCTTGGCCGATTGCGCGGCGATGCGGCCATATTCCAGCGGCGGCAGGGTGTCGGCGATGGTGTCGCCGACCTGGGCACCGGGATTGGCGCGTTGCGCGTCCACCAGCGAAATCTGGTTGGAATGGTTTTCGACCTTCTCGACCACCAGCATGTGGCGCGACAGCCGCAGCTCGCCCTTCTTCGGGTCGATCTCGGCATGAACGTCAGTTTCGCTGCCGTAACGGGCGCGCGCCGCCTTGGCGATGGCGTCCTCCATCGCCGCGATGACGATGCCGCGGTCGATCGATTTCTCGCGCGCAACGGCATCGGCGATCTGGAGCAACTCAAGTCGATTGGCGCTGACTGCCATGGCTAGTCTCCTTCGTCAGGCTCGATCTCGCCCCGTCGCGCGCGTTCGGCGGCCAGGCGATGCTTCTTCGTATTGGTCGGGGCCGGCTTCTTCTTCGGCCTGGTGTTCTTGGTGGTCTTTTCGCTGATCTTGGCGTGCGGCGCCTGCGGCGGCTCCAGGCCGAGATCGCGGCGCATCTGGCGCTCCTCGGCCTTGCCGCGGCGCATCGATTCGGCGATCAGCTCGTCGGTCAGCACCAAGCGGGCCTCGCCGATATCCTCCATCGTCAGGAGCACGTCGGGATCGTCGCCCGCCTTGACGTCGTCGCGACGCAGATGCACGCGATCGCCTTCGACCGGACCGATCATGCCGCGGAACCGCTTGCGCCCCTCATGGGCAACCGCCATCTCGATCTTCACCAGATGGCCGGAATAGCGCTCGAAATCGGAACGGCGGACCAGCGGCCGGTCGATTCCCGGCGAGGAGATTTCCAGCCGGTAGGCGCGATCGATGGGGTCGGCAACATCGAGCACGGGCGACAGCGCCCGCGAGATCGCCTCGCAATCCTCGAGCTGCATCGAGCCGTCCGGCCGCTCGGCCATGATCTGCACGGTGCAGCCGGCTTCCCCGGAAATGCGGATCCGCACCAGACGGTAGCCCATGCCCTCGAGCACCGGTGCTGCGACCGCGGACACACGTGCTGCCACGCCCGGCTCGACCACGAGCCTCGGCTCGGCCAGCAACTCGGCATCCGTGGAACCAGTGTTCGGTTCGGTCATATCAGGGGTCAAGGCGCTCGATGGTTAAGGCTTGGTTACGATTTTCAAAGCCCGCTTCGGAACTTCCCGACAGCGCGTCGGGCCGCATCTTCCGCCAAGCCGCGTTCGGGTAATAAAAAAGAGCGGGTCCTTTCGGGCCCACTCTCACTACGCGGATCGTATGAGAAGATGAATTGGCGCTGATATAGCGCTTTCTGTCCTCCCGGACAAGGCCCATCGCGGGCCAGACGGGGCTTTTTGCGCCCGATTCGCGGCGCCCCGGGCCTAACGCTTCCTTCACCTCGGGGGGCTAAATTCCCTGATTGTGGGGCGGCTTGGACCAAGGGCGCGCCCGCGGCGTGCCCCCTACGAGTTGCGTTTTCATGACCGTTGCCACGTCGCTCATTCCCGGACTGGACGATATCGTCAAACGCGTCGATCCGCGGCGACGCGGCGAAATCGCGCGCGCCATCTCCGAGCTGTTCTTCCAGGATTCCGCCAATCTTCGGCCCGAGCTCATCGATCTCTTCGACAACCTCCTGATCGATCTCGTCCCGCATGCGGAGCTTGCCTCGCGCGTCGACCTCGCCGAGCGCTTCTCGCACCTGAACAACGCGCCGCCGCATCTGGTCAATCAACTCGCGCGCGAGAACGAGATCATGGTGGCCGGCCCCGTGCTGCGCCGCTCGCCCGTGCTCGATGATGCCGCGCTCGTCGAGATTGCGCGGTTGAAGGGCCAGGGACATTTGCTTGCGATGACGGAGCGCCCGGCTTTGTCTCCCGTCATCACCGACGTGCTGGTGGAGCGCGGCGATCGCGACGTGGTGCGCCGCGCCGCGGGCAATGCCGGTGCGGTGTTCTCGCCTGGCAGCTATTCCGAGCTGATCAAGCGTGCGGCGCAGGACGGTGTGCTGACGCTCAAGATCGGCCAGCGTCGTGATCTCTCGGGCGAGAACCTGAAACAGCTTCTCGACGGCACGCTCGACGTCATCCGCCGCCGGCTCTCCAGCGTGGTCAATCCCGCGCGCCAGGTCGAGATCAAGCGCGCGATGGTGGCCATCGAGGAGGCCGCGCTGCCGCCGGGACCGCGGCGCGATTTCTCCGCAGCCCAGCGCACGGTGCTCAACCTGCATCGCGAGGGCCATCTCGGCGAGAGCGCACTGCTCGGCTTCGCCAAGGCGAACAAATACGAGGAATCGATCGCCTCGCTTTCGGCGATGTCCGGCGTTCGCCTCTCTGTGCTCGACCGCCTGATCGCAGGCGACCGCTACGACCCGATCCTCATTCTCGGCCGCGTGCTGAATCTCGGCTGGCCCACGGTGCGCGCGCTCATCCTGCTCTGGTACGGTCCGCATCGCACGCCGGCCGATGCCGATATCGAGGCCGCGCGCGTGAACTTCACGCGCCTGATGCCGACGACCGCCGAGCGCGTCGTCAATTTCTGGCGCAACCGGCAGACGATCTAGAGTCGTCTGAACCGCAAATACGCAGCCTTCCGTCCTTCGCGCGCGGCCTTCCGGCCGTAGCGCGTCATGGTGTAGCCCGCCCACGGCTGCCTGAAATCGTCGGAGCGTTCGGCCAGCCAGACGAAATCCTGCGAACGCGCAAGATGCGACAGCGTCCAGGCGCAGTAATCGTCGATGTCGCAGACGAAGCGGAATTCGCCGTTCGGCTTCAGCACGCGCGCCATCGCGGCGATCGTCCTGTCCTGGACGAAGCGCCGTTTCCAGTGCCGCCGCTTCGGCCAGGGATCGGGATGGATCAGGTCGATCCGCGACAGCGATGCCTTGGGCAGCCAGGCCAGCAGCTCGGCGGCATCGCCCGCGAACAGGCGGATGTTGCCGATGTTGGCGGCCTCGATCTGCGCGAGGATCTTGGCCATGCCGTTGACATAGGGCTCGCAGCCGATGAAGCCTGTCGTGGCGAAGCTCTGGGCCTCGGCCGCGAGATGCTCGCCGCCGCCGAAGCCGATCTCGAGCCGCACGTCTTCGGTCGCGGAGCCGAAGATCTCGCTTGCATCCGCCGGCGCCTCGCCGTCGATGTCGAGCGCCAGATGCGGCAGCAGTTGACCGATCAGCTCGGCCTGATGCTGCCTGAGCTTGTGCCCCTTGCGGCGTCCGAAGAACGCGCGCTCGCTGTCATCGCGACCGGGCTCCGATTTGCGCTCGCTCATCGCAGCGTCTGGTACAGGCGGTGGAGCAGCCGCGCGCGCGGCGCGAGCGACGAGATATGGAGCTGCTCATAGTGAGTGTGCGCGCCCTTGCCGTCGACGCCGAGGCCGTCGAGCGTTGCGGTATGGGCCGCGGTGAAATTGCCGTCCGAGCCGCCGCCGGTGTGGGTGTCGACCAGATCGAAGCCGATCTCGCCGGCGAGTGTCTTCGCGTGCTCGTACAGCGAGGCGCCTGCGTTGCTCTTTTCGTAGGGCGGACGGTTGAGCTCGCCGGTGACGGTGACGGTGACGCCGTCGGTCTTCGACGTCAGCCCAAGGATCTTGCCGACGAACTCCTCGGCGTCCTTGAGGCTCAGCACGCGCAGATCGACCTCGGCATAGGCCGCTTCCGGCGTGACGTTGGGGCGCGTGCCGCCACGCACCACGCCGACATTGACGCTCACGCCGCGTGTCAGGTCGTTCATCCCTTCCAGGGCGAGGATGACGTTGCCAAGCTCGCGCACGGCGCTGCGGCCGTCTTCCGGCCGCGAGCCGGCATGCGCGGGCACGCCCTTGATGAACACCTTGAAGCGTCCGACGCCCTTGCGCCCGGTGACGATCTTGCCGCCGTCGCGCGCCGGCTCCGTCACCAGCACGTATTTGGCCTTGCGCCCTTCCGTCTCGATGAGTGCGCGCGAGGTGGGACTTCCGATCTCCTCGTCGGAGGTGAACAAATGCGTGATGCCGAGCGGCGAGCGATCGGCTGTGGCACACAGCGCGGCAAACGCGTGATGGGCGATGTAGGCGCCGCCCTTCATGTCGTAGATGCCGGGACCGTACGCGACGTCGCCTTCGACCTTGAACGGCAGACGTTCGATGAATCCCATGGGATGGACGGTATCGAGATGGCTCAGCACCAGGATGCCCGGCCGGTCCTGCCCCCAATTCGAGCGCGCCATGAGATGATCGCCGCAACCATCGACGCCGGCGACGCGTTCGAGCGTGACAGGCAGATCGCGGTATTGCTCCGCGACCATTGAGATCAGCCTGTTGACCTGCTCGGGCGCTTCCGTCGGCGTCTCGACCTCCACCCAGCGGCGGATGCCATCGAGAATAGTTTGGGAATCGAACCAATTGGAGCTGGCCATGGACGCATCTGTGCCTTTGAATCGCATCATCGAAGCGGACGCGCATCAAAGCGCGGCCACAAATGACGACATAGGCCAGATTTGACGCCGTCTCAAATCGCCATTGAGCTGGCGATCAGCGCTTGTCGGGACCTTCGCGAGCCGCAATCTGCTCGACGAGATCGACGATCGAGCGGCGCATCTTCGAATCGGTAATTCGCGTGAACGCCTTGGTCAGTGCAAGTCCTTCGGACGTCGCGAGAAAGTCCGACACATAGGAAGGCGAGGCGCCTTCGCTGAAGCCATCCGGACCCGGCACGCCGCTCGGGCCGCCCTCGAACAGGAACGACACCGGCACCTGGAGAATTTCGGCGATCTGCTGGATGCGGCTCGCACCGACCCGGTTCGTGCCCTTCTCGTATTTCTGGATCTGCTGGAAAGTCAGGCCCAAAGCTTCACCGAGCTTTTCCTGGCTCATGCCCAACATGATGCGGCGCATACGCACGCGACTGCCGACATATTTGTCAACAGGGTTGGGCGCTTTCGACATTTCCTCAGCCCTCCAAACACCACCTTCAGCGCAATCAACTGGAGTGCCTCAGGTGCAAGCATCGTCAAATCAGACCCTCTTATTGGGAAACATTGCGGAGAAATTTAGCAATGCCCACTGTCTTTTGCAGCCGGTGCAGAATGGGGAGCCCATGTGCAGTCTGTCAACCGTGGGACTACGGTTGTCAAAAGTTTCCGGCCGCCTCCGCGGCGACGGCGCGATCAGGCCTTCCGCTTGGTGACACGTCGGCGGACCGCTAGAATCACGGCCAGCGCGACGAGCATGGCGGGCGGCACATCGCCAACCCGCGCATAGACGGTCGGTGATATCGCGGCAGGCAGGCTTGCATCCAAAATGCCTTCGATGCCGAGACCGAGGCTGGCGACGGTGCGGCCCATTGGATCGATCACCGCAGAGATACCGGTATTGGCAGAGCGGACCAGCGGCAATCCCAGCTCGATCGCGCGCATGCGCGACTGCTCCAGATGCTGATAGGGGCCGGTCGAGATGCCGAACCAACCGTCATTGGTGAGGTTCACGATCCAGCCCGGACGTTCGTTGCGTCCAGCCACCTCGCCGGGAAAGATTGCCTCGTAACAGATCAGCGGTAGCGCGGGCGGCGCGCCGGGCACCTGCAGCGCATGCCGCACCGTGCCGGGAATGAAGCCGCCGCGCACACGCGTCAGTTGCTCGAAACCGAGCTTCTCCATCAGTGCCTGGTAGGGAAGAAATTCTCCGAACGGCACCAAATGCAACTTGTCGTACACTGCGAGCACGCTGCCGTCGTGATCGATGACGTAGATCGAATTATAGGCACGCGTGATCGGCGTGCCGCGCGGCAGGTCGGGCGCGCGGACCGACCCCGTGATCAGCACCGTGCCCTTGGGCAGAAGATCGGCGATCTGTGCCATCGCGTCGGCTTCCCGGGTCAGGAAGAACGGAAATGCGGATTCCGGCCAGATCAGGATGGTGGCATCGCGCACGCCGGTCGATTGCGGGCCGGAGGCGCGGTCCGACAGCGCCAAATATTTTTTCATCACCTCCGACTTGGCGGCGTAATTGAATTTGGCGTCCTGCTGCAGGTTCGGCTGCATCAGGCGCAGCTTGGCGCCTGAGACCATCGTGGTCGGATGCAGCGACAGGCGGATCGCGCCGAAGATGCTCATGACAAGCAGGAGCGCGATTGCAGCCGCCGGCGCCCGCCACGCCAGGCGGCGATCGGGCGTGCGGTCGATCAGCGTCGCGGGGCTCGCGAAGATCGCAACCGTCAGGAACGTCATGCCCCACAGGCCGACCAGCGAGGCCGTCTGCGCTAGCGGCAGCGGCTCGGACAGCGCATAGCCGAACGCGTTCCAGGGAAAGCCGGTCAGCAGGTGGCCGCGCAGCCATTCGCTGACGGTGAGGCTTGCCGCAAGTGCAAGCACGCGCGTCGCGTTCTTGGTCCAGAGCAGGCGCGCCAGCGCAAAGCCGATCGCCGTGAAGATGGACAGATAGGCCGGTAGGCCGAGCACGGCGAACGGCGTCAGCCAGGCGAATACGTCGGCCTCGACGAAGAAGGCGTAGCCGATCCAGTAGAGGCCGGGGACGAAATAGCCGAGTCCGAACCAGTAGCCGGTCAGCGCCGCGGCGGGGACGCCGCGATAGCGTCCGGCGCCGGCGCCGTCGATCAGCCAGACCAGCACCGGGAAGGTGATGAACAGCACCGGGAAGAGGTTGAACGGCGCCAGCGCCAGCACGGACAGCGCTCCGCACCCCATGGCGATGACGGCGCGTTTCCATCCCCAGGCGAGAATGATGGCAAGCGCAATCTGCCGAAGTCGCTGGAACGGGCTCACTGTTGGCCGGTCCCGTCGCTTGGCGGCGGGCTGGGCGTGTCATTGGCCGGCGATGGACCGCTGTCCGGCGCAGCCTCGCGGCGCCGGCTCTCGCGCTGGGTGCGCGGCGCGGGACGCTCCTTCCGCGTCGAGATGCGCAGCCGCTTGACGCGGCGCGGATCGGCATCGAGCACCTCGATCTCGTAATTGCCGGGACCCGAGATTACCTCGCCGCGCACCGGCAGGCGCCCGACGAAGCTGACGAGATAGCCGCCCAGCGTCTCCACTTCCTCGCCGGCCTCGCCGGTGACGAAATCCTCGCCGATCACCGAGCGGACGTCGTCGAGGCTGGCGCGGGCGTCGGCGATGAAGGCATTGTCGGGCAGCCGCACGATCGAGGGCGGCTCGTCGCTGTCGTGCTCGTCGTCGATCTCGCCGACGATCTGCTCGACGATGTCCTCGAGCGAAACCAGCCCGTCGCTGCCGCCATATTCGTCGACCACCAGCGCGAGGTGAATGCGCGTGGCCTGCATCTGCGCGAGCAGGTCGATCGCCCGCATCGACGGCGGCACGTAGAGCAGCTTGCGGATGATGCGCGCTTCCTCGAGTGGCAGCGCGAGATCGACGGCGCGGAGGTCGAGCCCGGCCGGCAGCGGCTTCTTGCGCTTGGTCTTGGTGGCTTCCGGCACGCGCGCACGCGCGGTCATAAAGGCGAGCAAGTCGCGGATGTGGACGATGCCGACGGGATCGTCCAGCGTCTCGTTGTAGACCACGAGGCGCGAATGGCCGGCGCTCTCGAAGCGGTCCATCAACTCGCCGAGCGGGATGTCGCGCTTCACCGCGACGACGTCGGCGCGATGGACCATGACGTCGGCGATGCGGCGCTCGTGCAGACCGAGGATGTTGCGCAGCATGGTGCGCTCGACCGCCGAGAAGCCGGTGTCGTCGGGCGTGGTCGCATCGAGCACGACCTGGAGGTCGTCGCGCACCGATCCCGCCTTCCAGCCGAACAGCGTGCGGATGGCGCGCAGGAGCCAGCCATCGGCGGTCGGGCGCATCACCTCGCCCTGGGTCACCACGGCCGGCAGATTGGCCGTGTGGCGTGGATTGTCCTGAATCGGGTCGGAGTCCGGCATCTCAGTGCGTCCCTGCGCGGTCTGCATAGGGATCGGGAATTCCAAGGTGAGCCAGGATCTGCGTCTCCAGGGCTTCCATCTCCGCGGCGTCGCTGTCGTTCTCGTGATCGTAGCCGATCAGGTGCAGGAAGCCGTGCACCGCGAGATGGCTCAAATGGTGGTCGAACGGCTTGTGTTCCTCGTCCGCCTCGCGCCGCATGGTCTCGTAGGCGATCGCGATATCGCCGAGCATGCGCGGCGCATCGCCCGGCTTCCACTCGCCCTCCGGCTGGAGTGCGGGAAACGACAGCACGTTGGTCGGCTTGTCGATGCCGCGCCAGTTGCTGTTGAGGGTGCGGATGCCGGCATCATCGGTCAGCATCACCGCCACTTCCGCGTCGGCGACGTCTTCGTCGACACTCTCGGCGGCGGCCGCAACCGCGCGCTGGATCACGGCTTCGGAATCGGGCTCGCGCTGCCAGCAATCGGCGACGACGAGGACCTCAGTCATGGGAAGGTTCGGATGTGACATTGTCTTTGTTCGGAACGATGAGGCGCCTTCATCCGCGTCCTCTGGGTCCGGCTGTTGCCTCGTCAGGATTTGCCGGCGGCCGGCCGCTGCGGCGAGCCTTCGTAAGCGGCAACGATTCGCGCCACGAGTTCGTGGCGGATCACGTCCTCGGCTTTGAAATGAACCTGGGCAATGCCCTCGACGCCGCCCAGGAGGCGGGTCGCTTCGGCCAGGCCCGAGGTCTGGCCGTTCGGCAGGTCGATCTGCGAGGGATCGCCGGTCACGATCATGCGGCTGTTCTCGCCGAGGCGCGTCAAAAACATCTTCATCTGCATCGACGTGGTGTTCTGCGCCTCGTCCAGGATGATGGCGGCGTTGGTGAGGGTGCGGCCGCGCATGAAGGCGAGCGGCGCGATCTCGATCTCGCCGGTCTGGAGTGCGCGCTCGACGATGCGCGCATCCATGAGGTCGTAGAGCGCGTCGTAGATCGGGCGGAGATAAGGATCGACCTTCTCGCGGAGATCACCGGGCAGGAAGCCGAGCCGCTCGCCGGCTTCCACCGCCGGCCGCGACAGGATGATCTTGTCGACCTCCTTGCGCTCGAACAGCTGCGCGGCATGTGCGACCGCGAGCCAGGTCTTGCCGGTGCCGGCCGGGCCGATGCCGAACACGAGCTCGTGGCGCTTCAGCGCGCGGATATAGGAGTCCTGGGCGGCGGTGCGCGCGCGCACCGGACGCTTGCGCAGATTGATGCTGTCGAAGGTCGCCCCTTTGGCCGATTTGGCGTCGAACTCGAACAGCGAGCCTTGGGCGATGACCGCGCGGATCGCGCCCTCGACCTCGCCCTGGTCCAGATCCTGCCCCTTCACGGCCTGCGCGTAGAGCATCTCCAGCACGCGGCGTGCGGCGTCGCAGCCGTCGCGCGTGCCGCCGATCGTGATGTGGTTGCCCTTGGAATCGACGACGACGCCGAGCCGCCGCTCGATCTGCGCCAGATGCTGGCCGTAGGGGCCGACCAGCGCGGAAGCGGCGCGGTTGTCGTCGAAGTCGATGACGACCTGGGTCTCGGGCGGAACTTGCATGTCGCGGTCAAATTTACGGCTGGGAGCGAGAGAAGACGAATCCGATGCGCTTTTTGGCAAGGGTTCAGGCTCCGATGGCTGGCGATAAAGCGGGCTCGCGCGCCCCACGCGGCGTCACGAGCTCACCGAGAAAGCTGTAGCGTTCGAGGCTGTCGATCCTGACAGGCAGGATGTGTCCGATGATGTCGGGCGAGGCCATCACATGGGCGGGCTGCAGGAATGCGGTGCGGCCGACGATCTGGCCGTCCTTGCGCGCCGGACGCTCGAACAGCACGTCGACCGTTGAGCCAATCGCGGCCTTGTTGAAGGCCGATTGCTGGCTGTCGATCAGTTCCTGGAGCCGCTCCAATCGCTGGTCCATCTCGGCGGGGGACACCGTCTCCTGCATGTCCGCGGCCGGCGTTCCCGGCCGGGCGGAGTATTTGAACGAATAAGCCGCAGCGTAGCCGATTTGCGTGACAAGCGCGAGGGTGGCGAGAAAATCTTGCTCGTCCTCGCCGGGGAAACCCACGATAAAATCTGATGAAAAAGCAATGTCTTGGCGCGCGGCGCGGAAACGGTCGATGACCCGCCGATAATCATCGGCGGTATGTTTCCGGTTCATGGCCGCCAGAATGCGGTCCGAACCCGATTGCACCGGCAGGTGCACGAACGGCATCAGGGCACCGAGATCGCGATGGGCGGCAATCAGGCTGTCGTCGACGTCGCGGGGGTGGCTGGTCGAATAGCGCAGCCGCGCGATGCCGGGAATTGTCGCCAGATGCTCGAGCAGCCTGCCGAGCGGCCAGGTTTTCCCGTCTGGTCCCTCGCCATGATAGGCGTTGACGTTCTGCCCGATCAGCGTCAGCTCGCGCACGCCGTTGTCGGCGAGCCGCTTCACATCGTCGACGATCTTGGCGACAGGGCGCGAGACTTCCGAGCCGCGCGTGTAGGGCACGACGCAGAAGGTGCAGAACTTGTCGCAACCTTCCTGCACCGTGACGAAAGCGGAAATGCCGCGCGCCCGGATCGCGTCGGGCTTGGGTTGAGCCAGGAAGCCGAACTTGTCCTGGGCCGGAAACTCGGTCTCGATCGCGCGGCCTTCGTTGCCGGCGCGCTTCAGCAGCTCCGGCAGGTGATGATAGCTCTGCGGTCCGACCACGACATCCACGACAGGCGCGCGGCGCACGATCTCCTCGCCCTCGGCCTGCGCGACGCAGCCGGCAACCGCGATCTGCATGGCTCGCCCGCCGCGCGCAGCCTCGTCCTTGGCGACACGCAATCGGCCCAGCTCCGAATAGACCTTTTCGGACGCCTTCTCGCGGATGTGGCAGGTGTTGAGGATGACGAGGTCGGCGTCTTCAGCGCTGGCCGTCTCCACGAATCCTTCCGGAGCCAGCGTGTCCACCATGCGCTGGGCATCGTAGACGTTCATCTGGCAGCCATATGATTTGATGTGCAGCTTGCGCGGCGGCGTCATGGAACCTGGAATGGAGGTGGAGAACGGCC
Source organism: Bradyrhizobium sp. SBR1B (assembly GCF_014198205.1). Taxonomy (NCBI): domain Bacteria; kingdom Pseudomonadati; phylum Pseudomonadota; class Alphaproteobacteria; order Hyphomicrobiales; family Nitrobacteraceae; genus Bradyrhizobium; species Bradyrhizobium sp. SBR1B. Next base: position 25,934 of record NZ_JACIHC010000030.1, read on the forward strand.
TTCAAATATAGGTTGGAGGGACGAAAATCCAGCGAATGGAGCCTCTTGAGCCGTCATTCCGGGGCGCGACGCAGTCGCGAACCCGGAATCCGGGAGGTTTTGGGCGAGATTCCGGGTTCACGCCTCCGCGCGTGCTCCGGAATGACCGGGAAGAAGCCCCTCAGCCCGCCAGGACATCCGCGCCGACCCGCCGGACCAACTCCGGCAATTGATGCATGTCGGCAAAGGTCAAGTCAGCGCCGGCCTGACGCAGGGTCTCGGCATGGCCCTCCCCGCAGTGGCTGCCCCCGTAAAAGCCGAACACCGTCATGCCGGCGGCCCGGGCGCCGGCAATTCCGGCCAGGCTGTCCTCGATCACGACACACCGTTCGGGCGGCAGGCCCATTTCGTTCGCCGCGAACAGGAACAGGTCCGGCGCCGGCTTGCCGTTCTTCACCTGCGAGGCCGAGAAGATATTTGGCGCGAGACGTTCGTAGAGGCCGGTGCTTCCCAGGCTGACGCGCATGCGCTGGTGCGAGCCGCTAGAGGCGACGCAGACGGCTTGCGTGACGACATCAAGCACATCGCGAATGCCGCGGATCGCCTCGAGGTCGGCCTCGAACGAGCGGAACAGCTCGTCCTGCAGATCGCCGTGATAGGCCTCGGGCAGCTTGCGGCCAAGCTCGGTCTCGATCTCCAGATTGGCCTGCCGCGTTGAGCGGCCGAGGAAACGTTCGAACACCTGCTCCGAGGTGATCGGATAGCCGTGCCGCGTCAGCACGTCGGCATGGGCGCGACAGGAGATCACCTCGCTGTCCACGAGTACACCGTCGCAATCGAAGATGATGAGGTCTATCGGCACTAAGGCATGATCCGGAAAAGTGTGTAGCGGTTTTCCCGCGCGACAAACGCGAAACGCGTTTGCGCGGAGATCATGCCACTCAAGACGTCGGCTTGTCGTCGTCGAGCGGGACGCAATAGAGCTCGAGCCGGTGATCGACCAGCCGGTAGCCGAGCTTGCGGGCGATTTCCGCCTGCAGCTTCTCGATCTCCTCGGAGGTGAACTCGATCACCTTGCCGTCGCGCAGATTGATGAGGTGATCGTGATGGCTGTCGCGCATCTGCTCGTAGCGCGCGCGGCCCTCGCGGAAATCATGGCGCTCGATGATGCCGGCATCCTCGAACAGCTTGACGGTGCGATACACGGTCGAGATCGAGATCTTGTCGTCGACGGCAACGCAGCGCCGGTACAGTTCCTCAACATCGGGATGATCGATCGCCTCCGCGAGCACGCGGGCGATGACACGGCGCTGCTCGGTCATGCGCATGCCGGTGGCGGCACAGCGCGCCTCGATGCCGGACGCCTTGGACGCGGAAGAAGGTTTCAGTGCGGTCATAGTTTGTCTGCCTGGCGGGGGCGCTTTCTGCCACCAATGTTACGACAAGTCACGTCGCATCAGAAGGGCGTTCAATTGTTCCCCGTTCGGCTGCTTATAGTAGCGTTCGCGGCGCCCGACCACCACGAATCCGGCCCTCTCGTAGAGCCGCCGCGCCGGCTGGTTATTTTCCTCAACTTCGAGAAATATTGTGCGCACGCCGCGCCCCGCGAGGTGGCCGAGATGGGTCATCAGCAGCGTGCGGGAGAGACCGCGGCCGCGATAGGCCTCGTCCACCGCGATCGAGAGGATTTCCGCTTCATCCGCCCCGATCCGCGACACCGCGAATCCGACGGTCCTGCGGCCGAGGCGCAACCGGTGCACCAGCGTGTTGCGCTCACTGAGCATGCTCTCGAATTCGCCCTCGCCCCAGCCGCGCGCGAAGGAGGCGCCATGAAGCTGCGCCAGCTGAGCGGCGTCACGCACGGATGCGGGCTCGACGGCGGCGGTGCCGCCGCGCCACCATTCCGACAGCCATCTCATCATGGGGTCGCGGCTTGTGCTGCAAATGGCGGCTGTGCCGCCGGCTTGGCATCGGGCGCCTTCAGATAGAACGGCCGCGCCGGATTCGTCGCGGGATCGGCGGCAGCGCCGAGCCATGCGACCCAGCCGATATCGGGCGCAGGCTGCGCGTCGACCGCGACCGGCTGCGGGACATCCTTCGGCCAGCGGTCGGCGAGGATGTTTGCTGCATTGCCGACCAGATGCGGCGCGCCGAATTGCGAGGCCGCGATCGCCTCGTCGATGGGAGCGACGCTCGGCCGCACCAGCTGGCTGCCGTCGCCGGCGACGATCTGGAAATAGACATGGTCGTGCCGCGCGTCGATTGCAGAGATCACGGGTGCCGATTTGCTCTGGCCGACGATGGCGGCGGCATAGGCCGACAAGGTGGTCAGGCCGATCGCCGGCCGCTCGGCCGCAAGCGCAAGGCCGCGCGCCGCCGAAATGCCGACGCGCAGGCCGGTGAAGCTTCCGGGGCCGATAGTGACCGCGATGCGGTCGAGCGAGGTGAAGGCGAGATTGGCCGATTGCATGACGCGCGCGATCATCGGCATCAGCGCCTCAGCGTGACCGCGCTTCATCAGAAGCTGCTCCTGCGCAACGAGCTCGGCCGTTTCGGTGTCGAGTACGGCGACGGAGCAGGCGTCGAGCGCGGTATCGATGGCGAGGATCAGCATGGACAAGCGAATGGCGAGTGGTGAATGGCGAATAGTCTAGCGAACCAGGCACCGATACGCCATTCGTCACGCACGATTTGCAGGCCTCCGATATGACTTACTTCGTAGGGTGGGCAAAGGCGCACTTGCGCCGTGCCCACCACCTTTATCTTATGGCGGAAATGGTGGGCACGCTTCGCTTTGCCCACCCTACGGCACCTACGATGCCGCGCTTACATCGGCCGGACTTCGAGCACGTCGGGCACGAAGTGCTTCAGCAGGTTCTGGATGCCGTGCTGGAGGGTCGCGGTCGATGACGGGCAGCCGGAGCAGGCGCCCTTCATGTTGAGATAGACGATGCCGTCCTTGAAGCCGCGGAAGGTGATGTCGCCGCCGTCATTGGCCACCGCCGGCCGCACGCGGGTCTCGATCAGGTCCTTGATCATGTCGACCGTTTCGGCATCGGCCTCGTCGAAGAACTCGTCCTCGTCGTCGAGATCGGTATCGCTGTGCGCTTCGCCTCCGGCGAGCAGCGGCGCGCCGGACATATAGTGCTCCATGATGGCGCCGAGGATCGCGGGCTTGAGCTGCTGCCATTCACCGTTCGCCTTGGTCACGGTGATGAAGTCCGATCCGTAGAACACGCCGGTGACGCCGGGCACCTCGAACAGCTTTTCGGCCAGCGGCGAGCGGGCGGCGGCTTCGCGGCTCGCAAATTCCATCGGGCTGCCGTCGACCACGACGCGGCCCGGAATGAACTTCAGCGTGGCGGGATTGGGGGTGGCTTCGGTTTGAATGAACATGGTTTTCTCCAGACGTCGCCGGTTCAAGGCCGGCGCGTGCTCTATCCACTAGCAGATGGCGACGGAGAACGCACGATCAAGGGGATGTGAGATATTAGTCTATGAATTTCAGAGGGTTGGCTTCGCTTTACCCTCCCCTGGAGGGGGAGGGTCGATCGCGCGCAGCGCGAGCGGGGTGGGGTGATCTCTCAACACGGGCAGTGTGCGAGGTGGACAGACCGTCACCCCACCCCGCTATGCATTCCGCTTCGCTGCATGCGTAGCGACCTTCCCCCTCCAGGGGAGGGCAAGAAGAGCAGCAGCCTACGATAGCGAATCCACGCTCTGGTCGCTGAGCGCGCCGGAAATGATGGTCACGGGAATCGGGAAGGTTCCGACCGCGTGGGCCAGCAGCGCGACCAGGGGGCCAGGCCCTTCCGCGCCCGGATTGGCGGCGAGCACCAGCATGGCGATATCAGGGTCCTCGTCGATCACTGCCAGCAGTTGCTCCATCGGCACACCCTCGCGGATTACCCGCTCCGGGGTGATTGCGGCGATGCCGTTGGCGCGGCCGGCGGCACGGTCGAGCGCGGCCTCCGCCGCTTCCTGCGCTTCGGCGCGCATGATGTCGGCGACCCCCAGCCATTCCTGGCTCTGCTGTTCGGGTTCGATGATGCGCAGCATCACTACGCCGCCGCCGGCGCGGATCGCCCAGCGGCTGGCATAGTAGACCGCGCGATCCCATTCGGCGGTGTCGTCGACGACGACGAGGCATTTGGGCTTGTGACCCGGCTCGAAGCAAAGGCGCTTGCTGGTCATGCATCTCCCGGCATGTGCACGGCCGGCATGCTGCCACACTCCCGCAGGGTTGGGGAGAGGAGATGCGGCCGGCGCGCTGGCGCCGACCGTCTCTATCGTCGGCGGATGAAGCCGACGATGTCCTTGGAGAGCTTCATCGTCTCGTCGGCGATGGCGCGGGCCCGGTCGGAACCTTCATTCAGGATCGAATCGATATGGCCGGGGTCGGCGACGAGGCGCTTCATCTCGCCGGCGATCGGCGCCAGCTTGGTGACGCACAGCTCCGCCAGCGCGTTCTTGAAGCTGGAGAACTGGCCGCCGCCGAATTCGCGCAGCACGTCCGCCTTGGGGCGGCCGGAGAGCGCGGCGAAGATGCCGACGAGGTTGTCGGCCTCGGGACGGGCTTCCAGGCCCTTCTCCTCTGACGGCAACGGCTCCGGATCGGTCTTCGCCTTGCGGATCTTCTGCGCGATGGTGTCGGCGTCGTCGGTCAGATTGATGCGCGAATTGTCCGACGCATCGGACTTCGACATCTTCTTGGTGCCGTCGCGCAGGCTCATCACCCGCGTCGCCGGGCCCGTGATCAGGGGCTCCGGCAGCGGGAAGAACAGCCCGTCATTGGCCCCGAGGTTGCGGATCGAGTCGCCAAAGTCGTTGTTGAACTTCTGCGCGATGTCGCGCGAGAGCTCGAGATGCTGCTTCTGGTCCTCGCCGACCGGCACATGGGTGGCGCGATAGAGCAGGATGTCGGCCGCCATCAGCACGGGATAGTCGAACAGGCCGACGGAGGCATTCTCGCGGTCCTTGCCGGCCTTTTCCTTGAACTGGGTCATGCGGCCGAGCCAGCCCATGCGCGCGACGCAGTTGAAGATCCAGGCGAGCTCGGCATGGCCGGAGACCTGGCTCTGGTTGAACACGATGTGCTTCTTGGGATCGATGCCGCTCGCGATGAACGCCGCGGTCACCTCGCGGGTGTTGCGCGCGAGCTCGGCCGGCCCGCCCCAGACGTCCACCCCTTGCGTGATCGCGTGCATATCCACGACGCAATAGATGCAGTTGTGGGTTTCCTGCATCTTCACGAAGTTGACGATTGCGCCGAGGTAATTGCCGAGATGCAGATTGCCCGTCGGCTGGACGCCCGAAAAGACCCGTTCAACGAATGGCATGGTAAGCCTTCCCATAGGTATTCGGCCGTCGTTTCCAACAGCGGCGCTGCCCCGTCAAGGGTAATTCGCAAGCGCAGCCCGTTCAGACGGGCCGCTTCAAGGCGTTAACCGCCTCGCGCCACGAGGCCGCGCCCAGGATCTGCAGCAGCAGGCCATAGACCGCGATGCCGGCCCCGATCTGCAGGCCCAGCGCTACGAAGCGGATGAAGCCATGCGCGTCTGAAGGCACAAGGCCCGTGGTCAGCCAGAGCAGGGCGCCCATGGCGGCTGCGGCGAGCACGATCCGCGGCAGCCGGTTGCGGGCAGCAGTGTCGACCGAGAAGCCGAACTCCCTGGTGCCCTTCCGAAGCAGCGAGAGCGCGCCACTCCAGGCGCCGGCCGCGATGCTCGCCGCGATCCCGCTGGCGCCAAAGAAATGGCCGAGCAGCACGGCGAGCACGACCGCCACCACAAAGCCTTTGGCCGTCGCGAGCAGCGGCGTCATCGTGTCGCTGCGGGCATAGAAGGCCGGCGACAGCGCCTTGATCAGCACGTGCGCTGGCAGGCCCAGCGCCAGCCACATCAGCGCGTGCGCGGTCGCCGCGCTATCATCCGCGCTGAACGCGCCATGCTCGAACAACAGCCGCACGATCGGCTCGGCCAGCACGATCAGGCCGAGCGTGGCGGGGAGCGCCAGCCCGGTCGCCAGCTCCAGCGCCCGCGATTGCGCGTGCGCCACCGCATCACGGTCACCGCCGCTCACGGCGCGCGTCAGTTCCGGCACCAGCACGGTGCCCATGGCGACGCCGACAATGCCGAGCGGCAGCTCGATCAGGCGGTTGGCGAAATAGAGCCAGGACACCGCGGACGGCGTCGCCGATGCGATGATCGCGCCCGCGACCATCAGCCATTGCGGTCCCGAGCTTGCGATCATGCCGGGGATCGCCTTGGCGAAGAAGCTGCGCATCTCCTTGTCGAAACTGACGCGCAGAGGCGTGGCAAGGCGCGCACTGCGCTGCGACAGCAGCATCAGGAGTTGCAGCAAGCCGGCGATGCCAACGGTGGCCGCCAGCAGCCACGCGGCGAAGCCGGCGTCGGCGTGCCAGACCAGGAGCAAAGCGATCGCGGCGATCAGCGCGATGTTGAACAGCAGCGGCGAGAACGCGGTGAGCGCAAATCGCCCTTGCGCATTCAGCAGGCCCATCAGCACGGTGACGGGACCGGCGAAGGCGAGATAAGGCAGCATCAGCCGCGCGTTCTGGACCGCGAGATCGAGCGTGCCGGTACCGAGAAAGCCGGGCGCGATGACCGTCATGATCAGCGGCATCAGCAGGGCAATCACGAGCGAGATCGCAATCAGCGCCGCACTGACCGTGCCGAGCACGCGTCCGGCGAACGCCGCCGCAGCCGCCGGGCCGTCGCGGTCACGGATGCGCAGCCAGGCCGGGACCAGCGCCGCGTTCAGCGCGCCTTCGCTGAGCAGGCGGCGCACCACATTGACCAGCTGGAAGGCAGCCAGGAATGCGTCCGCCACGGCGCCGGTGCCAAGCAGCGCCGCGATCAGGGAATCGCGGGCAAAGCCCAGCAGCCGCGAGGCCAGTGTTCCCGTCGAGACGGTCAGGAAGGAGCGGATCATCGGCTCTTTATCATACCGTTGCTTGCTCGCGCAGGCCCGGTCGTGATAGGCCGCGAGCCAGATTTCAGGCCGACAGGAAGCGGATTTCCGCAGGGTTCGCAATCCGCCAAACAGGATCAAGGTGAATGGCTGACGTGAAATATGACGTTCTCGGCATCGGCAACGCGCTGTTCGACGTGCTGGTCAGGACCGACGAGGCCTTTTTGGGCAAGCATGGCATGACCAAGGGCAGCATGTCCCTGATCGACGAGGCGCGGGCGGCCGCCATCTACAAGGACATGGGGCCGGCCACGGAAGTCTCGGGGGGATCTGCCGCCAACACCATCGTCGGCATCGGCAGCTTGGGAGCACGTGCCGCCTATGTCGGCAAGGTCAAGGATGACCAGATCGGCAAGCTCTATGTCCATGACATCCGCGCTGCCGGCGTCGCCTTCAACACGCCCGCCGCGCAGGACGGCCCCGCCACCGGCTGTTCCTACATCCTGGTCACCGGTGACGGCGAGCGCACCATGAACACCTATCTCGGCGCCGCCCAGGATCTTTCGCCCGCCGACATCGATCCGGCGGAGATCGCCGGCGCCGGCATCGTCTATCTCGAGGGTTATCTCTGGGACCCCAAGAACGCCAAGGACGCCTTCGTCAAGGCGGCCAAGATCGCCCATGATGCCAAGCGCAAGGTGGCGCTGACGCTGTCGGATTCCTTCTGCGTCGATCGCTATCGCGACGAGTTTCTCGCGCTGATGCGCAACGGCACCGTCGACATCGTCTTTGCCAACGAATCCGAGCTGCATTCGCTCTACATGACCTCGGATTTCGACACCGCCCTGAAGCAGCTGCGCAACGACGTCAGTCTCGGCGTGGTCACCCGCAGCGAGAAGGGCTGCGTCGTGGTGACGCCGACCGACGCCGTCGCAGCCCCGGCCTCGCCGGTCACGAAACTGGTGGACACCACCGGCGCCGGCGATCTCTTCGCAGCGGGCTTCCTCTACGGCCTTTCACGTAACCTCGCGCACAAGCAGTGCGGCGAGCTCGGCGCGCTCGCGGCCGCCGAAGTGATCCAGCACATCGGCGCACGTCCGCTTGTGTCGCTGAGGGAGCTGGCCCAGCAGCGCGGGCTGACGGTTTAGAAAAGTCGCGCACCAGCCTCGCTGTCATCGTCCGGCTCGACCGGGCGATCCAGTATTCCAGAGGCGGTTGTGATTGAATCGAGAAGCTGCAGTGTACTGGATTCCCCGCCTCCGCGGGGAATGACAGCGATTGCGTGGCAAAGTGTTCAGTCCTCACGCTGTCTTCGCCGCTTTCAGTCCCAGCCGCTCCTCAACGGCATCGCGCATCACGAATTTCTGGATCTTGCCCGTGACCGTCATCGGGAATTCATCGACGAACTCGACGTACCGCGGGATCTTGTTGTGGGCGATCTGGCCGTCGCAGAAGGCGCGGACCTCCTCGGCCGTCAGCGTCTCGCCCGGCCTGACGCGGATCCAGGCGCAGAGCTCCTCGCCGTAGCGGGTGTCGGCGACGCCAAAGATCTGCACGTCCTGGATCTTGGGGTGACGGTATAAAAACTCCTCGATCTCGCGCGGGTAAAGGTTCTCGCCGCCGCGGATCACCATGTCCTTGATGCGGCCGACGATGTTGCAATAGCCGGCGGCATCGATGGTGGCGAGGTCGCCGGTGTGCATCCAGCCATTGGCGTCGAGCACGTCGGACGTTTTTTCCTTCTCCTCCCAATAGCCCAGCATGACGCTGTAGCCGCGGGTGCAGAGCTCGCCGCGTTCGCCCCGCTTGACGATTTTGCCTTCGAGATCGACGACCTTGACCTCGACGTGTGGATGAATGCGCCCCACCGTGGAGACGCGCCGTTCGAGCGGATCGTCAGTCGCGCTCTGGAAGCTCACCGGGCTGGTCTCGGTCATGCCATAGGCGATGGTGACCTCGCGCATGTTCATCTCGGTGTTGACGCGCTTCATCACCTCGATCGGGCAGGGCGCGCCGGCCATGATGCCGGTGCGCAGTGATTTCAAATTGAAATTCTTGAATTCGGGGTGATCGAGCTCCGCGATGAACATGGTCGGCACGCCATACAGCGCGGTGCATTTCTCCTGCTCGACCGCGCGCAGCGTCGCGAGCGGATCAAAGCCCTCGCCCGGGTAGACCATGGTGGTGCCGAGCGTGACCGAGGCAAGGTTGCCCATCACCATGCCGAAGCAATGATAGAGCGGCACCGGAATGCAGATGCGATCCTGCTCCGTCAGCCGCATCGCGCGTCCCGTGAAATAGCCGTTGTTGAGGATATTGTGGTGGGTCAGCGTGACGCCCTTTGGCGATCCCGTGGTGCCGCTGGTGAACTGGATGTTGACGGGGTCGTCGAACTGGAGCGCAGCACCGAGCGCGGCAAGTTTTTCGCGATGCTCCGCTCGGCCCATGCGCGCGACCTCCTCGAACGCGACAGTGCCTGAGGCCGCCGGGCCGCCGATCTGGATCACCATCCGCAAGGCCGGCAATCGCGCCGCCTGCAGCTGTCCGGGCTTTGCGCCCGCCAGCTCCGGCAACAGCGTGTTGAGCATGTCCATGTAGTTGCTGGTCTTGAACGCGGTTGCCGTGACGATTGCAGCGCAGCCGACCTTCTTCAGGGCGAATTCGAGCTCGCTGAGGCGGTAGGCCGGATTGATCGTCACAAGGATCAGGCCGGCTTTGGCGGCGGCGAATTGGGTCAGCGTCCATTCCGGCCGGTTCAGCGACCAGATGCCGATCCGCTCCCCGCGTTCGAGCCCGAGCGCGAGAAAGCCGGCGGCGAGCGCATCGACCCGCTCGGCGAATTCTCTCCAGGTCCATCTGACGCCGTGGCTGGGCGAGACCAGCGCCTCGCGATCGCCCCAGCGCCGCACGGCGCGGTCGAGGCTGCGGCCAATGGTGTCGCCGAGCAGCGGCGTGTCCGAGATGCCGCAAACGTAGCTGTCGGCTTTATGTGCCAGATCGTCCGCCAAGTTCGTCTCCTCAAAGCTGGTGCCTCGTGCCTGAAGCCGATGGCCTTGGGCACGAGGTTATCGATTGCGGCGAAGGCGCGCGACGCCGCGCACCTCATACTAAGTGGCTAGGCCGCCTTCTGCCCGCTCCCCGCATCGAGCCCGGCGTACACCCCGCGCTCGAAGCCCGCGAATGTCTCCAGGCACTTTCCATCCGCGAACGGCAGCAGGTGCATCAGGATCACCCCGGTGACGTCACGCGCCGGGTCGATCCAGTAATAAGTGTTTGCAAGGCCCGCCCAGGCGAGGCTGCCGGCGCTGCGGCCTTCAGCCGTCTTGGCGGTGTTGATCATGAAGCTGAGGCCCCACTTCTTGACCTGCTCCGGATAGAGATCGACGTCGTTGGTGTACATGGGCGCCGCCGTCGTCATCTTGGTCATGTTGAGATCGCCCATCTGGTTCTGGCTCATCATGGCGATCGTATCGGCCTTCAGCACCTGGTTGCCGTTGCCGCTCCCCTTGTTCAGGATCATCTGGGTGAATTTGATGTAGTCGGCTGCGGTCGAATAGAGGCCGCCGCCACCCATGTGGAATTCCGGATTCTGCTCGAGCTCGAACGGGATCGATGCGAGCTGCCCGTCCTCGCCGCGCGCGTGCATGCCGACGAGGCGCTTGCGCATGCTGTCGGTGATCTTGAACGCCGTGTCGCTCATGCCGAGCGGCGCGAAAAGATTGTCGCGCAGGTAGGCGTCCAGCCGCTTGCCGCTGACGGCTTCCACGGCCTTGCCGACGAAATCGATGTTGGTGCCGTATTCCCAGCGCGTGCCGGGATCGGTCATGACAGGCGTCTTCAGCGCCGCGTTCTGGCAGGTGGTGATCGCGGGAATGCCGTTCTTGTCGAGATAGACCGCCAGATCGCCGTTCCACATGTTGTAGCAGAAGCCGGCGGTGTGGGTCATCAGCTGGCGCAGCGTGATCGGCCCCTTGGCCGGCCGTAGCTTCGCCTCGCCCTTGGCATCGAAGCCCTCGAGCACTTGCGGATTGGCGAGATCGGGCAGCACGTCGCCGATCGGCGCGTCCAGCGACAGTTTGCCCTGCTCGACCAGCTGCATCGCGCCCGCCGATGTCACCGCCTTCGTCATCGAGGCGATCCAGAACACGCTGTCCGCTGTCATCGCGTCGGGCTTGGACAGGTCGCGCTTGCCGAACGAGCCCTGATACAGCACGTCGTTACCGCTGGCGGCGATGGCGACGACGCCGGGGATCTCCTTGGCGTCGCTCTTCTGACGCAGAATCTCGTCGATCTCAGCTCTGCTTTGCATGGCGTTTCCTCGAGTTTGATTATTGTTGGCAGTAATCGATTGTCCTCCCGCACGCTCCGCGCGGCAAGCGCGTCCAGATGCCCGCTTCGGTCGCGATGTCGTGACTTGACGGTCCGTGCCCCACGCAGGACGACAAGCAGGCCGAACGGCAACACTCCGTCACAATCTGCGGTGGATGACCGCATCTCGCCGTGACCGTGAATGGGCGCTGGCGATATGATTCCTGTGTTTGAAGCACTTGAAACATTTTGTGCGTTGCGGCGTTCAGCACTCGGCCAATCGACGGCCGACGTTAAGACTTGATGCAAATTTGGCGGTCGCCGAGCGGCCGCGAGGGGGGACCTCAGATGATTTCGACCTGGAGCGAATGGAAGCGCTATCCCCGTCCCGGACGGGGCGAGAACCTGGAGGCGCCGATCTCGCCTGGGATCTACGAGGTGCGGATCGCCGGGACCGGCGCGCTCTATTCCTTCGGTGCAGTCGACAATCTGGCGCAGGCGCTGGCGCTGCTGCCGGTGGGCTCGAAGAACTGGTTTGGCCGCCGCAACCCGTCCGACGTTCCCGATCTCGAATACCGTACCTGCGCAACCTCGTCGAAGGCCGACGCCAAGGCCGCGGCCGAACGCATGATCGGTCGCCGCGAGACCTATATGAGCGGCGCGGCCTAAGGCCGCTGCCGGTTTAGCTCCCATCAGATGTGCGTTGTGGGACGGTGCATTGCGCGCTGCTTGTCCCTATATTCCGGCCGATCCGATCGCCCCGAAATGATCGTTCGAGGAGTAACGCCATGACCCCGCCCGCTGCCGCACGCGCCACGCAAGCCACCGCCACCCTGCGCGACCGGTTGAAAGACCCCTCGCTCCTGAAGGAGGCCTGCTACATCGACGGCACCTGGGTCGGCACGCCGCTCTTTGCCGTCAACAATCCCGCGACCGGTGTCGAGCTTGCAAAAGTGCCGCAGCTCGGTGCCGACGATACCACCAAGGCGGTCGAGGCCGCTCAGCGTGCCTTTCCGGCCTGGGCCAAGCACACCGCCAAGCAGCGCTCCAACATCCTGCGCAAATGGTTCGAGCTGATCATCGCCAACCGCGAGGATCTCGCGCTGATCCTGACCTCTGAGCAGGGCAAGCCGCTCTCGGAAGCGCTCGGCGAGGTCGATATCGGCGCGGCCTATATCGAGTTCTTCGCGGAGGAAGCCCGCCGCGTCTACGGCGAGACCATTCCGACGCAGCGGCCCGACGCGCGGCTGCTCGCGATCAAGCAGCCGATCGGCGTCTGCGGCGCGATCACGCCATGGAATTTCCCGAACTCGATGATCACCCGCAAGGTCTCCCCGGCGCTCGCCGCCGGTTGCACCGTGGTGCTCAAGCCCGCCAACGAGACGCCGCTGTCGGCCCTGGCGCTCGCCGTGCTTGCCGAGAAGGCCGGAATCCCCAAGGGCGTGCTCAACATCATCACCGGTGACGCGCCGCCGATCGGCAAGGTGCTGTGCGAGCATCCGGCAGTGCGCTTCGTCGGCTTCACCGGCTCGACCGCCGTCGGCAAGATCCTCTACCAGCAGGCCTCCGTCGGCGTGAAGCGGCTTGGCCTCGAGCTCGGCGGCAATGCGCCCTTCGTGGTGTTCGACGACGCCGATATCGACGCTGCGGTCGAAGGCGCCATCGTCTCGAAATATCGCAACATGGGTCAGACCTGCGTCTGCGCCAACCGCCTCTACGCCCAGGACAAGATCTACGACGAGTTCGTGCAGAAGCTGTCGAAGAAGGTCGCCGCGATGAAGATCGGTGACGGCACCGAGAGCGGCGTCACGCAGGGCCCGCTGATCAACCTGAAGGCGGTCGACAAGGTCGAGCGCCACATTGCTGATGCGGTGAAGCGCGGCGCCAAGGTCGTGACCGGCGGCAAGCGCAGCGAGCTCGGCCGCTCGTTCTTCGAACCCACCGTGCTGGCCGACGTCAAGTCGGACTCGCTGGTGTCGCAGGAGGAAACCTTCGGCCCGCTCGCGCCGGTGATCCGCTTCAAGGACGAAGCCGACGTGGTCGCGATGTGCAACGCCTCGCCGTTTGGCCTGGCGTCGTACTTCTACTCCCGCGATCTCGGCCGCGTCTGGCGCGTCGCCGAAGCGCTGGAGTCCGGCATGGTCGGCGTCAACACCGGTCTCATCACCACGGAAGTCGCACCCTTCGGCGGCGTCAAGGAAAGCGGCCTGGGGCGCGAGGGCTCACGTCACGGCATGGAAGAATATGTCGAGATCAAATACGTGATGATGGCTGGGATCTGACCGGCAATCGAGGCTCCCGCGCCGGCGATTTGGACTCGCCGGCGCGAAGGCATCAGCGGCACACGTAGGCGCCGTTCACATAGACGCGGACGCATGCTGCGCCGGCGGCTGCCGCACCCACAGCCGCGCCACCGACGACCGCGCGCCGCGTGGTTCGGCGTGCAACGCCGGCAACGCTCGCTGGGGTGGCCGGTCGGCCGACCCTGGCTTCGGCGCTTGAAACGCCGAACACGATGCCGGCGTCGTTTGACCATTCGGTTGAGCCGAAAATTCCGCAGCCCAGAACGGCTGCAAAAAGTAGCGTTCGCTTGATGCCGACCAGCCTCATGGCAACCTCCCTCGTTGTTGTATCAAGCCGAGGTGATCAGCTTCCTTTTATCGTTGGCTCCCGGTTTGATCTGGATCAATGGAGTCGAGATCGCAGCCCAGATGGGGCCAAAGCGCCGCCCTAAGGACGAGCTCCACTTAAATCCGAATTCTCTGCTCGTCGGACGGTTCCCGATCTGCGCTACGCTTGTCCGGGACGACAGCGAAGTGTGAATGACGGTCGACGTAGGAGGCGGGGCGTGCGGCAGTATCGCGCCTAGATCTTCAGCTCCGTGCCCGTCACCCGCCGATACGCCTCCAGATAGCGCTTGCTGGTCGCGTCCACCACGCTTGCCGGCAATGGCGGCGGCGGGGCGTCGCCGTTCCAGCGGCCGGCACGGCGCTCGACGTCGAGATAGTCGCGTAGGGGCTGCTTGTCGAAGCTCGCCTGCGGCTGGCCGGGCTTGTAGGCATCGACCGCCCAGAAGCGCGAGGAATCCGGCGTCATGACTTCGTCGATCAGGATGATGCGGCCGTCCTTGTCCTGGCCGAATTCGAACTTGGTGTCGGCGATGATGATGCCCTGCTCGCGCGCCAGCTCCTCGCCGAGCGTGTAGATCGCGCGCGTCATGCTCTCCAGCGTGTAGGCGACCTCGTCGCCGACGACCTCGCGCATTTTCGCAATCGTGATGTTCTCGTCGTGGCCGGTCTCGGCCTTGGTCGCCGGGCTGAAGATCGAAGGCTCGAGCTTCTCGCTCTCGACGAGGCCGGCCTTCAGCTTCTCGCCCGCGAGCGTGCCGCTGGCGGCGTACTCCTTCCAGGCCGAGCCTGAGATATAGCCGCGGATCACGCACTCGATCGGGAATACGGTGGTGCGCTTGCACAGCATGGCGCGGCCAAGGATCTCGGCGCGGTGCGGTTTCAGCGCCGGCACGGCCGCGATGATCTCGTCGGTATCGGCGCTGATCATATGATGCGGCACCACGCCTTCCAGCTTGCCGAACCAGAACGCGCTGATCTGCGTCAGCACCGCGCCCTTCATCGGGATGGTCTCGCCCATCACCACGTCAAAGGCGCTGATGCGGTCGGTGGTGACGAGCAGCAGGCGGTCGTCGTCGACGGCGTAGATATCGCGCACCTTGCCGCGTCCGATCTTGGTCAGGGGCAGGTCGCTGGAGAGCATGGTGGTCATCGGCAGAGCTTTCGCGGACTTGGCTTTCAGGCAGGATATCCGGCCGCACTGGACAGCACGGCCGGCAACCGGGTTAGCCTATTCCGGCAGCGGAATGAACTCATGTTCCTGCGGAACTGCCGCGAAACGGCCGGTTTTCCAGTCCTGCTTGGCCTGCTCGATCCGCTCCTTGCTGGAGGACACGAAATTCCACCAGACGTGGCGCGGCCCCTCCAGCGCATCGCCGCCGAGAAACATCATCCGGGTCGCTTTCAGCGCCTTCACGGTGATGCGGTCGCCGGGGCGGAAGATCAGCAGTCGCGGCGCCTCGTAACGCTCGTTTGCAATCTCGACCTCGCCGTCGACGATATAGATCGCGCGCTCCTCATGATCGGGATCGAGCGGCACGCTCGCGCCGGCGGCGGCCGTGACCTCGGTGTAGAACCAGGGCGACACCATCGCCACAGGCGACGTGATGCCGAACGACGTGCCTGCGATCACCCGCGCGGTGAAATCGCGCTCGGAGATCATCGGCAAATCGCCGGCGCCGTAATGCTGGAACGACGGCGCGATCTCTTCCGATCCCGCCGGCAGCGCGATCCAGCTTTGCAGGCCCAGCATTTTCTGGCCCGAGGCGCGCTGCGCTTCGGGCGTGCGCTCGGAATGCGCGATGCCGCGCCCGGCCGTCATCAAATTCATCGCGCCGGGCGCGATCTCCTGGACGTTGCCCTCGCTGTCGCGATGCATGATCGCGCCATCGAACAGATAGGTGACGGTGGCAAGTCCGATATGCGGATGCGGCCGCACGTCCATGCCCTTGCCGGAGACGAACTGGACGGGGCCGAAATGGTCGAAGAAGATGAAGGGCCCGACCATCTGCCGCTTGCCATGCGGCAGCGCACGCCGCACCGCGAATCCGTCGCCGAGATCGCGCGTGCGCGGCACGATGACGAGATCGAGCGCATCGCAGGACATGGGATCGCCGAGCACGGGATCGTTCGAGGGTTGCCAGCTCATGGGGGATTCCTTCCGTATTAAGCGAGCGCGATCGTAGCAGGATTTGACGTCGCCGTCGCGACAAAGGCCGGGGGCCGTCGCCGGGGGCAATAGCTCCACATACTCCGCTGTCATGCTCCGCGAAAGCGGTGCATCGAGCCGTAGGGTGGGCAAAGGCGCGCTAGCGCCGTGCCCACCATCTTTCTCCGATCGAGAAGAAGCGGTGGGCACGCTTCGCTTTGCCCACCCTACGATCTGTGAAACCGGGCGCTGACTGTTGTGAGTAAGGATGGTCCTTGAAAAAATAACGCCAACGAACGATGTTCGGCTGGTTCCAACCACTCCCGTTCGCCCCAGCCGATGACCCTTGCCGCAACCGAGCTCGCCTTCCGCGCTGCCAGCGTTGCGCTGCTACTGATGCTGGCGGCGTCGCTGTTGCACGACTTTCGCAACGTGCTGGCAGCCCGCCTCGGCGCCGCCTTCGCGCTCAGCTCGGCCGCGCATGCGGTGAGCTATTCGGTGGATGTCACCTCGCCGATCTCGCTCTGGCATGCACCGCTGATCGCGTTGTCGACTGGCACCATCGTAGTGTTCTGGCTGTTCACACGCTCCCTGTTCGACGACGAGTTTCGCCTCCGCTGGTGGCACGGATGGGTCTGGGCGCTGGTGACGGCCTTCAGCTTCGCAGGCTGCGTCTGGATTGCACCCAGCGGCCATGTGCGCTTCTCGGTGACGGTGATCAATCTGATCGTGCTCGGTTTCATCGCCCTTGCGGTCGGGCAGATGATCGCCTCCTGGCCGGCTGACCTAGTCGAGCGCCGCCGCAGCGCTCGTGTCTTCGTCGTCTGTGCAATCGCGCTCTATTGGCGGGCTGAACGCGGTGCTCCAGATCGCCGTCGTCGGCCACCACGTCGGCGATGTCGCCGAAACCATCAATGCCGGCGTGCTCGCCTGCACCGTCGCGGCGATCGTCTATGCCATGATGCGCATCGATGGGGCGGATCTGTTTCCGGCCGCGGTGGCGCCCGCCCCGCCGGTTGTTTTCAGTCAGCCTGCGGCCGATGAATCCGCCGATCAAAAACTCATCGACGCCCTGATGCGGCTGATGGCGGACGAGCGGATCTATCGTCAGGAGAACATCACCATCGGCGTGCTGGCGGGTCGGCTGAAAATTCCGGAATACCGGCTGCGCCGGCTGATCAACCAGCGGCTCGGTTATCGCAACTTCAATGTGTTCCTGAACAATCACCGGATCGAGGAGGCCAAGGCGGCGCTTGCCGATCCCGCCCAGGCCGAGGTCCCCGTCATCACCATCGCGATGGATGCCGGCTTCCAGTCGCTCGGCCCGTTCAATCGCGCTTTCAAGGCGGTGACTGGGGTGACGCCGACGGAATATCGGCGGCTGAAGGTGAATGCGGCCTAGATTTTTAGACCTTTGAAATCACGTAAGAATTCCGAAATTGACTAGCCTCGATCAGTTTCGACGAGGTCGTTTTCCAAATCCGGCGAGCGCGTATCGCCCGCCTCCGGCCTGCTCTCCCGCACTCGCCCCAAAGCCGGAGAAAGCCCGTGACTCGCCGCCGCAAGATCATTCTCCTCACCACCACCATCGCCTGTGCCGGCCTCGCGCTCGGCGCCGCACGCGCCCGCGACGCGCCGAAGGTTGCGACCGGCTTCATCGCCCACACGCTCTGCTCGGAGATATTCGTCTCCGGCCTCGATCTCATGCGCGACCTCGCCGAGACCACCGACGCGATGCCGGGCGCGGGTCTGCTCACCTGGGCGATGGATCTTCGGGTCGATCGCACGCGCAAGGATGTCACGGTGTCCCTGTTCGGAATCGGCCGCAGCCATGCCGTCTATCGCGAGGGACTTGGTTGTACGCTCGAGCACGGGCAGGGGATCGCCGATGTCGCGTTGCCGCCTGACGACAGGCAGCCCGCGCTGCTCCCCGAGATCGCCGGCCCGGGGATCGTGCCGCCGCAGAGCGAGGGCCTGGCAGCCGCGCTCGACCGCGCCTTTGCCGAGCCCACGCAGCCGCCTTATCGCCGCACCCGCGCCATCGTCGTCATGAAGGCCGGCCGCATCATCGCCGAGCGCTATGCCGACGGCATCGGGCCGGAGACGCAACTGCTCGGTTTCTCCATGACGAAGTCGGTGATGTCAGCGCTGACAGGCATTCTGGTGCGCCAGGGCAAGTTGAAGCTCGACGGTCCCGCGCCCGTCGCTGCCTGGCAAAATCCGGATGATCCGCGTCATCCCATCACCGTCGATCAATTGCTGCGTCACACCGCAGGCATTGCGCTCGGAAGCTCGCTGGAGGCCTCGCTCGGCTCCGCGCTGGAACCGGTCAACACCATGAAATACGCCGAAGACGATATGGCCAGCTTTGCCGAGCGCGCGCCGCTTGCGACCGCGCCGGGCACGGCGTGGAATTATCACGACGGCAACTTCCTCGTCCTCGCGCATCTGCTGCGTGATGCCGCCGGCGGCAAGCCTGCCGATGCGCTCCGCTTTGCACGCCGCGAATTGTTCGCGCCACTCGGCATGGTCAACGTCACGCTTCAGCTCGACGCTTCAGGCATGATCGAGGGCTCCGGCGAAATGCTGGCCTCTGCGCGCGACTGGGCGCGCTTCGGCCAGCTCTATCTCAACGACGGCATAGCCGGCGGCAAGCGTATCCTGCCCGAGGGCTGGGTGAATTATTCCGCGTCGGCCACGCCGCATGCCTGGGTCGGCATCGGCGCCGGCTTCTGGACCAACCAGGGCGACAGCATTGGTGCAAAGTTTCGCATCGCGCACGGCTGGCCGCGCGATGCCTTCTTCGCCAAGGGCACAATCGGGCAGTACGCGATCATGATCCCATCGGAGAAGCTGGTGATCGTGAGGCTCGGTCGCTCACCGAACGGGCCGCTGGGTGCCGATGGCGTGTTCGATCTGGTGCGGGATGTGGTGGCCGCGACGCGCGAGAAGGGGAAGCTGGCGGGGGTGAATTGAAAGTAGAGCTTGGCGCTACTTCCCCTCTCCCCTTGTGGGCCTGTTGCGTTATCGGTCTTGGAGGCTGAGGACATGAGGAGAGAGGGGCGCGGTCACGGCAATTGCCAGCGAGGTCTCTAG
>NZ_JACIHC010000031.1:0-44740 GCF_014198205.1 Bradyrhizobium sp. SBR1B
TCGCCCATTGGGCATCAGTCAAAACGAATCGGTTCATTCCAAGCTTGAATCACAATCAAGCGGGAATGAGAATCCTGAATCCAAACAGACCCTAGCGCAACTACCAGGAAAGGGCGAAAGTCTCACAGGCATCCCACCCGAACCGGCTGGTACACCGCGACGCCCATTGGAACGAGGGCACGAAATCACCATCGGCCCTTTGCCACGTGCCCACGGCAGTAACCAGCATTATTGAGGATTAGGTTGAGGCGTCATCATCTTAACCGACAACGATGAGAATCTGGAGGAGGTTTCCGCGCGCTTCACTAGGGCAACGGGCCGACCTGTATGGCGCAACCTGACCGAAATCCTAGTCATAGTGGGGCGTGCGCCACTACGTCTTGGCTGACGCGCGGAATTTTTCAGCGTTCTCCGCGGCCACAGCTAAGGATCGAGATAACTCACGTGCCTGCCCCACCGTCACCTGGAGGTGTACGCCGACGACGCTCGCGATGGCAATGGAGATTTCATCATCTATCTGCTCAACTATGATGGCAGCCGACTTGTCGATCTTGATCTCGGCAATACGCCCAATGATAACATCCTGTTCATTCGCCATCACGACACGGCGTCCATTTGTGGTCGGCTCGGCTGGAGGTGGAGCGGCGGGACCCTATCCGTAGAATCAAATCAAAAGGCGGATAGCAAAGAGCGCCCCGCACCTACCACTGCCGGCATGGCTATCGCGAAAGCTATTCTAGCGGCTTGGATGGCGGTCTCTTGGCGTTAATTCGAGGGTGGCGATCTTGGTGGGCAGATTCACATGCTTCCTCCCCTTACGAGTGACAGTCGCGAGTGGCATTATCGCCGAAGGCGACCTGCGACGCACCTACCAGGATAGTGGGTATTATGAAGATTTACCGGCCTTGTGTGGCAATACCATCCGCTCAATCCTGCCTTTTGACCTACTGAAGGAATATACCGGCGGGACAATTTGCCTTACACAATCGTCTTTACACAACGCCTCCACCCCAGCCACTGACCGTCCTTTCTGCGGCGAGCGGCCACAGGCCTACCATGGTCTTTGCACCATTACAGCCATCTCCACCGTTGAGGCCAGCAGTGCCATTCAAGGCCCGGAAAGCTACGGGTCCAACCGCGAAATCGCGATCGGCCACAAACGGTAGTCGTCCGGAATTCCCTCAACCTGAGGATGGCTCTACAAAGGCATCGCGACGCTTGTTGAGTTTCGGAATAATGTGGGAAGCGCCAACAAGAATAACGGAGAATGAGGGATATGAGCCTGGAGCGCCAGTACCGAGAGCTAAAGCATTTGCAGGAAAAGGTCCGTCAACGGGAACGGAAGAATTGGTCCCGGCGCTCGCTCGAAAGGCAGTCGGTGTGGCGAGAGGTTCTTCTCTCAATTCCGGGACACGTCGCCTCCGAGCCATGCCTGGTGCGGGATCTATCCAGTAGAGGCGCTGGCATTCAGCTTAACGGACTCACGCTTCTGCCGACGGAGTTTTCGATTTCTTTCGATGGGTTTCGCACCACCTCTCCTTGTAGCCTCATCTGGCGACAGGGAGACTTCATCGGGGTGGCGTTCCAAGACACGGGCCGATATCCAGCCCTTGCGGAACCAAATACGAAGCCTGTTTTGCGGTAGTAGCGCCTTGCGTCAGCTTCCAGGCACCGAGAAAATGAGTAGTTGCTAAATTGCGCAAGTTGAGATGAAGACGCCCCCCTGGCTGGAGGCAAAGCCCCAGAGGCCGGCTATGCCAAAGACCATAGCGTTCGATTGCCGAGCACCTCAGGGAGCTCCACGACAAGCGCATCTTGCTTGACGAGCTTGAAGAATGACTTAGTGCTTCGCCGCCGTATGCATACGATGAAGGCGCCAATTGGCACATGCACGTGAGAGTCGGGCTTGCCAAAATACCTCCCGGCCCGGGGCGGGCGTACGCACGTCTTCCGCTGGGGGAACGAACACTGGTGCTACACAACACGGACAAAAAGACACTCAAGTCGTCTTATGGGTCTTTCGGAAAGACGCCTTGGCGACTGCTGGCGCAAATTGCGCTAATTAAGGCCGCATTCGCCCGATGAGCCACAGCTCGACTGCGGCTTTGTGCGTCCATTTCCGCGCCAATTTTCCTCGCGTTTTCTGGCCGTTTTCTAGCTGGTTCGCGGCGCAATCAAAGGCCGAAAGGAAAGCGCGAGATATGCGCAAGGTGCGCGGTCCCGCGATCCCGGGCCGCCTCGGCCTTCCCAAAGTACCTTTGATGGCCCTCGGCGGCCTCGCGGGTCGATCGACCCACGTCGCGGGCCATCCCTTGCGCTCGGCATCAGAGACCACGCGCTGCCGATCCCAGCCGAGCATGTAGCTGAGGATGGGGTGCGTTCGGATCACGCGGCTTGTCGGTCCTAGAACACAGCAGCGTGGAAGTGCGGCGCATCGATCACGATCATCGGCCGTGCCCTTGTCGGCGCGGTTCTCGTCTAATCCGACGAGCTCGATCTTGAGCCTTGGTCCCGGTAGCCGAATGTAGTGCACCGGCTGCGCTGGCTGTTGGCATTGAGACCATTGTCAGCAACTTGACGCCGGACGCCGCGACGAGTGCCTGCAGAGCTCGCGAATTCACTTCGGCACGCGACTTGCTCTCTTTGCCGCATCATCACTAATCGCAGTGCGATGGTCTTCGGGACGGACTCGGCGCGCGTCACTGTTAGCGTCTGATCCGCCCCGACGGTTTTGCTGCGCGATAACTTAAGGGCGCTCGGTCGTGGACCGAGAAAATACAGGGACGTGTTGGATGCGATCTGGAGTTCTTCTTTTGGGAGCCGCGACAATTGCGCTCGTCGCAACGGGTGCAACGAATGCGGCAGACCTCGAGCCAGGAGTGAAACTGCCGCCGGCGGTGTGGTACTGGTCCGGAGGCTATATTGGCGGGCACGTCGGCGGTGGCTACGGCCGGACCTTCTTCAGCAATCCTTACGGTCCCTCGATCTATGGCGATGTCGTCGACACCCCAGTGTTCCTCGCCGGTGGCCAGATCGGCTACAATTGGCAGAAGAACGGCTGGGTGTTTGGCGTCGAACTCGAGGCCAGCGGTGCTATCTCCGATGGCACCAATACTTGCTTCGCGGCGTCCGGCTTTATCTTGAGCGCAAACTGCAAGGCAGGCCCCAACGTATTTGCCACTGGGACCGGTCGCATCGGCTACTCGTTTGGCGCGCTGGGCCGCACGCTGGTCTATCTTAAGGGAGGCGTCGCTTGGCAAAACAACCGGGCCGACGTCATCAACCGCTTCCAAGGCGGCTGGTCACAGGAGAAAGCCCATTTCGACTATGGTCGCCTTGGTGCCACCATCGGGCTGGGCGTCGAGCAAGCGCTTACGCCCGCATGGTCGGTGAAAGCTGAGTATGACTATCTGCATTTCGGCGGACCGAGCGTCGCAACGCCTCCGACGGTGCAGGACCCGCCGTTCGCAATTCTTCCGGAGAACACAACGGGCCTGTCCAGCAACTATCACATCGGAAAGATTGGGTTGAACTACCATTTTGGCGCCGACCCGTGGACGGCGCAATGGTCCGATGCACCGCCGTACGCGAAAGCACGCGCTGGCGTGGCACCGATTGCTTACACGGCCGGTTGGTCGTTCGAAGGCGGATCGCGACTCTGGCTCAGCCGGGGACGATTCCAATGGGACGCCAGCGCCCTCGGTGCTGGCGGTCTTGAAGACCCCAGCATCCTCATATCGAGGCTCACCTATCACGGGCTGGACGGACTGTCCGGGGAATTATTTGGCCGTCTTGACAGCCCGTGGGGAGTGTTCCTGAAGAGCAACATTGGCACCGGACGCTTCAACAAAGGAAACATGAACGATGAAGATTGGGTCGTCCCGCCCTATCTCAACACGATATCAGGCCAGGCAAACGGAAGGTTCACCTATTACACGACCGATGCCGGTTACGATTTCCTGCGCGGCGCCAACTACAAGATCGGGGGATTTATCGGTTGGACGTACTACGAACAAAGCTCCGACTCGACGGGCTGTGTACAGATCGCCAACCCAATCGGTACATGCTTGTCGCCCGGCGACGACAGGGTCATGGGCAGCCAGAATACACAGTGGAATGCACCTCGTGTCGGCCTGAGCGCCGAAACCATGCTGACCGAGCGTTGGCGTTTGAGCACGGACGTGGCTTACTTACCCTGGACCGATTTCAAAGGCCGTGACAATCATCTTTTGCGCTGGGACACCACCTTCGTTGAACAACGGGGCAATGGTGGCGGCGGCGTCCAGGTCGAAGGCGTGCTGTCCTACTTCATCACCAAGAACTTCAGCGTCGGCGTCGGCGGGCGCTATTGGGCAATGTGGACCCAAAGGGACAGCCATTTGAGATGCATAGGCTGTGGTGGTCCGGGAACCATCAGCGGTATTCAGTTTTCGAAGTACAGCATGGAGCGGTGGGGTACGTTCTTTCAGGCGTCCTATAGGTTCGATTGAAAAGATCACACCTCCAGCCAAGCTCCAGGCCTTTTCGATGCTAAGAAATGCCGCGCATCGAGTAAGGTTCATTCGCCGAGCGCCTCATGCGCCAGCACAATGTTAGCGCCAACACGATCGCCTCCTACAGGGGCGCGTTCCGGCTGCTGTTCATGTTCGCACAGGTGCAGCTGCGGAAGCCCCATCGGCCCTGACGCTCACCGATTTGGACGCAACGTTCATGGGCGCGTTCCTAACCGATCTCGAAGTAAAGCGCGGCGCCAGCGCGAAGACGCGTAACCTGCGTCTGACCGCCATCCGATCCGTCTTCAGGTTCGTGTTTCTTCGAGGAGCCGGCACACAGTGCGCTGATCCAGCGCGTGCTCGCCATGCCGACTACCCGACGCCATCGGCGACCCAACTCATCCAGAACATGAAAATATGCGCCTCTGGGGGCCGAACAGTTCGATCCCAACGTCGTCGACCGGAAGACGCTCGAGGCCGCCGTCAACGCATTGCCCGGAATTTGGAAGCCGCGGCGTCGCGCCACGCGGCTCAAATAGACGTCAAGCGTCGATCAAAAAGGGCCGCAGAGCTACGCTTACGCTTGAGCGTGAGTTTGCCGCGCTCCATTCGCCGATTGGACGGCCGTCGATCCAGCCGGAGAAACTGCTTCGGGCGATGCTGTTGCCGACGTTTTATTCCAAACGCTTGGAGCGGCTTCTGATGGAGAATAATTGTAGGCCACCTTTTCATCGAAGACCTTGTTGGGGATTCCCACGTGATAAGCTCGTGGAAATTCAGGCATGCGTGCACAGTCTTGGCCGACTGGAATGTGTTGCGGCTGATCACGCTATGGCTGCAAGCACCAGTCGAGGAGCGAGATAGCAACGGGAAATGGCGCATGAGCGGCGGTAAGAGCAACGAGCCTTGCACGCCGCAGGGGGGTGTCGCCAGCCCGCTGCTCTCCGTCATCTACATGAATCGGTTCCCGAAGCATTAGCGTCTCAGCGCTCGGCGTGAAGCATTCCGTGCCCACGTCATCTCCTATGGCGACGAATTCGTCATTCTCAGCCGCGGCCACGCGGAGAAGGCACTGACGTGGGCGAGAGCGTTGTTGACCAAGCTCGGGTTGAGCCTCGCCGTCACGAATTTCCCTAAGCATCTTGCCCTGATCAATTAACCCGCTCACGACCACCACGTGTTCGTCGCATGTTTGAAACAGCTTTACGATCACACTGTCGGCCTTGCGCTGAAGTTGTCCCGCTGCATACCCTCGGGTTCGTGGCGCGGTGTCGCGTTGATGCGGGCTCAGTTTCCTCTCCCTGCTCATCAAACCAGACGTGCAGTGTTCTCGCATCCGGCTTTTCGACAGGCTTCATCACGAGGCCCACGTCGGCGACACTTTGCGCACGCGGTTCAGCACAAGCACGCCAGGACTCCCATAGATATCACGAGAGAGCCGTCTGACGCCACGGCTGGGCGCATTGTGGCGCCTGCGCAGAAAGGCGAGCACGCGGTTCGGGACACAAGATCTTCCCGTATCTCCTGCGCCATTTGATGGACCCACCGAATCAAGTGTGGGCGGCCGATATCACCTATATGCCGACCGGCCAGGGCTTTCTTGCGGATTCCGATGATCTCGCCCGGGGCGCGAGGCGTTCTGGCTGTTTGGTTTCTGGCATCGGTGAAGCCGCGGGGTCAACCTTGAATCGCGGCTCGAGGCCCTTCTTGGTCTGCTGTTGGTCTGCTGTGATGGGGTTGTCTAATCGCTGCTGAAAGGTCAACCATATGATCTTGTTGAAGTGCTTGCCGGGTGCGCGGTTGTCTTCGCGGTCGACAGTAGCCGCCGCATGATGGAGCTTCGCTGGACGAGCCTTCAATGTGGACGACGCACTTTGCTGAGTCAGCGGTGCAACCCCATCAGCGGAATGGCTCGGCTCACGTCCCAGCAAGGGAACACCTCAAGCGTACAGCTTCAGAACGCTAATCGGATTCACGCCACGGCTCCGGCTTTCGGATTGAACAGCTCGCCAGTCTTAAGCATTGTATGCATTATCACTGCTAGCTTGCGCGCCACAGCCACGGCAGCTCTTTTGAAGCCGATTCTTTTCCGGAGTTGCAAACCTCACGTGCGCAACGTGCTTTCGCTTGAGCTGCGCGTGAGAATGACCGTCGCTGCTTCGTACAGAAGCCCTCGTAAAATGACGGTCGCCACGTCGGGATATATGGCCGTCATAATCGACTTCTCCGGATTGATAGCGGCGCGTCGTCAGGCCGATCCACGCACCAACAGATCGGGATTTCTTAAAGTTGTCCGGCTCCTCAATGGCCGTGGCAAAGGCGGTTGCGGTGATCACACCGATGCCGGGAATGGACATCAGGATGCGGCAAGCCTGGCTCTGTCGCGCGTCGCGGACCAACTGGCGTCCGAGTTCGGCGGCGCGGATTCGAATGCCACGCCAGGCTTCCAACATCGGAAGCACGATCGATGCAAGTCCGTCTTGATCGACAAGAAGGCTCCGGACGTTCTTCTCGAAGGTGCTTCCCTTTCCGGCTGGAACGACCAGACCGAGGGTTTTCATGACACCGCGGATCTGGTTGGAAAGCTCGGTAGCGATTCGGACGAGCCGCGTGCGCGCCGCCACAAAGCGTGCGGGTCAGCATACTGTCGAATCCCTTCACTCGCACCTCACGAAAGAACCCGACTTCCTAGCTGGGCCAGCCCATCGGCATCGTTCGCGTCCGTCTTGTTCGCCGCCATATCGAGTGCCGCTTTAGCATGGCGCGCATCGATGCAGATCGCCGGCAATCCTTCCGTGCGCAGAGAATGATAGAACCATACGGACAGCGTCCGGTCTCGAACACCACTCGTTTTACGGCCGGCGCCCGCTTGCGGATGAGTTCGGCGATGATTCTGGGATCCGATGCGCACTTGCCGCGCCAGATTCGTTCACCCGATCGACGGATTGAGACTGCCGTCTCTTTCATCGACACGTAGAGACCGATATACTCGTCCATGGCTGTTCTCCACTCGATGCTTTGGGCCCGGCGTCCAGTCGTGAGCCCGTATTTCCATCCTATCGGGGAACAGCCGCCCTCCAAGTCTTGTGATTGGTTGTAGGGCAGCGCGCTCCTGCGATTACCCCATGTGGACGCCCCCTCGACGGCATCGATGTGCCAAAGTGAAGGGTGTTGAACAGCCATCACGAGAGAGGAGAGAGGAAGCGTCCGTGAACGAAGTTAGCGCGATTGGACTAGATTTAGCGAAGTATGTCTTTCAGGCCCATGGAGCCGATGCCACCGGAAAGGTCGTTTTTCGCAAACAGCTGCGCCGGAATAAGCTGCTGGCATTCTCAATCCGTTGCTCAACTTTACTCAACTCTTAGACTTCATTGAGACATTGGTGGCTATTATAAATCCTCGCGGCGGGTCGGTTCGCGTCGGGATCGCTGTGCAGGAGAGATTGCGCAACTTCACGGGACTTGGTGCCCCTCCGCATCGGTACCCAGCAGACGCAGATAAGTTAAGGCGTATTCAGGAAAGGCAAAGATGCCCTCGGCAGCTCATCAGTGACGTCATCAGCTCTAAGCGGTTGTTCGATGCCGATCCTGGTCCTCGACCCCGCGGCCACTTTCCGCCTGTTGTCAATTCTCAGCGATCGAATCTAATAGCGGGTTATAGCCAGTGATTTGCCGCCCGCGCTCATGGCATGCTTTGCACATGAAAGCTCGTACACTTGTGGCTTGGAATGTGCGTCGGATTCGGCTTAGCCGCGGTTTTTCGCAAGAGAAATTGGCTTATGAGGCCGGCATTGACCGCTCCTACTTGGCCAGTCTTGAACGGCAATCAAAAAATCCGACAATCGATCTGCTCGGGCGCATCGCTGAGACCCTGGACGTTCAGCTGTCCGAATTCTTCGTTCGTCCTTCCAAAGGTGGGACGGCCAACAGCTTTCCCAAAGGTCGCAAGCCGGCGGGATTGCGTCGTGGCAAGGGATAGACGTCAACGTCATTGAAAGCCTCTGGTTTTAACTACCCGACTTTGCGCGTGCATTCGGACTTCAGTCTCTGCGCAGCCGCACATTTCGTGGCCCCGGCACGCTCCTAAAAGGTGGTAATAGTCCATGCGAAACCTGATCATCGAAGCCTTAGACAACGTCATCCGCCGCGAGATCGCGGAAGCGGACGACGTTCGCAAGGAAATCGCCCAGCGCGGCGCCTATTGGGCCGGCGACGAGATATGGAAGCTGCGCCGCCAAGTCGCCGCGCTGCGCAAGCGTATCGCCGAGCTTGAATAAACCGATCGTGATCTCAGCAGACCGCGAGTATCGCCTCGATGCCCTTCAGAACCGTGGCTTCGCCTCAACCATTGACGGTAGCCGCAAGTGTGCCCGGGCCGCGTGGCGCGCCTTTCTTGTTCAAGGCAGCTTCGATGAAGCGTGGCGAGTTGCCGCCTTCAACAGCTTCTTCATCTGCGGTGTTAGACTCACGAAGGCTGATCCTTGCCGACGCATTCGATGAGGAAGCGTGACAGCGCTTCGAATGTGTCAAATCGGCTTATGGTGCGGCCCTTGTAGACTTCCTTGGAGAACCAGAACATGCGACGACTGAAAGTGAGCCACGCCGAGGGCATCAAGACATAGTCGAAGATCGCTTCGTTCTTCTCGTCCAGCCGAACCGCGACAACCCATCCCTTCGGCCACCTCACGCGGTATTGCAGCGTCCAGCGCAAGGGCCGGTTTTCATAGTTGCGGCATCTCGCGACCCGAAAGACGACATTTACGGCATTATCGATTCGAAGACATTCAGTCGAAGCATTGAGGGTGGCACGGCGACCAAGTCTCTCGAAGGCGAGCTGCATTGTTAAGCTGAAGGGCGGCCCATCGTTGGTGCGCGGCGTATTTGTCAAACCATCCTTGATTGCCGTTGTACCCGATAAGACGATAGATGTTCCGC
This sequence comes from Bradyrhizobium sp. SBR1B, assembly GCF_014198205.1. Classification (NCBI taxonomy): domain Bacteria; kingdom Pseudomonadati; phylum Pseudomonadota; class Alphaproteobacteria; order Hyphomicrobiales; family Nitrobacteraceae; genus Bradyrhizobium; species Bradyrhizobium sp. SBR1B. Next base: position 9,428 of record NZ_JACIHC010000031.1, read on the forward strand.
AGCGCGCCGAAATGCAGAAGATACGAGGACATGGACGGCAGGCCTGGACTGAATTGATGATCGTCTTACTATGCCTGCCTTTCTTCATCAGGACCTTACGAAGCCGAAGCAACATTTCCTCTTCGGGAATGCTGACGCGCCCCTCACCCATAATCTTTTGTGCTCGCCGGAATACTTCGCGATCCACGATAGGCTCGATGGCATTCTCTTTTCTGATCCAGAGCTCCCTTGGGTTACGCGTGACCTTGGCGCCAAGTTTCTTGCTTTTGCGATTGTAGGTCAGAACGCCGATATAAGCTTCGTTCCGGAGGAGGTCACCGACAGCCTTTCCATGCCACGGTCTTCCCTGGCTATTCAAGATCCCTCGCTGGTTGAGCTCTCGGGCAATGGCGGCCTGCGATTTGTGAGGGAGATACTCGTGGAGAATCCAATTCACGATCTCGACTTGATCGGGCGCGCCGGGCATGAGCTTGACATGATCTGTAAGCAAAGATTTACGCTGGCCGATCGTTAAAATGCCCTTCGGCCTGCATTGATCGTCGACGAGACGTCGTTGCAACGCGTAAGCCGTAGGGCCGCCCATTTTGAAGCCGCGATGCGTCAGTCGGACTGACCCTGCGAAAACTTTGGCGGAGAGTTCCGACTGAACTCAGCCGCCATCACTCTCTTAATATTCGTCATGATGCGAGAAGGCTACCGTCATTGTCGAATTGCTCCGCGCACAATAAGCAACCTTGACGCCCGCCTTGCGGCAGATGAACTCGTAGTGCGCGCTCTCGTCAACGTCCTGAAAGCGTCCCCACCGGCTCACGTCGAAGACAAGCAGATGAGCGAAGTCAGCGCGTCCCGATTGCACGTCTTCAACCAGTTCGGTAAGGCCCCCCCGGTTTTCGATTTTGAGGCCGCTTTCTCCCTCGTCACGATAGGTGCGGACGATGGTTAGCTTGTGAAGTTCGGCGTAGGTCGCGATGACCACTGCCCTGATTCTCAATCGAGTATTGCTGGTAATCCGTCGACATGCGGACATACTGCGCCGCCCGTAGCGCTTTTTGCGACCGAGGCAGACGTTTCGCGTGTACAACAAGGGCGTTGCCCATGTTGCCTCCCCGCGGCGATATCACGCCGCGCCGTATTGCGCATCGCAAACCATTTAGGCGCATCATCAAGTCCGCGCCAGCGGAAAGTGTATTCAGAAAGAGTCAACTGCTGTGTCGTATTTCTTGAAAACACGAAGCGACCTGCAGAGGAGTGCGGGCTTGCGCTTTTGGGCCCCGTAGCCGACATGTCCGGCGCAGCTCTTTCGTCCGCTTCTGACGGGGCAACCAGCAGGATATCGTCGTTGTCCTTATCGATGATGTTGAACGCGTCACCCATAAGACCGTGGCGATCGCCACGTCGACCTTCTTCTCCTTATTGCCGGCATTCTTGTTGTTGTAGACGTGGGTCTTTAAGCCGGCCTTGTCAACCATCTTCCAGAATGAGTCGCTTCGGAGGAGGTGGGCCCCACAGTTTGGCAACGGTCTCCTCCCCGCCGACGTATTTGTACAGCTTTCAGTAGTCGAGCATCCAACCGCTATCCATAACGCCGTTTCTCATGGCTTCGGGATGTTCTTCAACCTGCCCTTTTTGACGGCCGATACGCGGGAGCCTTCGCTGTAGAGGTTGGAATTGACGCATAGGTATAGGTGGTCATGCGGGCTCTTCTCCTCTTCTCCAAAGAGGATCGTGAAAGAAATATTCAAAATAATGATGAGTGGCTGCGTCTCGCGTACGCGCTTATCGAGCTCGTTGGAGTTCCTCCTGGCTTTAAGGTCACGTCGGGAATGCAGGTCAATGTGTTGAGCGCCGAGCGTCGGCGGCGACGGAGTTACGACGAGAAGGTCCGCCTTGTCGAAGAGACCTTGCAGCCCGGCGAGACGGTCTGCGTGGTGGCACGCCGGCACGGGGTGGCTCATAGCCTGGCTGTTCACCTGGCGTCGACAAACGCGCCAGGGGCGAGTGGGCGGAGATGCTCAGCCTGCTCTTATTTCCGTCGAGATCACACCTGTAGTGGGCTCCGATCTCGAGCGGCGCACCACAACTGGCCTTCACCGCCTGCGCAGCGTGGCCGAAGGGCTGGAATCATCGAGATTGATCTCAGGGCGGTTGGACAGCTGCCGGGTTGTCATGAGGTCATTCGATCCGATCGACCGGCCTCCCTTGAGTGACGGCAGAAGAAGCTTCACCGAACCGTGAGCTCCCAGATGATGCGAATGTGCCCCCCTTCAATCGATCGTCGGAAAATATGCATGTTTCTAACGCGCAGCTTACTGTCATCGATCACGTTCAGGACGCGCCCAATATCTCCCTGATCAGAAAAGACGACATACATTAGACCATCAGCCTTGAGCCAAATATGCGCTTCCCCCAGAGCTGCGGCCATGGCGCTGTGACCTTCGTCAAAGCAAGAGCGCTCCAGGTCGTCCTTTGCTTTTCGGTTCCAGTACGGGGCGGCAAACAGAATAAGGTCGAACTGTTCTTTAGGCTGTAGCGCAGAATAAATGTCACTGAGGCGCACTTCTGCGTGATCGGAATAACCTAACCGCTCGATGTTTGTCTTCGTGGTGAGAACGGCTTGCGGATTAATGTCGAGAGCCACCAGGCGTTCTGCCCCAGCGCGGAGTGCCCCCAGCCCCAGCACGCCTGATCCGCATCCGAGATCCAATATTGTCGCTCCAGATTGGATGTGCCACTTCGATATCAAGGCGTCGGGAGCGTGACTCAGGCGTGGCGACAGAACGCCAGGGAGAATGTGCAACAGCATACCGCACACCTCCACATCGTGCGGGTGTTCGCACGACCGGAGGTCAGCGATCATTGCGTCTACATCGGACGTTTGGCGCCGCGGCGATACAGCTAGGGTGCAGTCATTTCAACTCTCCAGTTCGCTAGCGCGCGCTTTGCCTGATCCTCGTCCCATCGGATCAATGGATCGCCCTATTGGGCGAGTACGGTAGCTGTCGCACGCTCGGTACTCTGCACAGGGTCCGTTTTAGAGACGCTGCGAGCATGGCTTTCCTATCCTGTCTGAATGCGCGTCGCTCCTTCGCTGACTATCGTCGCCTCCTAGCAACGCCGTGCCATCGGCATTCAAAGCGCGCTTGGCTTCTGATTGTCCTTGAAGAACGGCTGCCGGCAGGCTCTGGCGTGTTCTGCCGCTCCAGCGAGCGTGTCGGCGCCGATGTCGCAAACCCAACACCGTACAACCGAGTTGGTGTACGAATGGCTTCGTGTCGCAGCTCTTCTCACGGTAGGTTTGGGCATAAATCAGAAGTTGCGATCTGAAAACTGACGTTTCGAAGAAAGCTCGTCGTGACGGGCAAGACTTCGCTCAATTCGCGGTTTTGATGTTCCCAAATGACTATCTAGCTGATCTAAGGTTTGGAATCGGCTCGCAAATTTGGCTCTGACCTAAGTTTGGTGCAGCGCCGACTATTCAGAACCGATTAGCCTAGCCTGAAGCAGATCTATTTTACCGCGCCCGTACATTCGTACATTTGACTCGGACGAGCTTGAGGCACGTGATCTGACCTTCTGTCTGGCCGTTGGATCATGGTGAAGTGATTGCCGGCCGTACCGCCGCCTCATCCTTCGCGACTCCGCTGGGCAAACGAGGCAACGAGATTGGCACCGGCGCGCTCGATCCATAGGTGGCACCCCAATGGTCAACTTTACACGCCGATCGGGCAAGAACGGTTTCAGCGCTATATCGTTTTCGAGAATGCCCGATGTGCATGACCGCCCGTGCGCAAGAATGAAGCAGACGCCGGAGCCCGCCAGGCTCCTGCTTGATGATGCGACGCAAAAATCGTTTCATCGTTGTTGCGCGCCGATGGAGAGAATGACTTTGCGGCGCGCCACCTTCGAAATTCCATTTCATTGACGATGCGGCGACCGGGCCGCATGATTTGCGCATCGCATCAAGGCCGCGCGTAACGCGTTGGCGAAAAACATTCTCTCAACGCGGCTCCCTACGGAACATGCGCAGCGCGAAGCGCTGCGCCGACGGCGGAGCCACGCCAACTCAGGAGCGGCGGGGCTGATGGGCAACGACAACAAGCACGACGGATCGGGTCTCGACCGGCGTCATCTGCTCCGGGCGGGGCTTGCGGCTGCCTTCGCCGCGCCGCTCGGCGCGTTGGGCGCGCAGGCGTTCGTGCCGCAAGCACCCGCGTCCGGCATCGATTTCTCCGAATTCCCGCTGTGCCGGACGGCTGCGGATGGCCCGGTGCTGTCAGGCCCGCCGCGCAAGTTGAAGCTGTCGTGGAATGCCGGCGCAGTCTGCCTCGCGCCGCTCCCGGTCGCCATCGAGCACGGCTTCTTTCAGAAGCAGAATCTGGATGTCGAACTCGTCAATTATTACGGCTCGACTGACCAGCTGCTCGAGGCGATCGCGACCGGAAAGAGCGATGCCGGTCTCGGCATGGCGCTGCGCTGGCTGAAGCCACTGGAGCAGGGCTTTGACGTCAAGAGTGCCGCCGGCACCCATGGCGGCTGCATGCGCGTGCTGAGCCGCGCCGATTCCGGTGTTGCGAAGCTCGCCGATCTCAGGGGCAAGATGGTCGCGGTCGGCGACCTCGCCGGGCCCGACAAGAACTTCTTCTCGATCCAGCTCGCCAAGCTCGGCATCGATCCGAACAAGGATGTCGACTGGCGCGCATATCCCGGCAATCTGCTCGATGTTGCTGTCCAGAAGGGCGAGGTGCAGGCCTTCCTGTCGTCCGATCCGCTGGCCTATCTCTGGCTGAAAGACACCCAGTACAGGGAGGTCGCCTCCAACCTCGACGGCGACTATCGCGACAAGAGCTGCTGCATCGTCGGCTTGCGCGGCTCGCAGGTTCGCGAAGAGCCTCACGTGGCGCGCGCGATCACGCAGGCGCTGCTCGACGCCGCGGTGTTCACCTCGCAGAACCCGGCTGTCGCGGCCAAGTCGTTCCAGCCCTATGCACCGAAGGCCGCAACGCTGGCCGATATCGAAGGCATGGTGCGCTACCACACGCACCATCATCATCCCACCGGTGAAGTGCTGAAGCGCGAGCTGAAGGCCTATGCCGACAATCTCAAGAGCGTGCAGGTCTTCAAGCAGAGCGCTGACACGACCAAATTCGCGGAGCGCATCTAAGTCGACGTATTCTCTGTCTGACGGGTTGGCCTCCGGCGCGCCGCGGCTCTCGCGCACGCCGCTGCTTACGCATTGGTTTCTGGAATCCGGCCCGGGCATCCTCGCCAGCGCCGCCTGGATCATCTTCGGTCTCTCCTGCCTGTGGTGGGAGGACGTCGGCGACTGGTCGCGCACGCATTCGCTCGGCATCGTCGCCTTCGTCATCGCGGCGATTGCCTTGTTCGGCACGGTCGGCGCCGACTACCTCGGTTCGGCCGGCCGTGCGCTCCGCCAGCGCGCGCCCTGGCTGGTTGCGCTCGGAGCTTTCCTGACCTTGTGGGAACTCGCCCGCAAAATTCGCCTGGCTGCCGCTACCGTTGTTCCCGCCGCCGCAATCGATCATCGAGGTCTACACCGACGATCTGCCAAAACTGCTCGACAGCGTGTTCGCTTCGGTCAAGCTTCAGCTCGGCGGCTACATCATCGGCGCCACGGTCGGCTTCCTCACCGGCGTCTCGATCGGCTGGTCGCGTGCGGTCGGCTATTGGGTGCATCCGGTGCTGCGATTCATCGGCCCGCTGCCGGCGACGGCCTGGCTGCCGATCGCGTTCTTCACCTTCCCGTCGAGCTGGAGCGCCTCGACCTTTCTGATTGCTCTCGCCACCGGCTTCCCCGTCACGGTGCTGACCTGGTCCGGTGTCGCGAGCGTCAGCAGCGCCTATTACGATTTCGCGCGCACGTTGGGGGCAAAGCCGTCCTTCCTGGTGTTGAAGGTCGCGATCCCCGCAGCGCTGCCGCATGTCTTCGTCGGGCTGTTCATGGGGCTCGGCGTCCTTTGCCGTGCTCGTCGTCGCCGAGATGATCGGCGTCAAGGCCGGGCTCGGCTGGTATCTGCAATGGGCACAGGGCTGGGCTGCCTATGCCAACATGTATGCGGCGCTGATCGTGATGTCGCTGCTCTGCTCCGGCGCGATCACGCTGCTGTTTGCGATCCGCGACCGCCTGCTGGTCTGGCAGAAGGGGACCGTGAAATGTAGCCGCTCTCACTGAGGCGATCACGCGTCCCGCCGCCGGCGCGGCGCTCGACATCGAGCAGGTTAGCCACGCCTTCGACGTCGACGGCGCCGATTTGCCGGTGCTCAGCGATGTCAGCATTGCCGTCGAGCCCGGCGAGTTCGTCGCGCTGCTCGGCCGGTCCGGTTGCAACAAGTCGACCTTGCTGCGGTTCGTCGCGGGCCTCGACAAGCCCAGGCAGTCTGCGTGAGGACGAAGTCCGCATCACCCGACCGCATCCGTCGCGCGTCGTCGTGTTCCAGGATCCGACGCTGTTTCCGTGGCGCACGGTCTGGGACAATGTCGCGCTTGGGCTGGAGGCGCAGGGCTTTTTGAAGAGCCAGCGGCACCGCGTCGATGCCGCGCTTGATCTCGTCGGTCTCTCGGACTTCCGTACCGCCTATCCGCATCAGCTCTCGGGGGCATGGCGCAGAGCGTGGCGCTGGCGCGCGCGCTTGTCAACGATCCCAAGATCCTGATCCTGGACGAGCCATTGGGCAAACTGGGCTCGCTGACCCGCATCACCATGCAGGCCGAGCTGGTGTCGCTCTGGCAGCGCAAGGGCTTTACCACGCTGCTTGTCACGCATGACGCCGAGGAAGCGCTGGTGCTCGCCAACCGCGTCATCGTGTTCAGCGATCGTCCCGCGCGGGTGAAGGCCGACATCCGCGTCAACAGGCCCTATCCGCGTCATCGCGGCGACCCGTATCTGGCCGATCTGCGCCGTCAGATTCTTGGCCTGTTGGGATTGGATGAGACATGGTGACTTCCGCAGCCCAGGGACGGGTGGCGCACAGCGAGGCCGACTACATCGCGCGCGCCGAGACGCTTGCGCCGAGCTTTGCCGCGCGCGCGGCCGAGCATGACCGCACCGGCAGCTTTCCCTTCGAAAATTTTCGCGAGCTGTCCGAGGCTTGCCTGCTGTCACTGACGGTGCCGGCTGCGCTCGGCGGCCCCGGGGCGGGCGCCAGATATGCTGCGCGTGTGCTCGGAATCATCGGCAAGGCCGATCCGTCGACCGCGTTGGTGCTGTCGATGCACTACATCAATCATCTGGTGATGGCGCGGAGCCTGACCTGGCCGGTGCGGCTGTCGCGTAAGCTCGCGCGCGAGACGGTCGAAGGTCTCGCGCTGATCAACGCCCTGCGGGTCGAGCCTGAGCTGGGTTCGCCTGCGCGCGGCGGCCTCCCGGCGACGATCGCACGCCGGACCGAAACCGGCTGGCGCCTGACCGGGCACAAGATCTATTCGACGGGATCGCCGATCCTGAAATGGTACCTGGTCTGGGCCCGGACCGACGAGACCGAGCCGCGCGTCGGCAATTTCTGGTGCCGGCGGGCCTGCCGGGCACGCGCATCGTCGAGACCTGGGATCACCACCGCTTGCGCGCCAGCGGCAGCCACGACGTCATCTTCGATGATGTCGTGATCTCGCTTGAAGCCCAGGTCGATGTCCGCAAGCCCGCGGACTGGAATGCGCGCGACGTTAGGCAGGCGGCCGTGCATACCGTCTTCGTTGCGGTGATCTACGACGGCGTCGCCCGCGCCGCGCGCGACTGGTTCGTCCAGTTCCTGAAGCAGCGTGTTCCCGCGAGCCTCGGCGCGCCGCTTGCGACCTGCCGCGCGCACAGGAAATCCTCGGTGCCATCGAGGCCAGGCTCGCGGTCAATGCCTGGTTGCTCGATACATTCTCTCGCGATTTCGACGACGGTGTCGATCTCTTCACCGGCGAATCCAACGTCGTCAAGCTGACGGTCACCAACAATGCCGTCGCCGTGGTCGAGGATGCGCTGTCGCTGACCGGGAATCACGGGCTGTCCCGCAGCAATCCGCTGGAGCGGCACTATCGGGATGTGCTTTGCGGACGCGTGCGTACGCTGCAGGACACCACGCGCGCCGGCCTCGGCCGCGCCGCATTGGGCCTCTAGCTTTCAGAGACCATCATGTCGGTCGAGTTCATCGGCTTTATCGCAAACAGCAACGCTTCCGAGACCATCGTGCGCCAGGGGCCGGTGCTCGATTCGCACCATATCGAGACGGTGGCGAAGGCCACGAGCTCGCGGGCTTCGACCGCCCGCTGCTAGCGTTCCATTCGACCTCGCCGGACGCGCTGCAAATCACCCAGCACGTGCTCACCATCACCAAGGACCTCAAGGTGCTGATCGCGCAGCGGCCGGGTTTTACGGCGCCGACGTTGCTGGCCGCCAGCTCGCCACGCTCGACCAGCTCTATGGCGGCCGCGTCTCGCTCCACGTCATCACGGGGGGCAACGCCATAGAGCTCAGGCAGGACGGCAACACGCTCGACGACAAGGACGAGCGCTACGCCCGTACCAGCGAATTCCTCGACATCTTACGTCTGGAATGGACCAGCGAGAAGCCGTTCAACTAAGAACGGCTTTTCGCAGGTGAAGCCGTTGCAGAAGGGCGGCATCTACACCTTCGTCGGCGGCGGCTCCGACGCCGCGATCGAAGTTTCGGGCAAACATGCCGACACCTTTGCGCTGTGGGGCGAGCCTTACGCCCAGGTGCGCGACGTCACCACGCGGGTGCGCGCTGCGGCGGCAAAGCATGGACGGCCTGGCCCGCGTTTCAGTCTGTCGGTGCGGCCGATCCTTGCCGATACCGAGGAGAAGGCCTGGAAGAAGGCCGAAGGGATTCTCGAGCGCGCCACCGCCTTGCAGGACCAGACCGGCTATCGCCGGCCCAATCACGCGACGAGGGCGCCAAGCGGCTGCTGGCGGCGGTCGACCAGGGCGCGCGCATCGACAAGCGGCTGTGGACCGAGATTGCAAAGCTTACCGGCGCGAACAGCAACACCACTGCGCTCGTCGGAACGCCCGAGCAGGTCGCCGAGGTTTTTGCCGACTATTACGATCTCGGCGTCAGCCACTTCCTGATCCGCGGCTTCGATCCGCTTCCCGATGCCATCCACTATGGCCGCGAGCTGATACCGCTGACGCGCGCGACCAGCAGCGGGGGATCGCGGCGGAATGATCCGGATCATCATAGCTGCAGCGCTCGCATTTGCGGGCGCTGATCTCGCGGCCGCGCAGACAACGCTCCGCGTCGGCGACCAGAAGGGCAATGCGCAGGCGGTGATGGAGGCCGCGGGCGTGCTCAAGGATGTTCCTTACAAGATCGAGTGGAAGGAATTTCCGGCGGCAGCACCACTGCTGGAAGCGCTCAGCGCCGGTGCGATCGAGACCGGGCTCGTTGGGGACTCGCCCTTCACCTTCGCCGCCGCCTCCGGCGCGCCGGTGAAGGCGATCGCCGCGATCCGACAGACCGGCGAGGGGGCTCGCGATCCTCGTGCCCCAAAACTCTCCGATCAAGAGTTTTGCCGATCTACGGGCTAACAAGATCGCGGCCGGCCGCGGCTCGATCGGCCATCAGCTGATCCTGGCCGCGCTCGAAACGAACGGCTGGGCTGCGAGCGACGTGCAGATCGCGTTCCTGGCACCGTCGGACGCCAAGATCGCCCACACGCAAGGCTCGGTCGATGCGTGGTCGACCTGGGAGCCTTACGTCAGCCAGGAGGAGGTGCTGTTCAAATCGCGCAGCATCATCACCTCGGATGGCCTGACGCCGGGCCTGAGCTTTCAGGTGGCGCGGCCGGATGCGATCCGCGACAAGCGCGCCGAGCTGACCGACTTCGTCCGCCGCCTCGCCGCGGCGCGGGCGTGGTCGCTGAACAACATCGACAGCTATGCCGCGACTTGGGGCAGGTTGATGAACATCCCGACAACAGTGCCGCAGAACTGGCTCTCGCGAGCAAGTATCCGGATCGAGCCGATCGATGACAGCGTGGTTGCAGACGAGCAGAGCACGATCGATCTTTATTTGCGCTGGCGCCTGATCAAGCAGAAGCTGAATGCGGCCGAGCTCGTGGACCGCTCCTTTTGAATCCATTCAATTTAAGCAGCCGGTCGCCTTGTTCTTTCGCTGTGGAAAATCCGGCGCCCAGACCGGGCCGCGGCTTCCGGCCTCCGCTCCGTCTGGAGAGATTAGGCCGACAAATCGATGATCGCCTTCGCATCGCGCCGCCGCAAGGCGAACGACGAAGTCCTTGGCTCGTTCAATGCCGCTGACTGTGCTGTGAGCCGCGGCCCGCAAGCGTCAACTGCAGCCGCTTACCCGTCGGAGAGGGTAACGCCGCAGGCGAGACCGACCTAGCCTTTCTGCCGGACTGCTGTCTTGCAGCATTCTCCTCCCAGTGCTGGCGCAGTGCTGTGGGCCGTCCGCACCAAGCAGATGCGAGTCGACGTTCAAATGGAAGTCGAACCGGAGCTAAGGATCGCCGGCAATGAGGGCCAGTTGCACCAGGTGACCGTCAATCTCGTGGAGAATTGCCATTGACGCCATGCGCGACCCGGAGAAGCCGCGGCTCGTTGTGGCAGCCGTCCGGAATGGCGATGAAATCCTCTGTCCGACAACGGCCCCGGTATCGACAAGGACCACATCGGCAATACTTTCGAGCCGTTCTTCACTACTAAGCGGGTCGGGGAGGGGACAGGACTCGGCCTCTGGATCAGTCATGGCATCGTGCGCGGGCGCGGTGGCGAGCTCACGGCAACCGATAGAGCAAAGGGGGCGACGTTCTCCTTCAGCGTTCTTTTCCGGTCGGCTTCACGCACGGGGTCTCTGACACGTTTTCTAGCAAATCTTTCACATGGAGCTGCCGCAAACACGAATGACGAGGACCTTCTGGCTCATTCAACGGCGCTGGCCGCGAACCGTGACCCGGACGCGTCGACCGCAGCCTCAAGCAAGGCTCGCTCAGATCTTCCTCCAGCTCAACATTTCTCCTCATCTGCTCGAAGTAATGAGCGAGGAAATTCTCGCTGCGAGCGAGGAGGAGGTGCTGCAGACATCCGCTCTGCAAGGATGGATTATCGCCAGCATCGCCCACGAGGTCGGACAGGTGATCCCGTTACTTGCTCCAGTTTGGTTGATAGCGCAGCAGGGTGCGCCGCATGCAAGGCTGCCAACTACGGATTTCCGGCTTGCTTGCCGCAGCGGCAGTAGCCGCATTCTCGTGTAGAAACCGGACATTCGGCTGGAGCCAAGAATCCGAGAAGGCCCGATCTCGTTGGGATCGGACCGGCGCCTGTGGGATGAGGTTCGCCTCTGCCGACTTGGACAACCTGTGACAATGCGCGCACCAGCATCCGGAACAAAGCGAGTCCACTTCGAATTCTATCGCGGGCGTATACCAGGCTTGCCGATCTCCGGAAACATGAACTCGATACCAGCCTGGGTAAGTACGCGCTGAATGGTCTCCAACCCCACCTCGGGTGAGCTTATCGGCCCATCGATCTGCTCATAGCGTCGAATGGTCGTCGGTGAGATCTTGGCTCTCTCGGCAAGGTCCTTCACGGACCATGCAAGCATTCCACGCGCCCCTCTTATCTGAGTTCCCGTCAATTGCTTGGGTCGAGCCGAATTGGGCGAATAGCGCTTCTCGATCTCAATGTCGGTGGACAGGCCGACCAACTCCATCGGCTCGCCTCTGCGGCTGAACACCTGGACGATGATCGTGCGCGCCCATCGATAGGAGTTATCGCGCTGGCGAATGCGATGATCGAACCGGAGCGGAGACCTTGAGAGAGCTGCTTGGCGCCATAGCCCTTCAACAGAAGCCCGCTCATCTGGGTGAAACATGTTCATCCAGTGCTCCGTTTGACGGCCGACGGGCCGTTCGGCGACCGTGTCATCGGACCTCGATATCTTGGTAATTCTTCCATCTTTGTCGCCGAACCAAACGATACCTTGAGCTGCGCGGACCAGAGCCTCGTATTGACCAGTCATAATGTCTAGGGCCTGAAGCGACTCGTGCTGTTTCGTTACGTCGAAGGATATGCCGATCGATTTGACCGGGTGGCCATCGGGGTCCAGAAGCAGTTCGGAGTGCGTCGCGACCCAGCGAATGCGTCCATTCGGACGGATGATCCGAAACTCCCATTCCGCAGGCAGGCCTTCGTTGAGAGTCCGGTTGACGGCTTCGGAGAGAGGGCGGTCCTCCGGGTGCACCATTTGCGAGAGAACGGTAGATGACGGCTTGGTGGATTCAGGTTCAATACCGAGCAGGGCAAAGAAACCGTGAGACCACTGCATATCGCCGCTTGCGAGATCCCAGCTCCATATCCCCGCGTGAAGTTTTTCTTCGATGAAGCGAAGAGTTTCCCGGGCGCCGAGGTCTCCGTCGAACAATATGAGCATTTGGTAACCAGATCGCAGATTGCGCTCTCACACACTTCTGCTAGGTGAAGAAATCCAACTTAAAATCTATTTCAATTTGCCGAAACTGATTCGGTAACGCTAGTCGCGCGCCGCAACTTCGTAAATGGAATGCGGCCCCGCCCCACAGCAAATTTGGTCGATCGGCTAATCATAAGCCACAAAATTTTGCGCGCCGGCGTCGGTATTATTACGGCGACAGACGGAGAATTTGGTCAGTCGATCATTTTTCCCATTAATTCTTCATTTACCCTCGCTCAACCCGCCCGGCCTAGAATTTCAGCATAGTGCAATCCATTTTCTTCAAGGGGCAAAACAGATGGCAGGAGAGAGCACGATCCAGGAACGGCTTCGCTTCAACATGATAGATCAGGCGACGACCGCCATATTGCGTGACGCGAAGTCTTTCATCCTCGCCGAGATGCCGGCGATACTGGATATGTTTTACAATCATGTCGGGGGCTTCGCGGAGACTGCCAAGTTCTTCAGGAGTCGCGATCACATGATGCATGCCAAAAAAATGCAGCTTCAGCATTGGGCGATCATTATGGGCGGCCGGTTCGACGACACCTACGAAGCATCCGTCACCAGGATAGGCGAGGTCCACAACAAGCTCGGCCTAGAACCGCGCTGGTATATCGGCGGCTACAACGCCCTTGTTTCGGGGCTGATCAACTCCATAGCCGATCGCATGCCCGTCGCCAGATTCGATCGCGGCGGGGCTAAGAAGAAGGCGGACCTACAAAGGGCCGTCATCAAGGCCTCCATGCTCGATATGGACCTTGCGATCGCAGTCTATATCGAGGCAGGACGCCGCGACCGACGTTCGGTGCTGGAACAACTGGCCCGTGATTTCGAAAAGACCATCGGGGGTGTCGTCAATATAGTCGCATCGGCCGCTACCGAATTGCAGGCCGCGGCACAGACCATGACGTCCTCGGCGAACGATGCCGCATCCCAGTCGCTTGCGGTTGATGCCGCGTCAAAGGATGCATCGTCCAACGTTCAATCGGTTGCGGCCGCGACGGAGGAATTGACCGGCTCCATTCGGGAGATATCCCGTCAGGTCAACGAATCTGCTCGCACCTCGACCGAAGCTGCGCGCGATGCGGACCAAACTGCCGAAAAAATGCGTCGACTCTCGGAAGGTGCGCAGAAAATAGGGACGGTGATCGACCTCATCAACAACATAGCAGGACAGACAAATCTGCTGGCGCTGAATGCGACCATAGAAGCTGCGCGTGCCGGGGAGGCGGGCCGCGGCTTTGCGGTCGTGGCTTCCGAAGTGAAGTCGCTCGCCGAGCAGACGGCCAAGGCGACTGCTGAAATTGCGGGCCAGATCGGTGATATCCAAGGTGCGACGATGGAATCGGTTGCGGCCATCAGCGCAATAACGAGCGTCATCAAGAGCATGAACGATATCTCCACCGCAATCGCCGCCGCCGTCGAGCAACAGGGGTCTGCGACGAACGAGATCTCACGTAGTGTTCAACTGGCCGCGAAGAGCACCGGCCAGGTTTCAAATAACATTTCAAAAATCACACAATCGTCGGGGGAAACCGGCGCTGCTGCCTCGCAGGTTTTGACTGCGGCTTCGGAACTTTCCTGTCAATCCGAGCAACTTCGCGCAGAAGTCGATAAATTTCTTATGACGGTGAAGGCCGCTTAGAATATGAGTGGGCCCAAAAATTGAGCTAGTCCTGGGCCCAAGGTCACCCGGCGGGAGCGTCCTCGACCAGTACTCAAGACAAGAACGGTGACGCCGCTGCTGCGCCTAGCCCATTTGCGGAGAACACCACGCTTCATGTGTCGGAATGGCGTTCGACAATTGCAACTAGTTCATGTGCTACACGACCGTGCTAGAGCTCAAGGCATCTGCTGGATCGGATCCTGCGGCGCGCCATGCAGGCTAGTGTGCGGCGAGCCGCTGCTCGGAAGGCCCGACGCCGGGCCTCAGCTTCCAGGTGGCGCGGCCGGAAGCGATCCGCGACAAGCGCGCCGAGCTCACCGATTTCATCCGCCGCCTCACCGCGGCGAGGGCATAGTCGCTGAAGAACATCGACAGCTATGCCGCGACTTGGGGCAAGTTGACGAACATCCCGACATCACGGCCGCAGAACTGGCTCTCCCGCGCAACAATCCGGATCGTGCCGATCGACGACAGCGTAGTCGCGGAAGAGCAGAGCACGATCGATCTCTATTTCCGCTGGGACCTGATCAAGCAGAAGTTCGACGCGACGGAGATCATCGACCGCTCCTTTGCGGATGCGATCGCCAAGGCAGGGCCGTGACGCTTCTGCGGACGGCGATCGGAAAGGATGCGGCAGGCTTTAAGAATTTGTGAACTGTACCACTCGCCGCGACAGCGACTCGCACGCGTCGACCGCTTTGCTGCTCTGAAATCAGTGGACCACTCGCAATCTGCGATACTGGAAGTGGATATTCTGATGAGTCGTCAGTCCCAATTTGGTGTACAGGCCCCCTGTCAGTAGTAGCCTCGAACCAACGGGCTGACGTCGCTTTGCCTACCGCGCCGCCCGCGTCGGCAGATTGCAATGTCTGTTCCTCAATATGTTGTTCTTCGCCAACAGTTCGGCGATTGCGCGCAGTTCTCACGTTTAAACCGCTCTGTGCCGTTGCGTCAGTTTGAAAGATTGATCATGCACTCCTCCACACCCGCAGTGCTCGCATCGCTATATTTCTGGTCGTCACGTCTCCAAGAGCCCGTACCATCATTCCTGCAACGAGAATGATGACGGCGCGATTGTCGACGTCTATGTGCGAGACCGCCAACTGTTCAACCGATTTGGAAGCCGACGCGGCGCTTTCTCGAGCATATCGGCTAATTCGCGCCGTTGCTTGCCCGGAGCAGTCACCGCAGAAGGTATGGCGCCGCAACAGCGAGGCGGCTACAAGCGGCACATCACGAACCCGCGCACAACGGGAACTGATCGAGTGCTACGATTGCGGCGGTAGCATCTCGTTTTCAACCATTGCCTGTCCGCACTGCGGGTCTCCTGAGCCAACTGCGCCTTATACGCAAAGCTCAAGAGAGCGGCGCCTACACCGGATCGAAGAGAGCCCCTGATCGGTATGGCGGGCCCTGCGCTCAGGTTGTCGGGGTCTTCTTGTACGGCGCGGTGATAGCCGGCGCACTCAGCGCCTTCGGCTACGGCCTGCTCGGCGCCATCGTCGGCGTGCCGGCGGGCTTCACCGTCAATGTCAGCCGGCGCCTATTTGGATGACGCACCGGACTTCGTATAAGCGAGGGCTCGTTTGTTACTTTGTTACCCACCGGAACAGAGGTCAAAAGTGGGTAACTGAGGCGCGTTTTTTCTGCAATGATTTCAAGCGGCGAAACTTGGGCGCTGGCGATCCCGGAGGACTCGAACGGGGAGTAGAAGTCCGCTACTCGGCCAGATGTCCCCACCTCAGTCTAACGGCCGATGGATCACTGAAATCCCGTGAACAAACCGCGCAAGAGGACGTCAAACAGCGCAAATTCCTGTGTTTTCGTTGGTCTTTTCGATTTGCTACTTGCATTCGTGACGCAGAGAATCTTTCATGCAACTAGCCGGGGGATTTCTTGTTCGACCAATCGCAATAATCGGGTGTTGCGTGTCCCCGCAACCAGCTAAGCATCGGACCATACGGTGTATTTGGAAAGCCGCCCCCGTGGGCGGCTTTCCTATTTTCAGCCGTGTCGCCACCGTGTCGCCACGCCGTCGAAGCTGGTGTGCATGAGGCGAGCTGCCAAAAGGCGCCCATTCAGCCATCTCCGTTCGCCTCGGGGAAGTTCTCGGAGGGGGCTACCTAGACAGAATCAACAGGAAAGGCTGCTGTGTTGAGGACGAGATTGGCGGCGCTCATTGCGCTAAGGTTTTCACGATATAGATTAAGACAAGGGATTTCGCTGGGCAGATTGGTCAAGCGGGTTGACTCTAAAGGGTCCTTGGCCACGTCATTCGTGAATGGATGCTGCCGAGATGTGGCGCAAAAGGACGGGTGCAGGGCGGTCGCTTGTATCCGGCGAGAAGCGTTTTGGCTTTGTCTTGCTTGCCAAGTCGGCGCATCCCGCGATCCCATTGTGGGCTCTAATGAAGCGGGGCAATTCCTTCGGATCGATGTCTTCCGCAAGAGCGTATTCCAAAGCTCTGGTCCAGCGGCTCCGCATGCGCAAATCCGGTTGAATGCAGGTCGCCTCTATGATCATCCGTAAGGAATGCCAATTTGCGCGCACCGGCGTCATCAGCATGCTGGGCGCGATCTCTATAAGGTGCGGCAACAGATTGTTGTCCTCAAAATACCTATAGGCGCGCAAAACAGCCCGCAGATACCTGTAATCGGCGAACCGCCCGTTGTTCTCTGACGCCTGTTTCGATGCCTTCCTTACCTTCCGTATCTGGGCAACGACCTTCTGGGCGGACAGTCCCAACGACGGTAGTGACGATTTCATGAGCACCTCCTAAATTGATGATGCTCAAAATTAGTATCGCAAGCGACCTTTCAGGCGATGTTCGAGGCGAAAATATCTCAAACTTCGAGAGGTTTTTCGAGCTCGCGTTTTCCGAGATTTGTTGAGCGAGTTTGTCAGCGAGAGTGCCCACCGATGGCGGGCATACAGTCAGAGACCATATGCCCGCTGAGGCGATTGGGCGAACCGCAGAAAGCGACGGCCGTCTCGGGCGCAAAAAGCACGTTACTCAAGAGCAACTGGCGTTCGGGGCCGAGCTACCTACGTCCGCGCGATGAAAAGCTGAACGCGGAATCCAAGCCTGCTGGTTATGGCTAGGATTGCTGATGCTCCTCTGTTCTGCGACCAGCTTCTCGCTGACGAGGGTCAGTGAAAAACTAGGAGCGAACAGCGCGCGCCCCTTTTCAATATTCTTCGGCAAGCATCAACGTGATCACTCGCGTCGTGACTGCTGGATCAGCAGGATTTGGTGAGTGACCGGTCATTGATGAGTCGTAATAGTCGATCTTGAAGATGACCTGAGCTCCCTCAAAATCGAACATGCCAAAATCGTGCTCTTCGTGAGGATCGTTGGCATGGCAAAAGTCGTCGAAAACCGAGATGGTGCGGACTAAGCGCCTGACTGCGTCTGATCCAAGTGCGGCGATGCCGGCTGTCATGACGGCGTTGCCGCCGAGCAAATGTTGACGTAGCTCGTCGTTAAGCGCACGTATCCGATCCGTGTCCAAGGACATGGTTGCTCCTGTTGATGATGGATGATTGAAGGGGCGGGAGGTAATTGGAACGGCGCGAGTTCGGCTCGCGCCATTCTAGCTTGCAGCGCGTAGCTTTACTTGCTGCCGCGGCTTAGGAGTGCGACCGCGCGATAGTTCCGGTAGAATTTGGGTAGCTTTGGATAGTCGCGATAGCGGAGGGTCAACAGGCCATCCTTGCGGTCGACAACAATCGCCTCGGCCCAACCGTATTCCGGAGATTCCTGGGCGATGACGAGATGCCCGGTCTCGATGATTTCCCAGCTTTCGGGAGATCCCTTCTGAGGAGGCAGAGGGCCGCCGAGCTTGTCTCGCGGTACTGCGGCCGCGTCGTCTGAAATGCCCACGACGACTTCACTGTACAGGGCTTGGCGGATCTCAGGGACAGAGGCGGAGCCGGTGGTTGGGAGTTTTCCAGCCGGGAGAGCACCCGCCAAGCTGATTGAGTCGGCCGATTTCAGCTCGTACAGATTGAGCGCCGTCTCCTTCGATAATTTGATGAGTTCCTCTTCGTTGGATGTGCGGTATCGCGCGCCGCGTGGCTTTTGGTTTTCATCGAAGCCGAGGAGGATAAAGACCTTGGACCGGGACTTTGCTGCCTCCATCGCCTTCGCTGGAGGGGCCTTTGTTGCCGCGGCGGCACTTGATCTCGCCGGAAGAACGGCGGCCGCGAGCTCGTCGTACAAGCTGCGTTTGATGTAGGGCAGAAGCGCTCTGCCTTGGTCGTGAACGCGTCCGACCGGAATTTTCGCAACGATCTCGACAAGACTTGGGCGATCGACGTTGCAAACAGCGAGCTGAGTGAGCGCGCGGCCTTTTTGGCCGCCGCCGCCTGGCGCTCCGGAAACCGGCCGGCCTTCGGCTTGCCGGTCGCGTCGATCCCGTAAACGATGATTGCCGAGGCGGGGAGTGTCTTTTGGTTCGTAAGATTGGGCTTGGCCATTTTGCCCTCCTGAAAAGCCGAAGGGGCCTTTGGGCCCCTTTCTGAAACGGCGTTGTCGCTGGTCCTGCGGGATGGTCCCGGCAATGGCGGTCTTGTCATTGGACGACTCCTTTGCTGATGACGAGAAGAGTGTTCAAACGATCTCGTCGTAAGTATAGTAAAGCATTGCCGCCAAAAGCGCAATAATTTCAATACTTTAATCGCCGAAAAACCGCGCAGAAAAAAAGATTATATAGCGCTTTTTTGGCGCAATTACTGTGAACAATACACGACGACAGATCGCATGACTTGATATTGTTGCCGTTGCAGACGTTCAAACCGTCAGCAGCGCAGTAACGCCAAAGAGCGTGCTGAACAAAGCGCGGAAAATCCGCCGGAAAATCACAATCAAACTGGCGCGCGTCGATCTGTGCCGAGACGCGCCGCAAGACCTCGGCGCAGCCGCCGTCAGCATAGCAACGGGGACCGTACGGATGAACCATGCCAAGTTGCTCCAAAATCCCGGTTCGGACCAGAAAGTTGTGAACCAGCCGATCCACGACGATCATGGCAATGCCAACTGCATACCAGTCAGGACGCGCCTCGCGATCTGCCATCAAAACGGATGAAAGCGTCATCGTCAGAACCTTGTCCGAAACTCCAAAAACATGACGGGTCGGACCGACTAACGCCTCTTGAGCGGACCGATCGCCCAGTTCGCCCGTCGCCGCGAGCTGGTCATCGATCCACCCAAAAAGATCGGAATCGGCGACATCTCTGACAAAAAGAAAGAAGCTGAACGCGGTCTGGTTGAGATGACCATTTCTCAGTGGAGCCTTGGGAACGGGGCACCGGCGGATGTAGCGGGGGTGGCTGCACGTGCGCCGAGTCTTGTCGTAGCGGCAGCTCTCGTAGGTCCAATAACTGTCTAACAGGGGGCAAGCGGGATCACGCACCATTTGGCTGATCTCATGCCAGGTGATGCCGCCATGGGCGTGAAGATAAGACGCGGCCACCCTGTCCGAAATCCCCTGGAAGCTGAAGGTCTCCACCATCCAGTCAAATAGCGGCGGTGTGTTTCGAGCGCGCACGATCTGGTGGAGGTCCGGATCTGGTGAGCTGACGCTGATCTGAGGCGCCAACGAGGGCAGGCCAGTGCCATTTCGGCAAATGGCGCCGATCAAGCTGGCCGCGGATCTGACCGCCGCTCCGGTCGGGCGGCAGGGTTGCGCTGGCACTGCCAATGATCGGGACTTCGCTAAATCAAAGATACCAGCCTCCTCTGGGCGTCGCTGTCGCCGTCAATATACCGCTCGGTCGTTTGGATCGAACGGTGGCCGGCCAGGAGCTGGACATCCCTTAAGGAGCCGCCGGCCTTGTGAACGAGCCGTGCGGCTCGCGTAATGAAGGTTCGCCGTCCGGAATGAGAGGAGCAGCCGCTGAGGCCAATCGCTTGAAACGCGCGATTGAACCAGACCACGATGCTGAGTGGCGTCATCGGTCCGCCGCGTTCAGATCGCGCGATTGGGCCGTTTCCCGGAGATAGCTTTCGTAACGCGATGAGTGCCTGTCGCAGATCCTGTTGGACCGGGATTCGGCGGCCGTGTCGCCGCTTTGCGACGCTGTCCCGTACCTCGATTGTCGCGCCAATCTCGCCTTCGGCGCCTTCAACCATATCCCATGTCAACTTGGCAATCTCGGCGGCGCGCAAGCCTGCCTTCAGCGACAAGAGGACGATAACGCGATTTCTATCCGGGTGCCGGGTCGTGCCGGCGAAGAAGAGCAAGTCTCGCGCCGCTTGATCAGAAAGGATCTTGGCTTGCTTGCCTGCCATCTCGATCAAACCGAATGCTCGATTCTAGCCGTTCGGCTGATCGCTGCAACACAATAAATGCTTATCAGTTCGTCGAGCGACGAGCTTTCGGAAGAGATCAGCGTATCCGGATGAGAGGTGCTCGGCGACTGATGAGGCTTTGAGAGTTCGCTTATGAGTGCGATCTGGATAGCTCGCGAGGCGAGATTACTCGCGATGTTGTAAATCATTATCGTAAACAAGAGAGGAGGGAGCCTTCCAAGGCAAGATCAGCTATCGCCCGTGAGGGGCTACGCGGTGGAATTCGATAGTCGAACTGTATTTCCCTCTAGCAGCGTACAACAGGATCTTCTTCGAATTCGGCTAGTAAACACGGAGGTCAAGCTAGGCTTCAAGAAATGAGAGGCCCGCTAGGTAGGGCGCGGACTCATTTATGCGCCGCCACAACCGGATTGACGCGAGTTGGACGAACTCAAGGTAGTTGGCGGCGAGCCTGCCGTAGCCACGCCGACGGCGTTGCTTAATCCCATTGAAGAACCGCTCAACCTTGGCCCGAATGGTTCACGTCATCAACGGAAACGTGAGCGTCGTTGTTGTGCCCGTGCCGGCACTTTGCTGCTGAACGTCGCCACCGATTTGTTTGGCAAGCGATGCGATCAGCTTAAGACCCGATCCATGCTCGTTCGATTTCTGGATGCCACACCCATTATCGGATACTGTTAGACGGGCCTCGCCATAGCCGACGCCGCCTACCAAGTGCACCTTGATCCTGCCGCCGTTCCGGTCGAATGCATGTTTAATGCTGTTCATTGCAGTCTCATTTAAGATGAGGCCGACCGGCAATGCTCGGTCGATGCTCAGTTCGAGCTCGTCGCACTCGACATCGATTTCGACTCCTTCAACCTGCTGACGGATCGCGCTGCAAAGTGCGCGTATGTAAGATGATAGGTTTACATTATGGCCTTCGTGTCGAGGGGCGAGTTGATCATGCGCCAGCGAGATGGCGTTGATACGGCTAGCGACACGATCCAGCTCGCGATGAACCTCTGTGCTCTGATGCCGGCGCTTTTGGAGGGAGATAGAAGATAAAACGAGCTGAAAGTTATTCTTGACGCGATGTTGCATTTCCCGAAGTAGCACTTCTCGCCTTTGAGCTTCGGCGGCAGCAGCCATCAAACGCGCTTTTTCATCCGGCCGCGCATAGTGGCGAAGTACGGCTCCTATCAGCGCGGCAGCGGCGGTCAGAAAATCGGTCGTGTCCTCGGTGAACTCTCTCGCCTTGGTGCTGTCCACTTCGAGCACACCCCAGGCTGCACCATCTATAAGCACAGGAACGTTGGTCAACGAGATGATGCCATGCTCCTTCAGAAGATCCGAATGAATGTATTCTTGTTGTTCACCGAGATTTTGGACGGTGACGGGTTCTGCCGTCTGAAACGAGCGCCCGGGTGGAGAGCGTAGGTCGGCCGATAATGTCGCGGTCCCTACGACCCCATCCTTCCATCCCACACCTGCGACTAGGAGGAGATCTGAGGAGTGCGGACGATATTGGAGAATCTTTACGTGGTGTATCTCCACTGCGCGCGCGACTTGAACGACCGCTTGATTTAGAAAGCGATGCAGATCGACCTTTTCACCCCCGAGTCGTCCGATATCGACCAGAATGCGGACGTGGCGCCGGAGCCTATCCAGCGAGTCACCTTCGTTCATTCCGGGCGCCAGTTCTTTCATTTACTTCCAATGCCACGCACTCCGAAAAGTGCCAGGGACAGTTGCTGAAGCCAATCTCTTATCCGACCGCTCTGTCGGTCATGCAGATGACGAGGTCATTGTTCCGATCGCGACCGGCGGGCGCAGGAAAGCGGGCGACGAAGACCAATTTCTCAAACTGCTCCGGGGCCGCGATGGGTCAAACTCGATAATGTGAGCATAATAGGTCTACTGCCAGGCGGATAGCTCCAAATCCCTAGGCGGGAATGCGGACATTCGCTAGCAAGATGTCGCGCACGCGCCGATCAGGGGCAGGTGGCTCGGCCGGGATCCCCGCTGGCGTAACGAACCCACGCGGCGAATCGCCGAACCGAGCTCGGAACAGGCGATTGAAATGCGAAACATCCGAGAAGCCTACCTCGAGCGCGATATCGGAAATTAGCTGCGCGCTGACGCGCGCCTCGGTTAACAGTTTGGACGCAAGTTGGAGACGTAGCTCATTCACATGCCCGGTGAACGATGATCCTGATGATGCCATCAGGCGCTGCAGATAGCGAGGTGAAATGCCTTGGCGATGAGCGACCTCCTCGACGCTAAGCCCGGGCTTCTGAAAGTGTGCCGCGATGCAGTCGAGTACGGCGCTGTGGCGCGCGGCCACGATCGCACTCGCATCGCTCTCGCCCAAGGGGGCGCACTCGCTGACGGCGAGCGCAACAAGATCACAGGTGTGAGCTACGACCGCGTCACGCAGCTTGGGGCGGGCCAGAGGCCCCTCCTTAAATGCTGACTTCAGATAGGCCATGAGGAGGCGGAGTGCTTCATTTCGCTGAGGAATCGGCCGTATTGCGAGGCTCTCGATGTCGGTCACGCGCTGCGCAAGTGCCTCGCGGGGTACCGCCAGACCAAATAGTATTCCGTCGATATAGGTGACAGTCGCGGGCTCCGAATGCAGAATCGAGGTTGCCTCGCCGGCGCAGAGCTTGATGTCCCGGCCGCGCTGCGACAAACGACTTTTGCCGGGTAAGGAGACGATAAGGCCGATCGAGTCATCGCCGTCAGCAACGCTCGTCCGCAAGCGCTCGAACGCATGGGCGAGCCTTTCAGTGCGAGCGTGCGTAGACCCCGGAGCGCTTGCAATGTTGCGTCGGCTTGAAACGGCACGTCCGTCAGAGGTTCAACATCGACATGAACTATTCCCCGCACAAACCTCTCGCGCCATAGTGGAAGTCGCATCCGCTCCGGATGCTCGCGCGTCGAGAATCGATGCGATACGAAATGGGCTGCGTCCAGAGACATGAGGATCTCCAGCCTTGATAAGCTATTGTGTCAAAATGCGGGCCAGCTGCCGGTATCCGTAGTTTGCAATTCGCGCACCGACCATCTCCTCAGGTACGCAAGATTCCAAGAAGCTACTTCATTTGTCTGCTAGTCTCATTCACCTGTGATTAATGCTGATGTGAACTGGCTCACGTGGCGACCAGAAAATTACGGCAATTTTTGATTGCAAATGTAGCGAGCCAATCTCTCCTTTAAGAGGAAATGATTGCAATAGTTCTATTTCAAATTGCTGCCATCGGATCCAGTTTGAACATCCCTGGCTGCAAGACTTTATCGCACTGCTCATCGCAGGCGGAAGTTCTGCAGAACAACTCTAATCCGGTCTCCTATCGTGCCTTGATCGCCGCATCACCTTAAGGTTCGTCGGAGCCAATGACTTCCCGGCACCGTTCCTTTTTAGCTGGCGGATGAAATGGTCGAAATCTGTCACATGGGACGTCAACATGGTGATCAGGAGAGGTTCGATCATGTCCATTATACTCGACATGCTTTACCGCGAGTACTGCCGGGCCCGCCTCACCGAAATGCGAAAGCAACTTTTGATCCGGGGCGTTGGCGAAAAAATACCGGAAGCCCCTTGGGAAGACGATGACCCTCCCGACCCTGGCGCTCGAAGGACTAGCTGGGCGACGAACGAGCCCTCATCATCCATCGGATAGCTGGAGCGCGCTATCGACCCTATGAGGCGCGGACGCGGGCCAACAGATGGACGATCGGACTCAAACCTCGAGGCGATTGTTCGGCGAGACTCCGCCGGAGTTCAGAGCGGCCGGCCGCGATCTGCGTATCGACGTCTGTCGCGGGATCGCGTTATGGTGGATCTTTCTCGATCATGTCCCCAATAACATCGGGAGCTGGCTGACACCGCGCAACTACGGTTTCTGCGATGCCGCCGAGATCTTCATGTTCCTCTCGGGCGTGACCTGTGCCTTGGCCTACGGCAAGGCGCGTGAGCGCGAAGGCTGGAGCGGCATGATCGGCCGTTCGCTGCGCCGGGGATGGGACATCTACGCGGCGTTTCTACTGCTTACACTTGCTTGCGCCACTAGCGCGAACAATAGATGCTCGTCCTTCGGGAACAACTTCTGAGCGAATTCAATGCGCGCAGCGTGGTCTAGCCCGGATATCGAGGAGCCCGCACGATTAAGCGCGTTAGAGAATCTGCGAAGACTACGATCATGACGAGCAGCGCTGCCTGCCGGCACGCCACTGGCATTAAGCCGCTCCGAGAGGGGCGCGTCTTCCGCTGAGGGGATCGTGCGCGGCCGCCCGCCAGAAGATACATAGCTCGGGTTATGATACGCACGAAGAACACTCACGCCTTTCTTCATGTCTTGGTCTTTCGGGAAGTAAGTCTTGACGTGACGGACCAGGGACTCGTGGTCCCCCAGATCAATCTTTTGGCGATCAACGCCAAGATGATTTCCAAGTTGGCGAAGCGCCTGAGTGTAGCGCTTAATCGTCTTCAGTTCTGGGTTTTTCTGAGCCGCATATGGGCAATGGCCTTATCGATAATGTCCCGGGATGGTGGTTGCGCCGCACCGGAGACAGGAACCGGACGGGGTGGGCGCGCCTCGGCCAAGTGCTGCTCAAAGCCCTCTTGCCCGGCATGGTCCACCTGCGTCTCTTCCGAGACGTCGTGCTGCACCTGCGACCAAGCTGTTACGTTCGATGGGTCAAAGTTCTGCCGGTCCGCGCTAGCCTCACGTCCAAGATCACCTGAGCAGACTCGTAGTCGCGCGAGCTTTCGAGAAACTGACGCGGGCCGCGTGGAGCCGCGGCAGGATGTTGCTCGGCTTGCCCGAGGTGCGTCTGTATAGCGCCTTATGGCTCGTGGGCACCCCCAAGATAGCCCCTGCAGCAGTCTTGAGGGGCGGCCCTCTAGAAGGTTGCGCGGGTGCGTCTTAGCCCCCTCGTCCGTATCTCGCGTGGCCTTAGCCGCCGCTCCTCCTGCTTGCTGACGAAACACCGCTGGCGCAAATTGCGCTGAAGCCGCACTCGCCCGATGGGCCACACGCCGATGGCGGCTTTATCGATCGAAGCGGCCATTTCGAGAGCCGATTCCCGATTTATTGGCCGTTTCCCGGCCGTCCGGGGCTCAATCAAAGCCCAAAACGGAAAGCCCCTGATCTGCGCACGGTGCGCGGCCCCGCGATCCCGCGCCGGATTGCCGGATCGGTAGGACCCGGTGAAACCTCAGAGCGCAAGAACGCTGCGACGACGCGCAGAAATATTCCTCAACCGGGGGGTGAGTGGCCTAACGGCGCATGCCCGCCCGACAGCCACCCCATATACCGCCCGAGGAGCGCATGGTCAGCCGAGGAAGACCAGCGCATTGTGAGCGTACACCCATGACGCCGCGCTAGCCACGTATTGCTGGGGCAGTGGCTGCGCGGCTGTCGGTATGGAGACAATGTCAGCAACTTGACGCCACACGCCGAGACGAAGTGCTTGCAGGTCCTGCGAATTCACTTCGGCACGCGACTTGCTCTCTTTGCAGCATCATCACCATTCGCAGTGCGATGGTCTTCGGGACGGACTCGGCGCGCCTCGCTGTTAGCGTCTGATCCGCCCCGACGGTTTTGCTGCGCGATGACTTAAGGGCGCTCGGTCGTGAACCGAGAAAATACAGGGACGTGTTGGATGCGATCTGGAGTTCTTCTTTTGGGAGCCACGACAATTGCGCTCGTCGCAACCGGTGCAACGAATGCGGCAGACCTTGAGCCAGGAGTGAAACTGCCACCGGCGGTGTGGGACTGGTCCGGAGGCTATATTGGCGGGCACGTCGGCGGCGGCTACGGCCGCACCTCCTTCAGCAATCCCTACGGTCCGTCGATCTATGGCAATGTCGTCGATACCCCAGTGTTCCTCGCCGGTGGCCAGATCGGCTACAATTGGCAGAAGAACGGTTGGGTATTTGGTGTCGAACTGGATGCCAGCGGTGCAGTCTCCGACGGCACCAATACCTGCCTCGCCGCCTCCGGCTTTGTCGTGAGCGCAAACTGCAAGGCAGGTCCCAACATTTTTGCCTCCGGGACTGGCCGCATCGGTTACGCGTTTGGCGCGCTGGGCCACACGCTGGCCTATCTCAAGGGAGGCGTCGCTTGGCAAAACAACCGGGGCGACGTCGTCAACAACTTCGAAGGCGGGTCGCCACAGGAGAAAGCCCACTTCGACTATGGTCGCCTTGGCGCCACCATCGGGCTGGGCGTCGAGCAAGCGCTTACGCCTGCATGGTCGGTGAAAGTCGAGTATGACTATCTGCATTTCGGCGGGCCGAGCGTCGCAACGCCTCCGACGGTGCAGAATCCGCCGTTCGCAATTCTTCCGGCGAACACAACGGGCCTCTCCAGCAACTATCACATCGGAAAGATTGGGTTGAACTACCATTTTGGCGCCGACCCGTGGACGGCCCAATGGTCGGATGCGCCGCTGTACGCGAAAGCACCCGCCGGTGCGCCGATTGCTTACACGGCCGGTTGGTCATTCGAAGGCGGATCGCGGCTCTGGCTCAGCCGGGGACGCTTCCAATGGGACCACAGCGCCGTGGACGCTGGCGGCCTTGAAGACCCAAGCATTCTCATATCGAGGCTCACCTATCACGGACTGGACGGACTGTCCGGGGAGCTATTTGGTCGTCTTGACAGCCCGTGGGGAGTGTTCCTGAAGGGCAACATTGGCCTTGGGCGCTTCCACAAAGGAAACATGAACGATGAAGATTGGGGCCTCCCGCCCTATGTCAACACGATATCAGGCCAAACAAACGGGAGGTTCACCTATTACACGACCGATGCCGGTTACGATTTCCTGCGCGGCGCCAACTACAAGCTTGGTGGATTTATCGGCTGGACCTACTATGAACAGAGCTCCGACACGACGGGGTGTGTACAGATCGCCAACCCGATGGCTACATGCTTGTCGCCAGGCGACGATAGGGTCGTTGGCAGCCAGAATACCCAGTGGAATGCACTTCGTGTCGGCCTGAGCGCCGAAACCATGCTGACCGAGCGTTGGCGTTTGAGTACGGACGTCGCTTACTTACCCTGGACCGATTTCAAGGGGCGTGACAATCATCTCTTGCGCGAGGAGACCACCTTCGATGAACAACGGGGTAATGGTGGCGGCGGCGTCCAGGTCGAAGGCGTGCTGTCCTACTTCATCACCAAGAACTTTAGCCTCGGCATCGGTGGCCGCTATTGGGCCATGTGGACCAAAAGGCGGGGGGACTCTTTGTGCAGCAGCAGCGGCTGCATCGGTGCACCGCCCATTTTTGCGAAGTACAGCATGGAGCGCTGGGGTACGTTCCTTCAGGCGTCCTATAGGTTCGATTGAAAAGATCACACCTCCAGCCAAGCTCCAGGCCTTTTCGACCCTACGAAATGCCGCATCGAGTAAGGATCATCAGCCATGTCCTTACCGGTCGCGGCCGTTATGCAACGAGCAGTTCGATCTTGAGCGCATCATCAGTGGACGTGCGATTCGATACCCACCGCATGTTTCCCTCCCTTACCAAGTGCGCATCTGATCGGTGACCGTTCTCCCCGATCGTCGCGCCACATCCGGACGGTCTCGTGACAGTCGATGACGCCGACGAGAGCGATGTCGGCGCGGTGGTGAAACGCCATCAGCTCGATTTCCTTGCTGACGTCGCCGACGCGCCACGCCTAGAGCGCCAAATCGCCGAACTTGCCTACCTTTGCTCGGCTGCTTGTTGTAGTACCCACGAATGTGCCAGTCCGCGGCCATCAGAACACCGGCAACATGTCTGCACGGAGGCCGCGCGCGATGATCTCGCATCCCTTGTCGTGACGCTGGCGCCATGTGTCGGCGTAGCCGCCGCGCTCGCCCGCGACCCATTCGGAATCGCGCTCCATCGAATACCCGATCGCGACGAGGTTGACCGCGCGTATCAGGTGCTCCGCCTGGGCCAGGAAGTGCGCAGGGCCAATATATCGCGATTTCCATCCGGGTGACGTCGCTGTAGCTCGGAAGCAGCCGCGCCCAGTTCTGCATGCGCTGCGTCTTTTCCAGTTCGCCTTGCTCCTGCTGCGCCAGCAGGTCCTCCCATTCATAGGCATAGGCGGGCCACGCGCTGCTGTAGCCAGCGATCGCGCGCATCGGCAGCATGCGGAGCCTTCGCATCGGCTCCGACGCCGCTTGCCGACATGCGGACCGTCCCAGACCGACCGGGCAATGTCCTCCATCAAGGCGTCCTCGAGCGGGTTGAACTTGAGGAGAGCGTCCTGCCGGGTCAGAATGCAGTCCATGTTTTACCTCCCGTTCGGCGCATAGAGCTTGCGAACAAGCCTCTCACGATGCGCCTGTTGCGTGTTTGTCGATCAGTGTCGGCTGCAGACAACAGCCCATCGCTCCAGCTTATGGCAGTCAGCGCAGACTGCTTCCAGGTCTTCGAGGCGCTCGCGAAAAATTCGCTCATAGTTGTCCGCGCGCTTTTCTCGCCCAGCTACCGGACAGCATCCCGCCACCGACGGCCGCTCTGCACCAGCGGACAGCGATCACCGACCAATAACAGACAGATCGCGCCGGCATATGAGCAATGGCTGAAGATGAGCAAAAACCAGCGTGTCGGATTGAGCGCCATAAACCTTGGTATCGTTCGGGCCCCCTCTGTAGATGCCGGACGTTTGCCAAGGTGCGCATTCCGACGAAGTCGGCCGTGGATTCCGAGCGAAGCCGGCCGCCTGTACCGATTGAAGCCGGCCAGGGATTCCGATGATCCCGGCCGCCTACCGAGGCGGGCTCTCGCGACGACGTCGTCATCAGGTCAGTTGGCGGGCTCGTCGTCAAGCGTCTGACGCTTGGCGGCGGCTTTGCGTAGGCTCTCGCCCTTGAGGGTGAGCCTGTGGGCGTTGTGCACGAGGCGATCGAGGATAGCGTCGGCAATGGTTGGGTTGCCGATGAGCTCGTGCCAATGCTCGACCGGGAGCTGGCTTGTCACCACGGTCGAGCCGCGGCCATGGCGATCCTCCATCATCTCCAAGAGGTCGCGTTGCTGCTCGGCAGTCATCGGGGCAAGTCCCCAGTCGTCGAGGACCAGAAGCTCGACGCGCGCCAGGGTCCTGAGGAGGCGAGCATGGCGGCCGTCGCCCCGCGCGAGGGTGAGCGCCTCGAACAGCCGCGGCAGTCGTTGATAGAGCACGGAGCGGTTGTCCCGGCAGGCCTTGTGGCCCAAGGCGCAAGCGATCCAGCTCTTGCCGACGCCCGTTGGGCCGATGATGAGCAGGTTCTGGTGCCGGTCGATCCATTCGCCGGCGACGAGCTTTTGGAACAGCGGCTTGTCGAGCCCGCGCGGCGCCTTCATGTCGATATCCTCGACGACGGCGTTCTGCCGGAGGCTGGCGAACCGCAACCGAGCGATCAGCCGCTTGTTCTCGCGTTCGGTCGCCTCACGGTCGACTAGCAGTGCGAGGCGCTCCTCGAAGGCCAGCGTGGCGATGTGGGGCTGTCGCTGCTGTTCGTCGAGGGCCTTCGCCATGCCGTTAAGCCCGAGTGCGACGAGGCGGTTGTGGGTTGGATGTGTCAACATCGTCTCTCCTTTCTTCAGTGGTAGTAATCGGTGCCGCGGATATTGCCGTGGCGGATCGGTGGGTCGTCCGGCGGCCTCTCGTTTGCGTAAGCGCGATCGAGCCCGTGCTGCAGGATCGACTTGATCGAGCCGTAGGAGGTCGCGCCGATGTCGTTACCGCGCCGGCAGGCGGCCTCGATGCGAGCCGAGCCGTAACTGCGCGCGAGCCGCAGAATGCCGAGACAAGCCCGGAAGCCCTGCTCGGGATGTGGCTTGGCTTTCATGATCGCCTCGAGGAGAGCGATCGTGGCGGGGCCGATCTTGGCGGCTTCTCGTTTGATCCGTGCTGGCGTCCATTCGGCATAGCGCCGGTGCGCGCTCGGCATGTGCTCCGGGATCGTGGTGTGGCGATGGGGCACGTCAGAGCGGGCGTGGCTGGCGACCCGGGCTCCCTTGTGCAGGATCTCGATCGTCCGGTCGGTAATGCGCGCCTCAAGCTCTTCGCGGATCAGACGCGAAGGCACCGAGTAGTAGTGACCGGCGATCTCGACGTGATAGTCCGGCGCGACGCGGCACTTCTTCCATTCGGCGTACTGATACGGCAGTGGCGGCAAGGCTTTGAGCGCCGTCTTGTCGATCTGTGCGAACAACTCGTTGCGGCTCACACCGAGCTTGCGCATGATCCTGGCGTTGAGGTCGGCAACCGCCTCGCGGATGGCCGCGTTGAGCTCGTCAAGCGAGAAGAAGCGCCGGTTGCGCAGCCGCGCCAGCACGAACCGCTGGACGATTTGCACCGCCACTTCCACCTTCGCCTTGGCAAAAGTTGTTGACTGCAGGTCATGCGGGTACGACCGAGCAAAAGGTACGGATCACGCATCCCTTCCATCCGCTTTGCGGTCGCAAGTTCGAGCTGATCTGTCGGCGCCGTCATTGGGGCGAAGACCGGGTGGTCTATGAGGGCCAGAACGGTCGACCGTGCACGATCGCGAGCGCCTGGACCGATATCGATCCACCCGATGAGTTTAGGCTGGTCGCTGCGGGTAGAGCAGCCTTTTGCGTGGTTGACCTGCTGGCGGTTTGTGACGCGCTTGACCGGCTCGCGGAGAGCATTGGCGTCAGCGATGCGTAAATATAAATATGCCGCATGTGTAAAGATAATGATGCCATGCCATGGACACGGTGCGGCGTACAATCACTCGGATGCTCGCGTAAAATCTTCATATTGCGTCGAGACCTCCATTGACGCTCAATGCGTATTTAGATTTACGTAGGGTTGATGCTGAGCATGGCCAGGGCGAAGAAGCAGGATCCAAAGAGCGAGGCGCTGGCGCAAGACGGCGTCCTCAATCCAAATCCGGAAGCTGTCCGCGACCCCTCGTTCGTCAGCAACCCATTCTTCGATGCGAAGGACCTGGTGCAGGTCCGCTACGAGATGGTGCGACGTCACCAGGTCGACGGCGTTGCGATCAGCGAGGCCGCCGAGACATTCGGCGTCACGCGGCCGACCTTCTACAAGGCGCAGAGCGCCCTGCAGACCGCCGGGCTTGCCGGCCTGTTGCCGAACCGGCGAGGCCCCAAAGGCGGCCACAAGGTCTCCGCCGAGGTCGTTGCATTCGTCGCCGCTCTCAAAGCTGCAAGACCCGAACTGACGACGTCGCACTGCCTAAATGCGATCGAGGCGCGGTTCGGCGTCAAAGTGCACCGACGCAGCCTAGAGCGGGCGCTGGCGCGCAAAAAAAAAGACTCAACCCAGCTTGATCGTCGCGCCTGCGGACGCAGCGGACCGCTACGAGAAGCTACGCGCCGCCGCATTGCGTGCCGAGTTCACGGCCTGCCCGGGTCTCACCATTCTTCGTCGACGGGGATTGGCAGCGTGGATCCGAGCACGCGGACAGGACGTCGATACCGAGGCGGCCTGCCACGACCATCGGATCGCGCACTCGGCCCCAGACAATCCGTCGCCCGCAACAAGCGACGTCACGCGCCTCATCGCCGGCATCCTCGTCGCCATCGCAATGGAGCCCTTCCATGCCTGAGCTTAAAGTCACCGCCGACCATCTCAAGCGCGACGCTTACCTCTATGTCCGCCAATCGACCCTTCGCCAGGTCGCCGAGCACGGCGAGAGCACCGAGCGCCAATATGGGTTGCGGGATCGAGCAGTTGTGGCCGGCTGGCCGGTCGAGCGCGTTCACGTTATCGATCGCGATCTCGGCAAGTCCGGATCAAGTACGACAGCACGCGACGGCTTCCAGCAACTGGTGAGCGAGGTGGCGCTCGGCAAGGCCGGTATTGTCATGGGGCTGGAGGTCTCGCGCCTTGCGCGCAACTCGGCCGACTGGCACCGGCTCATCGAGCTTTGCGCATTGACGGCGACGCTCATCCTTGACGAAGACGGTATCTACGATCCAGCCAGCTTCAACGATCGCCTCTTGCTCGGCCTCAAAGGCACGATGAGCGAGGCCGAGCTGCACATCCTCAAAGCACGCATGCGTGGTGGTCAGCTCAACAAGGCGCGTCGCGGCGAGCTCGAGATGTGCCCTCCGGTCGGGCTGGTTTACCGGAACGATCGGACGATCGGCCTCGATCCCGACCTCCAGGTGCAGAATGCAATTCGTCTCGTGTTCGATACCTTCGAGCAGACCGGAAGTGCGATGCAGACAGTCCGCTTCTTCCGGAGCAAGGTTTGCTGTTCCCGCGCCGACTCCGGACAGGACCGAACAAGGGTGATCTCCTGTGGGCGGCGCCGCACCATGCGCGTGTTCTGCAGGTGCTCCACAATCCACGCTACGCCCGCGCTTTTGCGTATGGCCGAACGCGCATACGGCACCGGCCCGATGGTGGTACCAGTGTCGTCAAGGTTGCCAGGGCCGATTGGCAGTTCGTTATGCCGGGGATGCACCAGGGCTACATCGACTGGGAGCGCTTCGAGGCTAACCAGCGGCGGCTCGCCGACAATGCTCGTGCCTTCGGTGGCGAGCGGCGGTCGGGACCGGCGCGCGAGGGACCGGCGCTCCTCCAAGGTCGCGTGGTCTGTGGCCTGTGTGGCGAACGCATGGGTGTACGCTATAGCCAGGAGCACGGCAGCACCGTCCCAACCTATCTGTGCCAGGCGAACGCGATACGCCGGGCGGGATGGACCTGCCAAACGGTTCCCGGGAAGGTCGTCGATGCGGGGATCGCAGACCTGATGATCGAGCTGATGACGCCGATGACGCTGGCCGTCACCCTTGAGGTGCAGCGCGAGCTTGAGGCGCGCGCCGCAGAGACCGATGCAGTGCGGCGCCAGCATGTCGAGCGGATGCGCTATGAAGCCGAGCTAGCGCGTCGACGCTACATGAAGGTCGATCCCGACAATCGACTCGTCGCCGATTCACTCGAGGCCGAATGGAACGACAAGCTGCGCCGTCATGCCGATGCCGCCGAAGACTACAAGCGCCGTAGCAAACAGCAGGCTGCGGCACTCAGCACAGAAGCCCAGCGACGCATCCTTGGCCTTGCCGAGCAGCTTCCGCGGATCTGGCAAGATCCGCGAGTTGACTCGCGCGAGCGCAAACGCATCGTGCGTCTGCTCATCGACGACGTAACCTTGATCAAGTCGCAAACCATCACGGCCCATGTGCGGCTGTCTGGCGGCGCCACGCGTACCTTGGTGCTCGACCGGTCGCTACCCATCGCCCAGATCCGCAAGTTCAAACCTGAACTCGTCGCCGAAGTTGATCGTCTTCTTGACCATCATTGCGATCGCGAAGTCGCCGAGATTCTCAATAATCATGGATGGCGTACATGGGAGGCAAAGGCGTTCAATCTGAAGAAGGTTGCCTTCATTCGCTGTGCCTACAAACTTGCGAGCCGATATGAGCGGCTGCGTCGGCGTGGTATGCTCACGACGCGAGATCGCCGCCAAATTCTGCGTCTCCGAGACAGCCGTACACACGTGGGGGCGCCAGGGGCTCTTCACAAAATGCTATACCGATAGCCTGAACCGTGGCCTATGGGAGGTCCCGCCTGGCATGACGATCCGCAAGGGCTGCGGTGGGCGCGGCGCCCGCCCGGCGCAGCTCACCGCCATCACCGCGCCATCAAAGGAATGAGGTGCAGTATGAAGCGCTCGCCTTGTCGCGCGGCTTCCTCGGACGCGCGGGCAGGATCGCAGTGCGGTAATGCTCGGCCAGTTCCTGGTAGGTGCGATTGATGCCCGGTTCATAGCGGCAGGTGGCGGTGACGCCGGCCTTCAGATTGTCGCAGACGATCGCCTTCGGCACGCCGCCGATCATGCGCAGGGCATTGACATGTAACCCGATCCAGTCGGCCAGCCCTTCCGACCAGCGCGCCTCGGCAAAGGTGTAGTTGGATGCTCCCAGCACTGCGACGAAGACATGGGCCAGCCGCTGCGCGCCGGTCGCGGCATCGAACACCGGCACGGTGTCGCCCGCGAAGTCGACGAACAGCTTCTCTCCGGGCCCGTGCACCTGCCGCATGGTCGGCGAGATCGTCTCGCTCCATTTCCGGTAGAGATCGCAGAACCGGCTGTAGCCATAGCCGTCGGCGTGCTCGGCGCGATATTCCTCCCACAGCAGAAGCAGCGTCACACCGCGCCGCTTCAGCTCCCGGTGCACCGCCGTCCAGTCGGGCAACGGCCGCGCCGGTTTCTCCTCGAACGTCGGCGGCGTGAACAGCCGGCGCTCGAGCTCGCCGTCGTCCATCCCCTCCGGCACCGGCCACGTGATGCCGATCACCGGAGCCCGCCGCAGATACTCGCCAACCGTCGATCGGCTGATGCCGACGGTGACCGCGATCTGCCGTTCGCTCACGCCAAGGGCGTGCCGCAGTCTCAAGACTTCTCGAACTTTCCGCATCGGCGCTCTCTCGGCGGGCATCAGACCTCCCCTTGCTTGACCGCAAAGGAGGGCTGGTCCGCGATTCGGTCGCCGTCTTCGAGAGCGTCAGGCCGGTCTCAACAGGGTGGCCGGCTTCGATCGGAATGGGTGGCCGACTTCCCTGCATGGCTTCTGCTCGTGAGCCCGGTAGTGCTCTTCGCTTCTCTATGAAACTTAGCATCGCCGCAAGGTTTTCCTCGGCAATTGGCCTGTCAGCTAGCGCGATCCAGAGCAATCCGATTAGGCCCCGCCTCGCCCGACTCATCACGGAGAGATGTTCATTCACTTCCGGCTTTTCGTCCGTGACGAACTGCCGCAAGAACTGTATCGGTTGACGAATTCGCACGCTCGTGTGGTGGTCGTACATCTCTCGGATCCTATCTGCTCGAAACGTCCTGTTAGCTTTAACGCGAGAGCAGTAGGCCAGAATGTAGGTTCGACCGTCGTCCTGCGTTACGTCCAAAATAGT
>NZ_JACIHC010000032.1:0-40664 GCF_014198205.1 Bradyrhizobium sp. SBR1B
GTCCCCGCCGCGCACGCACCATCTCCGAATCTCGTCGGAGCCAATGAATCACGGTCACCGGTCGACGGCGAGTGCCTTTTTCAACAGCCTGCTAGGGGCTGCCGGCGTGCCGGCGTCGGCCTATCGCACCGTGTCCGAGGCGCTGGCCGATCCGCAGCTCGCGCACCGGCAGGCGCTCTCCGAGGTGCGGGACGAGGGCGGCTCCTTTCAGGTGCTCAACCTGCCATTCCGGATGTCGGGTGCCGATATCACGCCGGCCAAGACGATGGCCGTGCTCGGCGAGCATACGGATGCGCTGCGCGAGGAGATCAGCCTCGCTGATGATGCATCAATTCCGACAGGCAAAACTGCCGCGACAGGCTGAGCACCATTACGCCGCACGTGCGGCGTGTGATCTGTCGCGCGTTCCTCTTGCCGTGGCGAGCTTTTGTCGCCAATCTCGTCCTCAGTCATTCAACGATCCGAAACATCGGACGAGGGATCCCGGGAGGAACCATGACGAACATCGCTGCCGCAGCGCGCAAGCACGCGCCGATTTTCCTTGTTGCGGCATTTGCCCTCCTTCCGCTGGCCGGGCCGGTGCAGGCACAGAAGCCGGGCGGCAGCATCACAGTCGGCCAGGAGCTGGAGATTGCGGGCTTCGATCCGCTCAAGGTCGGTGTCTACGATACCTCCACCTTCACCGCGGCCGCCGCGATCTTCGATACGCTGACCACGCTCGACGACAAGGGCGAAGCCGCGCCAAAGCTTGCGATGTCCTGGACTCATTCCGACGATTACAAGAGCTGGACCTTCAAGCTGCGCCAGGGCGTGACATTCCACGACGGCACGCCGTTCAATGCGCAGGCCTTCAAGGAGAATTTCGACCGACAGAAGGACCCCGCCAACAAGTGCCGCTGTGCCTTCTACATCACCAACGTCAAGGAGGTGCTGGCGTCGGACGAAACCACCGTTGTCTTCAATCTGACCGATCCCTCGGTGAACTGGCCGGCGGTGATCACAATCCAGAGCTCCAACAACGTCATTCATTCGCCGACCGCGTGGAAGACCAAGGGTGACGACTACAATCGCAATCCCGTCGGCACTGGTCCCTACATCCTGAAATCGTGGACCGCAGGCGACCGCATGGTGCTGGAGAAGAATCCCAATTACTGGGACAAGGGCCGGCCCT
Organism: Bradyrhizobium sp. SBR1B; assembly: GCF_014198205.1. Classification (NCBI taxonomy): domain Bacteria; kingdom Pseudomonadati; phylum Pseudomonadota; class Alphaproteobacteria; order Hyphomicrobiales; family Nitrobacteraceae; genus Bradyrhizobium; species Bradyrhizobium sp. SBR1B. The sequence goes on from NZ_JACIHC010000032.1 coordinate 1,172, forward strand.
ATCTCGATCGCATCATCCTGAAGCCGCTGCCCGATGCACAGTCGCGCTTCGCCTCGCTGCAATCGGGCGAGGCCGACATCATCTGGGACGACGAGAACGACGCCGACAACATCATGAGGGCGCAGAAGGACTCCAAGCTCACGGTGCACACCTACAAGGGCTCGGGCGCCCAGGTCTACGCCTTCAACACCAAGGTCGCGCCGTTCGACGATGTCCGCGTGCGTCAGGCGCTGGTGATGGCGCTCGACCGCCCGAAAATGTCGCAGGCGATCAGCAACGGCCTGAGCCGGCCCGCGACCAATCCCTATGGCGATGGCTCCTGGGTCAAATGCAAGGACGACGGCGCGCTGCCGTTCGACGTCGAGAAGGCCAAGGCGCTGATCAAGGAGTACGGCAAGCCGGTCGAGTTCAAGATGCTGGTGACCGCGACGCCGCGCGGCCGCATGATCGGCCAGGTGCTCCAGCAATTCTGGAAGCGCGTCGGCGCCAACATGGAGATCGAGCAGGTCGATCAGGCCACCATTCCCTCGCGCGCCTTTACACGCCAGTTCCAGATGACGCCATGGCGCATCGTCGATCTCGCCGATCCCGACCCGCAGATGTACGCGAATTTTCGCAGCGGCAGCCCGCTGGCACTGGCCGGTTTCTCGAACCCGGAGCTCGACAAGCTGCTGGACCACGCGCGCGTCACCGCCGACCTTGGGCAACGCACCGAGGATTACTGCGCCATCAGCCGCCTGATCAACAAGGAGGCAATCTGGTTCTGGACCTTCCAGAATACTTACTACGCGCTATCGAGCGCTAAGCTGAAGGGCTTCCCAAAGATCTACAATGGCGTGATCGACGTTTCGACGACTTGGCTGGAATGATGGCGCGATGCTGAACTTCGTCGTTCGGCGGCTGCTTGCCATGCTGCCGGTGCTGCTCGCCGTCTCGCTGCTGACATTCCTGATCGCCTCGCTGCTGCCGGGTGATCTCGCTCTCGTCATCCTCGGCGATCAGGCGACGCCGGAGAATGTCGCGGCGCTACGCCGGGACATGGGGCTCGACCAGCCGCTGTGGTGGCGTTACCTGAGCTGGCTCGGTCACGTCTTGCAGGGCGATCTCGGCCGCTCGTTCCGTACCGGGCAGACGGTGCTTCAGGCGGTCGCCGAGCGCATTCCGGTTTCACTTCAATTGATGCTGATGGCTGAGTTCATAGGCCTCTTGATCGGCGTTCCCGTCGCGATCGCCTGCGCCGCGCGCGCCGGCGGCGCCTTCGACCGCGTCATGACCGGCAGTGCGTTTGCGATGCTGTCGATGCCGTCCTTCCTGGTGGCGATCCTCTTGATCTATCTGTTCGCGGTCGAACTGCACTGGCTGCCGGCGACGGGCTATGTGCCGTTCACCGAAGCGCCGCTGGCGAATTTACGCTTCTTCGTGCTGCCGGCACTGACGCTGGCACTGGCGGAATGGCCTGGAATCATGCGGGTGCTACGCTCCGACATGATCGCGACCCTGCAGGAGGATTATATCGCGCTCGCCAAGGCCAAGGGTCTCAAGCCCGCGCGTATCCTGTTCGTGCATGCGCTCAAGCCCTCGTCGCTGACGCTGGTGACGGTCACAGGCATCAATATCGGCCGCCTGCTCGGCGGCACGCTGATCGTGGAATCGATCTTCGCGCTACCGGGCATCGGCCGGCTTCTAGTCGGGGCGATCTACACCCGCGATCTCGTCATCCTCCAGGGCGTGGTGCTGCTGGTCGCCTGCGGCTTCGTCATCGTGAATTTCATCGTCGACATGCTCTACGCCGTGCTCGACCCCAGGATCCGCCATGGCCACGCTTGAGCTCTCGATGCAGGACGAGGCGGTGCCCGTGCCGGTCGGCCGCAAGCGCAGGCTCGGCCTGTTGTTCTGGATCGCGAGTGCCTGGCTCGCGATCATCCTGACGCTCGCGATCCTCGCGCCGGTGCTGCCGCTGCAGAACCCTGTAGATATGGACATGCTGGAGCGCCGTGCGGCGTTCTCTTCCGAGCACTGGCTCGGCACCGATGGGCTCGGCCGCGACGAACTCTCCCGCCTGATTTTCGGGGCGCGGGTGTCGCTGACTGTCGGGCTGATCGCGCCGATGATCGGCCTTACGCTCGGCGGCGCGCTCGGCCTGCTCGCCGGCTATTTCCGCGGCCGGTTCGAGACATTGGTGGTGGGCAGCATGGACGTGCTGCTCGCTTTTCCGCCGCTGATCTTCGCGCTCGCGGTGACCGCCTATCTCGGCCAGTCCGTCCCCAACCTCACCTTGATTCTCGGTGTGCTCGGCATTCCCGCGTTTATGCGCGTGGCGCGCGCGGCGACGCTGAGCTTGGCTCGCCGCGAATTCGTGATCGCGGCCGAGGCGCTAGGTGCCAGCCATGCGCGCATCCTGCTGCGCGAGCTGTTGCCGAACGTGATCCTGCCGCTGCTTGCCTTCTTCCTGCTCGGCGTCGCCGTCACCATCGTGGTCGAGGGGGCGCTGTCCTTCCTCGGTCTCGGCGTGCCACCGCCGATGGCGAGCTGGGGCAGCATGATCGGCGAGGGGCGCGACAGCCTCGACGTCGCGCCGCGGCTTGCGTTCCTGCCCGCGGCCGGATTGTTCCTCACCGTGCTGGCCTTCAATCTGGTCGGCGACACCTTGCGGGCACTGACCGACCCGCGTCAGGGGGCGCTGTGAGCGCTGCGCTGCTGACCATCGAGGACGTTGCAGTCGAGCTACCGACGCCGCGCGGTAATCTGCGCGCCGTGGATCATGTCGACCTGTCGCTGGAGGCGGGCCGCACGCTCGGCATCGTCGGCGAGTCCGGCTGCGGCAAGACCATGCTGTCGCGCGCGGTGCTTCAACTGCTGCCGAAAAAAGCAAGGCTCACGGGACGCGTGATGTTCGACGGCCAGGACCTGGTGCGACTCGATGCGGAACGCTTGCGTCGCTTGCGCGGGCGCGATCTGGCAGTCGTGTTCCAGGACCCCATGACCTCGCTCAACCCGGTGCTGACCATCGGCACGCAGCTGATGGAGACGATCCAGGAGCATCTCGAGCTTGACGTCTCCGCGGCGCGGAAGCGCAGCATCGAGCTGCTGGCGGCTGTCGGTATTCCGGCGCCGGAGCAGCGGCTCGCGCAATATCCGCATCAATGTTCCGGCGGCATGCGCCAGCGCATTGCGATTGCGATCGCGCTGTCCTGCGAGCCGAAGCTCTTGATTGCGGACGAGCCGACCACGGCGCTCGACGTCACCATCCAGGCGCAGATCCTCGATCTGCTCGCGCGCGAGCAGCGCCGCCGCCACATGGCGATGATCATCATCACCCACGATCTCGGCGTTGTCGCGGGCCGCGCCGACGAGGTCGCCGTGATGTATGCGGGCAGGGTGGTGGAGCGCGCGCCGACGCAAGCCTTGTTCAAGCGTATGCACATGCCCTACACCGAAGCGCTGCTGGCGGCGATCCCGAAGCTGGATGCCGCGCCGCATACGCCGCTGCCGGCGATCTCCGGACGTCCGCCCGATCCGACACGACCGCTCAAGGGCTGCTCCTTTGCGCCGCGCTGCCGCTATGCCGCTAGCCGCTGTCATGAGGCCAAGCCCGACCTGAAGAGCGCTGAGAGGCCCGATCATCTCTATGCCTGCTTCCACCCGATCCAGATGGCGGAAGGAATCGGCGCATGATGCAGCTTGCCGCGCGCGTCGAGCCGCTGCTGAACGTCGACAATCTCGTGGTCGAATATGGCCTCGGCAACAAGACGGTGCACGCCGTCTCCGGCGTCAGCCTCCAGGTCGCGCGCGGCGAGACGCTCGGGCTGGTCGGAGAATCCGGCTGCGGCAAGTCGACGCTGGGGCGCGCCGTGCTGCAATTGCGTCGCGCCAAATCCGGCCGGGTGCTGTTCGACGGCGAGGACCTGACCGCGATGGAGGGCGAGGCGCTGCGCAAGATGCGACGCCGCGTGCAACTGATTTTCCAGGATCCGATCGCCTCGCTCAATCCGCGCCGTCGCATCGGCGACATCGTGGCCGAACCGCTGATCATCGCCGGCGTCAGGGATGCCGCCGAGCGCAAGCGTAGGGTTTACGAGGTGCTCTCTGCGGTCGGGCTCGATCCTGATCTCGTCGCGGGCCGCCTGCCGCATGAGTTCTCCGGCGGGCAGTGCCAGCGCATCTGTATCGCGCGATCGCTGGTGCTCAACCCCGAGTTCATTGTCTGCGACGAGCCGGTCTCGGCGCTGGACGTCTCCATCCGTGCGCAAATCCTCAATTTGCTGGAGGAGATGAAAGCGCGCTTCGGCCTGACGCTGTTGTTCATCGCGCATGATCTCGCGGTGGTCAAAGCGGTCAGCGACCGCGTTGCGGTGATGTATCTCGGCCGGCTCTGCGAGGTCGGTCCGTCGGAGCAATTGTTTGCAAATCCGGCGCATCCCTATACCGGGCTCTTGTTGCAGGCGATCCCGGTGCCCGATCCGGATATGCGTCCCGCCGGGAGTGTGGCAGCGGGTGAGCCACCATCGCCGATTGCGCCGCCGTCCGGCTGCCGCTTCCGAACCCGTTGCCCGCGGGCCGACCAGCGATGCAGCGCTGAGATACCGGAGTTGCGCGAAATCGCACCCGGCCAGTTCGCGGCTTGCCATCATCCGCTGGCCTGAACTAAGACCGGTTTGTCTCGCCTTGCCGGCCATGGCATGGTGGCGCGGCGACAAGAAGAATGCGGGAGGACGCCGATGAAGAGTTTCAAGGTTGCCGATTTCAAGGCGCCGCTGCAGGAGTTCGACGAGGCGACGCCGCAGCCGTCGGGCACGCAGGTGCTGATCAAGGTGAAGGCCGCCGGCGTCTGCCACAGCGACCTCCACATCTGGGAGGGCGGCTACGATCTCGGCCACGGCCGCAAGCCGCTGTCGCTGAAGGACCGCGGCATCAACCTGCCGCTGACCATGGGTCACGAGACGGTCGGCGAAATCCTGGCCTTCGGCCCCGACGTGAAACCGACCGACCAGGGCGACCTCAAGCTCGGCGAAGTCGGCCTGGTCTATCCCTGGATCGGCTGCGGCAAATGCGCGACGTGCCTGGCCGGTGACGAGAACATGTGCCTGACGCCGCGCTCGCTCGGCGTCTATTGCGACGGCGGCTATTCCGATCACATGCTGGTGCCGCATCCGCGCTACCTGCTCAATCTGAGAGGGCTCGACCCGGCGACGACCGCGCCCTATGCCTGCTCGGGCGTCACCACCTACAGCGCGCTCAAGAAGGTCGAGCAGCATTTCGACACCCCGATCGTGATGTTCGGCGCGGGCGGGCTTGGCCTGATGGCGCTGTCGCTGCTGAAGGCGATGGGCGGCAAGGGCGCGATCATGGTCGATATCGATGCCAGGAAGCGCGAGGCGGCGGAGAAGGCCGGCGCGCTCGCCACCGTCGACCCCAAGGCGCCGGATGCGCTGGAGCAGCTTGCCAAGAAGGCGGGCGGGCCGATCCGCGCCGTGATCGACCTCGTCGGCAATGCCGCGACGACGCAGCTTGGATTCGACTGCCTGACCAAGGGCGGCAAGCTCGTGATCGTTGGCCTGTTCGGCGGCGGGGCGACCTGGGCGCTGCCCCTGATTCCGATCAAGGCAGTGACGATTCAGGGCAGCTATGTCGGAAACCTGCGCGAGACGCAGGAATTGCTCGATCTCGTCCGCACCAAGAAGGTGCCGCCGATCCCGGTGACGACGGCACCGCTCGCCAAGGCCAACGACGCGCTGGTGCAATTGCAGCAGGGCGCGGTGGTCGGGCGCACAGTGCTGACGCCGTAGTGAACACTCTCTCCTCCGTCATTGAGCGAAGCGACGAAGCAATCCAGACTGCCTCTGCGGATGGATTTCTGGATTGCTTCGCTTCGCTCGCAGTGACGACTTGGCTAGCTCCTTTCCTTGAGGCCCTAAATGTCCGCAAACAACGCCTTCCACATTGCCGTGCTCGCCGGTGACGGCATCGGTCCCGAAGTCATGGCGCCGGCCCTCGAGGTGCTGCGCAAGATCGAGCAGAAATCGGATTTGCGCTTTCGCTTCACCGAGGCACCCGCCGGCGCCAACAATTATCGTGCCACCGGCAAGTCGATGCCTGACTCGACCATCAAGCTGTGCGAGGAGGCGGACGCAATCCTGCTCGGCGCCTGCGGCCTGCCGTCGGTGCGCTACCCCGACAATACCGAGATCGCGCCGCAGATCGAGCTGCGCTTCATCTTCGATCTCTATGCCGGCGTGCGGCCGGCGCGCCTCATTCCGGGCGTGCCGAGCCCGATCATCGGCGCTGATGCGCGCGGCATCGATCTCGTCGTGATCCGCGAATCCACCGAAGGCCTGTTCGCCTCGATGGGCAAGGGTGTCGTCACCCATGAGGACGCGCGCGAGACCATGGTGATCACGCGCAGGACATCAGAGCGCCTGTTCGACTTCTCGTTCCGCCTCGCCGAGCGGCGCAAGGCGCGCGGCAAGCCCGGCGCGCTTGCCTGCGTCGACAAGGCGAACGTGTTCAAGGCGTTCGCGTTCTTTCGCGGCATTTTCGACGAGATCGCCAAGAAGCATCCCGAGGTGAAGACCGACCGGCTCTATGTCGACGCCTGCTCGGCGATGCTGGTGAAGCGTCCCTGGGATTTCGACGTGATGGTGATGGAGAACATGTTCGGCGACATCGTCTCCGACATCACCGCGAGCTTGATCGGCGGCCTCGGCATGGCGCCGTCGGCCGACATCGGCGACAAATACGCCGTGTTCCAGCCCTGCCACGGCACCGCGCCCGACATCATGGGGCAGGGCAAGGCCAATCCCACCGGCATGATCCTGTCGGCGGCGATGATGCTGGACTGGCTCGCCGACAAGCACGGCGTCGAGAGCGCGGCGGAAGCCGGCGAGACAATCGAGCGTGCAGTGGATCAGATCTATGCCGGCGGCATCAAGCCGATGGAGTTCGGCGGCAACAACGGCACCGCCGATATCACGAAGGCGGTGCTAGGGGCGCTCTGAGAAGCAGCCGAGTCGCGGCGCCAGTTCATCACAAAAGAAAAAGGGGCCTCGCGGCCCCTTTGTCGTTCACCAGCGGCGCCAATGATGGTGGCGATGGCCCCAGCCCCACGGACGCGGGCCGTAGAAGCGTCGCGGGCCGCCGTAATAGCCGTAGGCGCCGTAATAGTTCGGACGCCAGAAACAGCGGCCCCAGGGGTTGCATACCCAGCGCACCTGATCGACGTCAGCGGCCGGACCGCTTGCAATCCTGTCCGCCTGCGGGATGCCATTCGGCATGGCCGCGAGCGCCTCGCCCGACGCGAGCGTCACACCGCCGATGGCAACCAGAGCAAGAACAGCAGATTTCAGTGTCATCGCGATCTCCCTCGTTGTGACGGGAGAACTTTCGTCAGATCAACTGGTTGCAACCGCCCGGAGTTGCACGAGGAATTTAATCTTCCTGAACGTCGGTTCAGCTTCAACGCCCCTGGAACTGCGGTTTGCGCTTTTCCATGAAGGCCTGCCGGCCCTCGCGAAAATCCCGGGAATCCATGCAGGCGTTGCCGATCGCCTTGATCGCGTCCATGTCGCGCTGGCTCTCATCCTTCAGCACCTGTGCGATGGTGATCTTGGCGGCCTTGATCGCGAGCGGGGCGTTCTGCGAGATCGTCTCGGCAATCGTCATGGTCTCGCCCCAGAGCTCGTCGACCGGGAACACGCGCTCGATAAGGCCAATGCGCAGCGCTTCGGCGGAATCGATGCGCATGCCCGTGTACATCAGGAGCCGCGCCCAGGACGGGCCGACCAGCGACACCAGGTGGCGGAGGCCGTCAAAGCCATAGGCGATGCCGAGCTTGGCCGCGGGAATGCCGAACTGGCTGCCGTGCGCGGCGATGCGGATGTCGGCGAGCATCGCGACCTGCATGCCGCCGCCGAGGCAAAAACCCTCGATGCAGGCAATCGTCGGCTTGGGATAGTCTGCGAGCAGTGCGCGCTGGGCGGCGCTGCGCCTGGCATATTCCTCAGAGGCCGCCGCGTTGTGCCGGGTCTTCTCGAACTGGCTGATGTCGGCGCCGGAGACGAAGGCCTTACCGCCGGCTCCGCGCAGGACCACGACGCGCACCGTCTCGTCGTCGCGCAAGGCGGTCAGCGCCTCGCCAAATCCCTCCCACATCTCCAGCGACATCGCGTTGCGCTTGTCGGGATTGTTGAAGGTGATCACGCCGACGCCGTCGGTGGTGTGCTGGAAAATCTTGCCGCCCGCGTAGGGGATACCGGTCGTGCTGAATATGTCGGACATCGCGCGCTCGCTCGTCATGTGCGAGGGGCAATGTGCTGCGGTGGCGCTTCCGGGGTCAACCGCGGCAGGGTGGGCGAGTCTGCATCCGCCTGTACCGGGATTGCATGGCGCGTCGTCCCGAGTGTCGCGCGTGCAAAGAAAAGGGGCGGTCGTGCCGCCCCGCAAAGGCCGCGCGCAAGCGCGCGAGCCGGAATATGATCGTTCAATCCGGCCGCGTCCCCGCGACGCGGCGGATTGAAGATCGGCCGTAAAGGCCAGACCGCCGACCGGTCTCAGCTCTCGTTCGCCGCGATCGATTCCATCAGCGAGACCAGCTGACGCTGCACGGTCTGGTCCTTGATCTTGCTGTAGGCGCGCAGCAAGCGGAGGCTGAAGGCCGAATCGAGGAACAGCAGGCTCTCGACTTCGCGCGCCTTGTTGTCACCGTCGTAGAAGAAGGTCACGGGCACGTCGAGGGCGGAAGCGATCTGCTGCAGACGAGCCGCGCCGACGCGATTGACGCCCTTCTCGTATTTCTGGACCTGCTGGAAGCTGACGCCAAGCTTCTCGCCGAGCTCGGCCTGCGAGATCTTCATCTCGACGCGCCGCAGACGAATCCGCTTGCCAAGCTCGATGTCCGGCTTGCCAGCGCTGCGCTGCTTCATTCTTTTCGCCGCTGCTTTCATCTTCGTTTTCACCTTTGTTCTTCGGTTGAAAATCCCCCGAAGAGCTGGGTCAGGGGTTCGCCCATATACGAGTCCTTGAATTCATGCGGATGCACGAACTCTTCCTTAAACCACGGGAAGCGAGCCGGACTGAAAGCTTCGATCAGCCAATCAATCATGTGCCGCACGCGCGGAATACGGCCGCTACCGGGATGGTAGGACAACCAGATATCCAGCGGTCGGTTCAACTCGACCTCCAGTGGAATCAACTTCCCGCCAAGCGCAATGGCGTAGCTCGGAAAGACGCCGATGCCGGCGCCGTTCGCGACCGCCCAGTAGTTGGCGCTCGAGACGTTGGTCTTCATGACCAGAAGGTCACGTTCCGACACGCCCGGGAAGAAGCTCTCGAAGGATTCCTTGGCGGCAAGCTGGTCGGCGAATTGCAGCACCAGGCGATGCTTGATCAATTCCGCCGCCGTGCGCGGCGCGCCATGCTTCTCGATGTATTTCTCGGAGGCCCAGAACATCAGATGCATGCGGCCGAGCCGCACCAGCTTGATGTCGAGCGCGGAGGGACGCGACAGATGGATGGCGACGTCGGCCTCGTGGCGCGAGACGTCGGCCGAGCGCATCGCGCAATGCAGGTCGACCAGGATCTTCGGATAGGCCTGCTGGAATTCAACCAGGCGCGGGGCGAGCCAGAACGTGCCGAGCCCCTCGGTGACGGCGACGCGCACCTCGCCGGACAGCGCGTTGGCCATCGAATCGCTGGCGCGCAGCACGTCGAAGGTGGCGGCCTCCATGCGCTCGACGGCGGAGACCACCAGCGCGCCTTCATCGGTCAGATGGGTGCCGTGGACGTCACGCGTGAACAGTGTGGTGCCGGTCTGGCGTTCGAAATCGTCGATTCGCCGGCGCACGGCGTTGATCGACAGCGACAGGCGCTCGGCCGCCGATCGGAAACTTCCGGATCGGACGACTTCAAGGAATATGCGGGCGGCATCCCAATCAGAGAGGCCGCTGAGATTTGTTTTTGGGCGTTCCGCCACAGGAACGCCCCTTTCCGCCAAGGAGTGCATACAATTTCCTTCGGGTGGCTAAACTGGCAGAATCTGGCGCAAACCACAACTACTGCGAGTTGGGGGATGATGAGTTTTGAACGTCATCCTTACTACCTCGTGGGTGGTATCTGAATGCTGCCAAGGCTGGGAATCGGGCGGACCATCGCCCGGATGAGGGGTGTGGCGTGAGTTCCGTTGCGAGCCGTGAAATGGCTGCGGGATTGCAGGCGCTGTCCGTAATGAATGTGCTTGCGCGAAAGCCGGCGCCGTCTCCTTCAATGGATCAATCACAGCAGGCCGGGCGTTTGCTCTCGGACTGCTTCGATCGCGGCCAACGGCGCAGCGCGGCGAAGATAGCCAGAACCGCTGTTCCGCGGCAGAAACCCACTGAAATCAGGTTCAGAGGCGCTGTGGCCTCGTGCTATCCTCCGTATTCCATGGGGGCCGAAGGGGTCGTCACCAACACGTCTCGCAGGCCGAATTAACGGAAAGAACGCCGGTGTCGCATTCAGACGAACAATTGCAGTCGGTGCTGGAAACGCTCGAGGGGTGCCGCAGGGTTCTCAACGCGTGCGACAGCCGTGAGTCGGCCGAGCTGCTGTCGATTGTCATCCTCGACGTCAGGATGAAACTCAAAGGAATTGACAGTGCCGAACTCAAGGCACTGTGCGACGAAATGTTGCGGAGCGCTGCGAGCGAGCCGCCGTCCCCTTCCAAGCAGACGCAGGACCAGCCCCGGCGTCCGCTGCTCCGCGTGGTGAAGTAGCCACGCCGCCGAATCTCGCTTTTTGGCGAGGTTTGTGCGCGTCCCGATGCCGCACCTGTGATCGCAGGCGGCATCGGGAGGAGCCCTGGTTTGGTGCGCCTCTGTTGCGCATTCTCCGGCATCGGTTACACCAGAGCCGGTTCGGCTCCTGGCCGCGCGCATTCCCGGCGCGCCGCACCGGTGCCTGAGATGGCTCAGACGGCATCATGCAAAATGTTTCGATCCCGGCGGCGCTGATTGCCGGCCTCGTCAGCTTCCTCTCGCCCTGCGTCCTGCCCCTGGTCCCGCCCTATCTGATCTACCTGACGGGCGCCACGATCGAGCATGTCGAGAGCGACGAGCCGGGCTCGGCCTCCAAGCGCGCGATCATGATGTCGGCGCTCCTGTTCGTGCTCGGCTTCTCCACGGTGTTCGTCGCCCTCGGCGCCAGCGCCTCGCTGATCGGCGGGCTGATCCGTGCCTGGTCGGCGGAGCTGTCGATCCTCGCCGGCATCGTCATCATCATCATGGGCCTGCACTTCCTCGGACTGACGCGCATCGGCCTGTTGATGCGCGAGGGACGGCTGCCGATCCCCAAACCGGTCGGCCTCTGGGGCGCCTATATCATGGGGCTCGCCTTCGCCTTCGGCTGGACGCCCTGCATCGGCCCGATCCTCGCCGCGATCCTGTCGATCGCCGCCGCTGAGGCCACGGTGGCGAAGGGCGCGGGCCTGCTTGCGGTCTATTCGGCCGGTCTCGGCATTCCCTTCCTGATCGCCGCGCTGATGATCGAGCAGTTCTCCGCGCTGTTCGCGCGCATGAAGGGCCATCTCGTCAATGTCGAGCGCGCCATGGGCGTCCTGATGGTGATCACCGGCATCGGCTTTCTCACCGGCGCGGTCTCGAATGTGAGCATCTGGCTGCTGGAGACGTTCCCGGCGCTGCAGACGTTCGGATAGAGCCAAGCCCGGCCGGGTAAGCCACATCGGCTCAGGACTGCGCGACTCGCCGTGCCGCATCTGACGGCCGCTCGGAGAACGGGTCCTCATAGAGCCAGGCGAGATTCTCGCAGAAGCGCTCCAGGCTGGTCTCGCGCATCAGCTGATTGCGCAGCAGCGCATGGACGCCGGCCGGGTGATAGACGTGAGTGCCGAGCTCCCGGGCCTGGAGCTGGACGCGCGCGGTGCGCAGCAGGCGGGCATTCCTGTAGCGATCGAGCGCATGCGCGATGTCGTCCTGCGTCTCGTCGAGCGCATCAGCGAGACAAACCGCGTCCTCCAGCGCCATGCAGGCGCCTTGCGCGAAATATTGCAGCATCGGATGCGCGGCATCGCCCAGCAGAACGACGCGGCCGTCGATCCAGCGTTCGGTGGGATCGCGGTCGCAGGTCACCCACGCCTTCCAGTCCCTTCCGTGATGAATGATCGCCTTTGCGCGCGGATGCACATCCGGAAAACCTGCGAGGACTTCTTCGTGGGTCACGGGCCTCGCCGCGAAGGCCTCGGCGGGGTCGTTGTGGCAGGTGATCGCGAGGTTGAACACCTTCCAGCCCGAAAGCGGGTAGTGCACGAGGTGGCACTTCGCGCCGGCCCACAGCGTCGCCGCGTTCCAGCGCAGATCCTCGGGCATCTGTTCGGTCGGGATGACCGAGCGATAGGTGGTGTGGCCGGCAATGCGCGGCGCGCCGTCGCCGACCATCTGCTGGCGAATGCGGGAGCGAAGCCCGTCCGCGCCGATCAGCAGACACCCGGTGACGCGCTCGCTGGACTTGAGCGCTGCCGAGGCCTCTGTGCCGTTCTGCTCATAGGCGACTACGTCGCAGTCGGTTCGCAGCGTGACATTGGGATGCGCCTCGCAGGCGCGGACGAAGATGCCGTGCAGGTCGCCACGATGGACCACCGCGTAGGGATTGCCGAAGCGCCTACGGAAATAGCTGGCGAGATCGACATGGGTGATCTCCCTCCGCCGAGATCGCGTCCATCAGGCGGAGCTTGTCGATGAAGACGGCAATCGCGCGCGCGGCATCGCCGAGCCCGAGACGATCGAAGGCGTGAAATGCGTTGGGACCGAGCTGAATGCCGGCGCCAATCTCCTGGTAGCGCGACGCGCGCTCGAGGACCGTGACCTGGAAACCCTTCTGCGCCAGCGCGATCGCGGCTGCGAGCCCGCCGATGCCGCCGCCTGCAATGATGATGGGATCCTGTCGCATGGCCTCTCCTTGGTTTCCCTATTTTCTAGATGTCCTGCCGCGCGGCTGGCTCGTCCTGGCTTTCGCCTCGGGCCGCTCGTCGCGGATTTCTTTCGGCCGCGCGGGCGGCGGGACCTTGATCGATCCGGCTTCGACTTCCTGCTCGAGCCGGTCGATGTTCTTGTAGAGCTCGACCAGCACGCGCTTGAGCTCCGCCGCTTCCTTGGCGGACATGCTGCCGGTGACGACTTCTTCATAATAGGCGGCGAGCGGCATCAGCCTTCCCGCCAACTCGGTGCCCTTGGGCGTCAGGACGACCTGGAGGCTGCGCTGGTCGTTTTCGGGACGGTCGCGCGTCAACAGGCCCGCACGGCTCATCTCCGCGACGATGCGCGACAAGGTAGACACGTCGGCCGATGTCAGCTCGGCGATTTCGCCGAGACGCAGCGGGTGACCCTGCTCGGATAGAGCGGCCAGCACGCGGTACATCGGAAGCGTCAACTTCTCGTGACGGATCACGCGCGCGAAGAGGTCGCCCATGCGCACGCCCAGCCGGGCGAGCAGATAGGGAAGCGAATTCGAAAATCGGTACATGAGTTTAGGTCCGGGCTTGGGTCCTGGCGGGAGAGCTACGCCCGGAATAAGCGTCAACCTTCGCATGTGCAATATTTGCATATCAATCATTTGCAAATACAACTTTCTCATTGACAAGTATCTGGATCAGGCGCTTTGCTTTGTCAACGCCGAAAGCGGAGCCGAAGGAACGACGCCATGCAGGGAAAGATTGCGCTCGAGGAGCATTTCGCGATGGACGAGACCGTCCAGGACAGCGCGGGCTTCGCGCCGACCGAGGACTGGGTCGAGCTGAAGGCCCGGCTGCTCGACATCCACGATCGCCGGCTCGCGGAGATGGACGCCCACGGCATCGAGATGATGCTGCTGTCGCTGAACGCGCCCGCCGTGCAGGCCATTCCCGACCGCAACCGGGCGCTGGACCTGTCGCGCCGCGCTAACGACTTTCTGGCGGAGCAGGTCGCAAGACGGCCTGACCGCTTCCGCGGCCTCGCGGCGCTGCCGATGCAGGATCCCGAGGCGGCGGCAAGCGAACTCGATCGCTGCGTCAGCGCGCTTCGCTTTCGCGGCGCGCTCGTCAACGGTTTCAGCGAGCTCGCCGGTGTCGATCAGGCCATCTATTACGATCGCAAGGAGTTCTGGCCGTTCTGGTCGGAGGTCGAGCGTCTCGGCGTTCCCTTCTACCTGCATCCGCGCAATCCGTTGCCGAAGGACGCGGCCATCTACGAGGGGCATCGCTGGCTGCTCGGCCCAACCTGGGCGTTCGGGCAGGAGACCGCGGTGCATGCGTTGCGCCTGATGGGATCCGGCCTGTTCGACGCGCACCCGCGGCTCCAGATCATCCTCGGCCACATGGGGGAGGGGTTGCCCTATTCGATGTGGCGCGTCGATAACCACAACAAGTGGATGCGGGCGCAGAACGTCTATCCCGCACGGCGCAAGATCGCCGACTACTTCAGGGAAAATTTCTACATCACCACGTCGGGCAATTTCCGCACCCAGGCGCTGATCGACGCGATGCTCGAAATCGGCGCCGACCGCATCCTCTTCTCCGCCGACTGGCCATTCGAGAACATCGGCCACGCCGCCGACTGGTTTGACACGGCTGCCATCTCCGAAGGCGACCGCATCAAGATCGGCCGCGACAACGCGTGCGCCCTGTTCGGGCTCGGCAAGGCCTCAATTCAATCTGCCGCAGAGCAGAGCAATTCATCAATTTCCATGGAGGAACCCCGTGAGCATCTCGTCCGAAATCGACGTGCATGAGGAATTGTCCGCCGCTCCGATCGGCCCGTTCCACAAGCTGCTCGGCATTCTCATCACGCTCATCACGCTGTTCGACGGCTATGACACCTTCAATCCGGCCTATGTCATCCATTACGTGGTCCAGCCCTGGGGGCTCGCACCAAGCCAGGCGGGGTTTTTGGTAAGCTCGGGTCTCGTCGGATTCCTGTTCGGCGCAATCGGACACGGTAGCGTGGCGGATCGCTTCGGCCGGCGCGGCACGCTGCTCGCGGGCTTGTGGATCGTCAACGTCTTCACGCTGCTGACTGCCGTGCTGGCGAACGATTTTTGGAGCTACTGCGCCCTCCGCTTCGTCACCGGGCTCGGCCTCGGCGTGCTGTTGCCGCTCGGCACGACCTTCATCAACGAGCTTGCGCCGAAGCGTGTCAGCAACACGTTCTCGCTCTGGGGCGTGACGCTGGGCTGGTCGCTCGGCGGCGTCTGCGCCGGTCTCGTCGGCGTTTTCCTGACGCCGCAACACGGCTGGCAGATCCTCTATTATGTTGGCGCGTTGTCGATCCCGCTGACCTTCGTGGCGCACGCCGTCCTGCCCGAAAGCCCGCAATTTCTGGCCTCGAGGTCGCGGGTCCCGGAGCTGCGCGCGCTGCTTGCGCGATTGCGGCCGGAGCGGGCGTCCGTCTACCAGACTGCGACATTCGCCGCGGCCGGCGGCGGGACGCCGCAGAGCACGATCGGTGCCTTGCTCGGTCCGCGCTATCGCCGCGTCTCGCTGACCATCTGGGTCACGGCGTTCCTCAGCCTGTTCGCGATCTTCGGTCTCACCAGCTGGATTCCGACGGTGATGCTGAAGCGCGGCGAGACCTTTGCCGCCTCGTTCGGCTTCGGGGCCCTGATGCAGGCGATGTCCTTCATCGGCGGTCTCACGCTGGCCATGCTGGCCGACCGCAATTTTACGCTGACGCCGCGCTATCTGGCGACATGGTGGCTGAGCGGCGGGATCGCGGTGCTGGCGCTCGTCTTCGTCAGCGGCCACGGCGTCAATCTCGCCATCGTCGCAATTGCCGGCTTCTGCATCATCGGCGCGCAGCACGTCCTCAACAATTTCACCGCCGGCTCGTACGAAACCTGCTTCCGCGCCAGCGGCGTCGGGATGGAGCTCGGCATCGGCCGTGTCGGAGCGATCCTCGGCCCCTATGTCATCGGTCTCCTCCAGCAAGCCACCGGCGGTCCGGATGCCGTGTTCTGGGCGATCGGCGGAGCGTCGATCGTCGGCGCGCTGGCGATCGGATCGCTTGGTCTTGCCGCTGCAACGCGCCTGCCGACGGCCGATGTCGCCGCCGCGGAGTGACGAGGCGCGTTGATCCATCCATGGGGGTGATGTGGATCATCCCTCCGCTTTCCCCGACGAAAACTAAAAACTGGAAGGAGATCCCGAATGCCGATATCCACTCGTTCCACTGACGCCGCAGGCCAGTTCGATGCCTGGGTGCTCCTGTTCGCGCGCGTCGCGATCGCGCCGCTGTTTCTCTACAGCGGCGTCGGAAAGGTGCTGGCATTTGCCGTGACCGCCGGCAGGCTTCCGGGAGGAGCGGATGGGTTAGGGGCCGTTCTCGCCGCGGGCGCGATTGCGGTCGAGCTCGGAGGCGGCATGGCCCTGCTGCTTGGGCTGTTCGCGCGCCAGGCGGCGATGGCTCTGATTCCGTTCACCGTCGCCGCGACGCTGATGTTCCACAATTTCTGGGCCGTGCCGGAAGCCGCGGTCGTCATGCAGACCATCAACTTCCTGAAGAATCTCGGCCTGCTCGGCGCCCTTGCTCTCATCGCCTGCTATGGACCCGGCGCTTATGCCGTACAGGCCGCCATGAAGGCCGATCCCAGGGGGGCTCCCCGGCTCTCGTGATGGTCTGCCAGGCTTGCCGCGGGAGTTCTGCTCTCCCGCTCACCGCGCCTCGTCCAGCGTACAGACCACCGTGCAGACCACGCCGCGCGGCAGGAAATCGACGGTGGCCTCGCCGCCGAGCTGGTCGCGTGCGCTGCGCTCGATCAGGCGCGAGCCGAAGCCGCGCTGTACCGGCGCGGTCACCGGCGGTCCGCCGATCTCGGTCCAGATCAGGCGCAGCCGCGGTTTCGGGGCATCGGCGATGATCTCCCAATCCAGCGTCACCCGGCCGGTCTCGTTGGACAGCGCGCCATATTTCGCGGCGTTGGTGGCGATCTCGTGCACGATCATCGACAGCACGACGGCGAGCCGCGGCGACAGCGGTACGGCGGGTCCGGCCATGCGGATGCGGTCGGGACTGTTCATCAGGAACGGCTGAAGCGCGCGGGCGATCACCTCCCGCAGCTCGGAGCCCGCCCATTTCTCCTGGCTCAGCAAATTATGCGCTTCGGCCAGTGCGCCAAGCCGTCCCTCGAATTTCATCCGCTCGTCCCGGCTGGCGCTGCGGAAGGTCTGCACGGCGATCGCCTGCATCAAGGCAAGCGTGTTCTTGACGCGATGGTTGAGCTCATCGATCAGGAGATTGTGCAGCATCTCGCCGCGCGCGATCGTGGTCGCCATCCTGACCGCGAAGGTCAGGCCGGTCAGCAGCAGGATGCCGCCGATCAGGCTGGTGATCGCGATGTTGCGCCAGAGCGGCGCGATCAGCGAGCTTTCGTCGACGCCGGCGGCGATCGTCCAGCCCGTCAGCCGCGATCGTGTGTAGGCCGCGGCCAGAGCGACGCCGTCGAGTGACACCGTCGGGAGCGATGCCTCGCTGCGGCGAAACATCTCGGCATAAAGCGAGGGCGAGGCGCGCTTGCCAAAGGTCTCGCTGGGGTTCGGCGCGCGCGCAAACACGATGCCCTTGGTGTCGAGCAGAGTCACGGTCCAGAGCGGGTCGGGCCGTTGCTTCTCCACCAGCTCCTGAAAGATACTGATCGGCGGGCTGAAGCAGAGGTCGTAGATCACCTCGCCGTCGCGGAACACCGGAACCTCGACGGTGAGCACCTGCCGCCCGTTGATCGCGCCGGTGAACAGGTCGGAATATTGCGGCGACCTGGTCGCAAATACCTTTTCGATGATCTCGAGATGGCCGCGTGGCGGCAGGCTTGCGGTGTCTTCCGTTGCGGAGGAGAACAGCAACCGGCCCTTGCGATCGGAGATCAGCACCAACCCGCCCTTGCCATATTGGTCGACGAAGCCGAGCGCGATGCGGCGGAAGTTCTGGAAGTCGTCGTTACGCAGCGAATTCGTCAGTGCAAGGACTTGCAAGCCGCCGGTCATCCGCTGCACCTCGGAGTCGAGCACGAGGCGCATGCTACGCACGTTCTCCAGCACCCGGCGGGTCGCGTCGCTTCGATCCTGTTTGTAATTGTAGAATACAATGCCAACCGCAAAGACGATCAGCGGCAACATCGTTCCTGTCACCAGAAGAGCGAGCCGGACCGGCAGGGTGAGCTTTGACAAACGCGGGCGTCCCGGTTCCGGCGCAGCGGCGCCGGATTATGATTTTGGGCAGACCATACGTGCGGGACTTGCGCGGCGCCATGTTTTTCGCAGATGGCGAGCGGTTCGGAAACGAGATGTTGCAGCGCAGTTCGGGATGTCCGCGCTCCAATCGGACGGCACGGCCTCCAGCTCGACGTCGCCCGGCACGGTCGCGCCGACGATGATCTTTTCCTTTGTCGTGATCGGGCGAAGGTGATGCTCGGTGACGTAGGATTTGATCCTGGTCCGGTATTGCGGCTCGATCTGAACAGCTGCCTCGTGACCGGTTCCGGTGGTTGTCACCACGGTGGATTGCGCAAACGCACTGGTCGAGATCAGAACCGCCGCGGCGGATAGCAGGAGCAGCTTCTTCATCTTTGTCCTCCTCACGAGAATAAGCGCCGCGCGGCCGACGAATTCTGCGTCGTGCAGGACGTCAAGACGAAGAAGTGTACTCGTCGACAAGAAGCCGACGGACACGTCGATGACCGTCGTCAGCCCGTCGGGCACGATCTACAAATCGCGGACCGAAGCTGAGAGCGGCAAACGCCGGTATTGATCTTGTGGGCTGTGCCGGCCGTGCTGGTGATCGGCGGCGGCATCTATCTGATCGGGCATACACACTAGGCCTGCAGCAGCGGGCGAGCGGGTCCGTGCGTGCCGCACATTAGGTCCGCTCGTGGCCGGCCTCCTCCGGGAGTGCGACTGTGCCCATACAGCCCGCCCGCGCCGGCAGGGGCGCGAGTTGCAGTGCAACAGGTGGTGGGGGCTTAGCCCTGCGACGAAGAGTACCTCCAGCGCGCGCGAAATGACTTCCGTCCCGCCGACGTTTTTCATACCCTTCCCCTTCGCAAGCCGGATACCGGCTGCGCTCACGGCCCGGCGACAGGGCCGGAGCATCAAAGGGAGGGGAGACGATGAAGCGAAGGTCATTTCTCGCTGGTATCGGTGCGACCACTGCGGCGGCTACGATTGGGATGCCGTCGATCCTCAGGGCGCAAGCGCCGATCTCGCTGAACGGCGCGGTCCAGTTCAACGACGACCACGCCTTCAACCGGGCACTGCTCCGGTTCGAGGAGCTGGTGAAGAAGTATTACGGCAAGCCCGTCAACTTCACGCTGCACAGGAACTCCTCGCTCGGCCTCGAGAAGCAGTATTTCGAGTACATGTCGCAGGGCAAGGCGGTCGATTACGGCATCGTCTCGCCGGCTCACATGTCGACCTTCGCCAAGGCGGCCCCCTTCATCGATGCGCCCTTCGTGTTCAAGGGCATCGAGCACATGAACAAGGTCGTCGAGGCCAACATCCTGGCGCCGATCGCTGACGAGGTCGCGGCGAAGGCCGAGGTCGTCCTGATCGGTTATGCCGGCGGCGGCATCCGCAACATCTTCGCCAACAAGCCGCTCAAGAATCTCGCCGATCTCAAGGGACTCAAGGTTCGCGTGCAGGGCGCGCCGATCTGGTCGAAGACCTTTGCGGCGGTCGGCATGAGCCCGACGGTGATCGCCTATAACGAGATCTACAACGCGATCCAGAACGGCGTGATATCGGCCGGCGAAAACGAGGCGGCCGGCGTCGAGGCGATGAAGTTCTACGAAGTCGCTCCGCATCTCAACCTGACCCAGCACGCCGTGTCGATCCGGCCGATCTGCTTCTCGGTGAAGACGCTGAAGACCCTGCCGAAGGAGTTGCAGGACGCGATCATGAAGGCCGGCAAGGAGGCCGGCGACTACGGCCGTCAGCTCGAGTCGAGCGAAGAGGTCGTCAAGCTCGACACGCTCGAGAAGGCCGGCAAGCTCAAGCGCGTTCCCTTCGAGGAGCGGGACGCCATGAAGAAGCTCGCCGACCCCGTGATGGCCACCTACGCCAAGGAAATCGGTGCGGAGGGCATTTTCGAGAAGATCAACGTCGTCTGAGGTCTTTGCGTCCGCCGACAGCATCTCCGGGCAAGCCCCGCTTCTTGCCCGGAACTGGCGGATGAGTTGCTGCACGGAGCCCCAATGTCTGAAATGCCCGTCCCGTCCACACCGTCGCTGTGGCGTCGCGTCTCGGCGGCCTATGCGAAGCTGCTGGAATTCCTGCTGGCCGTCTGCGTCGGCGTCCTGGTCGTTCCGGTCACGCTGCAAATCATCTCACGCTACACGCCCTTCATTCCGTCCTACATCTGGACGGAGGAGATGGCGCGCTTCCTGTTCGTCTGGACGATCATGATCGGCGCCATGGTCGGCGTGCGCGAAGCGCAGCATTTCGAGGTCGATGTGTGGCCCGATTTGTCGCGGCGGTCGGAGGCCGCGGTGCGAATCCTCGCGCGGCTCGGCATACTGGCGCTGGCGCTGGTGTTCGTATCGGCCGGCCTCGAGTTCACCCGCTTCGCCTGGAACAGGACTTCGGAACTGGCCGATCTGCCGCTTTGGCTGATTCACGTCGCCTGGCCCGTTGCCGGAGTCACGTGGATCGTTTTCGCGGGTGAACAGATCGTCGATGAAATGCGCATTCTGGTTGGGGCAGGGCGATGAGCGGCAATGTACTCTCTGCCGGACAGGCCGCGATGGTGCTGTTCGGGGTTTTCATCGGCCTGCTCATCGTGCGCGTGCCGGTGGCCTTCGCGCTCGGCCTTGCCTGCGTGCCGATCCTGCTGATCGAGCCGCATCTGTCGCTGATGACGCTCGCGCAGGAGACCTTCAATGCGTACAATTCATTCATCCTGCTGGCGGTGCCGTTCTTCCTGCTGACGGCGAACCTGATGAGCATCGGCGGCATCACCGACCGCCTGGTTGCGCTGTCGCGCTCGATGGTCGGTCACTGGCCGGGGTCGCTGGCGCAAATCAACGTCGTGCTATCGGTGTTCTTTGCCGGTATCTCCGGCTCCTCGACCGCCGACGCGGCGAGCCAGTCAAAGATCTTCATCGATGCGCAGACCAAGGAGGGCTACGACCTCTCGTTCTCCATTGCCATCACGGCGGTGTCGGCGGTTCTGGCGGTAATCATCCCGCCGTCGATCCTGATGATCGTCTGGGGCGGGCTGATCTCGACCTCGATTGCGGCGATGTATCTGGCTGGCATCGTGCCGGGCCTGCTGATCGCGGGCGCGCAGATGGCGACGGTGCATGTCTATGCCGTGCGCCGCGGCTACCCGACCTATCCGAAGGCAAGCTGGGTCGAGATGCGATGCGCCATCTGGCGGTCGATACCGGCCATGATGACGCCGTTCATCATCGTTGGCGGCATCCTGCTCGGCTGGTTCACCGCGACCGAGTCCGCCTGTGTTGCGGTGCTCTATTCTGTGGTGCTCTCAGCATTCTTCTATCGCGAGACGGGTCTACGCGAATTGTACAAGGCGTTGCTCGATACCGGGCGCCTCGCCGGCGTGGCACTGTTCTGCGTCGGCACCGCAAGTGCGTTTGGCTGGCTGCTCGCCTACTACAAGATCCCTCAGGAACTGCTGGCCAATGTCTCGACATGGGGCATGGGCGCTGTTGCGGCCGGCTTCTTCATCTCCTTCTGCTTTCTGGTCGTCGGCTGCTTTCTCGACGCCATCCCGGCCATTATCATCGTCGGCACGGTGCTGGAGCCGCTCGCCAAGTCGGTCGATCTCCATCCGGTTCAGTTCGCGATCATCTCCATCGTGTCGCTGGCCTTCGGACTGGTGACGCCGCCCTACGGCCTGTGTCTGATGATCGCCTGCTCGATCGCGGGCGTGCGGCTGCGTTATGCGCTGAAGGACACGGTCATCATGCTGATTCCGATGCTGCTCGTGCTCGCGGCAGTCATCGTCTGGCCCAGCGTGTCGCTGTTCCTGCCGCGTCTGATCGTGCCGGAGATGCTTAAATGAGCGTCTGACGGCGCGATCCCGCGGCGGTGGGCCGCGGGATCGGTTGGATTGGTTACAGATTGCTCTCGGTGATCGCGGCGTAGACCATGCTGCGCAGCTCGCGCCGGATCGGGTAGGCGCTCGACGGCAGCACCTGCGTCATGAAGATCGCGATCAGCTCTTCGGCCGGATCGATCCAGAACGAGGTCGTGGCTGCGCCGCCCCAATTGTATTCGCCGGGGCTGCCGGCGATCAGCGTTTCGGACGGGCGCATGGTCACCGCGAAGCCGAGGCCGAAGCCGATGCCGTTATAGGTGGCCTCGGAGAAGAGCGAGCGCGACACTTCGGGCAGGGCGCCGCCGCCCGGAATGTGGTTGCTGGTCATCAGCGCCAGCGTCTTCGGCCCGATCAGCCTGACGCCGCCGAGCTCGCCGCCGTTGAGAAGCGCGCGGCAGAAGGTGAGATAGTCTGCCACTGTCGAGCAGAGGCCGCCGCCCCCGGATATGAAGGAGGGCGGGGTAAGGAACGAGCTCGTTGCGGGGTCGTCCTGAAGCGTCAGGCCCTCGCGCCGCTGGCCGGCATGGAAGGTCATGCCGCCACCGGGGTCGGCCGAGTAGCAGGCGGCGAACCGGTGGGCCTTGGAAGCAGGCACGTGGAAATCGGTGTCGGTCATGCCGAGCGGGTCGAGAATGCGTTGCTTCAGGAATTGCTCGAAGGGGATTCCCGAGATCTTGCCGATGAGATAGCCGAGCACGTCGGTCGAGACCGAATAGTTCCAGGCCTCGCCCGGCGAGAACTCCAGCGGGATTTTTGCGAGGCTCTCGATCATGGTCTGGAGCGTGCCTGACTTCTCGACCTCGCCGATTTTCTCGGCGCGGTAGGCGGCATCGACATTGGAGCGTTGCTGGAAGCCGTAAGTGAGGCCGGAGGTGTGGCGCAGGAGGTCGACGATCAGCATCGGCCGGGACGGCGGGCGGGTCAGGAAGGCAGGCGAAGTGCCGGCGACGAACACGCCGAGATCCTTCCATTCCGGAATGAATTTGGCGACGGGCTCGTCGATCGCGACCAGGCCTTCCTCGACCAGCATCATGAAGGCGACGCTGGTGAGCGGCTTGGTCATGGAATAGATGCGGTAGATGGTGTCGTCCTTGACCGCCAGCTTGCGCTCGACGTCGGCAAAGCCTTGAACCGAGCTGTGCGCGACCTTGCCGCGGCGGTAGACCAGGAGATGCGTGCCCGGGAAGCGGCCGGCATCGATGTACCGGTTCTTCAGATGCGCATCGATGCGGTCGAGCGCGGCCTTGGACATGCCGACGGATTCGGGCGAGGCGGGGGTGGGGGCGAGCATCAGTTCCTCCGGGCAGTTTTGTCGGTCCGTTGATAGCCAAATGACGGCCCCATTCCAAGCCGCTCGCGCTTAACGCGAGCGGGCCGGCTGGTGTAGGCTGGCCCCTGGAACGCCTCCAGGCCCCCCCGGGGCCAATGAGAAAACGCAGGGCAAACCATCATGACCCAGTTCAACGAGACTGATCTCACCCAGGCCGTCGTCAAAAGCTTCGACAGCACGCCCGATCCGCGCGCGAAATTCCTGCTCCAGGAATTGGTGAAGTCGCTGCACGATTACGTGAGCAAGACGGGTCTCACCTTCGAGGAATGGGACTACGCCATCGATTTCCTGACCCGCACCGGGCAGAAATGCACCGACACCCGCCAGGAGTTCATCCTGCTGTCCGACGTGCTCGGTGTCTCCATGCTGGTCGACGCGGTCAACCATCGCGACCGCGAGGGCGCCACCCAGACAACCGTGCTCGGCCCGTTCTATGTCGGCGAGCACAAGGTGGCCGCGCACGGCACCGACATCTCGCCGAACAATCAAACCGGCGAGCGGATGTTCGTGCAGAGCCGCGTTACCGATCTCAAGGGCAAGCCGCTGGCCAATGTCCCCGTCGACGTCTGGCATGCCGATGACGACGGCTTCTACGATTCCCAGAAGCCGAATTATGACGAGGTCGGCGCTTCGGCGCGGGCGCGCTTCATCACCGATGACGATGGCCGCTTCTTCTTCCGTACCATCTTGCCATGCAGCTATCCGATCCCGACCGACGGCCCGGTCGGCGAGATGATCATGCAGACCAAGCGTCATCCGATGCGCCCGGCGCATGTGCACTTCCTGGTCAACGCGAAGGGATACGAGCCGCTGATCACGCACGTCTTCATGGACGGCGACAAATATCTGGATTCCGACGTGGTGTTCGGGGTCAAGGATGATCTCGTCGCCAAGGTCGAGCCGCGCAACGATCCCGCGATGCCTGACGGCTCCAAGGCGGACGGTCAGTGGCATTTGATGAGCTATGAATTCCACCTCAAGCCCGGTGGCGGCATGGCGCCGACGCCGCTTGGTGTGAAGGCTGTGGAGCGGGCCTGATGGCCCGCCGGGATGCCGCGGCACTCCGGGCGCGTACGAAGTCCGCTGTGTTTCTGATAGCGGCGCAATAACGGACCTCAGCGTTCGGAGTTGGGCCATCCACGGAAGTCGTCAACCTACCAGCGATTAAGTCGCCACTTGGTCGACTGATCCCGATTCACCACCCAAGTCTACCTAGGTATGGTCACTTCATACCTGCGCGCGATGGCGCCGGCCAAGTGCTTGGTGGTACCGATGCATCCAGAGTGAAAAGCAACGGAACCGGCCTGCGAGCCGGCAGTTGCGGGACAAGGCCGGCGGCGTAGCGCCCGCCGGCCCTTCTCCCGAACTAACCGGCGCTTTGCCGCTCAATTGCTGCTGATTGCCATGGTTGGTGCAGAGAGTACGCCATGAGAAACATCGCCGATCTCCTGATGCGGTTCTGGCAGGGAAGCCGACCCGCGTCCAATACTCAGATTGCGGCTATCGCTGAAAACCAGGATCGATCCAGCATGGCTGATTTTGTCAGGATCCTGCAGGCCTACGATCAAGCCCCGTAGGGCCGACCGCGTCTGTCCGTGATACGGATGTCAGGCAAACAAAACTCAAGACGCGGCCTCACCGCTAGATGGGCCCGTCAGCGACGGGGATCTTGAAGTCTCGGAATTCGGCCGGTGCGCGCACGATGCGTTGCACGATCACCGATCAGGGTTTGGGACCCATTCCTCCGCGGTTGAGTCCCAATGATGGGTGTCGTCGAACTGTTTCCAGAGTGGCCGCCTTGACTTACTTTCACCGCTCTGTCGGTTTGCATTCGGTGCGCGGAGTTGGACGACGAGCGCCCCGGCCTTCATCACCCATTCGCGAGCGTTATATCGGGAGTTCCATTTGATTGCCGCGAGCATTGGATGCCTCCTTCAAAGTAAGAAGCTTTCGTCACTTTAGCCCGAGCCAAGACCCAAGGATGTAAACCACTTCACAGTTGGTCAACATCTTCGACATAGGGGCCGGCGACCTCACCACGGGGCGACCTCAACTAGGTTCGCTCGACGTTCCGGCCTCCGGCATGGGTCACGTTGCCGCGCGATCAAAAGGCACGCGACGAAACGCAGCATTGTACTTGCGCGCGAAGGCGCGTCCTTTTGACAAAGTGTATTCTATCGCTGATGGGCGGCGCTCGATAGAGGCCAGCGCATGCTTGAGCTTTGGAACAGCTGGTACGACACCCTGGCGTCGGTGGAGGCGCTTGCCACGGTCATCATCATTGTCCTAGTGGCTGCAGGCGCTATCACGCTGGCGGATAGTCGGCGCCGATGGACGCGTCCGACAAAAGATTGATCTAGGGAGACCTCGATAAAGTTCCTGCATGACCGTCAAGAGTCGACGCTTCGGCCCTAGCGGGCGTGCAGCAGCGCCAGCAGCACGACGACGGCGCAGGCGAGAGCGGCCGAGGTCAGCTTCCAGAACATCAGCGGGCTGCGCTCCAATAGCGGCGTGATCCGCGTGTCCAGATAGGCCGGATTGGGCGTACGAAGCTCGAAGACGAATTCGGACAGGTCCTCGTGCCGCTTGTAGGGATCGGGATGAAGCGCGCGGCGGAGCGCGCCGTCGATCCAGGCCGGCACGCTGCGGTCGTCGTCCGCGGAGCGATATTTGAGCTTCCGCACGTCCGCCTTACGCCGGATCCTGGCAATTTGGGCGCCGTAGGGAAGCTTTCCCGTCAGCATCTGGTAGCAGATCACCGCCAGCGAAAACATGTCGGAGCGCGGCGAGCCGCCTTGCCCGAGAAAATACTCCGGCGCCGTATACTGGACCGTGCCCAGGATTTCGTCGGCCTCGTCCCGTGGCGCGGCCTCCGCGACGCCCGCGACCCTGACCGATCCGAAGTCGATGATCTTCGCGGTGCCGGTCTTGTCGATCAGGATGTTGTCGGGCCTGAGATCCTGATGCAGCATCTCCATGCGGTGGAAGGCGCGCAGGCCCGCGGCGATCTGCTCAATGATGCCACGCACCGTCTCGAGATCGGGGCGCGGATTGTCGGTCATCCACTGTTTCAGGGTCTGCCCCTCGACGAACTCGGTCGCGACATAGAGATAATTGCGGCGCCGCGACTGTGACAGCGGCTTCAGCACGTGCGGGCTGTCGATCCGGCGCGCGATCCACTCCTCCATCAGGAAGCGCTTGAGATAGGCGGCATTGTCGCGCAAATCGACCGACGGCAGCTTGAGCGCGACCGGCTCCTCGGTCTCGACATCGACGGCGAGATAGATGTGGCTGCGGCTGCTGCCGTGGATCTCGCGGACGATGCGGTAGCCGTCGAACATCGCGCGCGGCTCTGGCAGCGGGGGCAGCGGCAATTGTGAGGTCTGATTGAAGATGCCGGCCGGCTCGCGCTGCGGCACCGCGTCGATGCGGATAATCTGGACGGTGATGTTGTCGTCGCTGCCGCGCCGGTAGGCCTCCTCGACGATCGCCTTGGCCGCTCCGTCGAGCTCGCCTGCGTGCTCGTTCAGCGCGCTTGTGATGAAGCGCGCGTCGACGAATTCGTAGGCGCCGTCGGTCGCCAGCAGGAACGTGTCGCCGGCCTCGACCTCGAACGCCAGGTAGTCGATCTCGAGCTGCGGATTGATGCCGAGCGCGCGGCCGAGATAGGTCTGCTCCGACGATACGATGATCCGGTGATCGTCGGTGAGCTGCTCGAGCGCCTTGCCCGCGACGCGGTAGATGCGG
The DNA here is from genome assembly GCF_014198205.1 of Bradyrhizobium sp. SBR1B. Taxonomy (NCBI): domain Bacteria; kingdom Pseudomonadati; phylum Pseudomonadota; class Alphaproteobacteria; order Hyphomicrobiales; family Nitrobacteraceae; genus Bradyrhizobium; species Bradyrhizobium sp. SBR1B. The sequence continues at coordinate 28,316 of NZ_JACIHC010000032.1, forward strand.
CAGTCGCCGACATGGAAGATGTGCGCTGTGGTCGCCTTGATGACCATGGCGCTCAGCGTGCAGACATAGCCCTTGTCGCGGTCATAGGCGTATTGGCTCTTGCGCGTCTGCGCGTGCAGCCAGGAATTGGTCGCATCCAGCACGCGGCGGGCGGACGTCTTCACCGTCCAGGATTCCGACGTGCAGTAATAGTCCATCAGGAAGCTCTTGACCGCCGACTCGCTGGCGATCTGGCTCACCGTGCTAGAGGAGATGCCGTCGGCGAGGACCGCCGCGATGCCCTTCAGGCCGAGCAGCGGCTCCTCCGGAATCAGGACGCCGTGGAAATCCTGGTTGACCGGCTTGCGGCCCTTGTCGGAGTGCTGGCCGACCGAGATCAGGAGTCCGCGGGTCATCGTCATCACCAGGAGAGAGGAGCCTCACCCTGGCTGGGCGAGGCTCCCCTGTCGAGACGTGTTTGATCAGGCCGCAACGCGGGGCTTCGCGGCCTTGTCGACCTGCCGCTTGGGCAGGGTCATGACGTGCGTGGCGTAAAGGGTCATGCCGGTGAAGGCGAGGCCGCCGACGAGGTTGCCGAGCACAGTCGGGATCTCGTTCCAGATCAGATAGTCCAGGATCGAGAATTTTGCGCCGAGCAGCAGGCCGGACGGGAACAGGAACATGTTCACGACGGAATGCTCGAACACCATGTAGAAGAACACCAGGATCGGCATCCACATCGCGATGACCTTGCCGGGGACCGACGTCGAGATCATGGCGCCGACGACGCCGGTCGAGACCATCCAGTTGCAGAGCATGCCGCGCATGAACAGCGTCGCCATGCCGGCTGCACCGTGCGCGGCGTAGCCGAGCGTCCGGCTCTCGCCGATGATTCCGATGGCGGTGCCGACCTTGTCCGGCGGCTGCGTGAAGCCGAAGGTGGTGACGAAGGCCATCATGAAGGCGACCGTGAACGCGCCGGCGAAATTACCGATGAAGACAAGGCCCCAGTTGCGCAGCACGCCGCCGATCGTGACGCCGGGACGCTTGTCGATCAGGGCAAGCGGCGAGAGCACGAACACGCCGGTCAGGAGGTCGAAGCCGAGGAGGTACAACATGACGAAGCCGACCGGAAACAAGAGCGCGCCGACCAGCGGCTGACCCGTGTTGACGTTGATCGTGACGGCGAACCATGCGGCGAGCGTGAGGATGGCGCCGGCCATGTAGGCGCGGATGATGGTATCCCGGGTGGACATGAAGATCTTGGACTCGCCCGCATCCACCATCTTGGTGACGAATTCCGAAGGCGCGAGATACGACATCAATGGTTCCTTTTGCTTCGTAAGAGAGATCGACGCGCCCGGGAGCGCGGCTGCAACGTCATGGGCCGTGCCGGCTGGCCTGCCGCGCACGAGGGCTATGGAATGTCTGGAAGCCTTGGGAATCGCGTCACGAGGACTAAAGCCAGGAACGGCCGCGAGGCAGTTGAGCTTCCGGATGCAGCCGCCAGAGGCTGCACAATGCGGCGAGCCGCAGTCTTCGTTGACGTTCATAGAGAAGCAAGTTGCGTGCCGCGCCGTCCGGCAAGAAAAATATAGTCACATCAATAACATGGATCTAGGCCCAATCCGGCGTCACAGCACTTGGCGGCCTGTTGCTTGATCGGTTGCACAAGGCTTGTGCGCCGCACAAGAATTAAGCAGGCCGCAACTTTCGCATGCGGGCTGGACCTGCGACAGTCGCGCGCAGTCTCTTTAATGTACTGATCTATAATAAGTTTTCGGTGTGTCGGGCTTGGCATGAAGCTTGAATAGTTCCATGCCGACGCCATTGAAGCCGTCCCGCGAGACTTCTCATCCGACTTGCCGACGCCATCAGGCGGGGGTCTCCCCGCCGTGCGTTCGCATGCGCCAAAGGCGGCGCCGCCGGACGGACGGGCTGCTCGTGTGCACTGACGCCATCAATTCTGCAACGATGCAAAGGACGACACTGCCTATGACCAAGCGCACCCGCCGGCCCTCGGAGAGTGGCCTCAGCCGCCGTCAATTGTTGAAGGCCACCGGCTCGACCGCCGCACTTCTCGCCGCCGCAAAACTGAATTTCCCCGCCGGCGCTTTCGCGCAGGATTCAGGCCCCGAGGTCAAGGGTGCCAAGCTCGGCTTCATCGCGCTGAGCGATGCCGGCCCACTCTTCGTCGCCAAGGACAAGGGCCTGTTCGCCAAATATGGCATGCCCGACACCGACGTGCAGAAGCAGGCCTCCTGGGGCACCACGCGCGACAATCTCGTGCTCGGCTCCGAAGGCAACGGCATCGACGGCGCGCACATCCTGACCCCGATGCCTTACCTGATCTCGGCCGGCAAGGTGACGCAGAACAACCAGCCGACGCCGATGTACATCCTGGCGCGGCTCAATCTCGACAGTCAGTGCATCTCGGTCGCCAATGAATATGCGGACCTCAAGCTCGGTGTCGACGCATCGCCGTTCAAGGCGGCGCTGGAGAAGAAGAAAGTCTCCGGCAAGGCCGTGAAGGCCGCGATGACCTTCCCCGGCGGCACGCATGATCTCTGGATCCGCTATTGGCTCGCCGCGGGTGGCATCGATCCCGACAAGGACATCGAGACCATCGTGGTGCCGCCGCCGCAGATGGTGGCCAACATGAAGGTCGGCACCATGGACTGCTTCTGCGTCGGCGAGCCCTGGAATCTGCAGCTGATCAATCAGAAGATCGGCTACACCGCGGTCAACACCGGCGAGCTCTGGAACAAGCATCCGGAAAAGTCCTTCGGCATGCGCGCCGCCTTCGTCGACAAATATCCGAAGGCTGCCAAGGCGCTGCTGATGGCCGTGATGGAAGCCCAGCAATGGGCCGACAAGGCCGAGAACAAGGCCGAGCTCGCCGCCATCATGGGCAAACGGCAGTGGATGAACTGCCCGGTCGAGGACGTGCTCGATCGCAGCGCCGGCAAGTTCGACTACGGCATCCCCGGCAAGGTGGTCGAAAACTCGCCGCACATCATGAAGTACTGGCGCGACTTCGCTTCTTACCCGTTCCAGAGCCACGACCTCTGGTTCCTCACCGAGGATATCCGCTGGGGCAAGTACGAGCCTGGCTTCGACACCAAGGCGCTGATCGCCAAGGTCAATCGCGAGGACATGTGGCGCGATGCGGCCAAGACTCTGGGCGTCGCCGCCGCGGAAATTCCAACCTCCACCTCGCGTGGCAAGGAGACCTTCTTCGACGGCAAGGTGTTCGATCCCGAAAATCCGGCAGCCTATCTGAAGTCGCTCGCGATCAAGCGCGTCGAAGTCTGATGGAGCCTGCGGCCGCCGTCAGGCGGCCGCTTCGTCCTTTGAAGCCGGAGAGGGATTTTCGATGAACATTCCTGCCACCAAGATTGAGCTTGAGATCGCGTCGCCTGCGGCCGTTGCCGCGCCGGTCGTCGCGCTGACGCCGAAGCGCCCGCCGCGCACGGAAGCCTATGCACGGATGGCGCGGGAAACTGCCGTGCGCGTGATCCCACCGCTGGTCGTGATCGCGCTTTTGACGCTGGTCTGGGAACTGGTCTGCCGCCGCGCCGGCTCGGCGCTGCCGCCGCCGTCGAAAGTATTCAAGGACACCAAGGAGCTGATCCTCGATCCGTTCTTCGACCATGGCGGCATCGACAAGGGCCTGTTCTGGCATCTGTCCGCCAGTCTGCAGCGCGTTGCCCTGGGCTATTCGCTCTCGGCGATCGCCGGCATCGCGCTCGGCGTCCTGGTCGGGCAGTCGGTCTGGGCCATGCGCGGGCTCGATCCGCTGTTCCAGGTGCTGCGCACCATTCCGCCGCTGGCCTGGCTGCCGCTGTCGCTCGCGGCCTTCCGCGACGGTCAGCCCTCGGCGATCTTCGTCATCTTCATCACTTCGATCTGGCCGATCATCATCAACACCGCGGTCGGCATCCGCAACATCCCACAGGACTATCGCAACGTCGCCGCGGTGGTGCAGCTCAATCCGCTGGAATTCTTCGCCAAGATCATGATCCCGGCGGCCGCGCCCTACATCTTCACCGGCCTTCGCATCGGCATCGGCCTGTCGTGGCTGGCGATCGTCGCGGCGGAAATGCTGATCGGCGGTGTTGGCATCGGTTTCTTCATCTGGGACGCCTGGAACTCCTCGCATATCAGCGAGATCATCCTGGCGCTGTTCTATGTCGGCATCGTCGGCTTCGTGCTGGACCGCGTGATCGCGGGCCTCGGCAAGGTCGTCACCCGCGGCACCGCGCTGAACTGAGAGGAGAGGGTACATGACCGCCTATCTGAAGCTCGACCACATCGACAAGGTCTTCACCCGCGGCGCCGCCACCACGGAGGTGCTGAAGGAGATCAATCTCACGATCGAGAAGGGCGAATACGTCTCGATCATCGGCCATTCCGGCTGCGGCAAGTCGACCCTGCTCAACATCATCGCGGGGCTGACCAACGCCACCATCGGCGGCGTGCTGCTGGAGAATCGCGAGGTCAACTCGCCGGGGCCCGACCGCGCCGTGGTGTTCCAGAACCACAGCCTGTTGCCGTGGCTCACCGTGTACGAGAACGTCAGACTCGGCGTCGACAAGGTCTTTGCCAGGACCAAGTCCCGCGCCGAGCGCGACGCCTGGGTCTTGCACAATCTCAATCTGGTGCAGATGGCCCATGCCAAGGACAAGCGTCCTTCCGAAATCTCCGGCGGCATGAAACAGCGCGTCGGCATTGCGCGGGCGCTGGCGATGGAGCCGAAGGTGCTGCTGCTGGATGAGCCGTTCGGCGCGCTCGACGCACTGACCCGTGCTCACTTGCAGGACTCGGTGATGGCGCTGCATCAGAAGCTCGGCAACACCATTTTGATGATCACTCACGACGTCGACGAGGCCGTGCTGCTGTCCGACCGCATCGTGATGATGACCAATGGGCCGAGCGCGCGCATCGGCGAGGTGCTGGAGGTGCCGTTGGTGCGCCCGCGCAAGCGGCTCGAGCTCGCCACCAACACCACCTATCTGAAGTGCCGCCAGCGCGTGCTCGAATTCCTCTATGAGCGTCATCGCTTCGTCGAGGCCGCGTAACGAAGAGTTAACGCAAGCGGATGCCTGCGCACAAATAATCGACATCCCGCTCAATCCTTGTGCGTCGCACAAGGATTGAGCGAATCGCAAATTTTGCGTGCGAAAAAGCCCTGCAAAAATTTCTGGCAATACGAATAACGTCCTGAAATCCCTGTATTTCCAGCGTGCGCGCAACTGGCACGGAAATTGAAATGTCTTTGCGCGACGCCAACGACGACGTCCCTCAACATCATCAATCAGCATCGTGAACTCGCCACCGGGGTGAAGCCTCGGAGCGCGCCTCCATGTGAGGCAGAGCCTGCAACGACGCAGCGGTGAGCCTGGAAGGGATACTCAATGACGAAGAATCCTACTTGGATTTCAGACTGGCGCCCCGAAGATGAGGCGTTCTGGAATGCGACTGGCAAGACTATCGCGCGACGCAACCTGATCTGGTCGATCGTGGCCGAGCATATCGGCTTCTCGGTCTGGCTGATCTGGAGCATCGTCACCACCAAGCTGCCGCAGGCGGGCTTTCACTACTCGACCGACCAGCTGTTCCAGCTGATCGCGGTGCCGGGGCTGATCGGTGCCCTGATGCGCTTTCCCTACACTTTCGCGGTGACCACGTTCGGCGGTCGCAACTGGACCATCTTCAGCGCGGCGATCCTGTTCATTCCGACCTTGTCGCTTGCCTATTTCGTGAGCCAGCCCGATACGCCGTTCTGGCTGATGCTGCTGATCGCCTCGACCGCGGGTCTCGGCGGCGGCAACTTCGCCTCCAGCATGACCAACATCTCCTTCTTCTTCCCCGACCGGATGAAGGGCTGGGCGCTCGGCCTGAACGCGGCCGGCGGCAATATCGGCGTCTCCAGCGTGCAGCTCCTGACCCCGATCCTGATGACGCTCGCCGTCTTCAACCTGTTCCAGGCGACGCCGGTCGACGGCATCTTCCTGCAGAACGCCGGCCTGATGTGGGTGCTGCCGATCGCGATCGCGGTGTTCGGTGCCGTGTTCTTCATGAACAACCTGACCACGGCGAAGTCGTCGGTGAAGAACCAGCTTGCGATCGTCAAGCGCAAGCACACCTGGATCATGGCGTATCTCTATATCGGCACGTTCGGCTCGTTCATCGGCTATTCGGCTGCGTTTCCGCTGCTGATCAAGACCCAGTTCCCGCAAATCACGATTGCGATCGCGTTCCTGGGGCCGCTGGTCGGCTCGCTGTCGCGGCCGCTCGGCGGCTGGCTTGCCGACAAGATCGGTGGCTCGGTCATCACCTTCTGGAACTTCATCGTGATGGCGGGCGCAACGGTCGGCGTGCTCTACTTCGTCGGGCAAAAGGATTTCATCGGCTTCCTGTCGATGTTCCTGATCCTGTTCGTGACGACGGGCATCGGCAACGGATCGACCTATCGCATGATCCCCTCGATCTTCCGCGAAGAGAACCTGTTCAAGGTGCGCGGCAAGGGCGATGCGGCGCGCGCGCTCGCGCTGAAGACGGCGAGCATCGAGAGTGGTGCGGCGGTCGGCTTCATCGGCGCGATCGGCGCCGTTGGCGGCTACCTGATCCCGACCGGTTTCGGCAAGTCGATCGCCCTGACCGGCGGCCCCCAGCTCGCGCTCGCGATCTATCTCGGCTTCTACGCCAGCTGCCTCGGCTTGACGTGGTGGTTCTACCTGCGTCGCGGCCCGCAGGGTGAGGGCGCGTCAAGCCTCGCGGAGGCGCGAGTCTGACACTTGGTACGAATCTCGCTTCTCCCCGTACGCGGGGAGAAGCATTGCCCGACAGTTTGACCATGAACCTGGTTCGCAATGGCGCGCACCAAGGCAAACCCAACAGGCAGGAGAACATCATGACGCCAGAACAGATCACCCTCATCCAGCAGAGCTTCGCCAAGGTCGCGCCGATTTCGCAAGCTGCCTCCGTGCTGTTCTACGATCGTCTGTTCGAAGTGGCGCCGTCCGTGCGTGCGATGTTCCCTGAAGACATGACCGAGCAGCGCAAGAAGCTGATGGGCATGCTCGCCGCCGTCGTCAGCGGCCTCTCGAACCTGGAGACGATTCTTCCCGCGGCCTCCGCGCTCGCCAAGCGTCATGTCGCCTATGGCGCCACCGCCAAGCACTACCCCGTGGTCGGCGAGACCCTGCTGTGGACCCTTGAGAAGGGCCTTGGCGACGCCTGGACGCCGGAATTGGCAAAGGCCTGGACCGACGCTTACGGCGTGCTGTCCGGCTACATGATGTCCGAGGCCTATGGCGCGCAAGCGCAGGCCGCTGAATAGGAGATGCCTCGTGAGTGAACCGCTGGTCATCGTCGGTAACGGTATGGCAGCCGCGCGTCTGGTCGACGAGCTCGCCAAGTCCGCACTCGGCCGCTACGCGGTCGCCGTGATCGGCGAAGAGCCGCGGCTCGCTTACAATCGCGTGCTGCTTTCATCCGTGCTGGCCGGCGAGACCGGCTCGCACGAGATCGAGCTCCGCCCGGCCGATTGGTGGCGCCATCGCGGCGTCACGGTGCGCTACGGCTATCGCGTCACCGAGATCGACACCGGCCGCCGCGAGCTCAAGATCGAAGGCGAGGAGAGCATGGAATATTCCAAGCTCGTGCTCGCCACCGGATCGACGCCGCTGCGGCTGAATTTGCCGGGTGCCGATCTCGCCGGTGTGCACACGTTTCGCGATACGCGCGACGTCGACCTTTTGCTGACGCTGGCCGCTGCGAAGAAGCGCGTTGTCGTCGTCGGCGGCGGCCTGCTCGGGCTCGAGGCAGCCTACGGCCTTGCCAAGGCCGGTGCGCCGGTGACGCTGCTGCATTTGATGGACCGGCTGATGGAGCGTCAGCTCGATGGGCCGGCCGCCGACCTGCTCAAGACGCTGGTCGAGCGCAAGGGCATCCGCATCCTGCTCAATGCCTCGACCGCCCGCATCCATGGCGATGGTCATGTCGAGGCCGTCGAGCTTGCCGATGGCAGCCGCATCGAGGCCGATGCGGTGATCTTCGCCGCCGGGATCAAGCCGAACGTGGCGCTTGCCAAGGACGCCGGCATCGCCGTCAACCGCGGCATCGTCGTCAACGATGTGATGCAGACGGCATCGCCCGACATTTTCGCGCTCGGCGAATGTGCCGAGCATCGCGGCACCTGCTATGGCCTGGTCGAGCCCGCCTATGAGCAGGCGCGGGTGCTGGCACGGCATCTGGCCGGCCGGCCCGCCGCCTATCAGGGCAGCGTGGTCTCGACCAATTTGAAGGTCTCTGGCGTCAGCGTGTTCTCCGCCGGCGACTTCATGGGCGGGGAGGGCAGCGAGAGCCTGGTGCTGACCGACCGCAGGCGCGGCACCTACAAGAAGCTCGTGATCGCCGACGGCCGGCTCACCGGCGCGGTGCTGATCGGCGATACCGTCGATGCGCTCTGGTATCTCGAGCTGATCCGCAATCGCGAAAAGGTGGCGGCGATCCGCACCGACATGATGTTCGGCCGCGCGCTTGCGCGTTCTTCCGAGGCGGCTTGATAGAGCCGGCGTGACAAGGCAGCTTGATATGACGGCGATCGATCCCGCGCTTCGTGCCACCAAGACGACCTGTCCCTATTGCGGCGTCGGCTGCGGCGTGCTGGCGACGCCGGATGGCAAGGGCGGTGCGGCGATCGCGGGCGATCCTGACCATCCCGCCAATTTCGGCCGGCTGTGCTCGAAAGGCTCAGCGCTCGGCGAGACCGTTGGCCTCGAAAGCCGTCTGCTCTATCCAATGATCCGCTGTAAGGGCGCGCTCGAACGCGTCGCCTGGAGCGATGCGCTCGATCATGTCGCCCATCGCATGCAGCACATCGTGGCGCGCGACGGCGCCGACGCGGTCGCGTTCTATCTCTCCGGTCAGCTCCTCACCGAGGATTACTACGTCGCCAACAAGCTGATGAAGGGCTTTGTCGGCACGGCGAATGTCGACACCAATTCACGGCTCTGCATGTCGTCCTCGGTCGCCGGCCATCGCCGCGCCTTTGGCGCCGACACAGTCCCCGGCTGCTACGAGGATCTCGACCAGGCCGATCTGCTGGTCTTCGTCGGCTCGAACGCGGCCTGGTGCCATCCGGTGCTGTTCCAGCGCATGCTGAAGAACCGTGGGGAGCGCGGTGCGCGCATGATCGTGATCGACCCGCGCCGCACCGACACTGCGAGCGATGTCGATCTGTTCCTCGGCCTCAAGCCCGGCACCGATACCGCGCTGTTCTCCGGTCTGTTCGTCCATCTCGCCGACAATGGTGCGCTGGACCAGGACTACATCGCGCAGAACACGAGCGGTTTCGACGATGCGCTGGCGCGTGCGCGCAGCATCGCCGGCAGCGTCACTGCGACGGCGCTCGCGACGGGCCTCTCCGAGCAGGACGTCGCCACCTTCTTCAAGATGTTCCGCGACACGGACCGCGTCGTCACGCTGTATTCGCAGGGCGTCAACCAGTCGGCTCAGGGCACCGACAAGGTCAACGCGATCCTGAACTGTCACCTCGCGACGGGACGCATCGGCAAGCCCGGCGCCTCGCCGTTCTCGCTCACCGGCCAGCCCAACGCGATGGGCGGCCGCGAGGTCGGCGGTCTCGCCAATATGCTCGCCGCGCATATGGGCTTCACGCCGCCCGACATCGATCGTGTCAGGCGGTTCTGGAAGGCGCCGCGCATCGCCACCCATGAGGGCTTGAAGGCGGTGCAGCTGTTCGAGGCGATCCATCGCGGCGAGGTCAAGGCGCTCTGGGTGATGGGCACCAATCCCGCGGTGTCGCTGCCCGATGCGGACTTCGTGCGCGAGGCGTTGAAGAAGCTCGAGCTGTTCGTGGTCTCCGAGAACGTGCTCTCCAACGACACGGTCGATGCCGGTCCGCATGTGCTGCTGCCGGCGCTCGCCTGGGGCGAGAAGTCGGGTACCGTGACCAATTCCGAGCGCCGCATCTCGCGCCAGCGCTCATTCCTGCCGGCTCCGGGAGAGGCGCGGCCGGACTGGTGGATCCTGAGCGAGACGGCAAAGCGTCTCGGCTTCGGCGACAGCTTCAACTACAAATCCGCCGCGGAGATTTTCCGCGAGCATGCTGCGCTCTCGGCGTTCGAGAACGACGGTAGCCGCGATTTCGACATCGGCGCGCTCACCGGGCTGTCGAACGAGGCCTTCGACGCCTTGAAGCCGGTGCAGTGGCCGGTGCGCGAAGGCGAGACGTCCAGCGAGCGCTTCTTTGCAAAGGGCGGCTTCTTCACCAATGACGGCAAGGGCCGCTTCGTCGCGCCGGAGGTGCCGTCGCTGCGCGGCGAGACCGGCGCCTCGCGCCCGCTCAGGCTCAATACCGGACGCATCCGCGACCAGTGGCACACCATGACGCGCACGGGTCTCAGCCAGCGGCTGGGCGCGCATCTGCCGGAGCCCTTCGTCGAGATCCATCCTGATGATGCCGGCAAATACGGCATCGTTCACGACGGCTATGCCCGCGTTACCACCGATTATGGTCAGTGCATCCTGAAGGTCGTCGTCAGCGACAGCACTCAGCGTGGCACGTTGTTCGCGCCGATCCATTGGAGCGCGATGAATGCCTCGCATGGCCGCGTCGGAGCACTGGTTCAGTCCTTCACCGATCCGTTCTCGGGGCAGCCGGAATCCAAGGCGACGCCGGCCGCGATCGCGCCTTACGAATTCGTCTTCCGTGGCTTTGCGCTGTCGCGGAAGCAGCTCGATCTGCCGCCGAACCTGTTGTGGACCCGCGTCACGGTCACCGGCGGTTTCGGCTATCTCTTCGCCGACAACGCCGACCTTTCGCGCTGGCCGGCCTGGGTCGAGAGCGTCGCCGGCGAGGACGTCGCCGACTATCGCGATTTCGGCGGCGGGGTCTATCGTGCGGCCTCGTTCACGGGTGATCAGATCGAAACTTGCTTGTTCGTCGGTCCCGCGCATGACGCCGGCGATTGGGAGGTGGTGAAGAGCCTGTTCGTGGCCGACCACGTCAGCGACGATCAGCGCCGCATGTTGCTGTCAGGCAAGTCCGGCGAGGGCGCCGCCTCGACCGGGCCGATCGTCTGCGCCTGCTTCGGTGTCGGCCGCGGCACCATCTGCGAGACCATCGCGGCCGGCGCGCGCTCGGCTGCCGAGATCGGCGCCAAGCTCAAGGCCGGCACCAATTGCGGCTCCTGCATTCCGGAGCTGAAACGCCTGATTGCAACGACGGACGTGGCACCGGTGAAGCAGGCGAAGGTCGTCGCATAGGCTCGGCTGTCATCGCCCGGCTTGACCGGGCGATCCAGGGCGGATTCAAACGGTCGTGGCAACACCATGACGTTGGAGGCTGCGATGAAGGTTGTAAATCGGCGATCGGCGCGGTCAGGACGGGCGCCATTGCCATCGCCAGGCCGGCCGTCTGTTGCAGGACGCGATAAACAGAATAGATTTTGGAGGGCGATTGCCACAGGGCAGAGCAGTGAAGATGCTGCGCTTGAGGCTGGATTATCGCAACCTGTCGGAAGCAGATTATTCCGGAGGGCGGGCGGCATGCCACCAGCGATGTTCAGATCTTCGGCCACCCCTCTCTCCGGGCGCTACCTTTCGTTGGCTGAACGTGAGGACATCGCCCTTTTAAAGGTGCAGGGCCATTCCATACAGGAGATCGGGCGCCGCTTGGGGCGAGCTGCTTCGACGGTCTCCCGTGAACTGCGTAGGAACGCGGCCACCCGCGGCGGCGGGTTGGAGTATCGGGCAACAACTGCCCAATGGCATGCAGACCGATCTGCCCGCCGGCCCAAACCGACCAAGCTTGCGCTCAACGCCGCCTTGCGCACTTATGTGGAGGAGAGACTAGCCGGCGGCGTCGTAGCCCCGAGCGGAGCTTGTATTGCTGGCCCCTCCGTTCGGTGGAACGGCCGCCGGCATGGTCGACGAAAGGATCGACGATGGGCCAAGGCATGGAGCCCTGAGCAGATTGCCCGACGCTTGCTGATCGACTTCCCGGACGACAAGACCATGCGCATCAGCCACGAAGCCATCTATCAGGCTCTCTTCGTTCAGGGCCGCGGTGTACTGCGCAGCGAGCTGACGGCCTGCTTACGAACCGGGCGCGTCTTGCGCGTGCCCAGGGGACGCGTACGCAGGCGGGGCAAGGGCTTTGTCTCGCCGGAGATCATGATCAGTGAGCGCCCCGCTGAAGCAGCCGATCGAGCCGTGCCGGGACATTGGGAGGGAGATCTTATCCTGGGTCTTGGCAGCTCGGCGATCGGCACATTGGTCGAGCGCACGACGCGCTTCACAATGCTATTGCACCTTCCCCGGTTGGCGGGGCATGGCG
>NZ_JACIHC010000033.1:0-35176 GCF_014198205.1 Bradyrhizobium sp. SBR1B
TCCCCGCCGCGCACGCACCATCTCCGAATCTCGTCGGAGCCAATGAATCACGGTCACCGGTCGACGGCGAGTGCCTTTTTCAACAGCCTGCTAGGACCAACGTGACAACCTCAGCTTATTCTTAACATCGAACCTGATGTTGGTCCGGACTTGCGTGAGTCTTCCCAAGGCCGATTGGCTTAACGAACGGGGTGGAATCAACAACACTCGCAGCAGTAAGGCCGCCGGGGCGGCAACACAGTAGGATTCCCATTCCAACACGCTATTCCTCAGTCGTGCTTGATCGCAGTTCGACCGCCGCCGCCGCCAAGCCATATGAGAGCCCCGGGGGATCGAGCAGAAATGACGAACACGGAGTTTATATGCCGCGAGCTCGTCGAGCACGGCAGTTTCTTGCATAAGTACCGGAATTCACGTCACCTGTGCAGTTAGCTCATGAGGCGAGCAGATTCAGCCAGATCGATTGAGCAAGGTCCGGATGACGTACGTGCTGCATGGACTTTCGGAACGGCTTCTTCTTAGGACGGGGAATTGAAATCATCACACAAGAAAGAGGCCTTGAACGCGGCTTGCAGTGCCTCTGCCGACAGATGCGCGATCCAAGGTAGCCGCCCCAACCACCGCACCCGTCCAATCTCGCAAATTGCCGTCACAGCATCCGAATTCCTTTCACCAACGAAAGCAATTCCCAGAATATCGATGTGGCGTCTTCGCAGCGCCTCGATCGACAGCAGTGAACAATTAATCGTGTCGGAAGCTGTGCTCGCGCCCAGGACTACAGGAAATCGCCAGCTCTCCAAGACGTCAATATAGAGAGAGGTGCAATTCAATGGCTCCATCAGCCCGCCCGTCGCCTCAATCACGAGGGGGCGGTCTGCAATAGCCGGCGGCTTCAGTGATTCCGTTTCGATGCGGGCCCCGTCGAGCTCCGTGGAATAGTTCGGCCAAGTGGTTGTTTGCAGTCGGTAGCTCTCGGGCACAATGCGATCTGGCGAAAGACTTGCAAGCCGAGCGACGCACTCGCTGTCCGTTTCTGCTTCGAGGCCGAGTTGAATTGGCTTCCAATAACTCGCGCCGAGGAGATTGACGAGCCCTGCGCAGAACACGGTTTTCCCGACTTCAAAACCTGTACCCGTCACCACGATCCGCTGCTGGCTCGTCGAGTTTGTCCAGATATCGGCACTTCTACGCAATATCATCCTCCAGCATAAGCAGCGACGGCTCACAAAGCGGACGCCGGTTGAACGATAACGCCTTACTCATCGGCGGGCTTCAACGCAAGCTGGCAGCTGGCGTTGAGTTGTCTCACCCCGAGAAAGCAACAATCGACGCACATTAACTGCACGAGAGGGATACATGCCGTTACTTTTGCGCGTACCGGCTTTCAACGAGGCACCCCCCGACGTCGCATCATCCATCGTGATAATCCTCAAGCCACACGCCGAATCCCACCGAAGGAACTTTGCACCGAGCGCTCTTTTGGAGTTCCGGTAAATTTCAGATTAGCCTCAGTGCCTTGAGACTTCGCTCTGCGCGTATCGCTCACGCCTCGCACAAGTCAACAAGGATGAATGTCTCTTGATCTTCAAAGATCTCTCAATGAATCTGCTGCACAGCTGCGGCATCCTCGCATCAGGGCCAGTTCAACGGCGATGTCTGCTAAAGCATTGCCGTGAGCACAATCTCAATATATGAAACTCGACCAAGTTGCGGCGTCTCATTTGCGGCCACCATGATCCGTCACATCGTCTTCTTCACAGTCAGGGACAAAGCCGGCATCGACCAAATCGTCAAAGGTCTGTCGGTTCTTACCTCAATCCCACATGCGCGTCGGCTCGAGATTGCGTGCAATCGCAAGAGCGACCAGCTCGACAATGACATTGACGTCGTGGTGTATGGCGAGTTTGCGAGCGAGACCGACCTGGCTGCATACAAGAGGCACGAATTATATCAAGAGGCGATCAGACTCGTTCGGCCACTCCGGGAACTGCGCTTTGCCGCTGACTATGAGCTGTCTACAGACGTGCATTTCGCAGGTATGGCAGGACAAATGATGATCGCTCGAAACAGCGGACCAGCCGGCCAGGAATAGCTTGTTGATTCATCGCAAAAGCTTTGGCGCTCGGTCGAAAGATGAATCACGCAGGCCTCAAAACCTGCCGGTCGTCTTTGAAAACAAATGGGCGCACCGCGTTGCGGTGATCGCAAGAGGCCGCAACCCTCTCACGCTCTCGCCGTCATGGCATGACAGCTGCAAAAAATTCCAGCACCGTCAACGCCGCAACCTGCGCCAAGAGAACCTGAATCGTGTTCTCCTTCGGCTTAGGTGAAGATCCTCTTGACAACATTTCTGCGAGTTTGACCTCCCCAGTTCGAATGCCAGCCGAGCGGCATCGTTCAGAGTTTTAGTTTATTACACTTTCGTTGTGACACGATTTTCTGGTTTCTCCAAGACCGGACTCTTCAAAGCGAAGGCCGTTCGTTCCGGCTTCAACCTGCCCGGACAGTTCTTGCAAAGCTATTCAGATCCAGCGCCTTCGCAAGCTCTCTCAAAGAGCGAAGCGTGGCAATCTGCAGGACATTATTGCAGCTTGCATCTCTCAGCGCGTCAGCTTCTCGACAGGTGATCCCATTAGAGTCAGTACTTTGGGCGATACTCAAGCGCGGGAGAGGTACGTGGACCCATTTAACAGCATCAACCCACTCTACTCGGACTTCGCTGCTTTTAACGCCGCGGCATCACAAGCGGAGCAGAGGCAAGCGGATTTTGGGTCCTACATGGTTGACGTGCCGCAACTCGATGCCACGACCGCAGAGCATCCTATTCTTCCCGATCACTCCGATCCTCATCTGGCTGACGGAGACCATAGACTCGCCGGCGCCTTTAGACTTGAGCATCAGAGGGACGACGACCCTTATCTAGAACAGGCCCTCGCCAGACGCGAGGACCCCGTTGCGTGGTATAGCGCGCCGGGGGAAGCTTTGGGATCGGACAACGAGCCTGCTGGCCGTGGTCGCTATCAAGATCCGCTGCGAGAAATCATGGGAGAAGCGATCCTGGGATCGTCTCTCTACCCACCCCCGCGCCATCATCAGTCCCCAGATGAATTCGTTCGCTACCTAAACTGGAGCGACGGCAGCCCGCCAGCAGCGAACGAGTTCGCCGCCACCGATCCCAGTTCGGGTCACGGCGTCCTCCTCGGTCAGGACTACACCGGACAGTTTAGGCCTGAGAAGAGGCAAAGGACACTAGACCAAACCGAAGCGGACGCCAATGAGCGCCAACTCAGCGAGCCTGGCAGTTCGGTCGCTCGCGAGCCGATGGACAATGCCGTTACACCGTTTCAGCCTAGCAATCCATTGGTGCTTCCTGCCGAAGGCTACGATCAAGATCTACTGTGGGCGATGATGGAACGCGCCGCGCCAACCGAGCGTCATGACCAGGCCCCGGATTCAGAGGTGGCCGTTCGTTCCTTCGGCGGCGGACACGTTGGCCAACGTACGTCAGCTGCGCTCGAGGGAAGCAACGTCCTGCCGAGCCAGGACAGCCCACCCGCGCCTTTCATAGTTCACACCGACCGCTTCACGGCGCTGTTCGTGCCCGCGGCAGCGATGAGAGGCAGCGCTCCACTCAATCTGTCAGGAGCACCCATTCATTTTGGATCTCGACCAGAAACCGTTCCGCAACCAACCGAACGGTCAGCAAATCGGACCTCGTCAGCACCGCTTGCACGGACGATAGAGCAAGCCGGTCCGGCCTCGGCCAGGGCTGAAACAACGCCGCCTGCGGTTCGCGAAGTGTACGCTGCATCCTTCGCCGTTCCTGAGGGCTTTATCCACGGCACCCAACCTGCCCCCTACACGATGATTTTTAAGCTCGGCCGCTGGGGCCTTTTGCCGGATGCGACGCAGCAAATAAAGCAATACGATCTTGCCGGCGAGCGTTACACCGCGCTCTTGGGGCCGGGGGGACCGAACGACGTCCGGCTGATTCATCATCCACAAATGTAGACCCGAGAGGTAGCCGCCAGATGACGAGGAAGCCCCGGTTGCTCAGTCAGTGCAGTTCTATAGCTTGCGTGAGCTATTCTTTGTGAGCTTAGCTAGAGCCGGGCGGTGCCGATACTCGCCGATGGCCCGGCGATGAACTGCGCGCAGAGCCGCCGCCTTCGACAACGAGCCTAACGAACGGCACCAGAACAAGGCGAGATTACCCCAACAGAGAAGCTCAATGTAAACTTCGTACTTTCGGCGCTGAGCACCGCGCCCCACGTCGGTCGCTTCGTCGCCGGCACCACGCCGATCAGCTTTCGTGTATTCCTAGTGGGCGATCGGACCGTATTTGCGTTGCGAGCCAAAGAGGATGCAGCCCCCAAAAAAAGGTCGTATGTGCAAGGAAGCGTCCAGATGGCTTCGTGAATGTGGCCGGAGAGATTCCCTCCTACTTGATGAATGCCAGTCGTGACCGATCGAGTGTGACTGTCACCGCCAGAATGACGATAAGTCCCGTGACCATGATTTGAATATAAGTATGCATCCCTGCGATGTTCAGTCCGTTTTGCAGGACCGCAATCACGAGCACCCCAACCAGCGTTCGATGCACGCCTCCCGAACCGCCTGACAGAGCAGTTCCACCCATAACCACCGCCGCAATCGCCTGAAGCAGGAGGTCATCTCCCATTCGGGCGGTTCCGGTCGAGGTTCGCGCAACAAGCAGTAAACCTGCAATTCCGCAGAGAGTACCGGACGCGATGAAGGCGACGGCCTTGGTGCGAAGAACATCTATGCCCGAAAGCCGAGCCGTTACTCCTCCTCCGCCGATAGCAAACAGAGATCGACCGAAATGGCTTCGCGCACCAACGAAAGAGGCGAACGCAAATATGAGGAGCGCCAAAATTCCCGAATTTGGGATCCGTCCGATCATTGCACCGGATGCGACCCACGTGAGATCCGGACTTCGGAAGAACACGTTTACCCCTCCACTGATCCAGGTGGAAATTCCGCCAATGATGGTCATGGTGCTGAGGGTGGCGACAAAGGAGGGTATCCGCAGGCGAAGCACCAAAATTGCGTTGAGAACGCCACAAAGCGCCCCCATTGCGGAAGCCACAAATACGATGACGAGGGCGCTGAAACCGAAATCCCGGATCAGAACAGCGGAGGAGACTGCCACAAACGTCACGATCGCCCCGACGGAGAGGTCGATCGCCCCCATGAGAATGACAAAAGTGATGCCGGTGGCAACGATGAGCAGGATGGACGATTGTCTCATCAGATTGAAGACGTTTATCCAGCTCAGGAAGCGAGGATTGATCGCAGTGAAAACGACGACCATCGCCAGCAATAGAAGGATGGGGCCCGCTGAATTGATGATCGCGCGGTGACGCCGAACAAAATGCCTCATGCTTTCGACGCTGGCCCCGAGCCGCAATCTCGATGTGCGCGCTTTGGTCTCAGACCATGTGCCTGACAAGTTCCTGCTCCGTCGGTTTATCGTTGGCAGGCGCGTCCCGCTCGAACTGAATCTCGCCACCGCGCATTACCAGAATCCGGTTCGCTAGACCGATGAGCTCCAGGAGATCATCTGATATCAGAAGGATGGCTGCTCCCTGATCTGTCAGATCCCTGAGGACCGCGTAAATCTCCTCTTTTGCACCGACATCAACGCCTCGAGTGGGATTGTCGAGCACAAGGATCTGTACCCCACGCGCCAGCCATTTTGCCAACACCACCTTCTGCTGGTTTCCCCCAGAGAGGAATTGACAGAGTTGCGTAGGGCCACTGCATCGGATCCGTAAGCCATTGACGTGCTTCTCGGCTAAAGACCGTTCTCGCGCCGCCGATATGATTCCAGTCAGCCGGGATACGAGGGGGAGCGAGGCGAGCGAAATGTTCGCTTCAACTGACATGTATGGTACAATGCCTTCGGTCTTTCGCTCCTTGGGCACGAAGCCTACGCCATTTGCTATTGCGGCTTTACCACGGGCCCGAACAGGCAGGACCTTTCCGTTCACCTCGACAGTCCCCGCTGCTGGAAATGGATCAAATCCGACAACTGCCCTTCCCACAGCCTCTTTGCCGCATCCAACCAGTCCGCCAAGCCCGACAATCTCGCCTTTCCGAACATCCAAGCTCACGCTTTTGACGTTCTCGCCCCCAAGCCCCTTAACGGAAAGTGCGATAGGCGCTTCGGTAACATTCCGCTGGCGCTTCTCCTTGAAGTACTCTTCGTCCCTGACCCGCCCGACCATGGCCATGTGCAGGTTCTGCTCGGAAATCCGTTCTCCGGCAAACTCACCCACGTTTCGACCATCTTTGAAGACATAAATGCGGTCACACAGCTCGATGTATTCGGAAAGCCTGTGAGTGATGAGGACGAAGGATGCGCGCGCGCGGAATCGGCGGATCGATTCAAAGAGAAGCGCAACTTCGCGCTCACCGATGGCGGCGGTCGGCTCGTCAAGCAGGATAATCGGATGATCGACGTGGAAGTACTCGGCCAATGCAAAAGCTTTGGCAATCTCGATCATCTGTCGGTCGTGAAACGCATAGTCCCTTGTCCGCCGGCGCGGGTCGATGTGCGCAAGGCCGAGGTCTTTCATATGCCTTTCGGTGTGGGCAATCATCGCATGCCGATCAACGATGGCCAGGCGGTTGGTAAAGTTTGACTCAAGAGACAGAAAGACGTTTTCGTAAACGCAAAGGCTGGGGATAAGCGCCTGCTCCTGGAACACCATCGAAATTCCGGCCTCGACGGCCTGGGTGTAGCGGACTGGCTTGAAAGGTTTACCGAATAGCTCCATTTCTCCAGTATTGGGAGGATGAATACCGGCGATCATTTTAAGGGTTGTGGATTTTCCTGCCCCATTTTCACCAGCGATGCCGATAATTTCGTTCGCGAATATCTCCAGATTGACGCCGTCAACGACGCAATTGCCGCTGAAGCTCTTGGACCCACCTCGCATGCGGAAGATCGGTTCCCGCCTGGTCGTCATCTAACGTCCTCCGCGCTCACACGTTTGGTGTTAAGGAGGACAGCAAGCAGGATGACGATACCCTGGATGATCGCCTGTAGATGAGGCGCCAGAGCGAGGGTGTTCAGACCATTCGACAGAGTGGTGGCAAAAAGCACACCGAGGATCGTCAGACGCACGTTGCCGAACCCTCCGGTGATCGCAGTGCCGCCGACGACCACCGCTGTAATGGTATCCAGAGTCATAAAGCCGCCCATTGTTGCGGTGGCCGACCCAAGACGCGCGGCCAGCAGCGCCCCGGCTAAGCCGCCCAGCCCCCCTGACAGTGCGAAAGCTTGTATTTTGATCGTATTGACCTTCACGCCGACGAGGGTGGCCGTTTGCTCATCACTGCCGAGCGCTAATGTCATGCGACCAAAGCGAGTGCGCGCACCCACCAGAACCGCGGCCAAGTAGACGACGAGGGAGATCAGCACTCCATTGGGAATGACGCGGAGCCATGTGCCTTGGGCGATCTCAATCACGGCAGCATCGGACACCGTCAGCGAACGTCCATCGGAGATGAAGAGGACGGCACCGGAGAGCGTTGTTGCCGTGGCCAGCGTTACTAGGATAGAGGGAATTCTGAGATGGACGTAGATAAGCCCGTTGATCAAACCACAGGACAGACCGACCAAACAGCCGATCGGAATTGACCAAACACCTAAGTCAGGGGCCATCCGCGCCACCAGCATGCCACAGAAACTAGCAACAGCCCCCACCGAAAGATCAATGGAGCCCATCAAGATCACAAAGGTCGCGCCAACTGATGCGACCAGAAGGACGGAACTAGATAGTTCGATCGCTCTCAAATTGCTCAAGGTCAAGAACGACGGGGCGGCCAAGCCGATCGCGGCGCAGGCGAGAGCAAACACCGAAATTGTTATGATGCGGCGCGCTAGCTCGCCGTCTCCACGCCCCGCCTGCCATGCTTGCAACATTGTGCGACCCGATTGAGCATCTTGCGTCAGGAGATGCCTCCCTCGGAGAGGGAGGCATCCAGGCACAGTTTATTCGGGGATACGCTGTTTGTAATGGTCCTTATACTCCGCCGTGAGTTGCGCCACACATCCAGCGTCAAAAGCCTCCTGATAGGCCTTCGGAAGGTTGTAGCCGGCCGGAATACGGCTTCCCCAGTACTTCTTTACGTCGATAGGCCAGACATAATTTTGAGGATCCCAATCATTGGGATGGAGTGCCCGCGACATCTTCTTCCAGTCAAAGGGGAGCTTTTCTCCTGCAAGAAATTCCTGGTATTTATCGACGTTCGCGGCCGTAATCAGCGTCGCTCCGGTGTACAGCATGCGTTCACAGGGACTCGGCTTGAACCCTTTTGATGCATCATAGGCCCGCACAAGCGCAAAACCCGCCTGCCATTGTGGCGTAAAGCCCATGGTCGCTAGAATTCGTCCCTCCTTCACCAGCTTGAGCGTTTCGCGGTTTCCGTCAAGCCCTGTGATCGGGATGTGTATGCCAGCATCCTCGGCAGCCTGCATCGCCCCTAGGGCAATCGAGTCATTTTGGGCGAAGACTGCGTCGATCTTAGAGTGCGCCACAAGCATGTCTTCCATGACCTTGCGGGAGTCCACTTGGTTCCATTTGCCTGGCTGGCGGCCGACGACCTTGATGTTTGGATATTCCGCTAGAGCTTTTTCGAAGCCGGCCGTTCTGGCGATGTCCGCGTCCACCCCTGGGAAGCCTGTGATATGGACGACGTTGCCTTTTCCGCCGATCTTATCAAAGAGCAATTTTGCAATTCTATAGCTGTTGTCGACATCGTCCGGCGTAAAGAACGTCGCGAACGCGTAGTTGTCGGTCCCGGCATCCAAAGGATGGAAGCCCGGCAGAGATTCCCAGACAGCAACGTGCACTGCTCCTGCCTTTTTAGCCATTTCGACGATGGGCTTGATGTTGGCGGCAACAAGATTCTCGCCGAACGTAATTTTAACCCCTGCCGCGAACTGAGCCTCGTAGATTTCGATTTGCTTAGCCGCATCACCCTTTCCCGAAAGGATGCGGTAGTTCAAGCCGAGCGCTTTTGCCGCCTGCTCGGCTCCCTGCGACCAATTATTAAAGTACTCATTTTCCAGGGTTGAGACTTCAGACAACACATCCTCCGCCCTCGGGGCTGAATAAGAGGCCAAAAGGGCGGCCGTTGCAAAAACGTAGGTCGACAAGTTGCGCATTAGTTTCCCTCCTCTGCTACTTCAAACAAGAACCAACTCAAGAAATTCGAAATCAACTGCAGCCGTCGTATCGGTCGATGCCGCAATCGGAATGTCAGGCTGGACATCCGACGCGCTCACGGGCGCGCGCGTCATCGATCGTCACATCAAAAGAAGCAGTGTTAGCAATGGCGGGACGGCTTCGGCCGTCACTCGTGCCGCCGCTCCTACATCTTCCTCCAGTCACCGATCTGCTCAAAGGCATGCGCCGCCCGATAGATCGTCACCTCCTCGAAGTGGCGACCTACAAGCATCAAGCCAACTGGCAGGCCATCCACCATTCCGCAGGGTATTGACATCGCTGGATGGTGTGTGAAGTTAAACGGAGCGGTATTGGTGAACATCTCAGTCGCCCGTGTGATATAGTCCTCTCGGCTGACATCACGCGGAGGAAGCGGGGTCGCCTTCATGGGTGTCGTGGGCATCAGAAGGAGATCGTAATCTCTGAGCATGTTGTCGTATGCCGCTCTCAGGCGACGAGAGACGTTGACCGCCTTGCCATAAAAGCGTGGCCCATAATTGTTATTGATGTATGTGCCGAGCAACAGGAATAGCTTTGCCTGTTCGGAGAGGGAATTCGCCTTCCGGCGCCAGCCGCGATGAAAGTCCATGAGAGACAGTGAAAAGAGATCTGATCGGCTTGTGCCATAGCCGTCGCCGAACATCATGGTCTGCGTCGCGCCTTCGGTGCCGATCGGGGTCCAGATTGCGGCTCCCTGAAGATGCAAGGGCACTGAGACCGTCTCAACCGAGGCGCCGAGATCTTTAAAGCGTTTGGCAGCTTCACGAACGCTTCTGTTGACCGCTGCTTCCGCTCCGGGCTGCTCGAAGCCTTCCTTGAGAACGCCGATCTTCAATCCGCTGATACTTTGGCCGAGCGCTTTGGTGTAGTCCTCGACCTTCGGCGCCTTGATGCGTGGATCGTACCCGTCGTCCCCGGCGATCACTTCAAGCAACAAAGCGTTGTCAGCGACCGTTGCGGTCATTGGGCCGGTATGGTCCAGGGTCATTTCATTGGGCATAATCCCGGTATAGGGAACCAGGCCCCAGGTCGGCTTCATGCCGTAGATTCCGCAAAATGACGAAGGCATACGTATCGAGCCCCCCTGATCGCCGCCGATCGCCATATCGACTTCCCCAAGAGCAACGACGACGCCGGAGCCAGAAGACGAGCCGCCCGCCGAATAGCCCATCTTGTGAGGATTGTGCACGGGCCCGAGCGCACCCGTATGGCTGCCACCGGATGTGCAAAAGCATTCGCAATGCACCTTGCCTGCAATTTCGGCGCCTGCGTCGAGCATGCGAGTGACAATGGTCGCGTCGATATCTGGCACAAATCCTTCGAGCGTCGCCGAGCCGTTCATCATGGGCACCCCGGCCAGCATGATGTTGTCTTTCAGGGCGACCGTCTTTCCCTTTAGCTTTCCGCTCGGCGCCCCAAGCACGCTCGTCTTTCGATACCAAGCGTTGTGCGGGTTCTCCTCGGCATTTGGCTGATAGCCCGGCGTACGAGGATACTTCACCTCCGGTAGCTCGTCCGGAACGGCATCGATGTAGTTGTATGCTTCAAGAGCCCCGTTAATAAGGCCGCGAAAGGAGGCAAGGTCTTCATCAGAAAGCGAAAGGCCGCACTGCCCTGCGACATCTCGCAATTGTGCTGGTGTGGGCGGGACGATTGACACGGGGTTTCCTCCTAGAGGGCTAATGCGTATGCGTGAGGCCGCTCTGCGGTGGCACGTCACTAACATTTCAAGAAAATATGCTTGGCGCTTACGAGTCACCGCGCCGGAGCTTAAAACTGGGTAATTTTGAGTAATCCATCCTACAAAATCCGCCGAAAAAAGAAGCAATTTATGCGGGAATAATACGCATCGGCGCGCCTAGTGTAAGTCTCCCCTAAGATAGATCATTCGTATACTAACATCGCAAAGGCAGCCTGCACCAGATACGGCTTGGACGCTACGTGCCAGAGGCTTCGGAGTGGCATGGTGATCCGAACCAACATCGCGGCGACAGACAGGCCGGCACACTTCCGGAAGAATCCGCAATTATGTGAGCTTCGATGCAGAGTTGCGATTGATGCCGAAGCGTTCGCGTTCTCACGTTCGAGCAATGGGAGGTTATCGGAACGGCATAGATGTGTTGTTCCACGCATTCGGCACGGACAACATCGTCAAGCGTAAAATCAGGGCGTGCGGGACGAATGGTGATGCAGGATCTGCCACAAGCCGTCTTTGTGGCTGAGCACAAGGGTGAAGCGCGCCGGTATTGTCACAACCTGATCTGTGGAAGATTGAGTAAACAAGTAATTGCCGACCACCAGAATGAGGTTATCCCCCAATCGGACGGAACGCCAAGCCTCAAACCGCACCGAATGCGTGCCACGGAAATAGGTACGAATCTCGTCAGCACCGGAATAGAGTTTCGCGCTGGATGTACCATAGAGCAAGGCGTCAAGCGCGTAAAAGGCCGCTAGCTTCTCGAAGTCGTGAGCATTGAAGGCATGCCCCCATAGCACGAGGAACGCACGCACCTCGCCCATCTCATCGTTTACATTCAAATCAGCCACCCAGACGATTGAAGCAATTTGTTGGACTTGTAAGGCGCGACATGAGTCGCGTTGGAAACGCCTTGCCATTGACCATTGAGATCATCGCTTCAAAAAATCGCCGCTGCTGGATGTCTCCAACAGCGGCTTAGTCTAGGGAGGAAGCAGACAATCCGGCCTGCCAGCGGATTTGCATTATGAGACCTCAGCAAACTGCAACGCGCAGATGATTGGTCGCGCCCTTCTGCCCAAATGGCACCCCAGAGACAATCGCTACTCGCCCTGCTCCGCGTAACCGTCCTTGCGCGCCTTCGCCGCCGCCATTTCCGTGATTTCATCGGAGACGGATTAGATGCAACAATGCTGTGAACTCCCAAAGCAAGCTCATGCCTAAATCCTGCAGCACTCCCATCGGCGTACCGACCTCGCTTTCAAGTTGCCGGATCCACGCCAACACCCTCGCGTGCTCGTCATATGATCCGTTGCTGAATTAAGCCGGCACGTATCCGCCCCTGAAAAATAGAGAGAGCAGATCATCTCGGGCGCGGCGGTCGCCGGAGCCACGGTCGCTACAATTTTGGCAGAGCGAGAACGACGCATCTTAGATCTCCTGGTTAGAGGATGAAATCAGTGTGAATGAAGTTGGAGTGACGTCCCTCGATGACAGTATTCAGAATCTCGCGAGAGGGGCTCGTATACTTCGCGGCGACCATGGATCGAATTGAGAACGAACGTAGCGCATCCGTGACCGACAGGGTGCCTTCGGCTGCATCCTTCCTGCCCGTAAAGGGAAACACGTCCGGCCCGCGCTGACATTGGCAATTCAGGTTGACGCGGCAGACCTGATTGACCAGAGCATCCGACATCCGGCCGATAACATCGGGATCGCGGGCGAACAAGCTCACCTGCTGGCCATGTTCGGAGGTCGCCACGTAATCAAGCGCGAGGTCGACGTCATCGAAATCCAACACGGGAATGATCGGGCCGAACTGCTCCTCGCGAAAGAGCCGCATCGATGGCCCCACCGGATAGACGACAGCTGGATAGAAAAGCGTGCCTACGCTCAGCCCCCCGCCGGGATTGAGGATACGGGCCCCCCTCGTTACGGCGTCATCCAGAAGCGCGTTCATCTGGCTTACTTTTTCGATATTTGGCAGGGGCGTCAGAGTCACCTCTGGACCCCAGGGCATACCAATTTTCAGTTGAGTAAGTTCGGCCAATAGCGCCGAAATGAATGGATCAGCGACATCGCGGTGTACAAGCAGCATCTTCAGCGCTGTACAACGCTGTCCATTGAACGAGAGCGCGCCTAGAAGGCATTCCTTAGCTGCGAGGGCGATATCAGCGTCAGGCATAATGATGGCTGCGTTCTTTGCGTCCAGACCCAGAATGGCACGCAGGCGGTTCGTCCTTGGGTGGAGTTTCTTGAGGTGATCCGCCACCCGGCTGGAGCCGATGAGCGTAAGGACGTTGATTTTGCCGGTTTCGAGGAGCTTCGGGACTATTTCGGCGCCATCACCGTAAGCGAAGTTGAGTACTCCAGGCGGAAATGTGGTCCGAAAGAGCTCCAGCAGCGGCTCGAACAAGAGAACGCCGTGTCGCGGCGGTGTGAAGACGACGCAATTGCCCATGATCAAAGCCGGAATAAGCGTCGCGAACGTTTCATTCAGTGGATAGTTGTAAGGCCCCATGCAGAGGACAACGCCGATTGGCGTTCGACGTATCAGGCCGATCACTCCGTCAACGATTTCAAATCGTGAGTTCGCATTATCGAGATTTCGTAACGCGCCGATTGTTTGCCGGACGTAGTCCACAGTGCGGTCGAATTCCTTTTCCGAATCGGACAGTGTTTTGCCGATTTCCCACATGATAAGCCGTGTGACTTCGGCGCGGCGTGCACACATCTCGGCAAGGAATCTTTGCATCGCTAGGATCCGCTCTGAGACGCGCATGCTGGGCCACGCGCCGCGCCCGCTGTCATATGCAGCGACCGCAGCATCGAGTGCGGTTATTGCTGCGCTGGCATCCCCGGACGGATAGCTGCCGACCCGAATCTGCGTCAGACCGCCATCCCTACCGCGTACCATCACGGGGGAGAAAACGTTCTTGACCGGCCCTGTCCAATCCCGCATTTCGCCGTCGACCAGAACGCCCCGCTGTTCAATAGGCGCAATGGATGCCTCGTGCAAAGTCGCGTCATCGGCAGTCGGAAAAAGATGGCTGAGATCGTCGCGGCTCATTATCATCACTGTCTGCAACAAAGAACGTGGGCAACCCAGAACACAAGCCGCTCAGATCAGGGAGCGCATCAGGTGCTCCTCGACCCACCGCTATTCGGCTCATGCGAAACAGCGAGCATGAGGATTTTCGAATCCCAGGCTGGCAGTCGCATTCCTCCATTTAGGATGCTACGCGCTTCTCCGTGCTTGAGGCGGCGAGGATATCCCCCACGGCGCGGTAGCTGAAGACGATCGCGGGGCCGATTGTAATTCCTGCTCCCGGGTAAATGCCTCGCATTGGCGACGTCATGTCGTTGCCACAGGCGTAAAGACCTTGAATTGGCTTGCGTTGAGCGTCCAGAACTTTGCCGCAGCTGTCGGTTGCGAGGCCTGACGCTGTGCCCAGCGTTGCTGGGACGATCGGCAGCGCAATGAAAGGGCCCTTTCGGATCGGTCCGAGATTTGGGTTCTTTGTTCCGACCGATGGATCTCCAAGGGTGCGGTTGAACGCCGACTGACCACGTTTGAAGAGTGGATCGATCCCTGTGGCGGCATGGGTGTTGTGCTCCATGATCGTTCTCTCGAGGTCGGCCGGATCGAGCCCAATTTCGCGGGCGAGCTCTGGGATTGTTTGGCCCACCTTGATATATCCAAGCCGCGCGTATTTTCCGACGCTCATCGTCCATGGCCACGGCAACAGATGCCCCATGCCTCTGAGGCGAACGAAATCGGAATCACAGACGAAGTAGAATCGCTTGTCTGCGGGGTATCCGTTAGCAAACATTGCCAGGCAAATGTCGTGATAGGAGTTCGATTCATTTACGAACCGACGCCCATTTGGCGCGACGGCGATGACGCCGGGACGGCCGCGATCGAGCCAGCCATACGGCACCACTTTTGAAGTGCTGCCCGTCTTGAGAATCGATACTGGTGTCCAGAACCCTGCGGACGCCACATCCTTGTCGACTGCGGCACCAATCCTCCTTGCAAGCTCAATGCCGTCGCCGACGACGTCGGGATGAGCCAAGGTGTCGTCATGCTGATGTGGCCCGCTCAGCTCAGCTCTCAGCTGGGCGTTGCGCGCGAAGCCGCCGGTTGCGAGGATGACGCCATGAGAAGCGCGCACGCGAACCTCGGAACCTGCGTGTTTCACGATCGCACCGGTGACCCGCCCGTCCTCCTTAATGAGCTCACGAAGAGGAGACGCCGGCCATATGTCGACATCGAGCTTCCGCAAGCTTACCAGCAAGCGCGCGATCAGCGCGTTGCCCCCACTGAATTCCGTGCCGCGCTTGTAGCTCAAGCGATCCCGGGCGTAGCGGCTCACGCGCCGCAAGACGTGCTTGAAGGACGAGAAGGATTGAAACGGATTGAGGAAGCTTCGGACCTCGCCGGACGAGATCATCATCCCTCCAAGCACAACGCGAATGGGATCTCCGACGAGATTGAAGTCTCTGCCCAGAAGGCGTGCATCGTAAGGCGCAGGGCTGAGTGCCCTGCCCTTGTCTATCCCGCCGATTTGGCTGGAGTGATAGTCGGGTGCTGCGGCCAGCGTGAACTTGACCTCAGTCCCGTTCTCAAGCGAAGCAAGCGCGGTCGGACCGTCCTCCAGATATGCGTCGATAAAGTCTGACCGGTAGTAATTGCCTAGCTCATGCTGAAGATAGGTCCGAGCCCTGGCAAGCGAATCGTCGATTTTTGCGGAGCGTGCCTGAGCCGAGCACGGAACCCAAATCATGCCGTTGGACAGAGCTGTCGTTCCACCAAGTCGTGGCGATTTTTCGCAGACGGTGACCCGTAACCCAGCTTTCGCTGCGTAGAGAGCAGCTGACAGGCCGGCTGCACCGCTACCGATCACGAGAATGTCGGTTTCACGATCGTCCAGCGATCTGCGCTCCTTGGAGAGCGTTATCATGTTCTGCTTGCCTGATTGGCCGATTGGCTGATTGGCTTGTTCATGACAGCCTCTTTCCTATTTGCGATGAACATCAGTTTGCTCCTGGCAGAGGAACGGCCTTAAACTCCTCGGCCGCCGCCTTCACGGCGCGTTCGATTGGAATCCGTTCGATGGAAGAGGCGCCAACAAAGCCGACACATTCGGTCGAGCGGTAAACTTCATACGTGTCCTGTGGCTCGGCGACTGCACCGCCGTGGCAGAGGAGAATGATGTCCGATCGGACCGCCTTTGCTGCAGCGTTGATCTCGTTGATGCGCCTAATCGCCTCCCGAAGTGGCTGCCCATCCTCGTGGCCTACGAGGCCGCCGCGCGTAGCGCCGACATGAGGGACAATGCAGTCTGCGCCGCTGCTCGCCATGGCCTTGGCGTCTTCCGGGCTCGCGACGTAGGCGAGCGAGAAGATGTTCTTCTTGCGCGCAGTCGCGATCATTTCGACCTCGCGCTCGAAGCCCAGCCCGACACCACCGCGGCGGTCACGCCATTTTTCTCCCATGGTGGAGATGGTCGGGTAGTTGATCACGCCGGAAAAGCCGGCCGCGGAGAATTTGTCCAGAAGAGCATCAAGATCAAGCCGGAGAGGGTCCCAGGCTTCAACGCCCCCAATCACTGGTACAGAAGATACGACGTTGCGAATTTCCGCAGCGAGCTCCAAAGTACGGGCATTGGAATCACCGATACGACTGGTGGGAAGGCCCATAAGCCGCGACAGGCCTGTGCTATAGACCACGAGCATATCGGCCCCTCCGAGCGCGGCACATTTGGCCACCAACCCGCAGCTGCTGGCCGCCGCGAGGATCGCTTTTCGGTCCGCGACCTGGTTTACGATCCTCGAAACAATTTCCGCTCGGTCAAATATGCGCACGAGCTAGACCTCCCATCCCCAATTGCTCGAGGATCCACGTCACAGCGGTCTCGGCAAATTCGCGGTCGTTGATGTGGCAGTTGAGTTCGCGGACGCTGATCTCTGGGCGGACGCGGGTCTTGATTGCTTCAAGCCACGCCTGGTCGGCTTCGGCGTCGCGAAATACGCCGCCCTCCCGGTCGTAGTCCGACACGCCTTTTGCCGGCCAAAGCACAATGGCAGACCCCTTGGTCTGCGACAGCCGTTCGCCCGTAAGCGCGCCGATATTGGTGTTCTCGGCAGGCGTCGTACGCATCAGAGTTGTGTATGGCGTATGGGAGTAAAATCGGCGGTCTCTGAAACGATCGGGTACGCTGGACGGCGGACCAAAGTTCACCATGTCAACCGCGCCGGGTGCGATGACCTGCGGGATCTGTCGGTCCGAGGCCGCCTTGAGCCGATCCGGGCCCGCACTGGCGGTGCCTCCCACGATTTCATCGGCCAACTCCGTTGTCGTCAGATCGATCACGGCATCAAATTCGCCGGCAGCGATCAGTTGCTCCATCTTGCGGCCGCCGGCTCCGTTGGCCGGAAACACGATCGCCTGCAGACCGGCATCTGCAAGCAGTGACACGCACTGATTCGCAGCGGGCGTCGTCACGCCAAAGGCCGTGACTGCAACGATCTTGCCCTCGCGTTCGCGATTGCTGGGTTGATAGTGCATGGCGCAGATGGCCCGCCCGGCATTCTCCAGCACTCTTGCTGTGAATGCGTTGATACCGAAAAGATCGACGAGCGTCGGGTACAGTATGATGTCGTGATGGGCGGCGAGTTCAGCGAGGAGCGCAGGCCGCGCGCTCGACACCAGCAGCTTTGGGAAGCCGTACGGCAAATCAGAAACGATCTCGCCGAAGACGGCGCTCCCCTTCCCACCCGCAACGGCCACGATCGCGTCGATTACGCGATCGGCCAAAAGCTCGGCCACTTTTGTGCGGGTGGATGTGGCGATCTGTTTCAGAACATCAGCAGGTGAAACCGGGCGCCTCGCAGAATCAATTGCCCCTCCTCCCGAGGAGGTGCCGATATCAATCAGGAGGGTCCTTCGCCCACATTCTTGGATGATGCCCGAAAGGAACGAAACTTCGGGACCCTTGGTGTCCAGCGTGGCCACGATCGCCACCGCGGGCAATGCAGACGCTGGGCTCTTGGATAAATGACCATCCCGGACCGCCCTTTCGTCGTCCGCGCAACGGTAAGACACGCCTTTTCTCCCGAACCACCTTTGATTGCTAGTGGTTTAGGCTGGCTAAAAAGGGAGCATAAGAACCGAGACGGGCGAAATTGGGTAAACTTGGGTAGATGCATTAGTTGGAGCTCCGAGGCCAGGGACCGTACTTTGCGGCGCTTCAGTCTCGCTCCGTGCACATCAAACATCTCGCGAATTGCGGAAAGCAGGCGCCCCGAGCGCGCCAATTCTGTTTGGCCGGCCCACACTAAAGCTCTTCTTTCCTAAAAGGAGCGAAAACAATTTTCAGTCGCCTAAAACCCGGGTCGAGCGCATCAGCAAACCGGCCAAGTGTGGGGGCCCAAACCGACGACCGGAGCAAGATCAATCACTCGAGCGCCGCGACAGAGCCCGCAGCGCACGATATCAATGCACTGTCTCCGATCCTGCAGATAGGAGCAAGCGCAGAAGGGCCCAGACGGAGGCTGTCAACTTTTGGTCGCGGAGCCACTTCAAGAGGCGACACCGCTCCTACTGTCTTACTGTCCTTCACAACAACAAAACGCAGATCCTGTGCAAACCAATGGCGAGGGCGGCGTTAAACTGGTCGACAGACCAGATAAGTCCATTTTCCGCAGCAGACGCTCGCAATCAGCTGAACGCAGGGCGTGCGGTGATACGTTCTCCATATCTGTCTCGTAAGTGTCCGTTGATCAGAGCTACTGCCGTGGACAACTCCATCATCGGTTGTTTCTTGGATCTCTTACCGAGCCTGCAGACAAGCTTTGTATTTGTTCTTGGCGCCGCCGAATCGATGCCAGAATCATCCAGACCTCGCTAGTTTGCTATGAGAGCTTGCCTGCATACCGATTGCGACTGTGCTCTTTGCTTTGAGGGCCGTGCATTTCTAATTTCGTGCAGGTCTCGCGCAGTGACGCGAGCGCGGCGTCTGCTTCGCTAAAACAAGACGGCGTTGAGCCGATGCTGTAACCTTTCCCTGAAAGGTCCACCCCGTCTTCTGTGGCGTCTGAACGGCTCCACTCGGTCGTCCATCGCCATTTCCGAGCGCTGGGCTTTGGCTTTGATTCGTCAATTTTCAGGGAAGACGTTTCACTGGTTCGTCGGCGGTGGCCTCGCAAGCTTCGATGAATCCAGCTTTCACTCAAGCTGAACCCGCGCGCTGATGTCGCAACTCCAACAAATTGTCCGTGATCGTTAAATTGGACTGCAAAGTCGCCGTGATTTTTTCGATTCGGTTTGGCCTCGATATTGCTCTGCACTCGTCGCGGCCGCCGGCAATCGGGTTGTTGAGACGGGATCAGCGTCACCGATGCGCGAAACCGAAGTGAACATGCCGAATCAAACATTGATCAAAGTTGCCGCCAAGGAGCTCTGGCAGATCTGTATACGGCGAGTTCATACCCGTACGCTTGCAACAGCCGCTTCGATCATCACAATATTATGGAGGCGCTATGCGCATCTGCGGTATCAAGTTGACGCATGATGGAGCGGTCGCACTTGTCGAGGACGGACGGCTCATTTTTTGTATCGAGCAGGAGAAGCGCGACAACAATCCTCGGTATCAAACGATCGACAATCTTGATGCAGTCGTCCTTGCTTTGGCGGAACACGGGCTTGAACCGGGGGACATTGATCAGTTTGTCCTCGACGGCTGGGTCGGCAAGCTAGCTTCGCAATTCCATCTCTTCAGCGGAACTGTACCTGTCGCCCTCGAAGGCGGTCCGTATATCGAACGGGAGCCAGAGAAGGTGCTGGTCTCCCATGAAGGCACGGGCCTTAGACTTGGTGGGAGAGATTATCCCTACATCAGCTTTCCACATGTGGCAGGCCATGTGGCCGCCGCATATTGCACAAGCCCCTTCGCAAAAGCTGGGCAGCCCGCGTTCTGCCTTTTATGGGATGGCGGCACCTTTCCACGTCTCTATTTTGTAGAACGCAGGGGCGCCAGGTTCGTCGATTTCCTCTTCCCTATGATCGGCCACGTCTATGCCGCCGCTGGCCTTCACTTTGGACCGTACAAACAAGAGAAGCGATCCAACTGGGACTTGGGTGACCCGGGCAAGCTGGACCCTGGAGGTGCCGGCAAACTCAACCTAGGTCTTGCTGGCAAGCTGATGGCCTATATCGCCCTCGGATCTGTGAATGAAGACATAGTCACGGTCTTTCGAGATCTCTACCATAAGAGCTTTGCGGCCAACACGAACCCTGCCAGCTTCCGGACGGACGTTCCGAGCATGGAGTCTGCACTCGCGAAAACGCACGAGTTCTTCGATGCGAGCGCGCGTCGCCTCAAGGCTTCGTCTCCCGAGGATGTGCTCGCATCTTTTCATTGCTTCCTCGAGCGTCTGCTGGTCGGTCAGATGTCGGATGCATTACAGCGTCACTCGAGTCTTGCAGCGCGCAATCTGTGCATTGCTGGCGGCTGCGGTCTCAACATCAAATGGAACAGCGCACTAAGAGCGGCAGGCCTGTTCGATTCTATCTGGGTACCCCCGTTCCCGAATGATAGCGGTTCGGCAATCGGTGCCGCTTGCTGCGGGATGGGCCCGAACAAAAGCTTCGCGCCCTTGGATTGGTCTGTATATCGTGGCCCGGCGCTGCAAGATTGCACTATGCCACCCGGATGGACGTCTGCGCCGTGCAGCCTGCATCAACTTGCGACCATTCTAAACAACAACAAGCCCGTCGTTTTTCTTTCCGGCCGCGCCGAGCTCGGACCACGAGCATTGGGTAGCCGAAGCATCCTTGCAGCACCCACATCGCAAAAAGCCAAAGATCACCTCAACGACATCAAACATCGTGAACATTTCAGACCGGTGGCGCCGATCTGCCTTGAGGATCGTGCGGCAGATATATTCAACCCTGGAACGCCTGACCCGTACATGCTTTTTGATCACCAGACGAGAGCAGAGTGGCGAGAACGAATTCCGGCCGTTGTCCATCTCGACGGATCTGCGCGGCTGCAGACAATCTGTAGGCATTCTGGGCACAAAGTCGCCGAGCTTCTCGTCGAATACGAAAAGCTCACTGGCATTCCGCTGCTTTGTAATACCAGTGCCAACCACCACGGACGCGGATTCTTCCCAAGCGCGGCAGCAGCTTGCGAGTGGGGCCGCGTTGATCACGTATGGTGCGACGAGACCATGTGGAGGAAATTTATTTAGTTGCAAACTGGACCCGCGCCCGTGTTCACGCTAACCAAAACGTCTTCAGGCTAACAGTCCGTTTGCAGAGGCTTGAACTCTCAAAGGGGTTCATGTTGGCCATTCGAGCAGAAGCGTGCTACCATCGAAATGCCCGGGCGGAAGCACGCTTGCGCGTCGGTAGGGCCCAACGACGGAAGTGGTTTACTCGTTTCAGACGCCCCTAAACGATTGTCGGTCAATAAGGCGGACTGTCCTAGAAACTGCAATGGTTCGTTATGTTTTCATGAGGACAGGGGTCAAGCGTTCGCTGACCAAGGGCAGAACGCAGCTGAAGTCGTGGCCGCTGACCACAGGACGCGCGTTGGCGCGCGTCGCCGGCAGTCTGTTAAGCTCGCAATACTCTAGATGATAATGGTCCGAAGATGATAATGGTCCGACGCTTGGCTCGACGGCGAACCGTGGCGCAGCATAGATGCGGGAGACTCCTTGCTTCACGCCAAAAATGTCGACGCGGCGAGCTGTTTTCGCATATGACTGTCTTACACCTTCCAATGGTCGATGAGGTTTTTAAGCTCCTTGGCCCAAGGGGCCGCGGTCCAGCAGGTGTGACCGCAGCCGTTGCTTGGACGCGGAACATGGGTTGGTGAGGTGGCTCGACGCCGCCAGTCTTGCGGCATAAGGGACGATTGCAGTGAAGAGCCGGCGTCGGATGTCTATGTTGACCACTGGATGCATCGAGGTGGGCGAGGGTCTTCGGCACAAGCGGCTCCAACTAGATCGCGCACGCTGAGCTTCCAATGCTGCGAAATCTCAGTTGCCATTCCGCAAGACCCTTGGCCGTCCGTGCGTTGCCGAGCTATAGTTCTCGTTCGGATCATTCTTGCGCTGGCAGCATGGACGAGACCGAAACTAGATATAGCATAGCAATAGTTCGGATCAGTAAACGTGGGTAGACCGGTGAAGGGCAGCGCCATTTGCAGAATTACCACGCACATTTCGCCGGCTATTAAGGGCACCTCCCTGGAGATCTTCGCGCCATCGTTGCGGAGCCTTCCAGACAATTCGATGCTCGTGATGGCGACTTTACCCATCATCGATTGGAACGACTGTCTCTTGCGAGATTTACGCGGCCTCGCCAAACAGCAATTTGTTGGCGTATATGCAGCAATGGTCATGATCGATCCCTTCGCCTGCTGGGAAGATATTGCCGACCTGCTGAAAGACGTTGGTATCTGCGGCGTCATAAACTTCCCACCAGCATCGATCCTTGAGCAGCCTTCCGCTGGCATACCAGCTAATAGCGGCCAAGAAATCGAACTTCGGCGTATGGAATGGTTCGCAAGCCTAGGATTCAGGATGTTGTTCGCTACGGCTAGGCGTTCTGAGATGACGGCGGCAGAGACACGCCTTGGTTCGCAATTGGAGGGTATCGTAAATATGCCGGAAGAGTCTTTTTCGCTCAAGGTTTGCGACGAGATGAAGTTAGTGAGCCTTGGACTCCAGAAATCGTCGATCCCGACATTCTCGCTTTGCGCTGCACCCGGTTCTAAGCGAATTAGACGCAAAGAGTAATGGAATTATTCAAGGATCCGTAGTCTTTTGATTTTGTTGTAGAGCGTTTTCCTCGAGAGGCCCAAAGCACGGGCAGTCTTCCCACGATGGAGCCTATTTCGTTTCAACCCTTCGATGATCCATTCACGCTCGGAGAACGCTGATACGGGCTTAGTGGCTACCGTTGCGCTCAACAACGGCTTGAGGACCTCGGCAACGATATGGGAATCTTTCAGAGTTACAAGTTGGTTAACGATTTGGCGCAGCTCTCTCAAATTTCCGGACCAGGGATGCCCTGCAAGCGCCAAGAACGCAGATTTTTCGATCATCAGCGTCTGCGCATTCGAATCCCCCTTGGCCTCGACCGTAAAATACTGAATGAGCTGTGGCAGGTCCTCGAGTCGGTTTGGCAAGGCGGGAAGCTCTAGGTCTAGCCCAACGAAGAGGGCAAGAAGGCGCGGAGATAGAGCGCTCTCCAAGCCTGCTCCGCGAGCAACCGTTGCGGTGGCGACAATGCGGGCGTTCGATCTTAGAGCCGATACGCCATAAAGCGGCGTGAAACTTCCCGTCTCCAGATAGTCGGCCAGACGCTCCTGCCCGTCCCGCGACAACTGATCAACATGCATCAGAAAGACCGTAGAATTACTCGCCGCTTCCAGGAGCGACAATTGTCGTCTCCTATCTGCATCGCCCGCGATGCCGAACAGTGCACCAACCGTATCGATCGTTGGACCAGGCCGGCATTGAAATAGCGTCGCCTTCGTGTGCTTTCGATCGCTGAAGGCATGAATTAAACTAGCTACTCGTCGCTTTCCTGATCCCGTTTCTCCCCACACCAGCACAGGACCAGTATTGCCAGCCAAGCGCCTTGCCGTCTCGAGCACGCGCTTCATGGTTGAGGACTGCGCAACGATGCCGTGCCTGAAGCCGCTCAACTGGAGCTGGCGCTCGAGCAGATCGACCTTCTCGCGTAGCAAGTGGATGGTCTTGAACCCGGAGGTGACCTCAAGGACCGACATCTCTAGTGGGACGCGATCGAGCGAAGAGCCACCAATGAACCCCTTCACACCTGTCTCGCGGCATATGTCGAGCAATTCCTCCGGCTTCGTAGTCGGTCCGCCACCAAGCAAGCAGATCACGCTTTTGTCGATAGATTGAGCCACGCGCACAACAGCGCTTGTCCGCGCAGCCAACTCCGAGAGGCTGATGGATGGCTCGGACCCGCTTTCGTATCCGCGGTTGAGATTGAAGTTGATGCAGATCGTCTCCGCTCCCGCTTCAACCATACGTCGTGCTTCGGACTGCGTGCGGGTATAGGCGATCGTCATCAGGCCACGTCTTGCGGCCTTCACCAGGAGTTCGATTTCCCGTTCGTAACCGAGCCCGCACTTCTCAAGAAGTGCCCTTCTGACGTCGTCGATGTGGATGATGGAGGGAAAGTTCGTGACGCCGGAAAAGCCCCACCTGATAATGCGATCGAGAAAGCGATCGATATCGAGGCGCGGATCGAAAGCACAGGCGCCGAAGAACACCGGCAATTTCGTGCTCGGCAGGATCTCGGTGCGGCCAAAATTAGCTACGAACTCGTTGGTGTCGCGTATCGGAAGAATTGAGGCCGGCGAAGATCCGCCCATGGCGCGAAAGCGGCCAGCATTGAGCGCGAGTACGAAGTCTGCGCCTGCGCGTTCTGCGGCTCTGGCAGTCATGCCCGACCCGATTCCCGCCCCAAGCACAAACGAGCGGGAATTCCGGAAGAACTGCCTGATCCCGCCTCGCTTTACCTGGTCCGTCCGCGTGTGCACACCGCCCCCGCTTTTTTACGGCAGGTCCGAAACTAGCTCCAATTCGATGACGCGCGCAACCGTTTAAGTTCCCGTTTGCTGTTCCCTGATTGCTTGTCCAGCTTCGCAAGCTGGACCCGCATCTGCACCGCAAGTCCGTGTCGCGGCAGGGGTCCGTCGAACAGGAACACTATAGGTTCGCGGACGATTGCGCGCCTTATCGCCAGTCGTTGCCGCTGTCCGTCCGAAAGTAGCCTCGGCCAGCAATTTAAGAGGCCATCAATTTGCAACATCAATGCAGCGTCGGAGCCTCTGGCGTCGATCTCGGGCTCGATGGTCAAGCTGATGTTCTGTAGGATCTGGATAGTCCGATAGGATTTGCTGACGCCCTCCAGGCAAAGATCGGCTATCACACTCTCCTCTGCCTATGCCTTCGAGTTCGCCGCGGTAGAACCTCAATCTCTGAAAGGCTGGACACGATGAAATCGGGCTGCAACAGTGATGGATCCTTCTCCCGGAGTGGGACACCAGTCGTGACCAGCACGGTCGAAAGACCAGCTCGCTTGCCGGCTTGAATATCCGTCGGAATCTGATCGCCGACCATCAGGGTCGCGTTGCGCGCCGTCCCCAGGCGGGCAAGCGCCGTCTCGATCATGTG
Source organism: Bradyrhizobium sp. SBR1B (assembly GCF_014198205.1). Taxonomy (NCBI): domain Bacteria; kingdom Pseudomonadati; phylum Pseudomonadota; class Alphaproteobacteria; order Hyphomicrobiales; family Nitrobacteraceae; genus Bradyrhizobium; species Bradyrhizobium sp. SBR1B. Next base: position 25,186 of record NZ_JACIHC010000033.1, read on the forward strand.
CGGCTCAGGCTTTCCAATGATCAAGGGGTTGATTTGAGTGGCTGCAGCCACGGCAGCGATGATTGCTCCCGCGCCCGGTTCGAAACCGCTTGCGGTAGGCAAGAGCAGATCCGGGTTCGTTCCGAGAAATGCCGCTCCGTTTAAGATCGCCTCCACCGCAATCCTCATCTTCTCGTGCGAGATCTGGCGATCCAGGCCCATTAGGACGACCTCGGGCTTTTGGTCGGTAGGCTCTAAACCAACATCTGCAACAGCCTTCACGAGAGATGGCGCGCCGATGACATAGACGCGGCTCACATCGGGGTGTTTAGCGCGGATGAATGTGGCAGCTGTAATAGCGCTGGTGACAACATCTGTCGGCGCGATGGCCAGTCCCAATGCATCCAGCTTGCGGACGACGTCATCGGGCGTATGTGTCGAATTGTTTGTTACGAAACAAAACGGCAATCCAGCAGCCTTCCAGCCTCCTAGTGCATGGATCGCATCCTCAATTCCAGAATTCCCCCGATAGACCACGCCGTCCAGGTCCGAAATGATCCCCTCGATCTGCGGCCAGTTGAGGTGAGAGCTTCGCTCAGCCATTCATGATCATCCCGCCGTTCACGTGAACGACTTGGCCGGTCATGTAGGACGCTGCGGGGCTTGCGAGGAATACGGCTAGGCCCGCGATATCTTCGGGTACTCCCACCCGTCCCAAGGGGATCCGGCCGCTGTGCCGGGCTTCGGTCTCCTCTCTGGGACGGCCGTGCATGGGAGTATCAATAATGCCAGGCGCAATCGCATTCACATTGATGCTGAGGGGAGCACATTCATAGGCAAGAAGCTTCGTAACATCGTGAACGATCGCCTTCGACAAGCAATAATCGGCTCCGCCCGCTTGGTAGTTGAAGACCGCTCCCTGCGATGACAAGGAGGAGCCCACATTGACGATGCGGCCACCCTTTGCCTTCATGAAGCGCTCTATGGCCGATTTTGAACAACGCAGGACAGCGACCGAGTTGATCTGGATCGTACGCTCAATTTTTTCCGAGCTGCCGTTCAGCAGCGACTGGGCTGATTTGATACCTGCATTGTTGACCAGCACGTCGAGCCGGCCAAAGCGCCTGCCAATTTCATCGAGCACTTTGGTAACGTCTTCTTCGTGCGCAACGTCCATGGCCATGGGCAATATGCCGTTGCCATAGGGCAATCTCACCAGAGTGTCCCTAAGGCTTTCCAGATTGGCATCGGTGGCTACGACGTTCGCCCCTCCTTGGCGGAACGCATTCGCAATGGCAGAACCGATGCCGCCTCCGGCTCCCGTCACGAGCACGGTTCTGTCTGAAACTGAGAACTGTTCGGTCATTCCAACTCCAAGATCGTTTGGGTTTCTAAAAATTCGTCAACCGCCTGGGCGGTTGGCATGGAGTTTTGAGCCCCACGCCTCGTTACGCACAAGGCGGCCACGGCCAGCGCCTTCCTTACGGCTTGCCTCAGAGGCAAGCGTTGAGCGAGAGAGGCGGCGAATGCTCCATTGAAAGCGTCTCCCGCCGCGGTGGTATCAACGACCTTGACGGGAAAGGCCCTCAAGGCAAATGAGTTCTTCGCATCCGCGAAATATGCCCCCTGTGCTCCCAGGGTAATCAGCGCGGCTCTCGGGCCAAGATCAAGAAGCTTCGCGGCCGAGTGGGCGGCAGTCTCAAAGTCGCACACCTCGACCCCTGTCAGCTCAAAAGCCTCACTCTGGTTTGGCGTGACGAAGTCGACACTTTTCCACGCCGAGGCTAAGAGCCCTTTCCTCACCGGCGCCGGGTTGAAAATGAGCTCAAAGCCTCTGTCGCGCTTCATCTCCAGGAGCCGATTAAGGGCTGGGATCGGCATACCCATTTCTGCAACGACGACTGCATCGCGTTCTATGAACCTGGTCGCGCTCTCGATCATGTCCGGCTCCATCTTCGAATTGGCCCCGGGGTCTATGACGATCAGGTTGGAGCCGTCGTCGCCGACGACAACCAATGCGGAGCCCGAAACTTCGCCTTTGCAGACCTTAATTGCGTCTGTGCGAACACCGGCTTCTAGGAGCGATTTGAGCAGCAACTGGCCGGCATCATCATCGCCGAGACGCGTGTAGAAGTGGGGCCTCAGTCCAAGACGCGCGGCTGCAACGGCCTGATTGGCGCCCTTCCCTCCGGGGTGGCGGGTCAAAGTACCCATCAGACTTTCACCAGGTACCGGAAGCCGCTCGACATTGAAGCAGATATCAAGATTCGTTGTTCCGAAGAACATCAATGGTCTGGCAGTCATTTTACGGCACCTAAGGTAAGGCCCCGCTCAAGGTGACGCTGGCCGATGACGATCAGAATAACGGGAACGATCATTGTCACCACGAGCTCTACAGCCATGACTGGATAGAACTGAACGCCTGGATTGAGCAGCTTGAGACGAGCGACGGTCACAGGAATCTTGATCGAACTGAGCATCAAGCCCAAAGCGAAGTTGTGCCAAGCGAGCAGGAAAACTAGCATGAAAGTCCAAAAAACGGGATGACGACCAAGAGAACCGGTGCGAAACGAAATCCCAGGTTGAAGAAGCCAACGTCTTCGTTCAGGGGCAAGTCTCGCTTCGCCAGCACGTATCCGGCGGCCCCCCCGATGAGCAGGGATATCATGATGGAGCGGAGCGCAATGACAACGCTGTTCGTCATCGGTGTCATGAAATAGACTTTGATGGCGCCATAGCTGGTCCTTCCGGCCGGGGCGACGTCAAACAAGACGGGAAAGTTCTCAAGCGCCGGCACAAACAGAAAACTTGGGGGCCAGGTCATGAACTCGGCCTGCTCCGTATAAGTCCACACGTCAATCACAATCAGCGAGATCATTGCGGTGTTTGGATTCGAAATCCAAGCAATTCCGCTTATCCCTACCACAGAGAGCTGCGACTGCATCAGCAGACGGATGAATATCGTGCGCGCACACGATGGACGCACATTCGAACTGGCGCAAGTTGACCTCGTCCGCCTTGGCTCCGATAGAAGCTACGGCGATTCCAGCTAAAAGCGTGGAGCAGCTAAGAGCTTCTTTGGCGAAATTGGCCAGACCGCCGCGATAAGCGGCAAGCTTCCTTGGCATTATTCCCTCCGATAGCTCTATGGCCCTTAAACCACGCGCCCCTCCTCTTCGGGAGACGCAGCGTTGGCAAGGCTATCGCCCGTCTTTTGGCCGGAAGCGATTTTTCAAGCCGTCGTTGGGTAAGGTTGGGTAAGATCAAGAGATCGGCAAATTCAGAAACTGATCTGCTGAGCTCAGCCGGCCCGTTCAAGTTCGTTTCTGACAATAAGCCAGGCTGACGGCAACCGGGCTCAAGCCCCGCGGGACAAGCTCAAGACGAGCTCCTCGCGGCTTTGGTGGTCAGACGGTCTGACCATCCTGAGCTAGTCCGCTTCGAAATCTCATGTATGTTTTTTTAGTTTCATAGGTGCTGAATGAACGAGCATCGATGAGTGGCGGCAGGATCTCATAGGGTCCCTCTGGCGCTGCTCCCCGATCACGGGGCAAGCATCTCGGCGCCAAATCTTCAGAACTTCGCTATCGTCCTGCAGGACCATGCCTGTGGCGGGCTCAATGCTTTCTGCGCTCCTCGAGGCAATACGTTGCTGATCGGATTCTCTCCTATTGATGACATTCGGAGGGCGTTCTCTTTCCAGCATCACTCGAAAGCTCAGCATGGTTGCGGCCATGAGACCACGAGCGGCTAAGCAATTGTTTGTACGGCGCTCGACAATTCATCGCTTGGCCCGACAGTCAACTTCGGACGCCCCTCAAGAGACACGTCCTACACCCCCGGGCCACCGCGGTATTCGTTGTCTTGGCCGGGAACTCATCGCGGTTGTTCACGAGCGAAGGCCCTACCGGGGAGGCGGCGCGCTTCGCAGCGAGCCAAACCGATTCGCCTTCATTTTCTCAAGTTCAGCCTGAACGCGATCAAGCGACAGGCCTGTCACGCCAAAACGCTCGAACAGTGAGGCTATCAATGGATGAAGGTAAGTTGCGAGGCGCGGAGATATCTCTTTTACTGGAACAACGGTTTCGAGCATCGCTTCATCGCTGCGAGCGGCGCCACCCTCCATAAACAAATCCGTTATGGGATTTGCCCACGACCGCAATACGCGACCCGAGAGTCCTGTGTACAGCACACGCAAGCGAACCTTCGTAGCGTCCGGGTGCTCGGCCAAATGAAGTGCGAGGGCCTCGGCGTGAAGGAGCGCTTCGCCTAATCGCCACGGGAACCCGCGGGGAATGGCCAAGGCCCATTGATCCACAGTAGCGTCAGCGGGGGCGCCGCTCATTGTTCGAACGAACAAATCCCCGCCGGACAAGTGCGCATGCCGGCCAAATCTCCGCATCGCCTGGCGAGGAAGCTTGGCCATCCATCAGGATGCGCAAAGTGCCGAAACGCGTGCAATTTGAAGCTTCTAACGGGTCGTTGAGGAGCCGGCCGCCGCCTGGTTGTTTCGTAAGAAGTCAATTAGTTACACGCTGTAAGGTTATGCACTGAATTTTGCAGCTTTTGATGGATGGCCTTGCCGCTTGGCGCCCGCGGCGGAAATGTAGTTCGACCCTCCCCGGGGCTTGGGCCACGACCTCCCAGAAAACACTCATGAGGGCGCTTCAGTTCGGGAATCATCCGGCAGCCCGTCCGAATGGACATTTCGGTGATAGTTCTTTCACCAGACATTACTGCACAGTAAGCGGAGCTCTGCGGCCCTTTTGAATGGCGCTTGACGCCTATTTTGTTCGCGAGGCGCGCCGCCGCGGTTTCCATGTGTCGGACAACGCGTTGACGGAGGCTTCGAGCGCCTTCCGGTCGAGGACGTTGGGATCGAACCGCTTCCAGAGGCGCATATGTTCGTGCTCTGGATGGGTGGGGTCGCCGATGGCTTCGAGGTATTCGGCATAACCTGGAGCACCGCCGACGTCTTCCGGAGGACAACGACCGGCGGCCTCGAGCAAGAAGGGAAGTCCCTCGGTCGTGGTGTTCTCGAACCATTTTTCGAGCTTGATCACATGGTCCCAGCTGTCGCCAAAGTCATAAAGGTAATGGATCGTCTTGGCGCCGGTCTCGCGAACGACATCGCAAAGCCGCGCTTTGCTGGCATCCATGGGCTGGTGGCCGTAATCGTTGTGGGGATCAGGAATCCCCCAACGGGCCTCACCCGCGAAGAACTCGAAGAGGTGGCTGTTCGTCCAGCCAAACGCCTCCTGAAGTGTCAAATGCAGCCGATCAAGACGCAGGGTGACGGGTACGACAAGGCGACGCATCACCTCCGGTTTTACGTCCTTGAGGGTCACCTTGATCCGGACCGCGGTCCTGTTCAGGCTCATGCCGCCAGCCTCGGATCGTGTGCAAGCATCCTGTAGATCGATGCCCAAGGGAGCAGTTCGTCCAGTCGCGCCGCAGGCCAACCATTGACGAGCTTCGCGAGAACATCAGCGAGCCAGTGCTCGGCGCTGACGCCATTGAGCTTACAGGTCTCGATTAACGAAGCCAGAACTGCCCAATTCTCGGCGCCCTCGTCGCACCCGGCAAAAAGGGAGTTCTTGGCGTTGAGCTTGATCGGCCGCATCGCACGCTCGACCGCATTCGTGTCCATCTCGATGCGCCCGTCATCAAGGTAGAGCGTCAGGCCGTCCCAATGACGCAACGCGTAACGCAAGGCCTTCGCCGTATCGCTCTTCTGTGCAAGGTGATCAAGCGCTGCCTCAAACCACTGCTTCAAGGCTGTTGCCAGAGGCCGGGCACGCGCTTGTCGGCCGGCGCAGCGCTCGGCAGCAGAGTGGCCGCGCAGTGCCTTCTCGACCGCGTAGAACTGGGCAATGCGCGCGAGCGCCTCGCGGGCAACCGGAGCTGGCGCCGGAGCAGCCTCGCGCTCGATCTTCACAAACTGGCGCCGTAGATGCGACCAGCAGAAGGCGAGCGTTCCGGACAGGGCGTCCGCACGCGTCTCTCGGGTCATGGTCTTGTAGGCCTGATAGCCGTCGCAATGGATGATGCCGCGATAGCCTTCGAGCAGCCTCAAGCCATGGACGGCCCCACGGCCCGGTGCATAAGCGTAAACCACGCCAGGTGGGTCAGGTCCGGCCCAGGGCCTGTCATCGCGTGACAGCGCCCAGAAGTAGCCGGTTTTGGTCCTGCCGCGCCCCGGATCTAACACCGGTGCGGGAGTCTCATCGACACAGAGCTTCGAAGAGGCGAGCAGAAGCTGGCGCAGACGATGCCACAAGGGCTTCAATTCCTGGGCGGCATAGCCGACCCAGAAGGCGAGCGTGGAACGATCCAGCGCTATTCCGTGCGTCGCCAGCATCTGCGCCTGGCGGTAAAGCGGCAAATGCCAATGATACTTGGCGTCGATCACATGCGCGACCAACCGCTCAGTCGGCAATCCACCCCTGATCAGTCGCTCGGGAGCGGCGTGCTGGAGGACGACGCCGTGACAGGCGCGGCAGGCCAGCTTGGGTCGGCGGGTGACGATAACGCGATACTGCGCCGGTACGACGTCCAGCCTCTGGCTCTCATCGTGACCAATCTCCAGGAGGTCGCCCTCACAAGACGGGCAACAAGTCTCCGCTGGCATCAGGATTTCGACGATGCGCGGCAAATGCTCCGGCAACTGACCACGGTTGGCCCTGCGCGCGGCCGTCCTCTTCTCGCAAACTCTGGGATTGGCGCGATCCTCGGTTGCTTCGAGGGCCGCGACGGCCTGATCGATATCCTCCAGAACAAGCTGCAGCTGATCAGCATCCAGCTTTTTCCGAGGACCGACCGAACTGCGCATCTTTTGCAAGCTTGAGCAACCGCTCGAGCCTGGCGCAGCGATCCAGCAGAGCCGCGGCAAAGACGCGCAACTCGGCCGGATCGCTCGGCAGCTCATCAGGCAAATCACTCATTGCTCCGAGTCTGCCACGCTTCGCGCCCCGATGCAGCGAAGATTTGTATCTTTACGCAAGCGCTTTCGGCTGCGCATCGCGAGGCGCATGCATGCGCGTCCAATCCATGCCGGCCAAAAGCGCCGACAGCTGGGCGGCATTCATCCGCATCACGCCGGCCACGATGGGAGGCCATTTGAAGCCGCTGCCATCGAGCCGCTTCCAGTACATCACAAGGCCGCTGCCATCCCAGACGACGATCTTCACGCGGTCAGCGCGCTTCGCACGGAAGACCACCGCCACGCCCTTCATCGGGTCATGGCCCAGCGTCTCCTTCGCCAACAGCGCCAAGCCCTCCGCACCTTTTCTGAAGTCCACAGGTTGGGTCGCTACGTAAATCGTAAGGCTCGCAGGCAGCGTCAGCATGAACGTGTCCGTCGGAGCGCTAAGAACACATCACTCAACATAGCAAGGCCAGGCGCCCCCCGCACCTCCACGCGTGCTCCCTGGAGCTCAACCGTCACAATGGCTGCTTCTGGCGACCCGGTAGGCTCTGCGGCCGCCGGTAGCGCCGATTCCGACACCACCGGCACGAACGACAGCGTAGACGACCCTACCAATTCCTGCAGGAGATTTCGCAACCGGCGTCAGTTAGCTTGCTGAACGCTGCTGACTTAGGGACTCTTCAATGTTGATTGTTGAAACTATTTTGAAGCCAGACCAGTTCGGCGGTATCGGTCTTTTTTCCGCAATTCATTTACCCAAAGATTCGTTGATTTGGATTCACAATCCAATTGTCGACATCGCGGTGACGCCTGAGCAGTACGAAAGCCTAGCTCCAACATTTCAGGCTCTACTTGATAAGCATGCCTATCCAAGAGATCACAGAGCAAACGATGGTGTGATAGAGTACAATGCTGACAACGCCCGCTTCATGAACCACAGCGGTCTGCCAAACACATATGAAGACGATCGTCGCCGAATTTTAACGGCGCGAGACATACAACCTGGTGAAGAGCTGACTTGCGATTACTTGTCGTTCGACCCAAGGTGTGACCTATGGTGGAATAGAGAACCACCAGCCAATGTTGATGCCCCAACGGGCTAGGCGGCAGTGGATTGAGTTCTCGTTCTATCGACTTGCTTGGTCGACAATCTTACGTGGGAAGAGTTTCGCTTGGCCAACGACCGACGCAGCCTTTTTCGGCTGCCTCCGGGAACTCAAAGAGTATTGCAGGCGCGGCCTGTTCGACATCACTGGCGCGCAGAGTGCAGCGGCGCAGGGGCGGCAATTTGCTTTCGGTGACGTATGGCACCGACGTAGATTTTGACTACATTCTTAGGAATTTACGCTTGGCAAGATACCCGCGAGTATGCCGATGTCGCACTTGTTTCAGCATCTGGTGGCGCTAGATCAATTCCCAATCGCTGCTGAGAGGCGGAGGAACTGAGGTTGCTAGCACCTTAGCATGCGCTGATCCTGCCGCTTGAACTCAGAGTCGCGGACGTGCTGTTCACAAATGCATTTGAGTACCGATCGCGGCTCGATCATTCCCACTCGATTACTGCGCGCAGTTACGGTCCTGGTAAGGGCGCAACTGGACCTTCCGCTGACAGCCCGCGCGGCGTCATCATCCGGGCGATGATCACGACCTATTGCCTCGCGGACGTATCCCAAGGCCCGGCTCGCCCAGGTCTTGGCCGGATCGCCCGATCTTGCCGCGTCGCGATTGCGCGAACTACTGCCCTTGAGAATGAAAGCTCCGGCCCAGGCCGATAAGCCCGGCCAGCAGGCCGCTCGACCTTTCACCCGACTGATAATAGAGCTCGCCGTGCAAGGACGCATGCATCAATGGCAGTCTTCGTTTTAGGCGTAGTCAGCTCCTTACGCGAGACACTATGATGCCCTGCGAACACACCGCTTGCGGATCTTCGATCGGCGAGAAAAGCATTTTACTTGTCCTGCACCCTGTTCAGTTGAAGTCGGCGACAGCGCCTAGTCGGTTGCGCAGCGCCTGCCTACTAGTGACAAGATTGCATAGGTTCAGGTCCGGCCGTCTTGCCGCCAATCGCCTAACCAGTTCACGGGTGCCGTCCACGACAAATACACCGCAGTCATAACCGTTCTGCTGCTGTCTTATCGGGGCCCGTTGCAGGTTAGTGCCAAGCCGAGCTGCGAGTTCCGCTGCAGGCTTGTCATTGTATCCCTGGGCGGAATCATAGTGATAGGCGACCGGCCGGCCCCCATGGCGGCGATCAACCAGCAGCAGCGACCAGTGACTGCCGCGCCGGTGTCTATCCGTATTGCTAGCATCGCTCACTGGGAGGAATAGGAAGTCGGCTGCATCATAGCGAACCCACCCTAATGCTCGTTCGGCGATCTCCTTGGAGGGGGATCGCAACATTTGGGCTATCAGGGGATCCACGCACCGCGTTCGGGCGGCGAGATCCGGATTGTTCTGCTGCAACTCCTGGGTCAGGAGCTCGTAATCCCGTTGGATATGCTCGTCACCCAGCCACTGCGTGGGCCCTAGCACGGGTCCGCTGTGGCCGGCAGCGGTAGCCGAGGGCCCGATCTGAGCACCCGGCTGGGAGCCATCCGGCCAATCCTGGTCGACACGGTATCCAATGTCCTCAAGCTCCTGAAGTAAGCCCGACCGCCCGACGACGAACGCGGGCTTACCGTCGAGGCTAAGCATTGGTACTGACTGAGCATCGTCACGTATCTGCTGCGGTGTATACGGCAGGTCAACCAAAGAGTTGAGCCCGCGGTAGATGTCGGACGACTGAGCTGGCCCCTCTGATAGTTCAGTGAAGAGCGGCGATCTGGCGGCAGCAGCCCTACCGACCGGCGCTGACTGAGCATCGTCACGCAGCTGCTGCGGTGTGTACGGCAGGTCAACCAAAGAATTGAGACTACGGTAGATGTCGGACGACTGAGCTGGCCCCTCTGATAGTTCGGTGAAGAGCGGCGATCTTGCGGCAGCCCTACTGACCGGCGCTGACTGAGCATCGTCACGCAGCTGCTGCGGTGTGTACGGCAGGTCAACCAAAGAATTGAGACTACGGTAGATGTCGGACGACTGAGC
>NZ_JACIHC010000033.1:35274-37470 GCF_014198205.1 Bradyrhizobium sp. SBR1B
GCTGGCCCCTCTGATAGTTCGGTGAAGAGCGGCGATCTGGCGGCAGCCCTACTGACCGGCGCTGACTGAGCATCGTCACGCAGCTGCTGCAATGTGTACGGCAGGTCAACCAAAGAGTTGAGACTGCGGAAGATGTCTGACGACTGAGCTGGCACGCCTGATGGTTCGGTGAAGAGCGGCGGTCGGCCCGCAGCCCCACCCACCGGCACTGACTGAGCATCGTCACGCAGCTGCTGCGGTGTGTACGGCAGGTCAACCAAAGAGTTGAGACTGCGGAAGATGTCTGACGACTGAGCTGGCACGCCTGACGGTTCAGTGAAGAGCAGGAGTCTGCCTGCAGCCCTACCCACCGGCGCCGACTGAGCATCGTCTTGCATCCGTTGCGGTGTGTACTGCAAATCAACGAAAGAGTTGAGCCCGCGGTAGATGTCGGACGACTGAGCTGTCGCCTCTGATGGTTCGGTGAAGAGCGGCGATCTGGCGGCAGCCCTACTGACCGGCGCTGACTGAGCATCGTCACGCAGCTGCTGCGGTGTGTAAGGCAGGTCAACCAAAGAGTTGAGACTGCGGAAGATGTCTGACGACTGAGCTGGCATGCCTGGTGGTTCGGTGAAGAGCGGCGGTCTGCCCGCAGCCCCACCCACCGGCGCCGACTGAGCATCATCTCGCATCTGTTGCGGCGTATGCGGCAATTCAACGAAAGGATAGTGGCCGCGATAAATGTGTGACGACTGAGCTGGCGTGTCCGATGGTTCCGTGAAGACCGATCGTCTGGCGGCAGCCTCACCGACCGCCACAGACTGGGCATCGTCTTGCATCTGCTGCGGTGTGTATGGGAGATCAACGAAAGAGTTGAGACCGCGGTAGATGTCTGACGACTGAGCTGGCGCGTCCGATGGTCCGATGAAGAGCGGAGGTCCGGCGGCAGCTCTACCCACCGGCGCGGACTGAGCATCGTCTCTCACCTCCTGCGAGGTGTGCGGCAGACCAATGAAAGAGCCGAGACCTCGATAGATCGCTGACGACCCGTCTGGCACCGCTTCCGGCGTCGGCCACTCAAAATCGGACGGTAGGTGCGGCGACCACGTTGAGCTCGACGCGCCACGCCGCGGTTCCCCAATCGCGCTTGGGGAGACGCCAAGCGCAGCATTCGCTTCGACGAGTGATAGGTAGCTCCGAAGCCGATCGAAGCCCATGTCTGCGTTTCGATGGGCTTTTCTGAAGACCGTGTGATCGTCGTTCAGAGACTTTTGCTGCTCAGAGGTGCCGGCAAGTCGGCTCACTATGCTTCCTCGTCCCTTGCTTTGGAGCCATGCGCCGAATTTTCGTTGGTTGCCGGCCCGATTTTGCACATCTTTTATCCGGCTAGTGTCCTCAGGCTTGAGCATGCTCAGCTCTGCCTTTTCCAGGCCATCCATAATGCGAGCGTCATCGGGGTAAAGATGCAATGCGGGCGCTGGGGCAGCATGACCGCTAGCCTTGCGAGACGCACGCGCGCCGGAAACGTGCTTTGCATCGCGAACCCTGTTTAACGCGAACAATAGATGCTCGTCTTTGGGGAACAACTTCTGAGCGACCTCAATGCGCGTCTCGTGATCTAGCGCGGATATCGAATGGCCCGCACGATTAAGCACGTTAGAGAATCTACGAAGGCTACAATCATGACGAGCGGCGCTGCCCGGAGTCATGCCACTGGCATTAAGCCGCTCTGAGAGGGCCGCGTCGTCCGCCGAAGCGATCGTGCGCGGCCGCCCGCCGGAAGCTACATAGCTCGGGTCGTGATACGCCCGAAGGACACTCAACCCCTTCTTCATGTCTTCGTCGTTCGGGAAGTTTGACTTGACATGACGGACCAGGGATTCGTGGTCCCCCAGATCAATCGTTTGCCGATGAGCGCCAAGATGATTTCCAAGTCGGCGAAGCACCTGCGTATAGCGCTTAATCGTGTTCCGGCTCGGCTTTTTTTGAGCCGCGTATTTGGCAATAGCTTTGTCGATAATGTCCCGATTTTCTGCAGAGAGATGGGGATAGTGGCGGCCGCCACCGGAGACATGCCCCCCCACGGGTGGGCGCGCCTCGGTCAAGTGTTGCTCAAAGCTCTCTAGCAGGCTGTTGAAGAACTCAGCCGCGTTCGCAAACGAAGCCTGAATCGTCGCCATTGTGTATGTAGAAATGGCCGACGAGCCTGCCAGCAGT
>NZ_JACIHC010000034.1:0-32172 GCF_014198205.1 Bradyrhizobium sp. SBR1B
AGCTCCGACGAGCCGAGCGCTACCGGCAGAACGCGTCGATCAAAGGGGTCCCCTTTGGATGCCGATCGGGGGTCCCAGTCCAATGCCGATTGACAGATCAGGGCGTCCTCGCGATCCGCGGCCTCGTAGTCGCGTGCCACCAGCGCAGCGGTCATCACTACCGCCCGCCGATTCCATTCCGCGTCGTAGTTGTCGTCGTCCTCGTCTGACTTCGGTTCGACTTCCAGAGGCTGCGCCTTTGCCCATGCGAGGGCTTCCCGGACCAGAGCCAGCGTGGATTGGTCGGGCTCAAGGAGAGCCGACTGAATCCTGAGGCGGATATTCATCCGTTGAAGGCCAGCGTTTGCTCGCGAAGCTTGGTCTTCTCGCTTCTGCTGCTCCTCGGGAATTTCCTTGAACTGGTAGACTTCGACTTGCGTGCCGTCCGGCAACGTCCGCGTCACGGCCTCCCAATTCAGCCTCCGTCATACGCAGGGCGCGGGTGACCGTCAGGCGGAGCTCTTCGATTCGATTTGCACGCTCATCATCCTGACCACTGAGATCATCACGCGATTGTTCTATGGCCGCCCGGAGAAGCCCGAGGGTGCTGGCATCTTCGCGGAAGACGTAACGTCCTATCATGTCGGCCAGGCGCGTCCGTCGAGACGGTTGCGCATCGAGATCCACGCGAACGGCAACTTGAGTCTGCTGACCGCTCTGAGAAGCGATTGACGCCAGAAATGTCGTGCCGGAAGCGATCCTCATCCAATTGAAGCAATCGAGGGTTTGTTGCCAGGGGCCAAGCTGCATCGGCAGCCGCTTGCCAATGCGAGAGAGCGAGGTCAACCGCGACACTGAGAAACGCAACGCTTGAGCCATTGGGACCAAGGATATCTTCGAGAACTTCCGTAAACGGCCTTCCAGCCTCAATCTCGAGGTGGCCCCAGGCCTCAAGTGCTCTCAGTGCCGTTGCCGGGATCAGCGAGGGACCGGAGGCCCGTGCCCATCGATAGACGGTTAGATCGCCTTCGAATCTCTGAGCGTTGCCCGGAAATGTGATATTGATGTGTGGAAACGGCCTTCGTTCTCTTTGGTATTGTTCGCGGCGCCATTGCGTTGCGTGCTCGACGAGCCCGCGAACAATTCGCAATCCGTCCTCGCGCGAGGCGTTCAAAACCGTGAGGAACGCACCGCCATCGGCTGGCGTATCCAGAAACACATGGTCGTGAATCTCGAACGGACCGTAGTCGCGGCGCCGCCTAGAGTAGCGGTCGGGATCATCCTTCTCGATCAACGTTCCCAGCACAAAATCCGCGTATGGCCCTGGGGCGGCTTCAGGCATTGTTCCGGGTGACTTAAGCAGGGTTTCCTGATCATGATGGTTGATCCGTTCCGCGTTGATGCCGGACAGATATCCGGCTGCGGCGGTCGGGTTCAGGTTCGCAAAGGTGAACACGATCATTCGGATTTCGTTACGCACGTCATCCGCGTGATCAATATTGAGAGTGGCGGAACTTCGCTGATGTCCCGATAGACGCGATGCCTCAATCGGGATTCGATAAGTGCGAGCCAGCCAAAAAGAATATCGACGATCTGGGCGTTGATGGGGTGATTGTGACCTTGCGTCACGATCAACCATGCCTGAAATACCTTGACGGCATCCGGAATGATTTCGGTCGGCAACGACTTCGCTGATATCGCGAGCCAAACCACGAGCGAAACCCAGGCTGGGCCTTTCGGTGCGATCAGATCGCCGGCACCGCCTGGAATGGATATGTCCGGTCTCACGCGCGCGATCAACGCCGCGAGCGGCTCGGACTCGACCGCGATCATTAGCCGGATCACTTCCCGCAGACGATGTCCGCCTGCTTCGAGCAGAACGGGTGTCAGTGTCAAAAAGTAGGTCAGGGCATCTTCTGAGCGAGGAAGCGCCAGCAAGATCGGCCGCTTCCAGCTTCCATGGCTTCCTTCGCGCTCGGTGATCGCAAGCAGTGCCAGCCAGCGTTGCCCGGTCGGATCATCGGCCAACGCGAGCCTCGCCGCGATCTCAAGCCCGCGCCCCAGGACGGTCGGCAGGGGGCGGTCCATCGGTAGCGCCGCCAACAGGCCGGCATCTTCATGGATCTGAAAGCCGATCGTCCAATCACGAAGCACATCGTGGCGGAACGTTATGCTTGCGCCTCGGATTTCCTCGCGCAGACTTTCGAGATGCAACAATTCGGCGACGGTCGTTGAATCGAGTTCATCGACCTTGAATGTCACCTGCGAGGGATTCGCGATCGCTTGCGCGCCAATTGCACGCAGCAGTCTCAAGCGCGCAAATCTCCGGTCGTCCTCAGATCGTCCACCACCGTAGCGCCACCACAAGCGCGCGAGATCGAGTTCGGTCGCGATACCGGCGTCCTGTCCGACACCAAGCTCGATCAGGCGCGACAGATAGAAGAGGTTTTCAGCAATTCCCTTTGCCGGATGGCCGTCGGCCAAAATCAGGGCAAGTGCTTTGTTCTGGGAGGACAGCTCGGCTTTTTCCTCATCCGACAAGGCCCCGACCTCTAAGGCGCCGATGCCTGCCGTTCTTACGCGCGCGGGAAGTTTGATTTTCCAGTCATCACTTTCGACGCCGCAGGTTGCGACGACGTGCCAGCCCTGACTCCGGGCGGCTTGCGACAGCAGATCGGTGACTGTAGCCCATTCGCCCGGATCGTCGATCTGGTCGATGTTGTCGACGAACAGGACCGCTCCGCCCCCGCCCCAAGCTCGTTGAACAGTTCCGCCTGCGAGCCGGCCCAGCCGATCGTGTGAGCCATCACAGCCCAACCGCCTGGAATAATCCTGCCGCGGCGCAAGGCCAGGATGCAACCTTCCGCTTGCAGACGTACGGCGAGATGCTTCATGACCGCGGATTTGCCGACACCCGGCCGACCTTGGATCAGTACCGTAGGATGCTGGTGGATGACATCGTACGCCCCATCAATCAGTGTGTTCCGCGCTAGGCGTACACCACCAACGGTTTCGTCGATTTCATCGAGGGCCTGCTCGGTGGCTTCGGCGAGGCGCTCATAGACCGGGCGCAGATAGGCATGCGGTGTGAGCCGAACGCCATGCTGCTGTTCCAAGAGCGTGGCGATTGCAGGCCGATCAGTTGTTCCGGCCGCGCGAGCGCTTGCGCCGACATAATCAATAAGAACCGGCCAAAGGTCGTTGGCGCGGTCGGCCTGATCGGCGGCAAGCATACCGCGCAAATTCTCGCGCGCGCGATGTTCGTAGTCCGAGCCTGCTGATTCAAAGTCAAAAACCAAAATCTGAAATCGACGAAGCAATCGCCAAACCGTCTCGTCGTCTGTCGGCGCCCCGGCCAGTCCGAGGTTGGTGCGAAAGACTTCGACGAAACTGCGCATGTCGTTCGATGCGAACGACGGCCGGTCGATATGCGTGGCAAAGGTCGCGCCGTCGGGCAGCTCGCGAGCCCAGTGCAGGACTTCCTGGCAGGTTTGCTCGATACGCGTTGTCGTTCGCGCGGTCGCCGCTGCCAGTTCGTACCGGCTTGTCGCGAAATCGGGCTTCTGCGCTGCTTCCCAGATTTGTCCGACGACGTCGCGAAATTCCGTGTCGGAGGCAGTGAAGGTGAGGGTGCGCTTGACCTGGATCTCCAGGGTCGCTGGGGAGCCGTCCCGATTGGCGGCTTTGATGACCACATCGTCGAGCGGATGCTCCGTGATCCTCTGCTGAAAGGCGACGCTTCGGACGGTGGCTCCGGGCAGGCCACGCGGCTCGCCGCCCGACAGCAGCGGCAGAACGTAAAACGCACCAACCTTGGCCTCGAATTGAGGTCCGGCGCCGCCTGTCGCTGCGGGGGCCGCGATTTGGGCTGGTTGATACGTTTCCTTAGCCATTCGGCATTCTGTTCCGTATTTGTTCGATTATCAACGCTTCTTTTGGTATTGTCCCCCTCGCCGAGGCTCATGTCTAAGCAAGCATTTGAAAATAGGCTAGTTTTGAGAAGCCATAGCTTCTTAATCGAGCTTTATTTCGCTTCAGATAATCTATGGCTTACTTATAAGTAGATAATCTCAAGAAAGGAAGCTATCTTTTAGTTTCCGTGGCAAAAATTTCTCTGAGATCAGAAAGGTTTTAGCATGACCGTGAGAAGCGCAGAAATCCTGTTCAAGGACGAGGTGGCCGGAACCCTCGAGGAAACCGCGACCGGGGGCTCGCGCTTTACCTATAACGCGGACTGGCGCACCGAAGTCGGCTGCTGCTTTCCCGTCAGTCGTCGCGAGCATGAATGGAAGCAGGGTCTGCACCCTTTCTTTCAACATCTCGGCCCAGAAGGCTGGCTTCGCGACAAACAGACCCATGTTGCCCATCTTCAGGAGCAAGATGACTTTGGGCTGCTGTTACGCTTTGGTGCCGACTGTATTGGTGCCGTCAGCGTGCGCGGGAAGAATGACGCCGCTCAGAACCTTCCACCGGTGAAGGAAGTCACGGCCAGTCCCGGCCGAACAATCTCCGGGGTGCAACGCAAACTGCTTGTCGTAAAGGAGGGCGATCATTTTGTCCCGGCGGCCGCAACCGGTCCGGCGCCTTACATCGCAAAATTCAACTCCGAGCGGCTCGACAGCTTGGTCCGCAACGAAGCCCTAAGTTTGCGATGGGCTGCCGCTCTGCTTGGCGCCGATGAAGTGAATACCTTCACGCAAGGGCAAGTTTCCAAACTCAACGAAGTTGGCCTTGTCGTTACGCGCTTCGACCGAAGGTCGGACAATCAAAAGCTTCGGCTTGAGGACTTCGCGCAGATACTCGTTAAACCGCGAGGCGCGGATTTCAGCGGAAAGTACGACGCTTCGTACGAAGAGGTCGCCGCAGCTCTCAAGAACCATTCCGTTCGTCCCGACATTGACCTCCTTAAGCTCTTCCGGCGCGTGATCGTCTTTGTCCTGGTCGGCAATTGCGACGCTCACTTGAAGAATTTCTCGCTGCTTGAGACGGCGGATGGTCTTCGCCTATCGCCCGCCTACGACATCCTGAATACCGCCTTCTATGATGGCTACGATCAAAACATCGCGCTTTCGATCGATGGCAAGAAGCCCAATCTTGATGAAGTTGCGTGGCCCCTGCTGTCCTCATTCGGCAAAAGTATCGGGCTCTCCCAAGCGGCCGTCGATCAGACGCGCACTGATCTAAAGGCGCGCGTCAAAAAAGCCGCTTCCATTATCGAGCCTCCGCAAGGCGAGCCGCCGGACGGGTTCGTTCATCGTTATTCTGACATTGTGAGGGGCGCATGCCTGCGAATCCTGGAAGAGTAGAAGCGCTTAATTGGAAATCGATCGTCGCGGAAGCGATCCGGCGCCGAAGGGCCGAAAAGCTCACACAAAAAGAGCACGCCGCACTCGCGGGTGTTTCCATTCCAACGATGGTCGCCTTCGATCGCGGCGAGGAAACGCTCACGCTCGCCAAAGTCTTCGACATTTTGCGCGTCGTTGGCCTCGTCTTTGAGCGCGATTCCAATAGCGTTCAAGGAGCGTTCGTATCGGAGGCATTCGCGCGATGGCGCGAATTGACCAAGAAGCTTCCCGATGATTCACCGGGACGCTTTCCGAGCGGATCGTACCAATTTGATTATGCGCTCGAAGGCGACCTTCCAACTTTCGAGCTGCATAAATTCAGAGACGTTCTGGAAAAAGCCGTCGTTCGGCACACGGGCTGGCCCCTGTTCGTATTTCTCACCCGGCACGAACTGGCGCCCTACGAAAAAGACGGCACGATCGAATGCTGGCTGAAGCCGACGGATGAGACGGGAGCGAACCGTCCCCTGGGCGATGCTGCCCATTGCGATTTCTGGCGCGTTGCCCCGTCCGGCCGGGCCTTTATCATGCGGGGCTATCAAGAGGATTCGCAGGATACTTTTGCGCCGGCAACGATCTTTGACACGACTCTACCCGTCTGGCGTATGGGTGAATTGCTGATGCATGCAGCGGATCTCGCGACGCTCATGAAACGCGACACGGCGGACATAAAGGTTCGCATGCGTGCGCACTACATGGGCCTGACGGGTCGCGTGCTCCGCAACTGGGGTAATCCGTCCAGTGACTTGATGTTTGAGGGTGGGGCGTCGCGAAGTGACGAAGCCTTACTCGAAACCACCGTTTCGGTTCAGGACATCAAAGACAAGTTGGCCGACGTTCTCCATCCGCTCGTGGCTTCGTTGTTTGAAAGGTTTGGCGTCAGTGGGCTTTCGATTGAACGTGTTCGAGCCGAGGTGGAACGCCTCACCGCGAACTCCTTCCACTCTGTAAGAAGCTAGGTTGCTGCCGACCGGGCAATCCTCCAACCGGTCAATCTTCGAGGTCAATTCGACATGCTCAAAGACGGTTGTAACCTCCTTTCGCCAGATCCCTATTATGCTGGCTCAGCCGGCTTCGTCGGCAGCTCGCTCGAAGCCTTGCATGGCGATATGAGCGCCTTGGCGTTGCCCGACTACGTTCCCGAATCCGTTCGACGCTCTCACGATGGTATCCGCAACGCCTGTATTTATTCTTACTTCGCCTACGATCTTCTGACGCTCGCTTCCGCCCAGACATTCCCCTGCCTTGAGTTGGCCCTGCGCCTACGCATTGGCCATCAATTCACCGGGCGTACGACGCGCAAAGGAAAGGCCATGCGTCCTGCGATGCTCGCCGAGTTGCTAGAAGCCGCAAATGCGCAAGGCTTGGTAGCCGCAGATGTTCGTTCGATCACGATGATCCGCAATATGTTCGCGCATGGTAGCGACACCATCCTAAACGCCCCCATGTTTCTTGAACCCTTTCGCTATGTCACGGCCATGATTATCGAGCTTTTTGATCCAGCAAAGGTCGCGCATGTTCCATAGTCGCGCTGCCATGAGGCTTCGCCTGCGTAGACCGGATCGGCCTTTGGCAGCGTGATTGTTTTTGGTGGTATCTTCCGATGTCAGACGAAATATTTTCTCAAGCAATCGAGCTGATCCTTTCGGCTATGTATCGCACGAGGGGCGACGACGGCCTCGAGAGCAGATTTCTATTTGGCCCACCTGGAACACCGCTCTGGAATCGGCGTCTCAGCACGTATGTCTTTTTTCGACGACGTCTCATGGTGCGCGCCGTGCTGTTCGTTCGTCAGTCTGGTCCCACCTACCTTCGGTCCATGTCCGTAAGGGACATTCAGAGCCAACTTGCGAGCTTCATTACTGCGAACTACGGCTATTTAGGCAACGAAACTTTTTTGCGGAAGTTCGAGTGCTCATACAACGAACACGTATCGAAAGAAACGAAGGCGACTCTCGCTAACTTTCTCGCCGCTTCACCAATCTTCAACCCACCCCTCGACCTCACGCTGTTTCCGCTCGTGTCCGTACGTGTTGAGGACGATTTCTATTCAGCGCCGTTCTTTCTCATTCGCTCGAAATCTCTGAGCGACAGCCAGGTGGGTATTGCTGGGCTGACAGGGCTTCATCCGGAGGAGTTTCCACCGGTCTCTGACTGGAAAGGCAGGAAGGAAAAGCCGTCTGCGTGGCTTGGAATCCGATCGCCGATCTTTCAGGCTTCCAACAAGATGAAGGCGACAATACTGGGTGCATTGGCGCTTACACCGCTTCCCGGCTACCGGCACCAATTCTCCATGCGCAGCATGTTCGGCGGCCGCTGTACGCTGGATGCGCACGGCGGCATGACGACATCCTACGGTGACGCGCATACGCCCGGAATGTCGGAAGATATTGTCATTCGAACGTCCGATCATGCATGGCTGTCCATGCTGCCGGCTAAATTGGCGGCCTCTGACACCCCGACTCGCCGTCAGGCGATGGCGCTGGAGTATTTCTATCGTGCTTGGCCACTTGACGCGCCGGAACGCTTTCCATGGCTCTTTATGACCTTGGATGCGATCTTTGGCGATGCTGCTCAGGCAACACAGGCGGTCGTTGATGCGGTCGGCCGGCACGGTGAAGCCAGTTTTGAGTATCCGCGCCTTAGACTTTTGCTCGGTCTTCGCAATTCAGTGATCCATGGCGGCGCTCCGGATGTGTACGAATCCGATAAGTATCATCGGTACTATGAGACATATGGCGACGATCCTCTGCTCGATCTTGAGCGGATAACGGCGCAATGTCTGCGATCGACCATCTTCGACGGCGCGCTGGTTGAGCATCCAGATCCCAATGCTGAGATCATCCGGGCTTACCGAGAAGGTACCCTCGGAAATCGCAAACGCGCCGCGCCATCCGCGAGCAACGACGCCGACGGCTCAGCGGCGTCATGACTTGCTTGATCTAGGGCGAAAGGCCCGTGCATTGAAGCTCGGTTGTCGCCGTATCGAGCTCACTGACGCACATTACCAACCGATCCGCCCCAATTCCAGATCGTTCCTGTGCAGCAGGCCGACCACTTTCGGTACACCAGAATCTCCTTCGACCACAGACAGGGGATCACCATGACAGTCATCACGATCGGCCGGAAGCTCGTACCTCTTGCGCCGTTGCGTTTGTCGAAACTTTCCATCCGACAGCCAATCCGGAATTCAAGCCGGAGAAGGAGCACAAGGCGCGGTTGATCCTGCTCGATCGCGAAGTCGTCCTTACGATGCAGAGCCCGCAGGAGTTCGCAACCGAGCATGAGCAAACGATGATGGCCGCTGAAATGGAGAGCGCCATGCAAGATCTCGTCAGACAATCCCAAGACGGGCGGATTGCCACGACCCATCTGGACCCTCGTTAGATCCCAACGCGCTTCTGTTTCGGCTGAAGCCTAGAATCCTGTTGGGATCCGACAAATGGTCATGCAATGCGGAACGTGCTCGCGTATCCGGCCAATCACGGCTGCGTCAGCCGAGTGCCGGCCATAGAAATGCGTGATGTTCTGCGCGACGAGGCGCGCGTCATGGGAGCGCTTTTGTACGTCGCGATCGACGGTTCATAGGAGAAGGCTAAGAGGCTCTCCTCTCGCGCGCACACGGGCGCGCCCCTTCGGGTTTTGGTTCCCCCTAAAGGTCCCCCCCCCAAGAAAGTTGCTGCGCAACTTCGCTCACCCTTGCGCTTGCGGTCTACTTTCTCGGCGAAGCCAGAGGTTATTGCGGCACCTTTTGCTTTGCAAAAACTCTGTCCAAGAAGGAGAACAACATGTCCAAGAAGAAAGAAGAAGATGTAACCATGGCCAGCGGCACCGAGCAGTTCGTTCCGCTCAACCGTCTGACAGAGCGCGCAGGAAAACGTAGCGATCCGAACGGGTTATCGTGCAGGCGTCCAGTTTAGTAGACGCGGGATGGATCGCGCATCGATTGGCGAACTTGCTCTGGACGATCAACGTGCTCACGTCTCATTCCTCTAAGCGGCCGAAGCCTTTTCCCTCGCAATTTCGCCGATGGCTTTCGCCGTCCATTTTCCGACGCAGCTCTCGAGCATGTCGGGATGCAATGAGCGGACGGCGTCGACGGTCCGCGCTCCCGCGGCGTGGAGGGCGAGGTACTGTCCGCGTGACAGTACTACAGGCAGCCCCATCAGCCCCAGCGCATCGACGGGAAGACCGTATTCGAGCCGGCGGAGGAGTTCGTCGAGCGCGAGAAGGAAGTCGGGTTGCGCGGGAAACAGAGCGGATAGGATCTGGTGCCCCGATCGCAGATGGAAGCGGGCGCCTTCGGCGATGCGCGTGATGTCGCCATAGCTGACGGCGCCCTGGAAGGGCGTCGTCGTGTAGCGCCGCTCGATCTCGTCGGCCGGCGCGCCGCCGATCCAGTCGAACAGGATCGCGGCGCGCTTGCATCGCGCCAGATATTGGAAACCGCCGTCGCAGTAGCGTTGCAGGAAGTGCGCCATGTCGGCCCCGTAGCGCTGTCCGACCTGGCTTGCGCGGACGGACTCGGCGCGGCCCCGCTTCATCACTGGCGTGTATATCGCGTCCATCTCGGCGAGCACCTGGACGATGCCGAGCACCGTGACCGGGTTGGTGCGCGAGATGTCCAGCTGACGCATCAGCTCGATCAGGCGCAGGCTGGACTCGAACGCGAGGGACGACGATCCGCAGGCGCGACCGAGCAGCGTCAGGCGGACCAGGTCGCCGTCGCGTTCGGCGAGGCCGGCCTGCAACAGGCGGTCTACGAACGCGGCGATGTCGCCTTCGGTCTGGCGGATCCAGTGCGGGTTCGCCAGCGAAGCGGAATAGCCGCCGAACGTGTTGGCGAGCAGTCCCGGGATTTCCTCGCCGCGCACGCCCCGGACCTGGCTGAGCAGCCGGAGTATCCAAGTCGGCAGGTCGCGCTGCTTGAACGATGACGTGACGTCCTCCGGCCTGCCGAGCACGTACTTCTGAAACAGCTGCGCCCGTTCGATCGGCGTCTCGTCCAGGATGATCGCCTTGCCGGTCTCGTTGAAGCCGAGGCGGCCGGCGCGGCCTGCCATGTTCTTGTATTCGGCGATCGTGAAGGGGCGGCCGTCCTCGCCGACGAACTCGTTCTCCGCGAGTATCACTGTCGAGGCCGGGCTGTTGATGCCGGCGGCGAGCGTGGTAGTCGCGGCGAGGGCGTGAATCTGTCCGCCCTGCGCGCGGTATCCGCGCTCGACGGCCTCGCGTTCGGCGCGCAGCAGATTCGTGTTGTGAAAGGCGGTCCCTCCTTCGAGGCAGACGCGCAGATCCTGCGAGGCCGCCGTCAGATCCTGCGTCGGAAGGACGGTGAGCACGTCGGTCGCGGGGCCAAGTCCCAATTCCTTTGCCAGATAGCGCGCGCAGCCCTGCGCGGGACCGCGCGTGTTGCGGAACACGATGATCTTCTCGCCCTCGGCGACCAACTGCTTGGCGAGCGGCACGATGACGTCCTGCGAGCTCGGCTTGTCCCGGCGCTGGACGATGTGGCCCGGCGGGATGAGGGTTTCCATGTTCGTCGTTCCGTCGACGTCGACGAACTGGAAGTTGCCGCGCCGGTCGAGCACGCCCTCGATCAGTGGCACGGGGCGGTCGCGCGACGTCAGCAAGGGCAGATCGAGCCACCGGTCGAAGCCGTTGAGGTTGCCGATGACGGCGGACAGGACCACGAGTTGGGGGTCGATGCCGCGCTGACGGGCGCGCAGCAGCAGCGCGAAGATCAGTTCGACAGTGATGCCGCGCGCCGGATCCGTGATGAATTGCCCTTCGTCGAGCACGACGAGGCCCAGCTGATTGAGTAGGCGCGGCGAGGACAGCGCGAGATTGAGGAACATCTCGTACGTGAAGAAACCGAGATCGTAGCGGCCGCTCAGGACGGGAGCGACCCCGTCAGAGGCGTCGCCGCTGCAGCGCACGACGCGCAGGCCCGCGGGCGACAAGCGCGCGCTGAAGTCCTCGAACTTCTCGTTCACCAGCGCCCGGTACGGCAGCAGGAAGACGGCCTTCTTGCCGGCGGTGACCGCGCGGATCGCGGCGAGTTCGCCGACGAGAGTCTTGCCGCTGCTGGTCGGCGCCACGACCAGCAGCGAATTGCCGGCGAGTACACCGAACTCGTTCACGGCCTTGATCTGCAGCGCGTTCAGGCCGCCCGGAAAGGTCGCGGTCCACTGGTCGACGATCTCCTGCGGCAGGCCGGCGCCGGCGAGCTCCGAGAAGGAGCTCGCGATCCGATGCACGGGCACGGGCGGGAACGCGGCGGCGTAGTTCGCGCCGCGAACCAGCGCAGGGAAGACAAGTCCGCCCTGGACGGTGCCGAGAAACGCGGGCGTCTGCGTCACGCCACTGCGGGTCGCCTCGACGCGCGCCAGGCGGATGATCTCGTCGGCGACGGCGGGGAAGCTTACAGGCGCTCCGGCGCTTCCGCTCATCGCCTCGATCGTCGCGTAGGTGAGAAGGCCGTGACCGGTACCGGGCTGCTCCCATGCAGCTTCGGTCGGTGCGCAGGCAGCGAGCAGGATCCGACCCTCGCCGAAGATACCGGCCAGCGCGAAGGCGCTGCGCGGCTTGGCGGCGGTCTCGAGCACGCGTGCGGGAGCATGACCGCTGAAGCAGCAGTCCAGGATGCACAGGACGACCTTGGCCTTCGTCGTCCGGAATGCCTCGGCCAGCACCGTCATCGACAGCGCCGTGCCGGCGAGATTGGAAGGCTCGGTGTCGTACAGGACCAAGCTGCCGTCCGGAGAGCCGTGTCCGGCGAAGCTCAGGACCACGATGTCGTCGGAGCCCGCGCCGTTCAGGGTGCCGACGACCGCATCCCGCACCTCCGACAGCGTGGCCTGCTCGTCGACGAGAAGCCGCGAAGCAAGTCCGGGCACGGAATCCGCGAAAAGCGCCCACAGCGCGGTGGCGTCGCGCTTCGCCCCGCCGAGCTCCGGAACGTCCGGCGATCGGTGACGGTCGATGCCGACGAATACAGCCTTCATAGTCATCCGTCTGTCCTCTCGTTTGGTCGCCCGTCGCCTACTTCGGACGGGATCCGACAGTGCCTGCGATCAGCTTCGAACCTCTTGAAGCGTGGCGGGTCGGCCGGAATCGTGACCGGCCGCATCACCTGTGTAGTACCGCTTGAAATCGACGTGCTGAGCGAGCGCGGCCGGCCGGTAGGGTGCCACTCCCGCCGCGCACTGCACGACGGTGGATAGAACGAAGCGCTGTTCAACGGTGGGGTGGACCTTGGACTCCGTCCCAACGTCGCGGATCTTGGTCTGCCAGTTCTGACGGCCAAGCAGGCTGCGGAGCCATGACCAGTTCGGCAGCGCGTCGGCCAGGCTCTCGATCGTGTCGCGCATGCCGGCGACCTCGCAATGTTGCACGCCGCCGGCGTCCGGATAGATGTTCAGTGCCTGACCGGCGTCGGCAGACCCTTCCATCTTCGTTCCGTCGACGAAGATCGGGCCCGTGAGCAGACCGTCGGGGACGGAAATCGCCTCGCGGCACATCCATTCCAGCGCGATGTCGGAGAGGCGGGACTCGGGCTCCAGATAGGAGCCGCCGATTCGGAATGATTGCCGGCGAACCACCACTGGAGGAGCCGTTCGTGTCCGGGGAAGACCGGCGCGCCCTCGTTTCCTCCGCCCCAGCCGACACGGTCGAAATCCTTCCGCGTCTCGTCGATTGAATTGGCGGAGCGCGCGAACGCGACGTGGCGGCTGAGCAGCCGGTCGAAGTTCGCGCCCTTCCACTCGGCCTTGTGCGAGCGGGATTCTCCAGGCTTGGGATAGTCGACGATCGTCTTGGTCGTCGACTTGTTCTGCCAGTACCAGAAGGCGCCGAGAGCGCCGGCAATGATGATGGTCTGCGCGAGGAAGCCGGAGAGCATAAAGCCGGCGC
Organism: Bradyrhizobium sp. SBR1B; assembly: GCF_014198205.1. Lineage (NCBI taxonomy): Bacteria > Pseudomonadati > Pseudomonadota > Alphaproteobacteria > Hyphomicrobiales > Nitrobacteraceae > Bradyrhizobium > Bradyrhizobium sp. SBR1B. Next base: position 13,239 of record NZ_JACIHC010000034.1, read on the forward strand.
CGAGCCACCAGGAGCACAGCAGCGCGATCCCGACCGCCGGAAGGAAACCGGCGGCGAACGCCACGGCGACGACGCCAGCGGCCAAGCCCGACTGGATGACGAAGTAGCGCAGGCCGCTCGCACCGAGAGCGGCCTTGGCGGCCTTCCGGAAACGGATCGGCTGGCCGGTTGGATGCCTGGTGGGTACCCCGCAGAGCATCAAAAGGTTCGCCACGCTGCGGACCGTGTAGGCGCCGCGGCTGAAGCCAAACAGGAATATCCTGTCGCCGGGCTCATAGTGGTTCACGATGAACTCGTAGCAATCGGCGATGTTGCGCTTGATGCCGGCGCCCGTTACGGACCCGAGCAGCTTCTGGACGAAGCGAACGGGCGCGGTCAGCGCCGTGGCGCCGATATCGGTGCCCAGACCCGCATCGTAGAACACGACCTGCTGCGAGGGATCGATGCCCGTCTCGGCGTGGTCGCGAGAGATCCGGTACATCTTGTAGATATTGCTGATGCGTTGCTCCGGCCGCGCGCCGCCGTCCTGGCCGGTTCCGTCCGAGAGCACCACGATGTTCTTCGCCATTTCGAATCTCCTTGCCGGCTGCCGAAGAATCACTTTGTCGTACACCGACGGATGGTATATACCCGTTTTTGGGTATAACTTCAAGTATGGGTCAATGAGAACCGATTTCACCGCATCCGAAACGTCCCGGTTGGACGCCATCTACAAGGCCTTCTCCAAGTACCAGGCGGAAATCAGTCTGCCGCAGGCGCTGGCCTTGATCGCCATCGCCAGATCTCCGGGCCTTTCGGTCAACGAACTCGCCGAGAGACTGGATCAGCCGCAGCAGACCGTGAGCCGCCACGTGGCTGTCCTCCTCGGTCGTTATCAGACTTCCGAGGCCGTCATTCCGCGCGCGTTCATCCGGCAGGAAGTCAACGTCAAAGACCCGAGAAGCCGTGCGCTGTTTCTTTCACCTGAGGGGCATTTGCTCCTTAAAGCGCTCGTTGCGGACTCCAGGACATCGTAGGAGACATCTGATGACAGCAGCAGAACAGCTCGTGGGAATGACGCTCGATGGCGGCTGGAAGGTCGTCAACAAGATCGCCCACGTCCCAAGCTCCGGCGGCATGTTTTCCGTGCCCTACGTCGTCGCGGATAAGGACGGTAAGGAGCATTTTCTCAAGGCCCTGGACTTCTCGGACGCATTCAACGCGCCGGATCCCGCGCGCGCTCTCCAAAACCTGACGTCGGCATACAATCACGAGCGCGACGTCCTGGAGCATTGCAGGGATCGCCGGCTCTCGCGGGTCGTGCTTGCCGTGACCCACGGCTACGCGCAGGTTCCCGGATCAGCAACATCGAAGGCCGGGTCGCCTACCTGATATTCGAACTCGCGGAGAGCGACGTGCGCAAGCAGGTCGATCTCAAGAAGCGTCTCGACTGTCTGATCAGCCTCAGCATCCTGAACGACGTGACCCTTGGCATGATGCAACTGCACAAGGAGACGATCGCGCATCAGGATCTGAAACCTTCGAACGTATTGACGTACGACGGTGGCGGCTGCCGCGTGGGCGATTTCGGGCGATCGTCGCGGCGGGGCTATCAGGTTTGGATGGACAATCTCGTCGTGGCCGGCGACCGCACATACGCGCCGCCGGAGCAGCTTTATTCGAATCTCCACGCCGACTTCGTCGTGCGGCGGATCGGTTGCGACCTCTACCTGCTCGGGAATCTGGCCGCTTTCCTGTTCTCCGGCATCAACATCACGGCGGCCTTGTTCTCGCGGCTAGACGCTGCCTTCCATCCGAGCAACTGGAGCGGCACCTATGAGCAGGTGCTGCCGCATCTCCAGCATGCATTCTCCCAGGTGCTCGCCGACCTCGACACGGCGGTCGACCCGCTGGTCCGCAGCGAGATCGCCACTATCGTGCACGAATTGTGCAATCCCGATCTAGCCAAACGCGGCCATCGCAAGGGCATTGGATCGGCAAATCAATATTCCCTGGAGCGTTATAAGTCCTATACCGACCTTCTGCTGAAGCGGACGACCGTGGCGACCCGCGCGCGAAAAGTCGCATGACGGCGCAGGCGTTTCCGAAGAAGAGGGATGTCGTTCCTCGGTGGCGACCGGCGGCGCGCGTGGCCGCTTCCGGCGAATTGGCAATGCCGGGCAAGCCTGCGCAGGACGCCCGGATTCCCGAGGAGCTCAAGGCGCGCCTGGAGGCTTGGCGCAGGGGTAACGACGTCATCGCGGCCGCGGAACTGGTCGAAACCGCCATCGTCGAAGGACGGGAGCAGGAGGCCGAGCGCGCGGCACGCAGCTTGTTGCGGCAGGAATCCGAAGCGACGCCGCTGGTCAAGAAGCAGGCGGCTCTCCTGCTCGGAAGGCTGAATCCAGATGCGTCGAGGCAGACCGGCATCGAGATCGGTCCGCTTCGGCGACACGTGTACCGATATCCGGAAGATGCGTTGTCGTGGGTCGATTTGGCGCTTGGATACGTGAGCCACGGCGATAAGGACAAGGCGAAGCGGGCCATGACCGTCGCCTTGCAGCTGGCGCCTGCCGACCGGCATGTCCTACGTAGCGCTGCGCGCATGCACCTGCATCTCGACGACCCCGAGCAGGCACACGACGTTCTCATGCGGAATGCGGCGACGAAATTCGATCCGTGGCTCGTCGCCGGCGAGATCGCGCTGTCTTCCGCCGCTGGTCGAAAGCCCCAATTCTTCAAGGTCGGGGTCGACATGGTGGAAGACGGCGGTTTCCAGCCGCTGCACGTCTCCGAACTCGCCTCGGCCATCGGGACCGTCCATCTCCGCGATGGCAATCGCCGCGCGCGCAAGCTGTTCCGGACGAGCCTGGTCAATCCGACGGGGAATTCGCTCGCCCAGGCCGAATGGGCCAATCCTCATCTCGGCGGTGAGCTGGTCACCACGAAGCAGATCGATCGGGTACTGGATTCGGGCGAGGCGCGTGCGTTTCACGCCTACTGGCAAGGCGACTTTGATGGGTTGATCAAGATCTGCGAGCAGTGGATGATGGAGGAACCCTTCGCCTCAAAGCCCTATGCTGTCGGCTCGTCGGTGGCGATTACCATCGGCGATCTCGACCTCGGTCTCCGTCTGGCGGAGCGCGGACTGGAGCTCGAGCCGGAGTCGCTTCTGTTCCGCAATCACCTAGCTTATGCGCTTATCGAGAAGGGCGAATATCCCCGCGCTTCTCAGCTCCTTCGCCAAGCCCTGATCAAGAAACAAGCCGACGACGTGCCGGCCGAATACCTCGCCGCGACCGCGAGCATGCTGTCCATGCGACTCGGTGAGATCGACGACGGTATCGCGGGATACAAGGCCGTGATCGCAACCTTTAAGCGGCAAGGCAACAGGAATATGGAGGCATCCGCGGCGGCTTATCTTGCCCTCGAGGCGGCACGGGCCGGAGCCGCGTCCGCTTCCGAATTTATCAAACAGGCGGAAGACTTGGCGAAGGACCTGCGTTACGCGCCGGATTGCAAGGTGGTGCTGCAGCGAGCCAAGCGTTGGCAGGCGGCGGTCGAGCACAGGCTGCGCGTGACGCGGGGCGAATAAGTCGCTTCATACTTGGCTTGCCGAGTTGTTAACGGCTATGGGTGGACTTCGTCTCGGCCTTTTCTTCCGGGGTTTCGCGGCCGGCCTGCAAAATGAGTAAGCTGAGCAATTCGTCCGTTGCTTGAGCGTGTCGAGCAGATAAAGGAGGAACTCGCTATATTCGACCATCTGGAACAAGCAGCGTTCGCAATCTGATAGCTTCCGACGAGATCGCTCGATAGTGTTCCCGCCTTCTCCAGCGAAAGGAGCGCGCCCTGCTTGAGCGTCGCCAGTTCGAACAACGAAATCGCTCAAGGATCGTCATTAACGCGGCAGGGAAGGGGAGGCGATCGTCGAGTGGAAACTAGCTCGCCTTGCGCTCTGGTTCATCACCAGCTTCTAGCAAGGGAGGCGTCAAACTGGATATTTCAGGCATCGACTTGCCGGCTATCGCCTGGAGGTCGCCCACCATTCCGACGGTCGAATCGATGACGGCCAGGATCTGGGTTTCACGCTTGGCCCATTGCCGGCCCATAAACTTGCGCTCCTTATCCAAGTCGTCTCGCATATCGTTGAATTTCTCAACGACGGCCTCTACCCGCTGCCTAAACTTCGTGCCGGTCAGGTAGTGATAAACCTGCTCCATCTTGGTCCGCTGACCCTGCTGAACGAGGCGTGAGCTACTCACATCGATCAGACCCTGGCGGAGCGCGACCGCGACCGGCAATGCGCAACGCGGATGAGCCACCCATACCCCGTCGACGAGGTCAAATTGCTCGATATGTTTCGGCAGCGCATGGGAGATGATCAGAGCGATATCGGCGCCGGAACGACGCTGGTCGTCACGTAATTTGGCGAGCCACCCGTCACTCCATGTCTTGGTGCGCTTAGTTTCCCAAAGGATGATCCCGGCAGATTGGCCAATAGCACCATTCACCTGTTGAATAACGTCCGCCCCGAGCTCGCCTTTTCCAACCGGCTCAATCGAATCGGTCGGAAAACGTCCGCGCAGAAGCTCTTCGAGCTCAAGCTCGAGTACTTCCCCTTGGGATTGCTGTGATCCCTGTTCGGCCTTGCGCTTGAGCTCCTCGATCGTTCGAGACATCGACTCGATGGTCTGGTCCTTCTCGGCAACGCGTAAGCGCGCAGCCTCGTCGGCTTCCTGCCTGGCCTTGATCTGGATTTCGCCGATTGAGGCCTGCACCCGCTTTTCTATTGTCAGGTCGAGTTCGCGCTTTTGCTCTTCGAGTTCGCGCTGCTGTCGCATCATTTCGGCTTGCTGCTTTTGGGCCTCTGCAAGTTTTGCGTTGTTGGTAAGTAAGTTGGCTCGCAGCTCCGCGGCTTCCGCTTCCTTCGCCTGCAGCTCGGCTGCGGCCGCCTCTCGCGCCTTCTTGCTTTCGGCCGCGAGCAGCTGGGCACGTTCGGCAGTCAATCGCTTCGCAACGTGTTCCTCGATTTGCTCGCGGTCCTTAGCGACCTGCTCGCGTTCCAGCCTCAGTGCCTCGATCTTACGCTCCATCTCTGCATCCTTGCTGGCCAGCTGCTGTTGAAAGCGCAGGCGGGTTTCAGCGAGGAGGGGAGCGGCCAACGACTCCGTTAGCCGGATCTCGTGATTGCAGTTGGGGCAATGCAGGGTCGCCTCGTGCGAAGCGCCGGTTGCTTTGAAACTCATGAACTCCCCTTCATCGTTGCAACCGGATTCAACATGATCTGTGCGCGATTGCGATGTCGCTCGGCTCAATGTCCACATACGCGTCGTCGATTTCGACTTTGCCGACGGGTTTTCCACCGATACGTCTATCTACCCGAACGCCTGCGGGAGCAGCCTCGCAGGAGCCTAGTAGTTTAGAACAAAACAAGAACAAAATGTCAATTTTGGATCCCCGAGGAGAGTTTGTGTTATGGCAATTTTACTTAGTATGGCTGCGGAAAATCGATATATCATAAACCTCGACGTCGGTTTGAAGAGATGCTAATTTACTTAGTATGGCTGAGCAAAACGACAGAAAGCTAAACAAGCTCGAAAAGACCCTCCCGCAGGGACTACTGGTCGATGCTGCCTGGATGGAACGGCACGGATATTCCACCAGCCTGCGCAGCCAATACGTAGCGGCCGGCTGGCTTGATCAGCCGGCGCGCGGCACATTCAAGCGCCCCCTTGGGGAACTCTCTTGGCAGAGCGTTGTCGTTTCACTCCAGCGACTGCTCGGCTCCGATCTCGTCGTTGGCGGACGTACCGCCATCGAAGCGCAAGGCCTCGGCCACTACTTGAGCCAGACGGGTCCTTCGACTGTACATCTATATGGAACGCGGCCTGCTCCCGGCTGGCTCGGCAAACTTCCGCTCAAACAGAAATTCCGCGTTCACCGCACACAAAGTCTATTCAAAACGCACGGGAGCACGCCCGGATCAAAGTCGGGGACGACGCGGGAAATACCGGGACCATTCGACTGGCCTCTCACAGTATCGACGCCCGAACGTGCGTTCCTCGAACTGCTCGACGAATTGCCCCGCCACGAAAGCTTCCATCAGGTCGATGCATTGGCGGAAGGCTTGAGGAGCCTAAGTCCCCGGCGGCTGCAAACACTTCTGGACGATTGCAAAAGCGTCAAGGTCAAACGATTGTTCTTCTGGTTCGCGGAACGGCATCAGCTCGCCTGGCTCAAGCAGATCGACAAGTCGAAAGTCAATCTCGGCACGGGAAAGCGCATGCTCGTCAAGGGCGGCAAACTCGACACCAAATACCTCATAACCATCCCAGACGACCTCAATGCCCCTGTCTGAAAAATATCGGCATCAGGTGGCGTTATTGATCGAGACGATTCCGTTCGTCGCGGCGGAGCCCGACTTTGGGCTCAAGGGCGGCACCGCCATCAATCTCTTCCACCGCGACATGCCGCGCTTATCGGTCGATATCGACCTGACCTATCTGCCGGTGGCTCTGCGCCCCGAATCTCTTACCGCGATCGATGCGGCGATGAAGCGCATGGCGGCCGCCACCAGAAAACGATTGCCCGGCGCACGGGTGACGGAAGTCGTCAACGCTCGTGAAAAGATCGTCACCAAGCTGACCGTCCAGAAAGGTGATGCGCAGGTCAAGATCGAGGTCACGCCGGTGATCAGAGGCAGCGTCTTCGAGCCAGAGTTGCGCGACGTGTCGCCGACCGTCGAATACACGTTCGGCTTCGCACAGATGAAAGTCGTTTCGTTCGCTGATCTATACGCCGGCAAGCTCGTCGCGGCGCTCGACCGGCAGCATCCGCGAGACCTCTTTGATGTCCGCGATCTGCTCGCCAACGAAGGCATCACGGACGATCTCCGCAAGGCGTTCATCGTCTACCTCATCAGCCATGACAGGCCGATTTCCGAGGTCGTGGTTCCTCGCCGCAAGGACATCCAGCACGAATTCACGCACGGCTTCGAGGGCATGACCGCCGATGAAGTAACCCTGGACGAGTTGCTCGAAGCACGCGAAACGCTAATCGCCGAACTCGCGGGGAAAATGCCGCAAGCCCACAAGGATTTCCTCATGGGGTTCAAGCGCGGCGCGCCGGATTGGAGCCTGCTGGGCATCCCCGGCGCGGCGGAGCTGCCTGCGGTGCGCTGGAAGCAAATCAATCTGGACAAACTTCCGGCCGAGCACAGGGCGAAGCTCGTCGCGCAGCTCGAGGAAGTCTTGCGCAATGCCTGAGGTCGGAGGAGGGAGACTCCGTCGAGCACGCGCGTAGCAAATTGTTCAGACCGACATCTCTATAGGGGGACGCCGACGGCTCGATCTGTTCGAAGGGCGCGTGCAGCCTGTAGAGGCCCTCAAGTCTTGGCTCAGGCGCAAGACCCGCCGTCAGCCAAACATCCTGTTCCACCAATCCGTCAAGCTGCGTGCCAAGCGACGCCACCAAGGCCATGTCACTTGTGCAAAATAGGCCGCTCTATCGGCATCGTCGCGAATGCGTCCCGCACGGATCGCATCTTTCGACATAGCGCCGGCCCATACGACCTTGTTGTCTCGGATCCAATAGTGCGATTGGCAAGGATGGTCCCAATTGCCGATCGACGGTGTCAAGGACACCCGCCCGTCGCGCTCGGTGAGCTTGTAGTCCGTCTCGCGGATCGGCGTCACGATCTTGGTACCGCATCCGCACGCGCAGCGATGGCTTGCGGTGCTAAAGCGCCGCGAAATATATAGAACCCCATCTTCCAATGTCTTCGGGATGAAGTCGCCAAATGTGGGCCTGAACTCGCTAATTCTCACGCTTTGTCTTCCTTGGTCAGGCCGTGGGTGGCAACCGTGTAGAGAGAATGATGCTCGCGCATATCGTCAGCATAGAAGCCGTACAGCTTCTTCCATTTCATGACGGCCATGGCGGCATTCAGCATGTTGAAGTCTGCAACCTGGATGTTTCGATAGATATCGTTTTCGCCCGCAGCATCGAACGACACGACCTCTGGGATATGAGCATAATGTTCTGGCGTGCCGAGTGTGAACCGGCTTTGGCCGCGCAGGAAACCCTGGTTGTCGATGGAGATATCGAGTCCGACATCGATGAAGGGAATGTTGAGAGCGATTAGGCCTTCAAGGATGATCTTTCGGGCCTTGGCGCTGTCGATCGCGAGAAAAACGAAGCCAAATTCCTTCAACTCCATCAGCTGCTCTTTGCCGACATAGTAAGGGTGTCGGATAATGCCAGTGCGCATCCGGTCGTAGATGTCACCGAACCAATCGACCTTCTTCGGGTTTTTCAGATCTTCCTTCGCGGGTGCGCCAGGCGAGCGAAAGGCATTGTGGACGGCGAACACGTCGCCATCAAACAGATGAAGCTCCGTGACGGGCGTCTTGGCCATAAGGTCTAGAATGTAGGACCCCGTGCCGCCGAGGCCGATGATGGCAACCCGATCGGCAAGCAGCTTGGTCGTCGCGGCACCAATTCCGGCCCGCGTTGTCGCCATATCTGGATAATGGAAAACACGCCGCGAGGCTTCGATGATCGCCGGTACCGGCTTTTCGCTGCGCGGATCGCAATTGGGATCGATCACCCGCGCCTCGTGCCAGATCGAGCGCACATAGCTCCAGATCTTCTCGTGATAGTCGTCATAAGAAGTCATATTGGCGCGTTTGCGGGAAAAACCGACGGTCGTCGTGATGCCATCACCCTTATCGACCGGGTCTTTGTTGGAGATCATTTCCTCCATGACTTCCCCGTCGGCATTGCAGGGCAGCTCTCCGATCCACCAGCACTGGTGGTCGGCGACGGGACTGACCGTCACGCCGTTCGGATCGATGACGAGCGTGGTATAAAGCGTCCCGAGCACCACTTCGCGCTTCGACGTGACGGCCGGAATGCCTTCGATCAGCATATGGTAGGCTGAACCCTGAACGAACTTGAGGCGGAAGCCTTCCGCCTCAAGCTTCGTCAGATCGGCGCTGAGCTTAGGATTTATCGGTGTTACGGACATCGAACATCATCTCCTCGACCACAGCGACGGACTGTCCCTGCCGCAAAGAACCTTCCTGACCGTCGGGTTTGGTCCAGGAAACGCTGTAGCGGATGTTCCCGCCGGTCGGCCCGTGAGGGAAGGCCAGCTTGACCGCCTGCTCGTAAGAGATCTTGCGATGCGGCCAGGCTTCAGGCGTTCCATTCACGAAGATCGTCGTGGCCTTCTGCGAATAGAAATGGTCATCCTCCTTGAGGTGCACCTGTTCATCTTCGCGCGGGATGAATTCGTCGTCGTGATTGCCCTCGACTTCGCGGAAGAGCTTCTTATGCGGCCCTACGTCGCCCAGCTCGTAGAGGGCGGCACCCGTGGTCGGGTTTGGCGACTCGAAGGTCTGACGATCGAGGTGGATGCGAACCAGGTGTTTATTCTCAGCTTCAGCCTCAGACATTCCAAAGATCCTCTTCATCGGGGCGCTTGCGCAGGTGTCCCCCCATTGTTGAACATAATCGTCATGTAATATCTAACGATCGGACTGTCAATAGCCCACGATTTCGTATCGACAAATCAAACGACGCCGGGCTATAAGTGGCTGAATCTACGAAGGAACTGGAATGTCACTCGCGACGAAGATTAAGGAATTGCGCGCTGCCAAACGGCAATCGCTTCAGCAGGTTGCCGACGGAGTCCAAACCTCGAAGACCCACATCTGGGATCTCGAGCAGGGCAATAGTGCCAACCCCTCACGCGAACTCATCGAGCGGTTGGCAACGCATTTCAGGATCAGTGTGTCGGAGCTTTTGGAAGAGGATCCAAATGCATCGAGTGAGCCTTCCGAACTGGTCGCGCTCTATCGCGATTTGAAGACGTTGAGTAAGTCAGATCTAAAGACCATCGAGACCATCATGCGTGGTCTAAAAGAGGCGAAGAAAGAGTAATGGCGGTATCACGGATCGATCTCGCGGATGTCGGCTCGCCGGAAAGACTCGTGATTGAGATCTTCAAAGCCGAGCCTGATCTGCCGATCCCGATCCCTGTTGAGAAGCTGGCGATCCAGCTCGGCATTGAAGAAATCAAAGAACTTGAAAGCGACGGCTTCATTGGCGGTTTGATCACCAACGAGACAAAGTCGCGCGGCGTCGTTCTGGTGCAACGGCGAATGAAAGCCGAGCGACGGCGCTTCACCATCGGCCACGAGCTAGGGCATTTCTTGATTCCGGCGCACCGGCCCGGCAAAGAAGATCGCTTCCTTTGTTCGATGAGCGATCTCTTGGAGCTAGATCCGAAAATCGCCGACATGCGCAGGCGTTGGGAAGCAGAGGCCAACCGGTTCTCTTCCTTGCTACTTGTACCACCACATCATTTTCGCAAGGAGGCAAACTCGAGCCGTGATCCCGATTTGGGGGAGGTCGTTCGACTTGCTGAGCGGTACGAAGTGAGCAAAGAGGTTCTCGGGCGCGCTTATGTCGACTATCGTGAAGAGCCTGTCGCTTTCGTCGTTACGCACAACGGGCGCGTCTTGCGTTACTTTTACCGTAAGGGCTCTTTCCCGTTCATTTCGGTCCGGTGGGGCGATCCAGTTCCTAAGGCCTCCCTTCTCATTCGCAAAAACCACGAACAATCGGTGACGAGTGAAATTGAGGAGACCGATGCGGCGCAATGGCTGGATGTTTCTCGCGGCCATCGCGCACCAACCTTGTTCGAGCAAGTCCATCGCCAACAACAAGGTTATGCACTCATTCTTCTTTCCGTGGAGCCTTCGGAGGAAGATGATGAAGCTGACGATAGCAACTGGAATCGTCGCTGACGTAAGCTTAACTGCAGGACACCAGCCTCAGCGCCAACTCCGTGCGCCCTGCGCGGCGAAGCTACCTGCGGTCCGCTGGAAGCAAATCAATCTGGACAAACTTCCTGCCGAGCAACAGAGCGGCCAGAGCCTGCGGGCTTCGGCTATCGCGAGCCTGACCGCGATTGTCTCGTTGCCTGCCCGCACGAAATTTCTGAATCGTCGGCTCTGATCGATTCATTTATTTAATTGGACGGTCGATTCGGCAATTGCGATTCTAGCGCATGTCCGAACTCACCGTGCAATATCTCGTGCTCGAGCGTCGCGATCCGGCCCGTAACATGGCACGGTTCTATGTGCTCACGATCGAGCCGACGCTGTTTGGCGATACGGCATTAGTGCGGGAATGGGGCCGTCTTGGTCAGCGTGGCCGACGGCGTCTCGATCTGTTCGACGGGCACGTACAGGCCGTCGAGGCCCTCGAGTCTTGGCTCAGGCGAAAAACCCGTCGTGGTTACGTCAAGCGCCATTCCTCACGCTTGGAGCGAACGTGCGATCCGGCGTGAGACGGCCGAGATGGACGAAGGGTCGAAGAAAGTATATTAAAGTAGCCCGAGTCATCTTCAGTCATATTCCAAGAAATTGAATAGTATTCCATAATCTATGTTATGCGATAGAATTTATATAGACCCTCTTTAGAAAGGTCACCATCCTCCCCATTAGAGATGTCACGCTCGGACTTGTCTAAGGCATGGGCCTCGGGGGTTTTGAGTGATGACGGTGCTGTCGATGAGCCGAGCGGAGATCGACCGGGTTCACGTGCTGAAGGACTTTGGCCGAGCGGATACGACCGAGCGAAGCGGCGCAGCTGATGGGCGTGACGAGACGCCAAGTGTTCCGATTGCTCAAGGCATATCGCGCTGGCGGCCCTGTAGCTCTGATTTCCAAGAAGCGCGGCAAGCCGAGCAATCGGGCGTATCCGGCGGTTCTCCGGACCGAAGCGATGGCGCTGATCAAGGCCAATTACGGCGACTTCGGCCCGACGTTGGCGGCAGAGAAGCTTTCGGAGCGGCACGGGCTGCATTTGGGTGTTGAGACGGTGCGGCGCTGGATGCTGGCCGACGGGCTCTGGCAGGATCGCCGGCAACGGCTCAAACGGGTCTACCAGCCCCGGCATCGTCGTGACTGTGTGGGCGAGTTGATTCAGATCGACGGCTCTGAACACTGGTGGTTCGAGGATCGCGGCCCACAATGCACCCTGCTCGTCTTCATCGATGATGCGACCAGTCGTTTGATGCACTTGCGCTTTGCAGAGACGGAATCGACCTTTGATTATTTTGCCGCGACGCGCGCTTATTTGCAGCGCGGATGGCCGGAATCTCAACGATCGAGGCCGGTAATGCATTTTTGCCGGCGTTTATGGAAGACTACAATCGGCGGTTTGCAAAGATTCCTTTCAGTGACAAGGACGTTCATCGCCCGCTGACTGAGCATGACGTCGTCGATGATGCCTTTGCCTGGAAGGAAGAGCGCACGGTATCGCAGAGCTTGACGCTGCAATACGACAAGATGCTGTTCATCCTCGAGCCGAACGAGGTCACGAGCACCCTCGCCCGCCAGGTGTTCGATTATCCGGATGGGCGGCTAGTGATCAAGCATAGGGGCCGTGCGTTGCCCTACCGGACATTCGACAAGGTGCGACAGGTCGACCAGGCCGCGATTGTCGAGAACAAGCGGCTGGGGCCAGTTCTTGCGTACATCGCCGAGCAACAACAGCTGCGCGATGAAGGACGCAGCAAGAAAGCACCGCGCCGCCGCGGTCAGGGCAAGGATCTATTCCGGGTCGGTTGACGACCTCTCGTGGCCAGCAGTGCCACCGTGCTCGGTGCCGTCAAGGACGGCCCTTTGGGCCGCCGCCTGCGGCGGTCTTCGATCCTTGACCGCCCCTGCGCGCGGCGGCGCGCCGGAAGGCGTCGGGACGAAGGGCGTCCCGACCATCGCCGGCGGGTCGAACAAAGGGCGATCAGGCGAGCCTGGCTGTCCTCTCACCGGTGACATTTCTAATGAGCGGAACCTCCGACTTGTCTATCGGGCGCCGACAAGTATTGGCGTTCGCGCCGCGATAGTGACTGGAAACTAGTGATGGCCGACTGCGCCGCCTGCCCATCGAGGATGTAGTGACGCGCCGCCAAATCTCCCACTTCTGGTGCGCTCAAGGAGCGACGCGAGATCGGGAGACTAGTTTCGTCGTCAGTGCGATGGAATACTGAACGTCGTTCGGGCGGCCAGCAACCGTGACCCGTCGCTGATCGGATCGCGGCTGCTCGTGTGTAGCATGCTGATGGACCCGCACGATCGAAGGAGGCGGCGGGTTCGCCAACTATTTGGCAACTTGCTGGCAACCCTCAGAGATGGTGGTGAGCCGCATCCTCCTGAGGCTGCTCATTCGGCGGCGTTCGCTAAACAGGAATCCTGCATTCCAGCGCTGCTAACCGGCGCGTACGGTCGACAGGAATTTGCCGACTTCGAGCTTCAGCCGGTTGCTGTCGGTGGCCAGCATCTTCGCGGTCGAGAGCACCTGCGAGGAGGCCGAGCCGGTCTCGGCGGCGCCGCGCTGCACGTCGCCGATGTTCGAGGAGACCCGCTGGGTGCCATGGGCGGCCTGCTGAACGTTGCGCGCGATCTCCTGCGTGGCGGCACCCTGCTCTTCCACCGCCGCGGCAATCGTCGAGGAGACTTCCGATAGCCGCTCGATGGTCGCCGAGATCTCGCGGATCGCTGCCACCGAATCCAGGGTGGCGGTCTGGATCCCGGAAATCTGCTGGCTTATCTCGCCGGTCGCCTTGGCGGTCTGCTCGGCGAGCGATTTGACCTCGGAGGCGACGACCGCAAAGCCGCGGCCGGCCTCGCCCGCGCGCGCCGCCTCGATGGTGGCGTTCAGCGCAAGCAGATTGGTCTGGCCGGCAATCGTGTTGATCAGCTCGACGACGTTGCCGATCCGCGTCGCCTCGGTCGAGAGCTGGCTGACGCGCTCGGTCGTCACACGTGCCTGGCCCACCGCATCGATCGCCATCCGCGCGGATTCCTGCACCTGGCGGCTGATCTCGTTGACCGAAGACGACAGCTCCTCTGTCGCGGTGGCGACTGACTGGACGCTGCCGGCAGCTTCATCCGAGGCCACGACGACGACCGACGTCAGTTGCTGCGCGCGCTCCGCCGTGGTCGCGAGCGTCGAGGAGGACGCTTCGAGCTCGATTGAAGCGGAGCCGACGGTACCGATGATCTCGCCGACAGTGCGCTCGAATCCGTCGGCTAGGTCGACCATGTCACGGCGGCGCTGCGCGGCGGCCTGCTGCTCGGCGCTCTCCTGGGCCTTCTTGAGCCGCTCGACCTCGAGCGCATTGGTTTTGAAGATCTCGACCGCCTTCGCCATCCAGCCGATCTCGTCGCGGCGATCCTTCTCGGGGACATCGGTCGAAAGATCGTTCCGAGCCAATCCCTCCATCGCGAGCTTGAGCCGCCCGATCGGCTGCGACATCGCCTTGAGTCCGATGAAGAGCGCGATCGCGACACCGAGGAGTAGGCCGGCCGCGCTGACACCGATCACGGTGGAAATCGACGCATGGGCCTGAACGTCGATTTCCTCTTTGCGTTTGGTGACGAGGTCAGCAATCTGGGCGGCGAATTTCGCGATGTCGGCGAGCGCGACGTCCAGCACAGGATCGCATTCCTTGTGCGCGCGATCGGCAACTTTGGCATTCTCTTCCGGCGTGCTTGCCCAGGCCCCGGCCCCGAGGATTGGATCGCACGCGGCGAAGACCGCCTTCATCTTGTCGCCGATCGCACGAATTTCGCCGGCGCGGGCGGCATCCTTCTTAATCGCAGTCTCAAGGAAGTCGGCGATCCTGTCGCGGTTCTCCTTCGCAGACTTGACGCGCCTTGCGTGGCCTTCCTCAGTCGTCTCCGTCAGCGTCGCGTAGAGTGCCCCCCGATACGTCTCCATCCGGCGCTGGTCTCCGGCTAAGTTAAGCATAGCCGATTGAGCAGCCGACAACTCTGCGAAATTGCCGACGATCGAGGAGAGCTGGACGGCGCTGAAGGTTGCAACCCCCAGCAATGCACAGCCGAGAACGGTGACGATCAGGCCGACTTTCGAGACAATCTTCAGATGATTCAGAAAGCGCATCGCACCTTTTCCGTGTGACCAGTCCAGCGTTATCGCGACGCGGAACCCGACTAATGGAACCCACGGACGTTAAAAATTGATGCAATTCGCGGCCCGTGCAATTACGGAACAACAGCTTTCCCGCGCAGGCTTTAAAACTCTTAGAATCTTCTCTATTCGGCCGGATTTGGTCAAGGGCTTTGGTTGGTCGCCTCCTCGGGTTCGGTACCGCTCGCGGGGCCGTGCTTCTCTTCGGGATCAGCCGTATGGCTCTCCCAGCATGGGATCAGTAGAACGAGACGGAACAATCTGGCTCGCGTGCTGATCGCAGGGACGCAGCGAACTCATCTCGTCCATCGTCCCGCGAGGGACCTCGCCCCACTAAACAACGAGTGTGTGGACCGCGCGTCGCACTATTGTCCCGCGGTCGAGACCTTTCGTGTCCAGCGGAATTCTGTTCCATCGCTCCAAATGCGGTGCATGATGACGGCGAGCCGCCGTGTCAGAGCGACGGTCGCCTTTTGCTGCCCGCGTCATTTGGCGATCTGCATGGCCCACGCCTTAAGCCAGGACCATTTCTGGACCCGCGTCAGCATGACCTGCGCGGCCTCATAGAGTAGCGCTCGCATGGCTTGATCGCCGCACAGCGAGATCCGACCGATGCGGTGGCTTTCACCGGACTGGTCGAGGACTGGCGTCAATCCGAGGGAGGGCCCGACGGCTTTCGAACTCTTGAAGCGGGCGGGAACGTCGATCGTGCTGATAAAGGCCAACGACGTGACGGGGCCAACACCGGGGATCGTGCCGTGTCTCGATGCACTTGCCGGCAGGCCAGCTTCCGCCAGCCCGCTGAACAGCCATTGTGACAGCGGCCCGGCCTTGAGTCCGATCCGGTCAAACCGCCAAGTCGGATCGTTGAGTACAGCAAGAGGTCGAACCGGCGAAACAGATTGACTGGCAGATTCGCTGCAGCAACATTCGAAATAAGCTCCACCATCCTTTTGGCTGCCTTGATCCTGTTGTCGCTCAGTATCCCAGGCGCGTACTGCAGGTCCATAGAGCACAACATCCATCCCCGGGGCGCTGCTCATGAGCAACTTCAGCCCCGCGTCAAGCTTGGCTGCAACCCCGTCAAGGTCAAAGCCCTTCACTCTTGGCTCGCGTTCGCTCTTGCTCTGAGTGTAGGCAGCGGACGATATCCGAAAGTGGAGCGCACACTCCCTACCATTTCCTGGAGGAGCGCAAGGTTGCTTTCAATTGTAATTTAGTGACACGGCCTCGCCTAATCGCAGCTGCATCGCTGACTAACTGGCCGCAAAGAGGACGTGCCTGGCCATAAGTGGCCACGACAATAAGATCGCTGAATGCGATGCCTTGGGCACATCAGGCTTGCGTTTTGTTGATCGGCAGCACGACCTTCGGGAGTGAAATGCGGAAGAGTTGATTGTGATCGCCAAGGGAGATGAGTTCTCACGGACTATGCAGCGGCAGGCCGAACTGTACGGAGGATGTTAAATGGTCTGGAAGGAAGAACCTTTCGCGGACCAGAAATGCGGAAGGTTTGTGGAGTTGCCGAATGGCCCCACAAGCAGGCCTTTCGAGGTCCGCTCTGGCAGGAGGTTCAAACGTTGACGTAACAATCCGCTTTTGGAACTCTATTGACCGAATTGATGCCGCAGCTTGCTTTCGAGGCGCCTTGTTCGATTGCAGTTCCCTCATGTGCGCGCGGCAAGCTCAACCTGACGGTGTCGGGACTGCAAACGTTCGCAGAGATTGCCGTTGTCTTCGCCGACGCATAACCCAACTGGAGGCGGAACTGGTCTACAGCCGAATACTTGCAGTGCAGAATTTGTTCGTTCTTGCAACATCCCGGTCTGCCCAGTGGTGAATGCTTGTTGACGCCCCAAAACTCGCCGAACGACCGCCCCGGAAGGGCCTGGAGTAGCTAGAGAAGACACGTCGGGTGCGACTGGAGGAAAACCGTGACGTCTCAGTGGGAATACCAGCTTAGATTTGGTGTGAGCGATTCGGCTGTGGCGGAAGCGATACGACTAAGACTCCAAGAGCCGAAGTTGGGGCCATTGTTCGATACTCTCATATCCCATCGCGCCGCCCCAAAATGTCTGTTCGATACCTTTACCGAATACTTGGCCACCGCCGAAAAATACGGCATCGAGCGGTATCCGCTCTACGAATGGACAAAGGCGATGATCGAGATTCCGGCGAAGCGAGAGGAGTATTTGAAGAACTTCGCAGTCTACGTTGACGACTGCGAAGTCTATGCCGAGGCAACTGCCGATGCATTGGAGACAGCCCTGCAGCCACTGGTCGGCTGCGGACTGATTGCGCGGATAATCAAGCACAATACCAATCCCGCCAACAATCCGCAGCCGCCAGAGTGGAGAGCTATGACGGAACCTGGTGATGAGCCGACGTTCGCGCGCAGACACCGAAGCGATTTGCGCAATGTGTTGGCTGGTCAACCCGACAACGTCAGCAACACGGCTCTCGCCAAATCGACCTCCTCGTGACCGCGCGAAACTGAAGGGTCAACAATGCCGCCTGCCGCTCTTCACTCTCCACAACTGGAGAGTTGCCTGCCACCAGTTGGCAGTTGGCACGTGTTTTGAACGGGAGACCTTACGCAGAACAGCTCAATGGGAGACAAGGTGATGCCTCATAAAAATCGTTGCCAATCTCGACGTCGACGCGCGACATTTGCTAACCTGCTTGGCCGTACCGGGAGCCCGGTTCAATCGCAGCCATCGCACGATGTTCGTATCGGTTGCGTGCCGTGACTTCTTCGTACTTGCAATCTCAAAGCGTCCTGGTTTCTTTCGAGCGGGCTGCCGAGCGTTGTCGAGGCCAAGAAAGTTGACGCTTCCTTAGGAAGGGCAGGATCCAGATGACGCTCCCAGGCCCGGAAGCACTGGTGCTCGCCACGAAGATCCAGATCCAAGAGTCAGCCACCGAGGAGCGTTCGTCCGAAGCGACCGTCGAAGGCGGCCTTCTGAGGCAGGAGCAGAGCCCGAACAGAAACCAAATGCGCCTGACGAAACCTTCGTGCTGCATTTCATTCCGCTCCCGTTCAGAGGTATCGGCCCCGTGTCCCCCTTACAACTCTGTCCCCCAAGAACGACATCATGACAACGGAGATGGAAGTCACCTCTGCGAACGCAAGCATTCGGGCAAGCACCGTCTGGACAATTGTGCTCGGCTTTGCCGCCGATCCGTTGATGCGTTGGAGTTGGCCTGACCCAGGGCAATATCTTAGGAGAATGCCTCAATTCGTTAACGCCTGTGGCGGACGAGCATTCGAGCATGGCACAGCATACGTCATCGGAGAGAGTCGCGCCGCGGCCCTGTGGCTGCCTTCCGACGTGCAGCAAGATGAAGATGCGCTGGACGCAATCATGGCGCTGTCCCTGCGCCAGGAGGTCACCGAAGATATGGCACACCTCCGGCAGGGAATGGCCGAACATCATCCGCCGGAGCCACATTGGTATCTGCCTCTCATTGCCGTCGATCCGAACTGGGCCGGACAAGGGCTTGGCACATTGCTGATGAAATACGCTCTTCAACGATGTGATGAGCAGGGCATCGCTGCCTACCTCGAAAGTTCGAACCCGGAAAACATTCCCTTTTACCAACGTCACGGCTTCAAGGTTATTGGAGAGATACAGCACGGCTCTTCGCCCCCACTCACGCCAATGTTGCGAACGGGTTATTGACCAAAATCGGAGACGCTTCGCATGCTCCAGATGCCGGGGCTTCGCTGCGGAGATGGCGAACTGGTCTGGCCAGAGTGCGCCACCAATAAAGGCCGATGCCGGCTTTGAGTACTCCCAACAACGTGGCGCGTGCGGCTGCTGCCTCTAAGGCGCCACAGCCGAGTGAGCTGCACTAGCAGGCTGTTGAAGAACTCAGCCGCGTTCGCAAACGAAGCCTGAATCGTCGCCATTGTGTATGTAGAAATGGCCGACGAGCCTGCCAGCAG
>NZ_JACIHC010000035.1:0-24698 GCF_014198205.1 Bradyrhizobium sp. SBR1B
TCAGCCAGAACAGTCCTTTGCGCATCGAAGTCCCCCGTGCCGAATCAACTCGGTGCGAGGGAATCAGAAACCGCTAATTAGGTACACACCCTAGTCCTTAAGCCCTTCTCATCAGCCTCAGCGAGGCCGCAAGGCGCAGACTGCGCTTGCCGGCGAGTGCGATGCCTTCGAGCTCACCGCTGTCCTCGTTGCAGGTCCCGGAGAAGCCGATCCCGACCTCATAGCCGCCGAACACGGGGTTCTCGCCTTTGGCCGGCGTGTGCTCCTGGTTGAGCATCTCTCCCTTCCAGCGGCCGTCTGCCGAAGAGTAAGAGCCGAGATAGTAGAAGAACGCATCGCCGCCGAGGATGCGGCCGTCGATCAGCAGCATGACGCCGGAGAGCCCAGCATCGACGCCGTCGAGCGCGCGCAGACCCATCCCGTAAAGCCCGTTGGCGATGCCGCCCTGCCCGATCGTGCCGCGTGGCGGCAGCGCCCCGTCATCGAGCCGCGTCAGGTTGGCCCAGAAACCGGCGCCCGGCATGGTGTCCGCGCCGCCCGTAAGACGGATCTGGTTGCCGTGCAGCCGGCCGCGTGCGCCGATCCTGGCGACGTCGGCGCCCATCAGCGGCTTGTAATGGGGATCCTCGTTATGCCGCTCGGTAATCACCTCGGCGACGATCTCGCCATCGCGCTCGACATAGGTGCCGAGATGCGCGAAGGCCGAATTGCCGCCCAGCATCTTGCCGTCATGCAGGCACATGATGCTGCGCCCGAACGCATCATTGACGCCGTATTCAACCTTGTAGAGTCCGTCCAGCAACGCAATGAACCCGCAAAATCGGAAAAGAATCGCGGGCTACCTAGCATTGCCGCCGCACCTCGGCCATCCGGCTTTTCCGCGCAGGGCCTTGCGGAACCTCCGCCGCCACGATGCCATCTTGCCCCTGATTTGCCCGACGGGTCAATCATTCATTTCGCTTAATCCGCAGGCGACGTTTTCGTTTGATCTGTTATTTCAAAGGCTTGGCTACTGTGCATGGGGTTGTTTTCGCGTTTTTTGCTTGCCGCGGGCTCATCAGGCGTCAGTGACGCTTGAAATACTGCACCTCGCGCTCGTGTTTCTCGGCGGCCGCACGGCTCCGGAAGGTCCCGAGGTTACGACGCTTGCCGGTCTTCGGATTCACCTTGCGTGAATAGAGGCGGTATTCGCCGGATGCCAGTTTGCGGATCATGATCGCGCTCCGTTGTGTCTTGAGATCAACGGCGTCCACGCGATTGAGGTTCCGTCGCGTGTGGCTCTGCTCAGAAGCACAGCGTGGTGACGAGCTTGCCCTGCTTGTCCTTGATCGCATAGGGGCAGCGCAGCCGCTCCAGCGCCTTCTTGGCGTCCTCGTCGCCGAGCGCTGTGGCGCGCTCGTAATAGGCCTTGGCGGCGTCCTTGTCCTTTGCGCCGCCGCGGCCGCCTTCCGCGAAGGCCCCCATTCGCTCCAGCGCGCCGGGATGGTTTTGCGCCGCCGCCTTCTCGAACAGCCCACGCGCCGCGACGTCGTCCTTCGCGCCGCCCGTGCCTTCGGAGAGCATCAGGCCGAGCTGGTACTGCGCCTCCGCATTGGTCTCGGCAGCCTTGCCGAGCAGCGCGCGCGCCTGCGCGGGATCGGCCGGCGCGGCGCCACCTGCGCCGCCGAGCGCAGCGAGGTTGCTGACGCCGCGGGGATTGCCTGATTGCGCCGCCTTCTCGAACAGTTTTCGCGCCTGCGCCTCGTCCTTGGCGATGCCGGAGCCGGTGCCATAGGCAACACCGAGCTCGACCATGGCGGCGCTTGATCCCTTGTCGGCGGCCTTGCGCCAGGCGGCGATCGCCTCCGCCGTCTGCCGGTTGGCGGCGTAGGCGCGGCCGAGCGCGAACATCGCACGGCGCGAGGACGGCGCGGCCTGCTTGCAGAACCTGATCGCCGTCGCGACGTCGGAGGCAGCGACCTCCGCGACGCCCCTCACGTCAGCCGGCTTGTCGGGGTCGCTGGGATCGGCCGCGACCCGGTCGCACAACACGAGATCGGCCGATTGCGCGCGCGCTGCCAAGGGCGCGGCGAGCACCAGGACGATGGCAAGGAGACAAGTCCGCATGGTCATCACGTTGCGTCCCCGCCCCGGCAAATTCAAGGCTCGAGTCCCGATTGGCGCAGGACGGGTACGACCTCGGGCGATGCCAGATAGCGCAGCAGCCGGTCCGCGGCGTCAGCATGCTTCGCCCCTGCCATGCGGCCGGCGGAGAACACCGCCGGTGTCTGCAGCTCGTGCGGGATCGGACCGACCACCTCGATGCCGCTAACCTGCTTCAGCTCGCTGATCTGCTGCACAGCGAGGTCGGCCTCGCCGCTGACGAGACGCTCTGCCGTAAACCCCTGCTCGACGATGGTGGCCTTGGCATTGATCTCGGCTGCGATCCCCATCCGCACGATCAGCTGGCCGAAGTAGACACCGCTCGCGCCCAGCCGCGAATAGGCGATGGACCGCGCTGCGAGCAGCGTCCTGCGCAGCGCCGCTTCGCTTCCGATATCGGGATGCGCCTGCCCTGCCCGCACGGCAATGCCGACATAGGAGCGCGCCAGGTCGGCCGCGCTCCCGGCGAGCACGCGGCCCTCCGCGATCACCTCGTCCAGCCCTTCGCGCGTGAGGATCACGAGATCGGCGGCCTCGCCGTCGCGCAGGCGCTTCAGCAAAGCGAGGGTCGGCGCGAAGTCGGCGTCGATACGGACGCCGGTTGCGGCCTCATACGCGGACGACAGGCTGCGCATCGCGCCCATCAGGCCGAGCGTCGAGAGCATGCGAAGGTTTTCCATGAGCGATTTCCGTCGCGATCAGGCGCGATGCATCAGCTTGAGCGCCGCGGTCAGGCGCAGGCTGCGCTTGCCGGCAAGCGCGGTCGCCTCCAGTACCGCCTCTTCCGCGTCGTAGCGGCCCGAGAAGCCGATACCGACCTCGTGGCCGCCGAAGATCGGGTCATCCTTGGCCGGCGTGTGCTCCTGGTTGAGAATCTGGCCCTTCCAGCGCCCGTTCGCGGCGGTGTAGCTGCCGAGATAGTAGAATGCCGCATCGCCGCCGAGGATGCGGCCCCGGTTCAGCAGCATCACGCCGGTAAGGCCGCCGTCGAGACCGTCGAGCATCCGCAGATGGATGGAGTAGAGACCGTCGGCGATGCCCCCTTCGCCGATGCCGCCGGCGATCGGCACCTCGTCTTCCGTGATCGGCGTCATCACCGATTGGAAGGGAATGCCGGGCAACTCCTTCAGTTCGCCCTTGAAGCGATAGAGATCGCCATCCGCCCAGCCCTTGGCGAGCAAGGTCGCATCATCGGTGCCCGCCATGGCGCGATAGTTCGGATCGGGGTTATGGCGGACGGTGCTGATCACGACGTCGACGCCGCTGTCGGTCTTCTCGTAGGTGCCGATATGGGCGAAGGCCGAATTGCCGCCGAGCATCTTGCCGTTGCCGGCATGCATCACGCTCCGGCCGACGGCGTCGCCGAGCTGAAATTTCACCTTGTAGAAGCCTTCAAACACCAGCCGTCCCCGGCCCTGCGCGCATCCTGCGGGCACTCTATCCCGCTTTGGGCCGACATGGACAGGCTTCACGCAACGCAACCCTGCTGCATCACGGGAATGGCTGTCATCAAGATGCTAAAAATCCGCCGGCGCCTTTCAGCTCCGGCGGATTGAAAGCCAACCCGGGCCAGCCCCCAGCCCGGGCCGGGAGGATCTTAGGCTGCGGCCTTCTTGTCGGCCGGCACGGAGGCGATCGTCTTCAGGATCTGCGAAGCGATCTGGTATGGGTCGCCTTGCGAATTCGGACGACGGTCTTCCAGATAGCCCTTGTAGCCGTTGTTGACGAAGGAGTGCGGCACGCGGATCGAAGCGCCGCGGTCGGCAACGCCGTAGCTGAACTTGTTCCACGGCGCGGTCTCGTGCTTGCCGGTCAGACGCTTGTCGTTGTCCGGGCCGTAGACGGCGATGTGGTCCATCAGGTTCTTGTCGAAGGCGGCCATCAGGGCCTCGAAATACTCCTTGCCGCCGACCGTGCGCATGTACTCGGTCGAGAAGTTGGCGTGCATGCCGGAGCCGTTCCAGTCGGTGTCGCCGAGCGGCTTGCAGTGGAATTCGATGTCGATGCCGTACTTTTCGGTGAGGCGCAGCATCAGATAGCGGGCCATCCACATCTGGTCAGCGGCGGTCTTGGAGCCCTTGCCGAAGATCTGGAATTCCCACTGGCCCTTGGCAACTTCCGCGTTGATGCCTTCATGGTTGATGCCGGCAGCGAGGCAAAGGTCGAGATGCTCTTCGACGATCTTGCGGGCGACGTCGCCGACGTTCGAGAAGCCGACGCCGGTGTAGTACGGGCCCTGCGGCGCCGGATAACCCGAGGTCGGGAAGCCGAGCGGACGGCCGTCCTTGTAGAAGAAGTATTCCTGCTCGAAGCCGAACCAGGCGCCGGCATCGTCGAGAATGGTGGCGCGCTTGTTGGAGGCGTGCGGGGTCTTGCCATCGGGCATCATGACTTCGCACATCACGAGCACGCCGTTGGTGCGCGCAGCGTCCGGGAAGACGGCGACCGGCTTCAGCACGCAATCGGAGCTGTGGCCTTCGGCCTGCTGGGTGGAGGAGCCATCGAAGCCCCAGAGCGGAAGCTGCTCGAGCGTCGGGAACGACGCGAATTCCTTGATCTGAGTTTTGCCGCGCAGGTTCGGAGTCGGCGTATATCCGTCGAGCCAGATGTACTCGAGCTTATACTTGGTCATTGAGCCTCTCTGTAGATGATGCGAAAGGTTGGGGGCCTGGCGGCCCCCGAACGTTTTGTACCCGGCCATCATCGGCCGGCCCCTTACAAGCATTTAACGTGCCAAAAGGCCGCAGCGCGCGAGGTTCTCCACCGCGCCTGTCCCCTGCCCGGTGTCCACGCGATGTCGACGGGTCGTGCGTCATAGCGGCGCACCATTGCGTGTAGCTGCACCGCAAAAATCCGGCGAAAAACGCCCGATTCTGAAGCAGGCCGGCCCGTGCCGAAGGTTGCCGATGAAACGCGCATCAACGTCCAGCAATTTTCGCAAAGCTCCACGCCCCTCCCTAGCAACCTTTGGAATGGCCCAGCCGTTAGCCACCGACACCATGCCTTAGGGGATGCAGCAGGCCACATGCCTACAAATTGGGCGGAAACTGATTTCGTTTTCAGCACTTTGCAATTCGGGACGCGCGGCCGATATGGGGATTCCAGTAACCACAATCGAACGAGTCGGGCGCACCATGGAGGCCAAGGCGCTTCGACCAAGGAGAAATCGCAATGATGAACAATGGTCTGAGTCACGGATCGGCAACGATCTACCAATTCCCGGTCGGGGGCCGCGCGGCTCTCGCGGGACGCCGCTATGGCGAGACCCGCCTTCCTGCCGATCACGCTTCGCCTCCTGCGAATGTCTCGATCTGCAGCGACAGCTGGTACCACCAAGAGGCGGTCGACGACGCCAAGCCGAAATGGGATCGCTGATGCCTATGGTTGGTTTGAAACCGCCGCGCTCTCGCAGGCGCCCGGCGGCAGCTCGAAAAGGGTCGAAACAGCGATGTTTCGGCCCTTTTTGATTCTCGGGTGAACCACGCCGTTCAGATCACCGCGCAGGCCGTCACCGGCCGCTTCAGATGCTTGACCGTGGTGGCCCCGGTCCTGCCGATGGTCAGCGTGACACCCGCGCCCGAATAGCGTTTTCCGGCGACCGACAGCCGCTTGGCGAGCGTGACCGGCTCGCCGTCGATCTGGAGAAAGGCCCGCTTGTCGACGTCATAAAATGCAACGATGAACTGCGTACCATCGGCGCAGCGATAGGTCTGGAACGTCTGCGCTTCAGTCTGCCGCGCACTGGTCATTCCAGCTGCCAGCATGGCGGTCGTCAAAAGAATGGCCTTGTGCCGGCCCATGATCGCCCCCTGTAATAGCTTTCAAGGACGCCCCTCGTGCGTCCAATGGAACCATAACCGAAGCCGATCCCATGTCAGATTCCCCCGCCCGTCACCTCGCCTTGCAAGGCGCCAGCAATTTTCGCGATCTCGGCGGCTACCCGACCATCGATGGCCGCACCACGCGCTGGCGGCACATCTTCCGCTCCAACCATCTCGGCCAACTCACCGCTGCCGATATCGAGATCGTCAGGGCGCTGGGGGTGCGGAGCGCTTTCGATTTCCGTGGGGTTGAGGAGCGCGCGGCCGGCGTCTGCGTCGTCAGCGAGATCACGGTGCATTCGCTGCCGATCGAGCCGAGCGTCGTGGCTGCGCTGCGTACCGAACTCGCAAGCGGCACGCTGACGGCACCGGTCGCGCTGGAGCTCATGCGCGAATCCTATCGCAACTACGTTCGCTACCACACGAACAGCTTTCGCAACCTGTTCGGCCATCTCCTCGAAGATCGCGCGCCGCTGGTGATTCACTGCACGGCGGGCAAGGACCGCACCGGCTTTGCCAGCGCGCTGATCCTGCATGCGCTCGGCGTACCGGATGAAATCATCGCCGAGGACTACCTGCTCACCAACCAGCATTACAAGCGCGATGCGACGGCCGCCTTCGACCTGCCGGAGGACGTTCGCAATGCCATCGGCAGCGTCGAAGCCTCGTACCTTGCCGCTGCATTCGAAGCCATCGGCAGTGAATATGGCGATCTCGAAACCTATCTGCGCGACGCCCTCAAGCTTGGCACGGCGGAGCGAGCCGCGCTGCAGGCGCGCTATCTGCAAGCATAGGCCGCAGCGCCCGGAGAGTGATGATGCAAGACAGGATCCTGATCGTGACAGGCGCACACGGCGCGCTCGGCAAGGCGGTTGCGGAGATCGCACGATCGCGCGGCGCGCGCGTGGCCGGCATCGATCACGCGCCATCGCAGATTCCCGCAAAGCCCGAGAGCATCGAGATCGGCGGCGTCGACCTCTCCGACGCGGCCCAGGCGAAGACGGCGGTTGACGCAGCGGCCAAGCATTTCGGCCGGCTCGATGCGCTGATCAATATCGCCGGCGGCTTCGCCTTCGAAACCGTGGGCGATGGCGACGTCAAGACCTGGCAGCGCATGTACGCGCTGAACGTGCTCACCGCGCTCAACACCTCGCGCGCGGCGCTGCCGCATCTCGCAGCGTCCAGGGCCGGCCGCATCGTCAATATCGGCGCCATGGGCGCGCTGCAGGCAGGCTCCGGCATGGGTCCCTATGCGGCCTCGAAAGCGGGTGTGCATCGGCTTACCGAGTCGCTGGCCAGCGAGTGGAAAGGCAAGGTCACGGTGAATGCCGTGCTGCCGTCGATCATCGACACCGCCGCCAACCGCGCCGATATGCCGAAGGCGGATTTCTCCAAATGGGTGACGCCACGGGAACTCGCCGAGGTCATCCTGTTCCTGGCCAGCGACGCGGCCAGCGGCATCACCGGCGCGCTGATCCCGGTCGGAGGACGGGTGTAAACGCGTTGCGTTCGGATCCTCCTGCGCGGGAGCTCTGATTCAATCGGACCCCAGAACGCTCTAGACTGCCCGCAACTGATTCTCCGACCGGACTTCCCCTTGGAAACTGCGCTGTACCTGCCCGTCAAACGCTTCCTCGAAGAGCTCGGCTTCACCGTGAAAGGCGAGATCGGCGGCTGTGATCTCGTGGGCCTCAGCGCCGGCGATCCGCCCGTGGTGGTGATTGGCGAACTCAAGCTCGCCTTCAATCTCGAGCTGATCCTCCAGGCGGTCGACCGCGCGCCGGCCGGCGACGAGGTCTGGATCGCGGCCAAGATGTCGATCCGGGGCAAGGGGCGCGAGAGCGACGCGCGCTATCGCAATCTCTGCCGCCGTCTCGGCTTCGGCATGCTCGGCGTGACCGACCGCGGCCAGGTCGAGGTGCTGGTGAAGCCGCCGACCGCAGCGCCCCGCCGCGAGCCGAAAGTGCGGTCGCGCCTCGTTGCCGAACACCAGCGCCGCCAGGGCGATCCCGTGCTCGGCGGCAGCACGCGCGCCCCGATCATGACGGCCTATCGGCAGCAGGCTCTGGCCTGCGCCTCAGCGCTCGCCGACGGGCCGCGGCCCGTGCGCGAATTGCGCGAGCGCTGCCCTGACGCCGGCAAGATCTTGCTTAACAATGTGTATGGCTGGTTCGAACGGGCCGACCGGGGAATCTACGGGCTCACCGAGGCCGGGCATGCCGCCCTGAAGCGCTGGCCGCAACAACGGATCGAGATCGATGCCGGTGTCGCGTCACCGCCCTGACACCCGACCGGTGCATAGCTGAGATGCCATACCAATTGCATATTGCAATGCAACATTTGGGGCACTAGGTATCCCGGCATCAAAACGAGGCCGTTATGAGCGCAGACTGGAATACCAAATATGGCACGCGGCGCGTCCGCCACGATCCGCCCACCCTGGACGAGGCGATCTTCGCCGCCATCGGCATTACCGACGATCACGAGCAGCAGGCCGAGATCGCCGCAGCCTTGATGGGGATGCCGCTCGATGTCGTGCAGGCCGAAGTGAAGAAGCAGGCGCGCACCAACAGCCGCATCACCGCCACCCGCGTGATCGCCGGCGAACAGGGCGCACAGCGCTCCGTGGTGGTCGAACGCCGCGTCGTCCGCCGTTTCGGCAACGACAAGCGCACCGGCACCTGAACGTTCATTTCGCGCCCCCAGAATACGAAAGCGGACCGGCCACGCCGGTCCGCTTTTTGATTCAGTCCGCTATTTGAGGTCAGGCGGCGCGATTGTCGTACATGCTGGAGATGATCTTCCAGCAGGTCGAGTTGAGGCTAAGCAAAGCGCGGCCGGCCCTGAACGGCGAGGCCGCGAGATCCGCAAGTTCAGCCTCAGGCGTCTTGGCGAGGTCGATAGTGCCAGTCGATTCGCCGTGGCGGAAAGCCAGATGCGCGCCGAACTTCCTGGCGAGCGCCCGCATGGCGTGATTCTCGGCGCCCGTGGTGATGCGCAGGCTCTTATAGCCTTTCCAGCGCGCTTCAGCGATCAGGCGGCTGAACAAGACCGTGCCGACACCCTGGCGGCGCGCGGAGGCTTCCACACTGAAGGCAACTTCAGGCAGCGAACCATCTTCGGGCGGATGCAGCTCGGCCGCACCACGGACCACGCCGTCGACGATATAGGCGACGATCACGGTGCCGTCCTCGGCGCAGCGGGCGGCGTAACGCTCGATAAATGAGTCGTCGAGAAAGCCGTTGAAACGGTCGTGCCGGCTTCCGGCATCGAGTCTGAGCAGATGATCGCGCAGGAGCGGCAATTCTTCCTGCTGGCTCAAGGTCCGCACATAGCCCGGAACGGACGGCGCGCGAACGGTGTCTTCAAGTACCACGTCAAAACTCCTCTTGGTGTCCCTCGAGGAGGCGTTCGAATCCCTAGGCCCCCTATATTGTGCATCGCACCATTCTTTTCAAGGAGGGAACCTGCCTAACTTAGCGGCATCGGGAACAACTAATTCGTTAACAAAATCAAGGCGCCGTAGTCTTACAGAACCAGCTGAGTCTGGGTCACCACCGCCACTAGCTTGCCATCCTCGGTTTCCAGCCGCGTGGTCCAGACCTGGGTCTTTCGGCCCCGATGGACCGGGGTCGCCGTGGCGATCACCGTTGTTCCCTCCTTGGCCCCGCCGATGAAATTGGTCTTGCTCTCCAGCGTGGTCGTGCCCTTGGCGTCTTCAGGCAGATTGATCACGGTCGCGGCCGCACCGACGGAATCGGCCAGTGCCATCACCGCGCCGCCATGGATAGTGTGGTGCAGCGTGCAGAGATCGGGGCGGACCATCATCCGCGCCACCACGCGGTCCTTCCCGGCCTCGACGAACTCGACGCCCTTGAGCTCGGCGAACGGCATCTTCATCGCTTTAAGTTTCTCGAGCGGCGTCATCAAAAGTCCTCCCAATCGATTGTTGTCCCAGCGTGAATTGCTTCGGGCGGCAAAGCAATGACGTCGGAGGTAATGGCGGCCGTGACATCGCCGCGGCATTTGCGCATATGAAACGCCATGCGCCACTTCCCGCCCCGCCGCATCATCTGCCTGACCGAAGAGACGGTCGAAACGCTCTACCTGCTTGGCGAGCAGGACCGCATCGTCGGCGTCTCCGGCTACGCGGTGCGTCCGCCACAGGTGCGGCGCGAGAAGCCACGGGTGTCAGCCTTTGTCTCCGCGGACATCCCGAAAATCCTGACGCTGGAACCGGACCTCGTGCTGGCCTTCTCCGATCTCCAGGCCGGCATCGTCGCCGATCTAGTCCGCGCAGGCATCGACGTCCACGTCTTCAACCAGCGCGACATCGCCGGGATCTTGGCGATGATCCGGACGCTCGGTGCGCTGGTCGGCGCGACGGAACGCGCAGCGGAACTTGCGCAAGGTCTTGAGCGGCGCTTGGCCGCGATTGCCGCGACACCCCGCCCCTCGCCGCGGCCGAGAGTTTATTTCGAGGAATGGGATGACCCGCTGATCTCCGGGATCGGCTGGGTGTCCGAGTTGATCGAGATCGCCGGTGGTGAGGATGTGTTTCCGGAGCTGCGCCATCGGCAGGCCGCGAAGGATCGCATCGTCTCGGCGGAGGCAGTACGCAAGACCGCGCCCGATGTCATTCTCGCATCATGGTGCGGCAAGAAGGTCGTGCCGGCCCGCATCAAGCAGCGTGAGGGTTGGAGTGAAATTCCGGCCGTCCGCGACAACCGCATCGTCGAGATCAAGTCGCCGATCATCCTCCAGCCTGGACCGGCCGCACTCACGGATGGCCTTGATGCGATCGTGACGACGTTGTGGGGAAAGGACTCGAAACTGCCTACCCCGTCATCTTGAGGTGCGAGGCATGGGACGCTTCGCGCCGCCAGGCTCGCGCCTCAGGGTGACGGTGATCGAAGGCGGCATGGATTTTCACGTCACCGCATTCACCACCTGATATTCCGGCCGCCGCCAGATCTCGCCCGCGATCACCTCCTCGATGATCGCGGCCGCCCGCACGATCTCGCTCTCGCCAATGTACAGCGGCGTAATCCCGAACCGCATGATGTCAGGCGCGCGGAAGTCGCCGATGACGCCGCGGGCGATCAGGGCTTGCATCGCTGCGTAGCCGCCATCGAAGGCGAAGGAAACTTGCGAGCCGCGGCGTTCATGGGCGAGCGGGGTAACGAGCTTGAGCTGCGGACAACGGCGTTCGACCTCCGCAATGAGGCGATCACCGAGCGCCAACGAATGCGCACGGACCTCTGCCATTTCGACGCGATCCCAGATGTCGAGCGAGGCCTCCAGCGCCGCCATTGCCAGCACCGGCGGTGTCCCGACGCGCATACGCTCGACGCCACCTGCGGCCGCATAGCCAAGCTCGAATGCGAACGGCTTTGCGTGGCCCATCCAACCCGACAGCGCGGCGCGCGCGCTGTCGGCATGGCGCGGGGCGACGTAGAGGAACGCTGGCGCGCCGGGGCCGGCGTTGAGATATTTGTAGGTGCACCCCGCCGCGAAATCGGCGCCGCAGCCGGCAAGATCGACCGGCAGCGCGCCGGCGGAATGCGCGAGATCCCAGACCGTGACGATGCCGAGCGCATGCGCCTTTGCGGTGAGCTTCGCCATGTCGTGACGCCGGCCGGTGCGGTAATCGACCTCTGTGATGTAGAGCACCGCGATCTCGTCCGAGAGTGCGGCGTCGATCTCCTCCGGCGCCACCAGACGCAATTGATGGCCGCGCCCGAGCGTGGCGATCAGGCCTTCGGCCATGTAGAGGTCGGTCGGGAAATTGCCGGTGTCGGACAGGACGACCTTGCGGGACGCGTTCATGTCGAGCGCAGCAGCCAGCGCCTGATAGACCTTGAGTGACAACGTATCACCCACCATCACCGAGCCGGCTTCCGCGCCGATCAGTCGCGCGATGCGATCGCCGACGTGGCGCGGCTGGGCGTACCAGCCGGCGGTGTTCCAGGCCCGGATCAACTCATTGCCCCACTCGGTCGTGATGACGCGGTTGACGCGCTCGGCCACGCCCGCCGGCAGCGCGCCGAGCGAATTGCCGTCGAGATAGATCACGCCGTCAGGCAGATGGAACAGCGCTTTGGTGTCGTCATAGACGCGATATCTGGTCATAGACATTTCTTTGGGCATTTCTACAGAATGGTGCGGACGCGCCAGAGTTCGGGGAATAGTTCGACCTCCAGCATGCGCTTGAGATAGCTGACGCCCCCAGTGCCGCCGGTGCCGCGCTTGAAGCCGATGACGCGCTCGACCGTCGTCACGTGGTTGAAGCGCCAGCGGCGGAAGTAATCCTCGAAATCGACCAGCTTCTCAGCCAGCTCGTAGAGCATCCAATGCGTCTCCGGCGCCTCGTAGACGACGCGCCACGCCTGCAGCACGCCTTCGTTGAAGCTGTGGGTCTCGCGAACATCGCGCGCGAGCACCGCCGCCGGCATCTTCAGCCCGTTGCGGTCGGCGAGCCTGAGCACTTCGTCATAGAGGCTTGGGGTCGCAAGCTCGGCTTCCAGCAGTTTCGTCGTCTCCACGTCGTGCGCGTGCGGCTTGAGCATGGCGTGGTTGCGGTTACCGAGCAGGAATTCGATCAGCCGGTATTGGCGCGACTGGAAACCGGAGGACTGTCCGAGCTGCGAGCGGAAGCGCGTATACTCGCTCGGCGTCATCGTGCGCAGAACGTCCCAGGCGTTGTTGAGCTGCTCAAAGATCCGCGACATCCGCGCCAGCATCTTCATGGCGGGCTGCACCTCGTCTCCGGCGATGGCACGGCGTGCGGCGCTCAGTTCGTGGATGGCCAGGCGCATCCACAGCTCCGTGGTCTGATGTTGGATGATGAACAGCATCTCGTCATGCGCTTCCGACAGCGGATGCTGCGCGCCCAGGATCGCATCCAGCGCCAGGTAGTCGCCGTACGACATCCGCCGGGCGAAATCGGTCTCGGCGCCTTCTCTCGTGGGATCGTAATCGCTGGACGTCATGGACAGGCCCTTTCGATCGATCTTCCCCGGCTTTGCTCAGTCGAGGCCGATCAGGCGCGCGGTGATCGGCGATGACGGATCCTTCAGTCCGTCGATCACGGTAAAATGGTTCAGTCCGGGATCGACGACGAGGCGGGTCGGCACGTCGAAGCCGGTCCAGACATTGGCCATCAGATCGGACTGGCGGATGAATTCCGGCCGCTCGCTGCCGCCGACCCAGGCGGTGACGGGTGAATGCCCGCGTGGCAGATGCAGGGCCGCGCTTTCGAGCGTCGCCTCCTCCATCGTCATGCGCAGCGTCTCGTTCATCTTCGTCTTGAGCAGCGGACGCAAATCATGCAGGCCGCTGATCGAGAGCGTGCCGGCGATGCGGTTATAGACAACGGGCTCCAGCCGGCTGTCGTCGCACAGCATGCGCGTGACGAGATGGCCGCCAGCGGAGTGGCCGGCGAGCCGGATCGGCCCGGGGACGAGCGAGGCCGCCTTGGCGATCGCCGCAGCGATCTCGGCGGTGATGTCGCAGATCCGTGCGGCCGGCGTCAGCGTGTAGCTCGGCAACGCCACCGCCCAGCCATGGTGGCGCGCGCCTTCGGCGAGATCGGTCCAGGTCGATTTGTCGAAGCGCATCCAGTAGCCGCCGTGGACAAAGACGACGAGGCCCTTGCTGTCGCCGTCGGGCAGGATCAGGTCGAGGCGCTGACGCTCGCCGACCCCATAGGCGATGTCGGCGCGAAAGTTCTTCAGCCCGGCGCGGTAAGCCGCCGCGCGCTCCGCCCATTGTCCAGGCGTCTTGTCCGAGCCGGGGATATGGGCCGAATTGGCGTAAGCATCATCCCAATCGCGCATTGTCGCTCCCACGGACTCGTCCACAAACCGGACGCCAGTCTGCCACCGGGAGGCCCGGCAGCCTAGTCTTTCTTTTAAGCTTAAAGGATTTGAGAGTCAGTGTTTCGGGCAGATCGCGCTCCAGCCGAGACGCCGTAGGGTGGGCAAAGCGGAGCGTGCCCACGATCTTTATCATGTCGGGGAAAACTGGTGGGCACGGCGCAAGTGCGCCTTTGCCCACCCTACGAGATCTCGTTCGCTACCCCTTCTCCACCCCGCACCATTCCGCGATGAACAACGCCATCGCCTTGGTGGTCTTCTTCAGCGACTCCAGCTCGACATATTCGTTGAAGCCGTGCATCTCGCCGCCGCTGGCGCCAAAGCACAGGCTGGGGATGCCGTGGTTGAGGCCATAAAATCGGGTGTCGGTGAGCGCGGTGAAGACCAGATCCTCAGGCGTGCCGCCGTAGACTTTGCCGAACGCCTTGCCGAACGCGGCTTCCGGTGCCGCCGCGTCGGTCAGCTCATAGCCCTCCGACAGGAAGCCCGACCATTCAATCTCCGGCGGATTGTTGGCGAGGAAGCGGTGGTTGCGCGCGGCAGCGGCGACGCAGGCCGTGATCTCCTTCTGGTGATCGGCAATCGACCAGCCCGGCAGCACCGCGATCCGGCAATCGACATCGCACCAGGCCGGCACGCTGGAGGCCCAATCACCACCCTTGATGATGCCGGGGTTGAAGTTGATGGGATGGTTCAGCGTCTTGAAGTGCCTGTCAGCCTTGGCCCGCTCGTTCCACTCGATCTCGAGCTTTTGCAGCGCCTGGATCAAATGATAGGCGGCCATGATCGCGTTCGCGCCGGAGCCGGCAAAGGCGACATGGGTCGGGTGTCCCTTCACCCGCAGGCGAAACCAGATCACGCCGACCTGCGAGCGCACCATCTTGCCGCCGGTCGGCTCCGGAATGAAGCAGGCGTCCGCGCGATAGCCGCGCTGCAGCGTCGACAGCGCACCAACGCCGGTGCTCTCCTCCTCGATCACCGACTGGAAATGGATCCGCGCCGTCGGCTTGAGACCGGCGGCCTTGATCGCATCGAGCGCATAGAGCGCACCGATGGTGCCCGACTTCATGTCGCAGGCTCCGCGGCCAAACATCTTGCCGTCCTTGATGACGGGCGAGAACGGCGGCGTGTCCCACAGTTCCAGGGGGCCGGCGGGCACCACGTCGCAGTGGCCCTGCAGGATCAACGATTTGCCGCCATTCGTTTGCGGACGGTAGGTGCCCACCACCGAACGCGCCTTGGAGAAGTCATGCTCGATCGGACCGAAGCCGCGCAGATCCTTGAGGTCGTCGACATCGATGTGCCAGTCGTCGACCTCGTAGCCGCGCGCGCGCAGGAGGTCGCCGATCATGTCCTGGCACGGCCCCTCCGCCCCGCGGGTCGAAGGGATTGCGACAAAATCGCGTGTGGTGGCGAGCTGGGCCTCGAAGCTGGCATCGACGGCGTCAAGAATCCTCTGCTGCGTTTCGGCATTCATCAGGCAACTCCCGGCATTCCAATGGTTCCCAAGGAGCGCGCAAGCTAGCCGATTTCAGCCGTTCGGGTACTCCACAAAATAAGCATCCCGCAATGCATCTTCGAGCAGGCGGCCTTCCGAATAGCCATTCAGCGTCGCAGGCCGGCTGACGCCGTCGAGCAGGCGCGGGCATGGCTCCGGCGCGCCGAGCACGGTGCGCACCGGGATGCGCTCGGCATAGATCGGCAACGCATAGTCCTCGTCGTCGTCAGCAACACCCTTGGCGCGGACCTTGGCCGAGGCTTCCTCGATCTCCATCGCAATGAAAGACGTCGCCTTGATCTCCTGCGTATTACTGGCCCGCAGGCTCGCCGTGCGGTCCGGAAAGAAGCGGTCGACCATCGCGATCACCGCACGCTCCTTCTCCTCGGGGTCGGTGACGAGATAGGCGGTGCCGAACGCCATCACCGCACGGTAATCGGCGGAGTGATTGAAGCCGCAGCGCGCCAGCACGAGGCTGTCGAGATGGGCGACCGTGAGACACACGCGCTCGCCTTTGGTCTGGCTGCGCAGCATCCGGCTCGCGCTCGATCCGTGCCAGTACAGCTTGGTGCCCTCGCGCCAGAAGAACGTCGGTGTGCAATAGGGCTGGCCGTCGATCACGTAGGAGACGTGGCACAGCATCGAGGAATCCAGGATGCGATGAACCGTGGCGTGGTCGTAGAAGCCGCGGTCGTGCCGGCGCTTCACCTGGTTGCGCACTGAGGTCGGATAGGAATTCGAGGTCTCGGTCTGGCTCACGGCCGCTCCTGCTCGGATTGGAAGAAATCTGGAAGCAGTTGTAGCGGCGCATTTGGTCTGCGATAGTTCCAATTCCATGCGAAATATTCCGACCAATTCTCTCCCCGCACCGGCCAAGCCTTCCTTGCCGACAAAGGCCGAACTGCCGCTCGACCTCACCGGACCGCATGTCACGCCAGGCGCCTCCGCCGCACACCGGCTCTACCAGGCGCTGTGCGAGATGATCGTCTCCGGCCTCGTCAAGCCCGGCGAGCCGCTGCCGCCGTCGCGCACGCTGGCCAAGCAGACCGGCTTTCGGCGCAACGCTGTCGTCATCGCCTATGAGCGCCTGATCACCGACGGCTTCGCCGAGGCGACCGTCGGCTCCGGAACGTTCGTCGCCGCGCGCATTCCTGCGCGCACGGCCGAGCCGAACAAGCCGAAGGTCATTGTCGAAACGCCGGGGCAAGGCGCGTTCGCGCTCGGCTGCACCCATATCGACGAGCGGGCGCTGCAGCGCTTCCGCGCCTTCGTCGGCCGCCGCATGCGCGCATTTGGGCCCGAGCACCTGCACTATGGCGATCCCCGCGGCAGCCGCGAGCTGCGCGCGGCAATCGCCGATCACCTGTTGTCGGCGCGAGGCCTGCGCTGCGACCCCGATCAGATCATGCTCACATCAGGCACGCTGCATGCGCTGCGCATCGTGCTGAGCGCGATCCTGAAGCCGAACGACCAGGTCTGGTGCGAGGACCCTGGTTACCCCGTCGCGCGAAAAACCATCGCGCATTGCGGCTATCGCGCCGTGCCGGTTCCGGTCGACGAGCACGGGATGCAGGTCGCCAAGGGACGCTCTGCCGGCCCCAACGCGCGCGCGGCCTATGTCACGCCGTCGCACCAGTTTCCGCTGGGCGTGCAGATGTCGATGCCGCGGCGGCTCGAGCTTCTTGACTGGGCCAAGCAGGCCGGCGCTTTCGTGCTGGAGGACGATTACGACAGCGAGTTTCGCTATGACGGCGCACCGCTGATGTCGCTCGCCGGCATCGATCGCCTCCAGCGCGTGATCTACCTCGGCACGTTCGCCAAGACGCTGTTTCCCGGCCTGCGCATCGGCTATTGCGCCCTGCCCGAACGTCTGATCGAGGACGTGACGGCTGCGCGCGCGGCGCTCGACCGATTCCCCGGCACGCTGATGGAAGGCGCGGTGGCCGACATGCTCAATTCGGGCGCCTTCGCCGCAAACCTCAAGCGCGTGCGAAAACTCTATCGCGACGCCCGCGATGCGCTGGCCGAAACGCTGGAAACCGCATCCGATGGCGCGCTGTTGGTACCGGTGCCATCGCAAGGCCTGCATCTCGTCGCCCGGTTCGATCCCTCGGTCGACCTGGCGGTGGCAGCGCGGGCCAAGCAGGCGGCCGGCGCGGAAGGCTGGCTATTGGCCGACACCTATTCGCGCGCGCCCCCTCTGCCCGGCTTCGTGCTGGGATTTTCCGGCCATGCGGTTCCACAGCTCGTCGCCTCCGCCGAACGGCTCGCGCGGAAATCGCGCGCCGCGCTGCGCACGAGGAACAGATCGGCCCGGCGGCCCTGACAAAGGTTCACTATCAGAATCGCGAGCCCGTCCTTACATTGCGGTATCAATGCCGGGATCTTTCACCATGCTTTTCCGCCGTGCAGCTTGCCTCTCGCTCCTGATCTCCGCCGCGCTCGTGACGACGGCGCACGCCGTCACGGTCGGACGCGAGCAGGACATTACCGATCTGAAGCTGGGCCAGCGCGTGCAGGTGGATGACGGAACCTGTCCCGCCGGACAGGTCAAGGAAGTCCGCGGAACAAAGATGACCGACAAGGGCGTCGCGCGCACCGCCGCCTGCGTGCCGCGCTACGGTCCGAAGACGAAATAGTTACTGCTTGGCCGGATCGAACATGCACTGCAAGGTCGGCTTGGCGATCTTGGTGAAGGTCGGGCCGATCTCACCCTGCTTGGACGCCGGCACCCAGTCGGTCTCGATGGTGGGCACGCCGGTCTCGCTGATGCCGCGCAACAGCGCTTCGCGCAGATCGCGGTCCTCGACGGCGGCTGCGGCATGATCGTGCAGGCAGCCGCAGACTTCCTCGGGATGTTCCCACCGGCCGAGCATCCGCGGCGCACATTGGCGCACGAACTCAGTGCGGGGATCCGGTAACCTTGATGGCGCACGCACCTGCGCCTGGGCGGCATTGATCGTCAGAACGGACACGAAGGCAGCGGCGCAAAATCGAACGATCATGATGGCCTTTATCGGCTGATTTTCCCTGTTATCGATTAGAAGCGCGCGGCAACCACGATCGGCTGCGACGTCGTGGGGGTGATCGGCGAGCCGCTGTACTGGAAGGTGCCGACACCGGGGAGATTGCCGTCCGGCGCGCCCGCGAACGAAGAGCCGGCGATCACGAAACCGAAGGCAAGGATGAAGCTCAGCGCGCGCATGGTCTTGTCTCCGAATTCGTGGCCGGCGGTGCGCCGTTCGTCGTTGTGAAGCTGATAACCATGGGCGGTTTCGCGCGTGATGCGCCAAAAGCGCAAAATGGTTTCATCTTGCGTGAGAATTGTTTCGTCCGATCCGGGACGACGACACAATTCTCCAAAAAGACCAATCATTTCAGGTAGGTCTCGCCGCAGCTCAAAGTCGCCTGCCAAGTTCCGTTTGCGATGCGCGAACACACCGGGCGCTGCCGCCGTCATGCTCCCGCCTCACCCGCTTCACACGCATTTTACGTTTTTCTGCTGAATGGAGCGGCAAACGAGGGCTGGGTCGAACCGAGGTCACATCGGCTGCGACCCAAGCCATCGAAGCCAGGACGCCCGGATCACCGGGCGCGTTCACTTGAGGGATGGCCATTATGGCGGCGCAAGATCGCGCAATGCCGCGCGAGGCGGACCAACGGACGGACCGCGGAGATCAACAGTCGAATCGCGTCGCCGCAGCCGGCGCAATGTCGTTGCAGTCTGGCCGCGGCTTTGAAGCCGCGCCACAAGCGCTCGTGCGGCTGACCGGCTCGCACCTTGTCAAACCGCGGGCCAGTCGCGCTGAGTGAAACGCTGACGCGTCACTGAGTGAACGCAAGCGCGTCACTGCGTGAAGAACTCGCCGCACTTCTGGACATTTGCGTCCGCCGGTCCCCACGGCATGATCGGCACGGTCGAGGTCGAGTTCTTCGGCGAGCCCTCGATCAGCCTGTCCGAATAGACCATGTAGACCAGCACGTTGCGCTTGGTGTCACAGCCGCGCACGATCTGCATCTTCTTGAAGAACAGCGAGCGGCGCTGGCGAAACATGTCGTCGCCCTGCTCCATCTTGCTCTTGAACTTGATCGGGCCGACCTGGCGGCACGCCAGTGAGATATCCGAGACCTCCTCGGCAAGGCCCAGCCAGCCCTTGAAGCCGCCCTTTTCCGGCACGGTGAAATGACAGGCGACGCCCTCGACTTCGGGATCGTCGAGACCATAGGTCGCAAGCTTGTCGTTCGGGCTCATCCATTTGAACACGGTGGACCGGCGAAAGATCAGATCGGGCTCGTCGGCGGCCGAAGCGGACGCCGCCGGCACGACCAGGGCCAGGAGGAAGAAAGCAAAGCCTTTCAAGTGGATGCTGGAAAGACCGAGGAAACGAGATGACATGAAGTTCTCCGGTAACAAGTCGCCACAATGTAGGCATGTGGCAGCCGCTCAGGAAGACGACGGACAGACGGGCGCGGCCGCCGTTTACCGCTCCGTGAGGCTTTTTTGCTACGGCTTGGACAAATGTAGCTGATGGCAGAACCGCCTTGCTGGTGAACGCGTATTCCCTCTGCGAGACTAACGTCTGATTTGGATTATGGATTCGAGGATGAACAGCGTGAACGGGTCGGGTTTTTCTGCCAAGCCGGCGCGACTGTGGCAGGTCGCCATTTTGACGGCGGCGGGTGTGATCGGCGCGACCAGCCAGGCAGACGCAGCATATTATTATTGGACGGATTATTCCGACGGGTCCTATTACGCCCGGCCCGACCGGCGTCCCGAAATACCGCGCCAGAAGCCGCAGAAGCGCGGCGCTGCCGTCAAGAAGGAAGCTGTCGCCGGGAAGGAAGCCGGGACCAAGCCACAAGGGCCGCTGGTCATCGTCGTCTCGATCGACCGGCAGAAGGTCACGGTCTACGACACCAACGGCGTGTTCGCGGAATCTCCGGTGTCGACAGGCATGAAGGGACATTCGACGCCGATGGGTGTGTTCAGCGTCATCCAGAAGCACAAATTCCACCACTCCAACATCTATAGCGGCGCGCCGATGCCGTACATGCAGCGGATCACCTGGTCCGGCGTTGCCATGCATGCCGGCGTGCTGCCGGGCTATCCGGCTTCGCATGGCTGCATCCGGATGCCGATGGCGTTCGCGGTGAAGATGTGGAACTGGACCAGGATGGGCGCGCGCGTCATCGTCGCGCCCGGCGAGATGACGCCGCATAGCTTCTCCCATCCCCTGCTCGCCTCCGTGCGCATGCCGCCGCAGCCTGCGGCCAGCCTCGAGCCGCAGACCAATATCGGCGACAAGGCCGACAAGGGCGCCGCGCTGACCAAAGCCGCCGAGACCAAAACTGCCAGCGCCGACAGCGTGCTCGAGCTGCGCACGTCCGTCGGACACGTCGTGATGTCGGATGTGACCACGGGCAATGCGTCAGCCCGCGAGGAAGCCGCCGTGCCGGCCGACAAGACCAAGACGGCCGAGGCACCTCAATCGGAGGAAGCCGCCAAGCCGGCTAGCGACGACAAGCCGGCTGCCGACAAGGTCGAAGCTATCAAGACCGAGCCGGCCAAGACGGAAGCCGCGGACTCCGCGAAGACACCCGATGCGCCGGCCAGTGCAGCTGCGCTCGCCGCCTCGCCCGACGCGAAGAAGGATGACGGCCGCGTTGCCGAACCGGCGCCGGCCGCCAAGCCGGAAGCGCCCAAGCGGGCCGGCCAGATCGCCGTCTTCATCAGCCGCAAGGATTCCAAGCTCTACGTGCGGCAGAATTTTGCGCCGCTGTTCGAGGTCCCAGTCACGATCGCCACGAGCGACCGTCCGCTCGGCACGCACATCTTCACCGCCGAGCTCGACAAGACCGATTCCAATGCGCTGCGTTGGTCGGTGGTGTCGCTGCCGGTCTCCGCCCGTTCCGCGGCCCGCGAGGACGACAGCCGCCTCACGCGCCGCAAGGGTGGCGCTGCGGTGATCCCCGTCGCCGCCAAGCCTGTGCCTGCCAAGCCCGTGGTCACGCCGGACAGCCCGGCCGCGGCCCTCGACCGCATCTCGATCCCCGCCGACACCATGGCGAAGATCAACGAGATGCTGACATCAGGCGGCTCGATCATCATCTCGGACCAGGGCCTCAACCAGGGCGAGACCGGCGAAGGCACCGATTTCATCGTCCGCCTGTACTGACCTGTTTCACGGCGCCCCGATAACGCGGTGTTGACGAGGCAGGTCGCACCGGCAGAGTAACATGCGGCCCGGATCATTTCGGGGGACGCCGTCATGATGAATCGCAGAACCATGCTCACCGCGGCGCTTGCAGGCATGCTCGCGCCGGCAACACGCGCGCTCGCCGATGGCGGCATGAGCCGGATCTCGGCCTATGCCTTCTCCTTCCCCGCTTTGTCCGGTGACGACATCCGCCTTGCCGCTTTCACCGGCAAGCCACTGCTGGTGGTCAACACCGCCTCGCTCTGTGGCTACACGCCGCAATATGCCGGCCTGCAGGAGATATGGAACGAGTTTCGCGCGCGCGGGCTCACCGTGATCGGCGTGCCCTCCAACGATTTCGGCGGCCAGGAGCCGGGCGGCACTAGCGAGATCACGGAGACCGCGCACCACCAATATGGTGTTACCTTCCCGGTCGCGGCCAAGGCGAACGTCGTCGGCGCGAAGGCGCATCCCTTCTACAAATGGGCCGCCGACGCACGGCCGCGGGAAGTTCCGCGCTGGAACTTCCACAAATACCTGATCGGCCGCGACGGTTATATCGCCGAGGTCTTTCCGTCCACGGTCGAACCCGCTGACACGCGGATCAAGACGGCCATTGCCAGGACGCTGGCCGACAGTTGACGCGGGGCGCCCCAATCCGGCTGGGCACAATTGTGGCGGGATGCCAAACAGCCGTTGCAATGGCGATGGCCCACCATCTAGGCTAGGATCGTTTGGGGCAGGATGGGTTTTGCTCGCGGCGAAAAAGCCGCGGCGGAACAACGGGATCAATCTCGAGGACAACACCATGCGTGTGGCGGCAGGACTGATTTTGGCAAGCGCAATGTCGGTTGCGATGACCGGCGCAGCATGGTCGCAGACCCCGGCCGCAAAGCCCGCGGCTGCGACGCAAGCCGCACCCACGGCGACGCCGGCCGCGGCCGCGCCTGCTGCGGCTCCGCCAGCAGCTCCCGCGGCAGCCGCCGCGCCGGCAGGCTTCGTCAATCCGCCTCCGCCCAAGCAGGCGCCGCAGCCGGCCCGCGCGGCCTGCAACACGCCGGGCGCGCTCGGTGTCGCCCGCACCGTCGAGATCGATACCACGGGCGGTCCCGGCTTCGGCTTCGAGCACTTCAAGGACCTCGACTTCCTGCGCGACAAGGAGGTGGTGCTGACCTTCGACGATGGCCCCTGGCCGAAGAACACGCCCGCCGTGCTGAAGGCGCTCGCCGACGAATGCACCACCGGCATCTTCTTCTCGATCGGCAAGCACGCGACCTATGAGCCGGAGATCCTGAAGCAGGTCTACAACGCCGGCCACACCGTCGGCACCCACACCTGGTCACACGCCAATCTCAACAACAAGAAGCTCACCGAAGCGCAGCGCAAGGAAGAGATCGAGAAGGGCCTGTCCGCGGTGAAGTGGGCGCTCGGCGGCATCTCGCCCTCGCCGTTCTTCCGCTTCCCGGCGCTTCAGCATCCGCCGGAGATGGTCACCTATCTCGGCAACCGCAACACCGCGATCTTCTCCTGCGATATCGACTCCTTCGACTTCAAGGCTTCAAAGCCCGAGAAGGTGGTCGAGACCGTGATGAAGAAGCTCGACACCAAGGGCAAGGGCATCATTCTGATGCACGACTTCCAGAAGCACACCGCGGAAGCCCTGCCCGAGCTGCTCAAGCGCCTGAAGGCCGGCGGCTACAAGGTGGTGGCGATGCGCGCCAAATTCCCGGCCTCGTCGCTGCCCGAATACGACCAGGAGCTGCTCAAGGACGCCAAGCTGCCGACGGTGAGCCAGCGCCCGGTCAATTCCGTGGTGACGACCGTTTCCGAATAGACGGCCATTGTCTTTCCGTATCGAAGGCTACGTCATCGTCTCAGCGGACGGCATGCTCGCCGACGCCGGCCACGTCATGCCCGACAGCCTGAAGTTCGACGGCGACAAGCTGTTCTTCGAGCAGGCGCTCGATCGCGCCGCGCTGATCGTGCATGGCCGCCACTCGCATGAGCAGCAGCCGAACTCGCCGAAGCGCAAGCGGCTGATCCTGACCCGCAAGATCAAGGCGCTCACCGTCGATCCGGAGATGCCGAACGCGACGCTGTGGAATCCGGAACAGGCGAGCTTCGAGGAGGCCTGTGCCTTTGCCGATGTCGCCTCCGGCATGGTCGCCATCATCGGCGGCCCAGCCGTGTTCGAGATGTTCATGGGCCGCTACGATACGTTCTGGCTGTCGGAAGCCCCGCATGTGCGCCTGCCCGGCGGCGAAGGCTGTTTCGTCGGCGTGCCGGCACGGACGCCGCAGCAGGTGCTGGCGTCGCACGGCCTGAAGCCGGGCACACCGTATCTGCTCGATGCGGCGCATGACGTGAACGTGACACCCTGGCGCCGAACGTAGGCCCTCAGACGTCCCCGTACGCCGCTTCGGCCGGACGCGTGGTGCGGCCGTATCCCATGATCATGAGCAAGGCGCCGATGATCGAGAGATTCTTCAGCGCGTCGACCACCATCTTCGCGTTGTCGGGCGGCGCCTGGTTCCAGAAATCGTCGAACAGCACGGTCGCGACCGCGACGTAGATGATCAGCAGCATCGCGAAGAACCGCGCGCCGAAATTCAGTGCGATCATCAGCCCCGCGATGATCTCGAGCGCGCCAACGGCGATCGCCAGCAGCTGCGGCGTGGTCATGGCGGTGGCCGTCTCCACCTGCTTGGCGTAGGGCGCGACGATGTCGGGCACCACGACCTTGGTGGCGATGAAGTCGGCGGTCGCCTGAATGGCAAAGAGCTTGGTCGCGCCCGTGTAGATGAACAGCACGGCGAACAGGATTCGCCCGAAAGTCACGAACGCTGGCATGATCGGCCTCTTGGCAAAGCGCTAAGCACGGAACGCGTGAGGATTATGAAGAGTCGCGCGCCGCTTTACAAACGGGGAAATGGCGAACTGAAAGTAATTCAAGATTTGCGGCCTCTTCCCTTCTCCCCTTGTGGGCCTGTTGCGTTATCGGCTTTTGAGGTTGAGGACAGCAGGAGAAGGGCCGTGGTTACGGCAATTGCTAGCCAAGTCTGTAGTGGTCGCCCTCGGCGGGCGGTTCAGGCCGCGATCGTGGCCCACCGCCTCATGTTGAAGGCGATCGAGGCGAGCAGGACCTGCCCGCTTGCCTTCATCA
>NZ_JACIHC010000036.1:0-24411 GCF_014198205.1 Bradyrhizobium sp. SBR1B
TTCAGCCAGAACAGTCCTTTGCGCATCGAAGTCCCCCGTGCCGAATCAACTCGGTGCGAGGGAATCAGAACCCGCTAATTAGGTACAGACCCTAGTTCGAAGCGAGCATTGAGCGCGATCAGCCATCAACTGCAACCTAGCTGCCCGTCTGTTTGCGTCTGCCACAAGCGGAGATAAGCGGCTTCACCCAGCAGATCACTATGCGTGCCTTCAGCAACGATCCGCCCCTTGTGTAACATGACAAGCTTGTCGGCAGCACGGATGGTGCTAAGTCGGTGAGAGATGACTACGATGGTCTTGCCGGCACGACGCAGATCATCGAGGAGCTGGTGAATAGTGGCTTCGGCAACGGAGTCTAGAGAGGAGGTCGGTTCGTCAAGGATCAGGATCTCCGGATCCCGATACAGAGCTCGAGCCAACGAAAGGCGCTGTTTTTCGCCGCCAGAGAGACGTATGCCGGCTTCGCCTAGATAGGCCTGGAAACCTGCCGGCCAATTCTCGATCACCTCCCTCAGCCCAGTTTGATCGCAGATCTTCATGATCCTGTCGATCTCCGGTTCGAACTCGCCAAGCGCGATGTTCTCGATCACGGAGCCTGAGAATACGTCCGTCGACTGCGGTACCGCAGCAATAACCCTACGCAGAGATACGGTCGAGAGATCGTTGATATCATAGCGACCGATCCGAATGCGGCCACTCTCGAGAGGGTAGACGTTCTGCAACAGCGCCGCAAGGGAGCTCTTGCCTGAG
The DNA here is from genome assembly GCF_014198205.1 of Bradyrhizobium sp. SBR1B. Lineage (NCBI taxonomy): Bacteria > Pseudomonadati > Pseudomonadota > Alphaproteobacteria > Hyphomicrobiales > Nitrobacteraceae > Bradyrhizobium > Bradyrhizobium sp. SBR1B. The sequence continues at coordinate 751 of NZ_JACIHC010000036.1, forward strand.
CCGCTTTCTCCCACCACGGCCGTCATTTCGCCTCGACGAAAGGTGACGTTAAGATCTTCAAATAGCTTCGGCTGTGAGCCATGGCAGAAGGTGACGTTCTCCAGGCGGATATCACCAAGCTCGGATTTGGTGGCATCAATACCGCCGCCGCGTGCCGGCTCAAGGTCGAAAATCTCGAACAGGCGATCCGCCGCGATAAACGCGTCCTGAACGATTCTGTTGGTTTGGATCAGGTTGGCAACAGGCCGGGTGATATAGCCGAGCAGTGCGTAGCAGGAAAGTAACTCACCCGGAGTGACGGACTGATCCAGAACAAGCGTCGCACCAAACCACATTAGCAGGATTGTGAAGAGAGTTGAGAGAAAGGTAGAAGCATTGTCTCCGACGATCGAGATGAGGCCGGAGCTGTAGACCGATTGCAGGATCTTGACAAAGCGAGTTTCCATCTTAAGGCAAGCGAAGCTCTCCACGCCGAAAGTCTTGACCGTGGAAACAGCTCCGAGTGATTCAACCAATTGCGCCTCCAGTTCGGCGGCGTTCTCCATGATCGCGCGCTGGCGCTTCCTATTGAGTCGGTTAATGGTCCAATAGACTAAGACATATAGTGGGATGGACATAGACACGACAAAAGCGATCTTCCACGAGTAGATGAACATCAGGCCGAACGAGAACAGTATGACTAACATGTTGACGAACATGGTGATCGAGACGTCGTTCAGGAAGCTCCTGATTTTCACCGCATCATTCATGCGGGAGACGATTTCTCCCATTCGCATGCTCTCGAAGAAGTTTTGCGGTAGGCTTAGGATGTGATTGTAGTAGCCAAGGATCAAGCAGACATCGATCTTCTGACCTGTTTGCAGGACTAGCCGGTTTCTGAGCAGGTTGATTACGAGCTGCGGCACCAGGATCAGCAGCATCACGACACTCATGAGATTGAGCAAATTGCGGTTTCCTCCTGTGATCACGTGGTCGACGATCTTCTGGACGTAAATGGCTGTCGACAGCCCCAGAAGGGTGGTTACCAGTGCGCCGACGAGAGCCTGCGTTAGCGCCGCTTTGTGCGATGCAAGCAGCCGGGCAAAGCGGAGAAGAGGTGAGGTGGTCTCGTCGCGGCGCTTGAAGGTGTCGGCCGGAACCAGGAGCACCAGGACGCCAGTCCATTGCCTCTTGAATTCTTCATGCGATAGCTTGCGAATTTCGCCGTACGAGGGGTCCATGACGGTGACCCACCTCCCGTCGATCGCCTGGATCACTACGAAATGCCGCAAAACATCCTTGACGATCACATGCGCGATGGCCGGCTTGGGGATCTTGTACAAGCTCTCGAAGTCGCCCTTGACACCCTTGGCAATGAATCCCAGCTGATGAGCCGCTAGCAGAAGACCCGACACGGTGGTGCCCGATCGGTCCGTCGAGGCATACTGGCGAATGCGCGACAATGGCAACTTGCAACCGTAGAAGGCTCCAACGGAAGCAAGGCTGGCCGCCCCACAATCCGTGATGTCGCGCTGCTTGACTTTGATGATTTGACCCAACATGGCGGCTCACCGGCTTCTTGGAATGGATAATTAACGAGCCGCCAGGACCGGGTTGAGCCAATCGTCAATCTCATTGTAGATAAGTTGCAGCAGAGTGCGCTCCGCCACGAGAAAACGGGCTCTCACCGTCATGCCTTTCTTCAGATGACCAATGATGCCATTTGTGAGCTCGAGGTAACTGCGAGAAAGCGCGCAGCGGACCTTGAAGACCGGACTCTTGTCCTGCAGGGTAAAGTCCTGCGCGACCTCTAACACTGTCGCGTCAATCATCCCCCATTGATTGTAGTTGAAAGCATCGATCTGGAGCCTCACCGCCTGGCCAGGCTGCACGAAGCCGATGTCTTTGGGCGAAACGTAGATATCCGCCACCAGTTCGCCGTCAGGCGAGACCCAACCGACATTTTGCCCCGCCTGGACGTAGCTGCCCGGGGTGACGCCGTTGAATTGCTCGAGTGCGCCGGACACAGGAGCGCGAATCCGGGTCAAGTCGCGTTCGTTCTCAAGTTGGTGCAAGCTGGCGGTGAGCTCCTGAAGGCGGAGGTTCGTATCGAAGAGCTGCTGATTCCATTCGGCGGATTTGCTCCGGACGAGGATCTCGCCCTTCACCTCGAGTCTCTGCAACGCGAAAGCCTTTTCTTCAACCGCCTTAGTCGGCGCCGCAGCAACCGCGACGAGTCGCTGAGCGCGCTCGAGTTCTGCCGCGGCGTTGGTGCGGGCATATTGGTTCTCCCGCAACAGGTTGAGATAATGCAAGCGCTCGGCCGTGGCGGACTCCGTGCGGAGGCGGACTGGGGCGTCGGACTGCACGCCGGAAGAGATCAGGGCCTGGAGGTCGCTGGCACGATCGCGCTTCAGACGGATTTCGCCTGTAAGCGCACCGATCTTCTCCTCAACGATCACATCGTCCAGAGCTAAGATCTCTCGTCCTTGTGCAACGAGATCGTTCTCGACGGCAAGAACACGAGAAATCCGTCCGGAGACGGGTGCTATCAGAGGTGTTTTCTCGATTGTGGGACGAATGGTACCGGCACTTTGAGCAGACAGCGTGACGGTGACGACTGGCAGCGACACAAACGTCGCAACGACAGACAACACAATTATCTTATAGATCGCCAAAGATCGTCCTGATTCTCGGGATAGGATGCTCTCAGCAGTGTAGCTGATCATCTCCGGAGGCAGCAGTACATCAGCCATAATAGCCCCTGTCAGAGATTAACGACGATCGGCAGTGCCAAACGACTAATCACGATTGAGCGACGCACGAGGAAGGTGCGCCGGCTATTGTCCTTCACACCTAAGCTGCACAAGAACTCCCGAGCAGCCGTTTAGCATTCGATTCGCATTCGAAGCTGCCACTTAGCTGAGAGCCTTCGCACGCCGGTGAAGTCTTATCGTTGCGCCGGCGACAGGGCTGTTGAACGGAATTTCTTAAACATTCAACCGCGGGCCCCCAAAGACCTTTCTCCGGAACGGAACTCTCCCGTGGCGGCATGAAGAAGAGCCTGCCTGCCGCCACACAGGCAGGCTGCAGGCAGTTTTGCAATTAGGGGTTAGGTTGCTCGGGGCAAGGAATTGGAATGATGTGGTAACGGCCCTCGATGGGACGGACCTCCCAACCGCAAGGGCAAACCGTCGGAGCGATACCTTCCCCTCCCGCAGTTGCCAATTCTTCTTCAGGAGTCAATTCCGTCACGCCATAAGCTGATATATCGCTTCTCATGTTTTTTCCTTTTCAATAGCCCTGAGTTTGGCCGGCCAGCAACTGCCGCCGACCCCGTAGCAACTTCAAGTATCGTGCCAACTGCTCAGGAACGGCAGAAAGCGCTATTCTTGCTTCTCTAATGCTAAACAGCAAATGTGCGGCAGACCGACCGAACATCATTGTGGTTGCAGATCCGACAAATCGAACAGTGCGAACACGGCACGCTTCAGGAAGCATTCGCGCTCGCGATAACACTTGGATGCTGATTCCGATGATCTCGCCCGGGTGTCCCGATTTGATCTCGCCCAGGATTCCGAGATGATCTCGCCCACCATTCCGATTTAATGTCGCCCGGGGCGTGCGAGGCGTTCTGGCTGTCTGGTTCTGGCATCGGCGAAGCCGCGTGGTCAATCTTGAATCGCGGTTCGAGGGCTGGTTTTTCTGTTGCTCCTGCTGTGATGGGGTGGACGCCCGCCTCGGCGGCATCGATGTGCCAAAGTGAAAGGTGTGGAACAGCCATCACGAGAGAGGAAGCGTCCGTGAACGAAGTTAGCGCGATTGGACTAGATTTAGCGAAATATGTCTTTCAGGCCCATGGAGCCGATGCCACCGGAAAGGTCGTTTTTCGCAAACAGCTGCGCCGGAATAAGCTGCTGGCATTCTTAGCCGAGCAGCCGGCTAGCCTCGTGGCGATGGAAGCCTGCTCGGGCGCGCATTACTGGGCTCGTGAGATTGGCAAGCACGGCCATGAAGTGCGGCTAATCCCACCGGCTTACGTGAAGCCCTTCGTCAAGCAGCAGAAGAACTTGATCGCCGCTAACGCCACCTTGGCCTTGAATGCCGGTGCGTGCTGCCGGCGGGCTCGTCTGCTCATCGTCTCTCCTGATTCGCGGGACAATCACGGCATCGAGGTCATCCAAATGCCGGCAAACCACGCCGCCTGATCACCTCGTCACCCAAAATCCCGCATAACTCCTCTCAAGCATCGGCTCTCCACAGCATTTCATCACGACCCTGACGTCGCGAGCCGGGGCAGGCCGCTCAAGGTGGTGGCGCCTTCGATCTAAACAGCGGGAAAGTTAGCGGGGCGGAGACAGCGCTAACTGCCGCCTCGTCCACTTCATGCGCAATGCGCTGGCACATGCCGGCAAGAGCGGCCGCCGCGTCGTCTCCGAGCTATGCGGGAAGCTGGGTGATGACGGACTGAGATAGGCGGCGTATCGAGGCGGGTGTCGAGCCTGCCAGAACCTCTCAAGGAGAGCGATACGCCATGAACGAGACTAGCAACATTGTCCCGCTTCGTCAGCCGGACGAGATCGACGATCCACTGACCAATGTGCTGCGCGCTGGTGCGCGGCAGCTTTTAGCGCAGGCCGTCGAGGTCGAAGTCGAGACATTTCTTGCCACGGTGAAGGATTTGAAGCTTGCCGACGGACGCGCCCGTGTCGTGCGGCATGGTTATGGCCCGGCGCGAACGATCCAGACCGGCATCGGGCCGGTCGAGGTGGCGCGGGCGAAGATCCGGGACCGCGGGGCGGCCGGCGATGGCGAGCGGATCCGGTTCAGCTCGGCGATCCTGCCGTTGTGGGCACGGGGGACCAGAAGTCTGGATGCGCTGTTGCCGGTGCTGTACCTGCGCGGCATCTCGACCGGCGCTTTCCAGGAGGCGCTGACGGCATTGCTGGGCAAGGACGCGCCGAACCTGTCGCCCGCGGTGATTTCCCGGCTGACGGCCGAGTGGCAAGGCGAGTACGAGCGCTGGCAGAGGCGCGATCTGTCGGCGCGCCGCTACGCGTATGTGTGGGCCGATGGTGTCTTCCTGCAGGCCCGCATGGAAGACCACGGCGAGTGCATGCTGGTGCTGATCGGCGCGACGCCGGAAGGCAAGAAGGAACTGATCGGCTTCCAGGTCGGCGTGCGAGAGAGCGCGCAGAGCTGGCGTGAGCTGCTGATCGACGTCAAACAGCGCGGATTGCAGATCGCGCCCGAAATTGCCGTCGGCGACGGCGCGCTCGGCTTCTGGAAGGCGCTCGACGAGGTCTTTCCCGGCACACGGCACCAGCGATGCTGGGTGCACAAGACCGTGAATGTCCTGAACAAGGTCCCGCTCTCGGTGCAGGCCACCATGAAGAAGGATCTGCGCGAGGTTTATTGGGCGCCGAACCGGGCGTCTGCCGAAGCGGCGATCGACGTCTTTGCCGAGAAATACCGCGCCAAATACGGTCGGGCGGTCGAATGTCTGGTCAAGGATCGCGACGCGCTGCTGGCCTTCTACGACTTTCCTGCCGAGCATTGGGATCACCTGCGCACCAGCAATCCGATCGAGAGCGTGTTCGCCACCGTGCGGCACAGGACGGTGCGCACCAAGGGTTCGTTGTCGCCGACCACCGCCAAGCTGATGGTGTTCAAGCTGGTGATCGCCGCATCAAAGACCTGGCGGCGGCTCAAGGGCACAAATCAGTTGCCGAAGGTCATCGCAGGTGTCAGATTCAATGACGGCATCGAGGTCATCCAAGTGCCGGAAACCCACGCCGCCTGATCATCTCATCACCCAAAATCCCGCTTAGCTCCGGGGCTCGACGCCGCCAGCATAGCCTTGCCATCCAGCACGTGCCGTTGCGGGTTATGTGTTCGAGCCCACCAGGTTCAGCCACCCGCTCCGCTAGGGTAAGGTTAAGGGTATCGTGGGTATTCAGTACAGTATCCCAGCTGCTGCCCCGACTCGTCACGATCTGCGCCATCGGAGGATGATGGAAATCACGAGCTCACTTGAGGAAGGATTCTACGCTTTACCTTACTCAATTGTCTGTTTGCCACCCACTGGCAGCGCCGCTGTGACGACCGGCGCGGACTGGTTCGGCTCGGAGCCAGCGCGCGGGATGAGCAACAGCGTAAGTGTCAGCCCGCTTTGATTGAAACGTTTCATGTACGCCACCTGTGACCTCCGTTCTGCGCGAGTCCCCGGGCAAAATGCGGGACAGAGTTTCCGCTATATACATGAGCTGGCTAAGCTAAGCCCCTGCCAGATCTTGTAAGCGGCCGAAAAGTTCGAGCCTGCCAGGACTGGGCATGTCACTTTATGCCAAGCGGCTGGAGCGCGGCCGCATTTTGTGTGACCGTCGTCGGCGGACGGGGTGGTGACAATCACACCAGTCCAGCTTCGCCATGTTCGACTGCCCTGCAGCCTTCGCAAAACGGCTGACGTTGCCGGTAAGTAAGGATAACGCTCCTGCGCGGGGTCCGATGCGGTCATCGCCCCCTGGCTGGCCCGCTCGGGGTTATCGGTTTGTAGATAATGCACCAAAGTGGTGAGCGCGTAGATGGAGCCTCACCTAACCGCCGAACTCTCTTGCTCATCGGAGCGTCGACGAAAGTCGGCGGGAAATGATCAGGTGCTTGGCCGGTGCGCTGCTGGGCGTCATCGCCCGGATCTGATCCTGCGGAGAGGCTTGACAGCCATCTCTTCTACCCCGTTTCAGTCACTCATCTTTCATCTTGCCGCAGGCGCGAGCTCTGGTGCGATGACTTACGAGACGACGGTGATGCTCAGCTGTGAGAGGCAGTGAAGAGTTCCACCGCAATTCGGCGCGAGCGCACTCGCTTATCCCGAGCAACACTGGCGCCATACTAGCCACTACCAAAACAGGCGAGTATATCTCCGTCTGAGATACTGTCAGTATGGGCTCGGCCCGGATCACTCACCTGAGATGCGAATATCAAGAGTGGGTTTCAGAGTCCCTGAATGGTGCGGATGACAGGTCGGTCTCTTGCCCGCATTCCTCGCAAGTCCAGTTTGTTTTTCAGTCGCCGTTCTCAAAAAGGATTTGGACACTGCACACCAAATCGATTTGCAGGAGAAGGCGACGGGACGAACAATAGAACGATTGGGCTGAGACGGGGATCATAATCGCCTCGTGCGACGAAAAGGTTCAGCGAGCACTGCGCTGATCATGCTTGGAACTTTGCTGCAGGGGCGCTCATGACAGAAGACGCAGAGTTTCATATCGAGAAGCTGGCATATGCGGTTGCATTGCTAGAGGGTGCCAAACGCATTCATTCCTCTGCACCCGGCGAAGATATTTCCCGAATAGGAATTCCCTTCTACTTCTCATCGGCTTCAGCATCGAGAATGGCTTAAAAGCATTGCTGCAATTTCAGGGGCAGCATCAACCTGCCCTGCAGCGGTCCCACGACCTAGCGGATTTGTTAGCAAAAACCGATGGACTTCGTGAGCGCCTTTGGCCCGGCGCTGCAAAGGACGTGGAACACCTCAGCCGCTACCACAAAGAGTATTGGTTCCGATACCCTGAGCGCGCCACAACTGCCGACGTCTATAAGGCCGAAAGCGCCTGCATGATGGTCGGCCACCTTCTAGTGGAGGTCGCTCAACTAATTGGCTACAGAGGATAGCTGGTCACTCTCCTACTCGCGCCGGTGGCTCGGACGCCCGCATGTTGCGCCAGCACCGGCAAGCAGCGCGGGCGCGACGCTGGCGAAAGTCTCACAGGGGTCCCACCCGAACCGGTTGGTGCTCACGCGCTACCCCTAGAAGATCGCGTATGCGTGCACCGATCTTCCGTGCCTCCTTCGGCCCGAGATTGGGCTTCACGCAATCGAGTATGTCTACCATTGCCTGAGCCTCCCTGGCATTAAACGTCGCGACTTGACGATCTGCTTGGCTCAGAGACTGATCGGCCGCACGGGCCTGACTGGCTGCAAGCACCGCAAGCGCTTGCGACCGCAGTGGGGTGATGTGCTGCTCGAATGTGTGCATCCGTTGGCCCCGTGCTGTCCCTGCCACGCACTGCTAACGTCGGTGGCCAGCCCTCCCCCTTGGAACGGCAAAGCCGGCCACCTTGCTCCTGAGAGGGTCACGTTCTCCCTGGCGCACCAGATAATGGCGCGGACAAGTAACCGGGGCGCCTACCGTCGGTCACGCACGTCAAATGGCCGTTCAGGCGGGCGCTGTAACATGTCACACATCTAGTCGATGTTCGGAGCTAAGCGCCGTAGCCGACTTCCGTCACCTGCAAGTTCTTGTAGTTGCCTAGCTTAGCTAGAGGCTGTTAGGAACCAGCAGCCAGTTTAGCGACGTTTCTGAGCATGATGCATGCGAAGGCGATGTGGTGTGAGGTGGATGGCCAAGCGTATCGACGGCCAGATGCAGCTTCGAACCTTTCTTGCGCTTGGCTCCGTCGTAGGCGCCGCGGGCGCCACTCTCGGGCGTCGAGCGCAGAGTTCGACTGTCGATGATGGCGGCGGTCGGCTGCGCGGGTCGTCCAGCCGCAAGGCGCAGGATAACGCGCAGATCCTCGGCCAGGGCTTCAAAGCAACCCGCGCGCAACCACCGCTGCGCCTGTTGATCAACGATCTTCCACGGCGGCGAATCGTTCGGCATCCAGCGCCAGGGCGCGCCAGTCTTCCACGATGTACCGCAGCCGTTGAACACCTCGCGAAGCGCGGGCGTCCGCTGCGAGGCGTCCTCGGGCAAAAGTGTCAGATAGGGGGCAACAAGCGCCCACTCGTCATCGGAAACGTCAGAAGGATAAGGCTCGCGGGGAATCGACATCCTGCAAACTCAACATTTATAGTTAATCAGTCCCTAACAGCCTTTAGCACGCGGTCTCTTCCGATCCGCCGCCATCATGTGCGCTCCGCCGCCCCCGACCGCGGCGCCCCATCATGACCATCGAACGTCCGATCCTTCGGCTCGCGACGGGGCGCTTCGCCGCCTTCTTCCGCGAGAACCCGAATTTCGACCTGCTGAGCCACGATTTTTTCGATCCCAAGGCGCGGGCGGCGCTGAAGGGCGCCGTGCCGGACGTCGAGGCGCAGCTGGAGGAACTCAAAGTGTACCAGCGGCTGGCGCGTGTCATGCCGTACAGCGATCCCGAATATACCGGGGTCAGGAGCGAGATCGAGACGGTGGCCGCGCGGCTGGTCAAGCTAGGCTTCAGTTCCGCCCATGACATCAGCAGCCGATCGGAACACCATTTCGTCGACAAAGCCGCCGGTGCGCTGGGCGGCGACAGGAAACTGGCCGGCGAGATTCACCGCCGCGCGGTGCAGATCAAGGCAGCGGCACGTCATCTGTTCGCCAATGTTCGCGACGTGGTGGGCTCGCGCTATAGCCGCGCCGGTCTGGCGAATTTCGCCGACGCCGAGCTGACCGATTACTTCGAGGGCATGCCGAGCTATCAGAGCATGTTCGGCTCGCTCGACTACTACGAAGTGCCCGAATGCAACTCGATCTTCTCGCCCGCGGCGTACTTCCTCGACATCATGCGGATTACCGACGAATACATCACCTATTACAACAAGGAGACCATTCCGCCTGGCTATCGTCTAGACGAGCGTCGCCGCGATCTGTTCGACGAGATAAAACTGACCTGCGAAGAAACCACGACGACACTGCCCTATATCTCGCTGATCAATCAGATTTTCGTCAAACGCCTGACCGTCGCGCTGGGCCAGGATCCCTATCGCGCTGTCGCGGCTGCGCCTTACCCGTTTAACCTGCCCTTCAACCGTCCCCTGACCGAGACCAACATCTATCTCGCTAAGCTGGGCACCTCGCTAAACCAGGCCGGCCAGGCGATGCTGGCGTCGATTCCGTCCGCTCTAGGGTTTACCAGCAACGATCTCGCTCGCGCCTATCTCGGCCTGTCGGCAGAGCAGGTCGCAGAAGTCGTGACAGTGAACACCACGGATGCCGCAATCGGCGCGCAATACGGTCTCGATTTGATCTCGAAGGCGCTGCCATCGGCGGGAACCGGCACGGTCACTTATGCCAAGAACACAGTGGCGGCGAGTGGGGGCCAGCTCGGTACGCTCAAGGTCCATCAGGAATTCCAAAGTCAAGGGCAAATCCGTACGGTCATCAAGATTGTTGACACGACGAATGTTAGGATAGACGTACCCTGGGTGCTGGACGGAAGCAACGTCGCCTATACCGTGTTCGGCTATCCGACCGACATGACGCGGGTCTCGACCTTCTGCGACCGCGTCGGCGCTATGACCTTCGAGGACATCGATCGCCTTTTCACCCAAGGATTGAGCGAGGCGGAATTCGCCGCCGGCGACGCCGATGGCTTCTTCATCAACAATACCGGCGAGGGCCTCTCGGCTCTGCGAGTGGATCAGGCCGACGCCCAGCTCGGCAACATCTATGCGAGGATCGATAACCTGTCGCAGAAGCGCCTCGACAGGCTCAGCAGATTCATCCGCTTATCGCGTCTGACCGGCATCGATTTCGAGACCCTGGACTGGCTGATGCGGGTCTGCGGCGCGAGCGAGATCACCCAGGACTTCCTGACCTCGCTTGCGGCGATCAAGCAACTGGCTGCCGTTACCGAACGCGAAATCCCAGTGATCGCGCCGCTGGCCGGTGCATTCAAGACGAGCGGGCGGGGTAAGGGGCCGATCCCGAACGATCCGTTCGACATGGCCTTCAACGCCCCCTCGCTGCTGAATGGTCGCAGTCCCTATCTGTCGTCCAATCCGGTTCCGTTCGACCCGGCGCGGCCCTTGGCCTGGTCACCGGACAATTTGGCAAACCAGAAGGGAATCAGCGGAACGCTGCAATCCGCAATGCAAAGCGAGGCGACGCTTGCGGCGGATGCGTCCGCTGTGAATGGCGCCTATGTCGGCCTTGAGCTCAGCATCACCAAGGGTCCCGGCGCCGGACAGGCACTGATCATCAGGGCCTATGACGGCGCCAGCCGGAAGGCAACGCTCTATGCCCCGTGGGGCACGACGCCCACCGGGACGTCCGAATATCTGCTGTCGGCGGCGGTCGAACTCGAGGACCGATTGACGGCGGCGCTGCAGATCAAGAAGACCGATTTGCCGTCTCTTGGTGCCTATTACAAAGCAGCCAATGCGCCGGCCGCTGTGGCGCTGACGCTCGACTTGGCGACGTTGACCGGGTTGTGGCGGCTGGGACAGATCGGCCGCATCTTCAACCTGCCGCCGGGCGAATATCTGGTGGCACGCGCGCTCGCGGGCCTGAGTGGGCAATATGCCGCGACCGCCAGCGCCGCCCTGGCCGATGTCCAGAGCGCGATCAGTATCGTGCAGTGGCTCGCCGACATCGACATGTCGGCCTATGAGTTGTCCTATGTGCTGACCGGCGTACGCACGCGCTACGTCAAACCCGCGTTCGATCCACAAAGCGTGCCGACTATCCTCACCGACCTTGCGACATCGTCCAAGGCGCTTCAGGTCACCGCGACCACTTTCGTCCAGATCGGTTTTTCGGAAACGTTGGCGAAAGCGATCGTCGACGGCCTGACAGCGGACAACATCTTGGATACGCGGGGCCTGGTGATCCCGCATGACACGCTGTTTGCGACGATCGCGGCAGATTTCCCCATCACCGTCGCCGATCTGACGGCCAAGGGCGGGCTAAGCGACGCCGAAGCGGGGGCCGCGCTCGACGCACTCACGGCACAACTTCCGCCGGTCTTGAGCACGCTAGCCGGCGACAATTGGAATCTAACGGCCAACTACACGCCAGGGACGTCACTCGACTATCTGTTCCTCGGAGTTGCCGGAGCCGCCAACAAGCAGTTCTTCGTGAGCGGTTATCTCGAGGGAATAGCGGCGGCGATCGATTTCCAGATGCTGTCGCCCTATCTTCCGATCGTCGCCGACACGTCGTTTCAGACCGCAACCATCGGCGCGCCGCAATCCAAGGCGGTGTTCAATGCGCTCAAAACGACGACGCCCGCCACCATCCTGCCGGGCAAGGTCACCGACACCGGCTATCTAAGCGCCAACTACAATGGCTCGACCGCGGGCTGGGCTTTGTTCACCAGCCCGGCTACCGGCCAGTCCAATATCACGACGGCTTACAATGGAACGACGCGCACAGTGACGGTGCAGACCGTCTGGATGACCGTGCCGGATGCGTTCACCACGCTGCAGATCGTCGCGATGCGCGGAAATGGCACGGCGCAGGCAGGCAGTGTCAGCACGATCACACTGGCGTCGAACGCCTCGAGCGATAACGGCGCCTATGACGGCTACTATATTGCGCTCACAGGCGGCACCGGATCTGGCCAGCGACGGCTGATCACAGCCTATGACGGCACCACAAAAATCGCCACTGTCGTCCAAAACTGGACAACGGTGCCCGACAGCACCTCTGCCTATACGCTGCAGGTCGCGGTGTTCGACGGCAGCGCCGATGGCGGCACGAACAACACCGTCATCCTCGATCGCAACGCCTCCAACGTCGATGGCGCCTATAGCGGGCTGACTCTGCTGTTGGTGCCTGATGCCGAGGCGGCGAACAAGACGGAGCAGGTGCGCAATGCGCTCAATGCGGTGCAAAGCAATGTGGTGCTGCTGGCGCAAACGCTGGGGACCTCGGCCGGGGCGCAGCAATCAGCTGTGACGGGCGCGATGGCCGAAGTCCTCGCGCTGTCCGCGGACACCTTGGCCGCCGGCCTGCCTTATGCAAGCTCGGCCTCACAGCCGCGCCTTCTGGTGCCAACATTCTTGGGAGGCAATACGATCGACAATCAGGTTGCGGCGACCAAGGTCCTCGACGGGCTCTCCCGCTTCGACCTCCTGCGTTCCAAGATCGCCTTCGCCGATGGCGTGTGGTCGGATATCGCGCGGCGGCCCGACCTCTTCAACATCACGAAGATCGACGCTTTGAGCTATGCCGATCTGCGCCGCCTCAGTGGGTTCGTGACACTTTGCACGCTCACCTCGGCCGACGCCCAATCCTTCGCCTGCTACTTGGAGATGTGGCAGGGCGTCGTCGGCATGACCGAGCGCCTCGACGCACTTTACGACATCACCGGCTGGGTGCCCGGGCAGATCGCGCAGATCGACGCCTTCCTGATCGCGAACCTGCCGAGTTATGCCGGGCTCTACAAGCTGGACGGGCTGCTGCGTCTGTCCGCGCCTTTCACGGTAGTCGCCGGCACTGGCTCGGATGCCAGTTTCCTCATCACCCTGAGCGGCTTGGTCAAAGCGCCGAGTCTGGGCCCAGTCGGCGGCGCGATAAACGCCACGCAGTGGACGGCGATGGATGACGCCGCCGCTGCATGCCTCGCGGCGGTCGCGGCGCGCTTCCGCGACCAGGACTTCGCGGTGATCTCCGATCAATTGCGGCGTAGCGCGGACACGGCCAAGCGCGACGCGCTCGTTGGATACCTGCTGTGGCTAATGAACAAGACCTACCCGTCAATCACTAATCTGTCGGCGCTGTCGACCTATCTGCTGATAGACATCGAGGCGAGCGATTGCGACACGACGTCTCCCATCGCGCAGGGCATCAATTCCGTCCAGCTTTACCTGCAGCGCTGCCGCATGGGGCTCGAACCCGGCGTCACTGTCGACAACATCCCGGTCGTTTGGTGGACATGGCTGTCAACGTACCGCATGTGGGAAGTGAATCGCAAAATCTTCCTCTATCCGGAAAACTATATCGTCCCAAGCCAGCGCAGCGGCGCCTCGCCGGAGTTCCGACAGCTGACCGACGATTTGCTGCAGGCGCGCCCAACCGACGAGAACGTGGCCGCGGCGATGGTAAAATATTTCGACAGCTTCGAGGTGCTGGCGGGTCTGGTGACGGTCGGTGGCTACAAGTCCGAGCAGTCGATCCTGGAAGGCGGCCAGATCGACGAAACCTGCATACTAGTCGGTCGCACCAACGTCTCGCCCTACAAATACTTCACACGCACATTAACGCGCAGCTCACTGCCCGAACTCGTCGGCACCGACCAGCCCTGGATCGTGACCGAATGGAGTCCGTGGATCAACGTCGACGTCACGATCAAGGCCGATTTCATCACCCCCGTGTGGGCCTTCGACCGACTGTTCTTCTTCTGGAACGAAGTCACGCCATCCAAGAGTTCGACGATATCCGACACCGGCGGCAGCCCCGGCTCGAACACGCAGTCCAGCTGGGAAGCGAGCCTGTACTACACATTTCAGACTTCGACCGGCAAATGGCTGGCGGCTCAGGCGCTCGGTAACCCCGCGCCCATCCGCATCGCCCCCAACGACTACGCGCCGGCGAACAACAGCAATATCCTCGTCGCCTACGATCCACCGCAGCATTATTGGCACCAGCCCTTTGCCCAGAGCGTCCCGCGCGGGTTGCCCGGCACCGGCACGCTGACCTATGCGGCCGGCGGGACGACCGCGACCGGCAACCGCACCCGCCTCGACAGGCAGATTTCGCCCGGTGACTTCATCTACACCGGCGGACAGAAGCTCCAGGTCGAATCGATCAACGCCGCGAACCAGACCCTGGTCACCAAATCCAAATTCGTGTTGTCCGGCACCGCGGCACAATTCAACGTGGTTCCCAAGGATCCGCAGCGCTACAGCTATTCGCCGTATGACGGTCAGGGCACCGTCTCAGTCGTCAAAGGCCAGAAAATCGTCGACGGTACCGGAACGCAATTCACCATCGATTTCTCCCCAGGCGACTTCATCCAGATCGGGCCCGAGACGCGAACAGTCGCTGCCGTGTTCGGCGATGAGCAGATGACGGTCACGGAGAAATGGACCGTCGGCACCATGCGCGACGGCACGGGCACCGTGACGATCTTCAAGAACCTGACAGCGGTCGCCGGCAACGGAACAAAATTCTCGACCGAAGCCGCGCCCATGGAGCAGCTCGTCGTCGACGGCCAGTCGCGCACCATTTCGGAGATCGAAGACGACACGTCGCTCTTGATCAACTCGCCTTACGATCTCACCGTCTCGAAGACGGAGCCATACCGGGTCGGCACGACAGGGCTCTACAAGGTCATCCCGCGGGCCAACGGCGCTGAGCGGCTGATCGTGTTCTATGGTCCGAACATGTCGATCCAAACCAATTACGGCCAGCCGACGGGTAACCCTGAGCAGCCAAATCCGGGCGACGATCCTTTCATCGCGGCGAAGAACGATTACAATACAGGGATTTACCAGTCGCTGAACCTGATTAGCGTCGTCAAATCCGAAACCAGCCTGCCGCAGAACGGCGACATCACGGGGCAGCGATCGCTGATGCTAAATTCGGCGCTGGAGCAGCAACCGATCCGCCTGTACGCGCCCGACTACAACCCGGCGACGTTCGCGACAACAACCACGATCCGTACCATTGTCGACCGCGAGAACAAGGTCCTGTTCAGCAGTCCGACGCAACGCCCCCTGATCTCCGTCTATTGGGGCGACAGCGCACCCGGGACGACGGCGAACCAAGCGCCGGAGAACGCCGAAAGCCGCGTCCTACTCTACCACATCAATGGCACCAGCGCGGTTCAGGTCGGCGTCGGCAACCAGATCGGCTGGAGCCTGTTCAATAACAACACCGACTCCTTCTTCTTCGCCGCAGGCAATCTTGCGCCGGTGGAAAGCGCGCCTGGCCTGCTGCTGCGCACATTCTGGCAGCCGTCGGGCTATGGCGATCTGCAGATTGCGTTCGGACCATATACCCAGTCCGACACTGGTTTCGGCATCCTGACGTTCCAGGTCAAGCGCCTGAACACCACGGTGGCGCAAGCGCTCAAGCAGCGGCTCTATGTCGGGTTCGACACGCTGTTGTCGCTTGGATCGCAGTTCCTGCCCGAGACGCCGTTCGACCAATACTACCAGGTGCCGGGTGGCCAGCCGCCGGCGGCGCTGGATCCCAAACAGCTTCCCGCGCCGGTCATGGATTTCCACGGCGCTTACGGCCTCTATTTCTGGGAGATGTTCTTCCACGGCCCGCTGCTGGTTGCCGAGTGGCTGAAGTCCAACATGGACTACGAGACTGCCAAGCGCTGGTACGAATACATCTTCGATCCGACCGCGACGGACGATACTGGCGTCACTGGCAGTGACCGGTATTGGCGGTTCCGGCCGTTCCGCGAGAACATGAACATCCCCTCGCTGCAGCAGTCATTGACGAACCAGTTCGAGATCAACAAATACAATAACGACCCTTTCGACCCAAATGCCATCGCTCGGCTTCGGATTTCGGCCTATGCCAAGACGACCGTCATCAAGTATGTCGACAACCTGATCCTGTGGGGCGATGCGCTGTTCACGGTCGATACCCGAGAATCCATTACCCAGGCCACCAACCTCTACCTACTCGCCCAGGAACTCCTCGGCAAAAGGCCGCAGGTCGTCGGCCAGTTCGAGCAGAAGAAGAAACTCACCTACAACGAGATCAAGGCGCTTTATCCCAGCGGCGGCATCCCGCAATTCCTTATAGACCTGGAAAACACGCCTTTCGTGCCGGCGACGGGCCAGGGCGAGCGCTATGCTGACGTTCCTGTCAACGACATCCATGCCTATTTCGGGGTGCCGGACAACCAGGAACTCCGGCTCATGTGGGATCGGATCGACGATCGACTCTACAAGATCCGCCACTGCATGAACATCAACGGCGTGACGCGCCAGTTGGCACTGTTCGCGCCGCCAATTGATCCTCATGCCGTGATCGCGGGCATCGGTGCCGCGGGCAGCCTCGCGGGCGGGGCGGGCTACATGCCCTATCCTGTACCGGCCTTGCGCTTCACCTATCTCGTGGACGTCGCCCGGTCGTTGGCCGAGTTCGTCATATCTATGGGCAGCGCGATGCTCAACGCCATCGAGCGCAAGGATGACGAAGCGCTGTCGCAGCTTCGCCTGACGCAGGAAGCGCAGGTTCTTCAGATCACGACTCAGATCAAGCAACTGACCATCGCTCAGCTCAACAAGCAGATTGAGTCACTGCAGCAGGCCAAGCTAAGCGCGAAAGAGCGCGAGAGCCACTATAAAGACCTCGTTTCGGGCGGCATGATTCCCGAAGAAATCGCCCAGCAGGTCATGCTGGGCCTGTCGGTCGTGTTCTCCAGTACCTCGAGCGTTCTGGGTGCCGCCGCCTCGGTGGCCTCGACCGCCCCGCAGATCGGTTCGCCCTTCGCCCTGACCTATGGCGGCGTGCAGCTGGGCGCCAGTCTGCAGAACGCCTCCGGTTGGACCGAAGTCATCGCCAAGCTCATGGAGACGACGGCGAATATCCTAGGCAACGTCGCCAACCATAAGCGGCAGGTCCAGGATTGGGAACTCCAGCAGTCGCTGGCGACTTTCGACGTTGCCCAGTTCGACGCACAGATCGCCGCGACCCAGATCCAAGTGCAGATGGCGCAACGCGATCTGCAGATCCAGACGGTCACGATCGAGCAGAACGAAGCCCAACTCGCGCATTACAAGAACAAGTTCGCCAACAAGGATCTCTATGCCTGGATGGCCGGGCGCCTGTCCGCGACTTACTTCCAGGCGTATAGCCTGGCGCTTGAGATGGCGCGGATGGCGCAGCGCTCCTACCAATACGAGTACCGCACCGACACCTCGTTCCTCGCTGTCACCTATTGGGACGACTTGCGCAAGGGCCTCACGGCAGGCGAAGGCATCATGCTGGCGCTCAACCAGATGCAGAGCGCGTTCATTCGCAACGGCGCCCGTTTGCAATGCATCACCAAGATGGTGTCGCTGCAGGAGCTCGACCCGCAGGGCTTCATCACTTTCCAGCGAACTGGCGAAGCGACCATTTCGTTCGGCGAGCGTATGTTCGACGAGGATTTCCCGGGACAATACATGCGCCGGATCGATCAGGTCTACGTCACAGTCCTGACCGCGAAGGGCCCGATCCCGAGCATCTATGCCAGGCTGACACAAACCGCGAACCGGGTGGTGATCGCACCGAACATAAACGCCGTGAAATTCCTGCTCGGCGACGACGTCGAGGTGCCGGCGGGTGTAATCGAACACAACGTCCGCGCCTATCAGCGAGTCTCGTTGTCAAAGGGCGAGTCGGATCCCGGCACGTTCTTCGCCAACACGGGCGATCCACTTTATCTGCCGTTCGAGCAGACGGGCGCAATTTCGACCTGGCAGTTCTCGATGCCGCCGGTCAACAATCCAATCGACTTCAGCACCATCTCCGACGTGGTCATCGAGCTGCGCTACTGTGCACTCGACGGCGGCGAGGCGTTCCGCAACCAGGTCGCGAACCTGCCGCAGCTTCGCCAACGGCAATGGAATTCGCTGTCGCAACCTGCCGTGCAGAACCCGCAGGACTGGTCCACATTCATGACCGGCCCGGTGAGTGGCGAAAAACAGACGCTAACCTTCAAAGCG
The DNA here is from genome assembly GCF_014198205.1 of Bradyrhizobium sp. SBR1B. Lineage (NCBI taxonomy): Bacteria > Pseudomonadati > Pseudomonadota > Alphaproteobacteria > Hyphomicrobiales > Nitrobacteraceae > Bradyrhizobium > Bradyrhizobium sp. SBR1B. Next base: position 19,114 of record NZ_JACIHC010000036.1, read on the forward strand.
GCCGGCCTGCTTCTGCCCAACATCGGCCGAGCCGAGGTGACGAGCTTCCTTCTCAATCTCGTCCTTTCCCAAGGCACCCAGCTCGCGTCGCAGCACGCCTATGTCTCGGTTAAGATCGGCAATAGAGATTCGGTAGCTGTGCTGCCGGGTCCCAACGGCACGGCACTCGGCGTCCTGGAACGACCCTTTGCGTTGGGGACCGACGACGCCGCGGTGGAGATAAGTTTCGATCTGCGCGCTGGCTACACCCCGAGCGGCCTGCGCGACGTCGGCGGCAATCGTCTCTGCCCGACGGTGCTGATCGATACCGAGCTGGTACTTTACATGACGGGCCAGTCCTGAAGGAAAAGATGGAAATGCTGACGATGTGTTGAGGCCCACCTGATTTTCCGCCCGAAGAGCCTTCGGCCGGCGCCGCGCCACGCATTCGAGTGGATGTACCCCGCTGCTCAGCTTGAGAGGAAGAGCCATGGCAACGCAAGCATGCTTAAACAACATCCAGAAGAAGACACCTCCGAAGTATTGCGGCGACCCATATTGCGGCGCGATCCAAGTAGACATCAATGAATATTGCCAGCACACCGGCATCGGCGGCGACGTGCCGGTGCCGCAGAATCCTGAAAGCGGCAAGTGCTGGTGCTGCTGCTCTTGCATGGCCTGGGGTACGCCGATCGAGACGTCGAAGGGCAACTACCGCCTGATCGAGACAATCGTAACCGGCGATACTGTGCTATCGACGGGCGGCAAGATGGATGCCTGGGTGCCGCGCGAGGTCACCGGCGTCGGAGGCATCGCGCCGGGCGTGCCGATCGACATCTGCTACACGGCCAAATTCTTGCTTGCGGACGGCGCCGAACGAACGATGGTCTCTACCGCGGACCATCTTTACCTGATTCCCGGCTGTAAGTTGTCACCGGTGCAGGATCTTCGCCCCGGCGACAAGGTCGTGCAGGCCGATGGCAAGGAAGCAGTTGTCACCCTCGTGGCCTTCGGCCAATTTTCCGGAGGCGTGCGCAATTTCGCGATGGGCGACTACGATCCGAAAGAGCATCCGGACGACCCGTACAAGGGCCATCTGATGAACACGTTCGGACTAGTGACCGCCGATCTCGCCCTGCAGATGGCGTTCTACCAGAACGAATTCGGCGACGATCTTCTCGCCAGGAAGGGCGAGGACATTCCGCATATCGGGACCCCTGGGTTCTTCGCGAAATACGATACCGCGGCCTACGAAGCGTTCGTGGCCGATCCGCAGCAATGGCCCAAGGGATTCAAGCCCGCTGCGAAGTCGCTGATCAACATCCCCGCTTCGGCGCTGCGATATTTCACCGACGAACAGGCGCACGACATTGCCGAGCACGAAGTCGCCCAGAACCCGAGTAATTCGGAAGCGATGGCGGACTTCAAGTACCTCAAGAAGCTCATGCGGGGCTTCTACCCGAATTACTACTACATCGCAGATTGGGCGCGGTCCGAGCCCAACGCCTGGTTCTTCAACGATCTGGATCAGTCCTACATTGTCGTTTCGGGTGGACTGATGCGGCTCTCGACGATGAACATCCCAGGCCTGTCGATGGTGTTTTGCCACATGCTGGCGCAGGCCGGTGGCAAGACCTGTACGGGCGATGCGGACTATTGGGGCGCCGCCCTCTGGTTCCGCGAGATCTGGTACGACGATCTGTTCTTCGAAATGTTTGACAAGGCGCGGCCGGAGGTCGAGGCGACCTTTGCGCTGGTATCGCCTGATCACGCCAAGGAAGATCCCAACAACATCTGCGCCAGACCCTCGCTAGAATGCCGCCTCACGGCGATCAAGAACGGCGGCACCTTCTCCGGCGTTCCGCAGTGCGCCGTGCCGCCGCCGGATTTCACGGTGATGGGGGCGACTGCACCGACACTAACCGATGTCCGCGTCACGTTCTCGGCCAAGACGCTCGTCGCAACCGCGGTCGATCCGGAGCACTACAAGATCGCTGGCGGAAAAGTCACTAAGGCTGAGATCGACGCCACGGAAACTGTGGTGACCCTCACCGTCAACGGCCTGCAGGCGGCGACACACTACACCGTCCGCGTCCAGGGCGTTCTGAGCGCGCGCGGCCAGACGATCGCCAAGGATCACAATACCGCGCAGTTCGTCACGCTGTAGCGCAACCGCACCTGAGGCCTTCTGAGGCGAGCGCTCGGAAGGCATCGGGGGGTTCGGGAAAGGAGAGCACCATGCCCACGGCACAATGCCTCGAGAACATGCAGAAAAAGCAGCCGCCAGTGTATTGCGGCGACAGCTATTGCGGTCAGCTCCAGCCCGAAATCAACCGGTATGTAATAACGCGGGGCTCGAAGCCAACACACCGGTGCCCCAATTTGGACCGGACGGAAAGTGCTGCTGCGGCGGCGGTGGCGCGTTGGCCGTGCCAGTGGAGGTTGAAGCCGGCGTCTACCGCCTCAGCAAGAGCAAAGGAGACACGATCCGCGCGACCGGTACCGGGCTGAGCAGCTGACCGAGCGCGCAGTGACGGCCTATGCCGACGTGGCGCCGGAAGACGCTGGGGCATGTTGTGTGACGCATTTCGTCATGGCCGATGGCACCGTGCGGCAACTGTCCTCCATCGCCGATCAGCTCTATCTGATGCCGGACGGCGCCGTGCGGCCCGCCAGCGCGCTGGCGCCGGGCGAGCGGATGCAGCAGGCCGACGGCGGAGTCGCCGTCATGCGGCACGTGGAAGCCGGCAGCATCCGAGGAGGGGTGCGAAGCTTCGCACTCGGTGACTTCGACGCCGAGGATGGCTCCGTCGACGGGCACCTGCTGAACGCCTACGGCATGGTGATTGCCGATGTTGCCGTCCAACTCAGCTATTATCGACGGGAAGGATCAAGGCCATGAGCGCCGAGCGGACGTCGGATTTCCGCAAGGAAGAAGACTTCGAAAGGTCGCGGCAACTGCTCGGCGAGACGCTGCATCTGGATGGGCCGGCAAGCGCCGCGCTGACCCGCCGTGCGCTCGACGACAGCAAGTTCGCGTTCTATCTGCTGATGACTAAGGATAGTCCGTCGCTACAGATCAAGCTGCTCGGCAACATGGCGGTCAGCGCCGCGCCGACTACCCCGCTCCCCGACTCCGCCGCTCTCGCCGCGAAAGCGGGAAAGGCCCTGCTAAATTGGGGACTGGGCGGCTTCCGGAAGGTCGACGAGGATCGTTTCGCGCGCCGCTGGGCGGCGTGCCAGGCTTGCGAATTCCTGGCCGATCCGCCGCAGCGTCTGGTCTACCAAGGAATCAACCTGCTCATGAGCGGTGACACGAAAATTTGCAGCGCTTGCGGCTGCATGGCGGCCAAGAAGGCGGCGCTAAACACGGAAGCTTGTCCGCGGCAGGATCCGGCGAACGCGTCGATGACGCGCTGGGGAGAGCCCGTCATCGTATTGGAGCGCACCGGCTAGTCTAGTGCGGTCTCGAATTGGACGGCATCAAATCCAAAACGTCATGACCGCCCCGTGCGCACGTCGTAGATCTCATGTCCCAGCGGGCTGTTGAGATGAATGGGCGCGAAGTGGGGTAACGATCTCCGTCAAACTTTCCTACGATTGCAACGGCAGCGGGCGTTTCGGACATCGACGCCAAGCTCCTGATGAACTATGCCATTCCCGGAGTAAATGCAGGCTACATCACGCGGCACAAGCTTCTCGAAGATCATCTGCGGAGCCAACAGCAGGCAATCAGCAATGCCATATTTGCTGCGTTGGGCGCTGTTCACTGCAGAACTGGCTCAGGAGAGGCGCGAGCCGGTGTGCGACCCAGCGGGTCACTTCCGGTGGAAATCAGGATGTGGTCCGATCAGCCGGTCAAATTGCACAGATACCAATCTGAAGTTCAGCGCGGGGGAGGATTCGGCGCTTCTATACGGTACCATTAATCGGTCCAATCCATCATGGGGGCTACACTAAATCTAGAAGGACTATCTTTTGACGAATTTCTCTTATATACCAACGATATAACTCCAGTCCTCGGCCTGATCTACAGCTTGATCACCTACTATATATAGACTATCCTTGACCGACTTTGACTGTTTTTCTTGGTTTGGTACGACAATGTCGTACTCAAAAAGGAATGTCGTACCGATGGGGACCATAGTTGCTCGCCGCCGTAAAGATGGCACCACTGGCTACACGGCCCAAGTCCTTAAGAAAAGGGGCGGCAAAGTCGTGCTGCGCGAGGCGCAGACGTTTGACCGCAGGGCGGCAGCTGACTCTTGGATCAAGAAGCGCGAGACGGAACTGTCGGTTCCCGGGGCGATCGAGCGAGCTGGATCCAAACGAGTCACGCTCGCGCAGGCGATTGATCGCTATGTAGACGAAAGCATCAAGAAGATCGGCCGCACCAAAGCGCAAGTTCTCAAGTCCATCAAGGAATACGACATCGCGAACATGGATTGTGAGAAAATCGGCAGCGACGACATCGTAGCGTTTGCGAAAGAGTTGGGAGCTGATGGCAGCCGCACCCCAGCAACGGTTGCGAACTATCTCAGCCATCTTGGCGCGGTCTTCGCCGTCGCTGCCCCCGCATGGAAGTATCCTCTCAACCCCCAGGCCATGGCGGACGCTTTCGCGGTCACCGGTCGTTTGGGGCTCACGGGGAAATCCAAACAGCGCACCCGCAGGCCGACCTTGGACGAACTCGACTTAATCATGGCGCACTTCGGGGATCGGACGCGGCGGCGGCGGGAGTCCTCGCCGATGGACCGCATCACCGCCTTTGCCATTTTCTCGACGCGACGGCAGGAAGAAATCACGCGAATAGAGTGGGCCGATTTCGACGAAACGCATTCGCGGGTGCTCGTTCGCGATATGAGCATCCAGGCCAGAAGATCGGCAACGACACATGGTGCGACCTGCCCGCGCCGGCACTTGCCATCGTAAGGGCGATGCCTCGCGTCGCTGATCGAATCTTCCCCTACTCGACCGACGCGATCGATGCGGCGTTCAGGCGGGCTTGCCTGTTTCTCGGGATCAACACCGAAGACATGCCCGACGAAGAACGCCTTCACTTCCACGATTTACGCCATGACGGTATCTCGCGCCTCTTTGAAACCGGACTCAACATCCCGCATGTCGCGGCCGTCTCAGGGCATCGATCGTGGACGAGCCTCAAGCGGTACACACACCTCCGGCAGACCGGCGACAAATACGCCGGTTGGAAGTGGCTTCCAGAAAACTCGCCATCATCCTGCACCGTATCTGGTTGGATGGCACGGAGTTCGCGGCGGCGCCGGCTAGCTGAGCCTAGCTAGCTAAGCCAGTATCTCT
>NZ_JACIHC010000037.1:0-24123 GCF_014198205.1 Bradyrhizobium sp. SBR1B
GCCGGCTACAACTTCGGCCTGCTCCTGCGATGGCTCGCAGAGCTCTTGCGTGCCATCATCCGAGCATCCTTCGACACCGTCCCAGCACCAAATATGGCTTGAGCCCAGCACTGCGACGGTTCTTCACGAGCGACGTCTTAGAATGAGCCCAGTGCTACCTTCACGGGAGCCGGTGGGGCTACCGCCGCCGACCGTCCTTCCCCAGCTCGTGTTGCCATTCGTCAGTATGGTGCCGCCAATACCGACCGTGTTGAACTGGTTAGTCTGACAATCCTAGGCGGAGCAGCCCTTGACGTACAGCAACGTGCGGTCAAACGCGTATCCGACGCGCCCGGTCAGAGCGCCAAGAGCGTCGATCTGGCTGCCGCAGTTGAAGCCGGCAATCTGCGGGTTCGGGAGGCACCAAAACAGGTGTTGGTGCCTCGGATGTTGGCCCAGTAGCCCGAAGCCTCAAGACCCAGGACCCAAGAGCCGGTCTGGTAGTTGATGCCGATCTGACCGCCGAACAGGGCACTAGCCAGGTCAGCGTAGTCGCCCGACGCCGGTGTCGGGAACGGATCCGCATAGTGGCTTCGGCCCTTGCCAGCGCCGGTCGTGCCGCCGAGATAGACCCCGGTCCAGTTCGTGGGCATCACTGGTGGGGCTGGTTGTCGATCCCGTTTGCCGTGCCCTGGGCGGTGTCGAGTTCGGCGAACTTGTAGGAGGCCTGCAGGAAGCCTGCCATAGCGCTCCGAATAGAACTTCGTTAGCTGCCAAGGCTGGCGGTCTGTACGGTCGTGCTATTGGGTGAAAGCGGTACGCTGCCACGGCGGTGCTAAAGACGGGCGACTTGCCGCCAGCGCCTCGCTGGCCGAGCGCGGATCGTCCGGCCGTGTCGGCCAGCGGCAGCGGCGCATCCGCAAGCACCTGGTGCAGCCGCGCGTCCGGATGTGCTGGGTCCAGCGGCAGATACGCCGCGCCCGCCTTGAGGATCGGCAGCAGGCCCACGCTGCGCGCAACGCAGATCGCCACCGGCTGGTCCGGCGTCACCCTGAGGGCGATCAGATGATGCGCCAGGCGGTTGGCCGCGCATTGAACAGCCATAGCTGACGCGCTCCTCCGCGCAGACTACCGCCACCGCCTCCGGCGCACCTCCGCCTCGAACAGCATCATGGATGCACCGTCCCGACGAATAGGCCGCAGCCGTCCGGCTCAGATCCTACAACAAATGCGCCCGCTCGGCGACTGACAGCAGCTCAATCCGCCTAACCGGCTGCTCGGCATCGGCAACAATAGCAAGCGAATTTTGCAAATGCATCCAATCACCAAACTGAACCCTTAGACTTGGGTCGCGACGATCGTGAACGGTCCTTTGCATCTCAAGCAATGGATGTGCGAAATATTGTTCAACGAGCGTTTCCTTGTGACACAACGCGCCTCCCGCTTCTCAAAACGCCTAACCGGTCTCAAATCATCTGACGACGGACAGGACGAACACTTCCAGTTATCACTCGGGCAAGAACCAGACAATATTAAGTCGTGTCATCTCCGAGACATCGATGTCCGAAGCTCGACTGTAGGTCGGGACACCCTGCGAGGCTCTGGGTCATCACGGTTAGAGTTTAAGCGCCCTGCAGTTGATGCTGCAAGCGGCGTGATCTGAGACCAGAAAACGGGACCATTTTTGGCGAGAGTTTGCGCTGCCTTGATCCGGCGCTTGGCGTTCTGTGGCGCAATTGCAGGTCCAACTTGCGGTAGATGCGCCGCGTCTTTTTCTGAGCATACCCGCGGCTCACCGTCGAGTCGACCATCGCTTTGATGGAAGCAAAGACTGCTGCCGCTAAAAGGAGCGGAAAGACAATTTGACGCGCGTCCACTCGCTCCGCGAGGCGGCTCAGAAACAGCTGCAGGATGCCGTCACCACTGCGATCGAGCAGCTCCGCGCTGCGATACGCGCGATGGCCGAAGCCAAGATTAAGCGCGAAATTTCTGAACCAACAACTCCGGGCGATCAGCAGGTCCACAGCTTCGAAGTCGCAATCATGGACATGCCCGGCGTGCCGCGGAAAGAACTTTCCCGAGTGCCCGAGCTACACTGGCTGCAGCCTGGTCGGCGCTATGACTCCGAGTCTGCGGCCAAGATCAAAGTCAACCCGAACGGCTCCCCCTATATCTCGCATGATGATCAAACGACGATCATCACCAGCCGGCGCTATTTCGATCGCGTCGCTTACAGCGATTGGATCGGTCGTAGTGGTGTGTCGGTCGCTTGCATCCGTGCTCGCCTTCCGGCTTGAAGGTTGCTCCTGCTGGTTGAACTCCGATGCGCTGTGGGAAGATCTTTCGCCAGTGAATTCGCTGGGTCCTTGTGGGCGCTCGACTTGACCAGAGGCAGACCTTCAAATCCGTGCACCAGACACGAGCGTGGGCGCCATGCACTATGAGCAATGAGCTATTGATCGGCATCCGTGAGTGCGGCAGGGAAATCGGTGCCGCTCACAGCACCTTGAGCCGACAAGTCTCTCGCAACCAGGTTCGGTCGCACGGGGGTAAAGTCGAGGCGGGCGCAACAGGGCCCGGGTAATGATAGACAGGGCCAGCTGCCAACTATTGAGTTCGGCCGGATACTCGAGCTGGAGGGTTGGCGACAGAGCGATGGGAATACGTCGGCTCAGTCATGGCATTGACGGGCGTTGAAATCGCAATGTCGCAACTCGGTGCTCGCCCTGGACATCCTTGAGCAAGAGCTGGAGCGCCGCCGGGACGCCGGGGTCACCTCTGCGAGGGACAAACGCCATGGTCAAGGTTAAGAGGGATCATTGCGCAAACCAAGCGCCTCAGTTCTCGCGTGACGGATAGCTCGCAATCTTGCGAGTGAGCTGCCAAAGCTCGACCCTATTGGTCTCGGCTAATTGCTTTGCTCGCTGCATAGCCGTCTCCTCATCAGCGCAAATCAGTCTTGCGGAGTGCACAATATTCCCGTCGGGCCCGAACAAGTAGACCATGAACCCCGCGCTCGATGGTCTTCCAGTCATGCGCCGTCTGCAAGTATGAAGGTTATTGGTTTGTCCGATGACGCTGCGTGCCTGTCTTTGGTGGAGATCGTAGCCTCTCACGCTTATCTGCTCGCGACCACCGGCCGGTGTATTGCCAGGTTGCAAGTTCCTGCATGGACCTCGCCCGGATCCTATTTTCCGCCGCTTGCGCTCAACGATAGCTATAATTAATTCTTCGGTGGCCATCAGAGCCAGGTCCATTTTTTCCTCGACAATGGCCAACGCATCTCGACCAATACTGTCGAGGTGATTCAGGGTCATCTTTTTGAAACGATGGGCTAGGCGCTCCTCGGCATCGTCGCGCGCATAATCTACAATAGTATCCAGATGGGCGACGATTTCAGCCCGTTGCTCGGTCGGCTTTGGACCCCCAAGCAACGTTACTGCTCGAATAAAGGACTCCTCTATAGGGGTCATACCAGGTTTCCTTTGTTGCTGGATTGGAAGCGCACTAGTTCGCGCCGGTGCTGCAGATTCAGCGTGTCCCGACATGAAAAGGCAACTCCTCAGAAGAAGGAGTTGATGGTGCGAAATTTGAAAGCAACATGCATTGGCATTGATCGGTATGCGGCTGGGGCGAGGCAATGCCGCTATCATGGCACTGGATCGGTTTCACTCATGGCAGTTAGGTGTTTCTGCCGGCGGTTTCCAGCCCAGTGTCTTTCTCGGTCGGGCATTCAGGACCGCTGCTACAGCGGATATCTCTTCGGCGCTGTGGATGTTCAGGTCTGTGCCTTTCGGGAAGTACCGCCGCAGCAAGCTGTTGGTGTTCTCATTAGTGCCGCGTTGCCAAGGGCTTTGAGGATCGCAGAAGTAAGACTTGGATACCCGCATCGATCTTGAGACGGTCGTGCTGAGCCATTCGGCTCTTTGATCCCAAGTCGGCTTGCGACGTAGCTCTTCGGGCAAAGTGATGATGGTGCGTGATGATGGTGCGCGAGATCGCGTCACGCACGGCTTCGGCCCGTGTCCCGCAAGCGCAGGTCCGTTCTTCTTGCGCGGCTTCGCCATGCCGGGTAATTGGGAGAGTTGCAATAGCATTGTGATGCGCGTGGGGCATTCGACCACGTGCCGATCGCCAGCTGCCAAGACCGAGGATGAGGTCTCCGTCCCAATGTCCCGGCACGATAGGCGCGCAGCGGGGCTCTCCCGGATCATGGTCTCCGGCGAGACAAAGCCCTTGCCCCGCCTGGTACGCGCCACCTGGGCGCGCGCAACACACGTCCGGTTCGCAAGCGGCCGTCAGTTTGCTACGTAGTACACCGCGGCTCGGAACGAAGAGAGCCTGATGGACGGCTTCGTGGCTGATGCGCATCGTCTTGTCGTCCGGGAGGCGTCCTACCGTCAGCTTCTTCCGCCGTGGAGGCTGGCGGCGTTGAAGTTAGCGGTGCGTGGTAAGAACAGCGCCTTTATTCGCATGGGGCGCCGAGTCACGTGCCCGCTAACTTCTACCCTGGATGATCCAAGCAGGCGTTGATCACCAAGGGCTGGCCCCTCAGGAGCGTAAGTCAACGCACGCGCTGCCGTTGGCTGTTGTCCGGTATGCCTAGGTTTGATGGGTCTCCGGCCGAAGGCCAAGAGCATGTCCCATTCGCCAAGTCTTCGGCCCCTGAGGCTGGCGAAGCATAGCGCCCCAATGTCTGACGCCAAACGTGACAGCAAAATCCTTCGCAGTCGGAGCGATATGAGCGACCCCTAGGTGAGTTTTGTAAAAACCACTCCGCCATCTGCGGCGTCCAATAGAACGTGCTGTGTTTCAAGTCTGAATGTAACGACCGCGCTGAGCAAGCTCGCACTCCTTGTATTCTCGTCCCTACCAATTTTGATAGGTGCCGCGGTTACTTCTCGACGATACTACTTGGTAGCACCTTTGAGAGTTTGAGCCTCTCGGGAGCAACGGTGGCTAGCCCGTCTGCAGGGCACGGGCTGGCCACCATCGCTTGCGATTCCACCTTACAGGGTAGCACAGGCCAGCGGATGCACACATTCGAGCGGCACATCACCTCATTGCGGTCGCAAACGCTCGCGTTACTTGCAGCCAATCAGGCCCGTGCGAACGATCAGTCTTTGAGCCAAGCAGATCGCGAAGTCGCGACGTTTAATGCCGCGGAGGCTCACGCGGTGCTAGGCATACTCGACAACTTGAAACCCAGCCTTCGGCCGGAAGAGGCAGGGAAGATCGCTGCGCGCATACGTGAGCTTCTAAAGTGGAAGGATTGAATGCCAAGTAGGTAGGATGGCTGAGGCGCGGACCACTCCTGGTAGTTGTGCCGCTGACTTTCCGGAACAATACAACCACTGCCACTTGTGCTGCTCGCGAAGGCTGGCTGCGTTGAAGTTAGCGGCGCGTGGTAGGGACAGCGCCTTTTGTATGCGCGGGCCCCGAGTCACGTGCCGCTAACTTCTACCATGGATGATCAGAGCGGGTGGTGTTCACCATAGGTTATGCCGATGACCGGGTTCAATACTTCGTCGTGCGCCATAAGGGGCAACGGGCTGTTTCGCTCAAGGATGTGTACTCCGGCCCATATGCCACGGAGCAAGAGGCCGTCGGTGGTGCAGTGGAAAGCGCCCACAAGCAGGGGCAGGCAGGAAACGACGCGCAGGTTACGCAGCATCGGTTCTAGCACAAGAGCTGCTCGCGATGCACGGCATTGCCCCCCACCGCGGCGGGATTTTCGTCCACGCGGCTTGCGACCATCGACTATTGGGCGGCTGTTCCTCACGTTGGCTCGCCCTCCTGAATATCCTCCGTGATTTCCTGTCGCAGTTTCGGCCCTTGACTGAGCCGTCGCCCGAGCACCGCAACGAAATTATCCCATCGCGCGCCCCCTTGCGCCCTCGCCGCCTTTGCAGCCGGTTCTGGGAGTGGCGGTGTCGTCGTGAGCCAGAAGCGAACGAACAAGGCCAGCGTCTCGACCGAGATCCCAACATCGCGTTCGAGCCGCGCGATACGGCGATCGACTTGATCGAGTCGCTTGGCGATGGCGGCCTCCCGCCGCTCGTCGGCGTCCGGCGACAGGAAGGACGCGATCGCTGCCTCTGCGATGAGCGACATCGACTGCTCGCGCCGGGCGGCATAGGCTGACAGCGTCTTCATGACATCAGGATCGAGATAGACCGACATCTGGGCTTTCTTGTTTGGCGCGGTCATGCCTGCCTCACAGTCCGAGATCGTCGCCGGGATCGAGAGCTGCCTGGCGTGCGACGCCCTGCATCATGTCGTTAAGGCGTCCGATCCGCGGAGCATCTTCCTCGAGTTCGTCGGCAAATTCCGAGGCGAAGTCGTTATCGATGGGTTCTCTCCTCTCCACGGGGTCACGAGCCAGTTCCGGCTGCTGCCGGCGGTCAGCCGTCTTCGGGTCCTCTGTGTCGCATTCATCGTCCGCCGAGGCCGCTGCCGCTGTCGGGCGCGGCGGCAGTGGCCGTGAACTCCAGTCGTCCGGCCGGCTGCAATTGGGTTTGGTCAGCACTGGCGGTGCGAGGATGCGCTCCTGGAACCGTCGGTCCTCGTAATAACGCGCCTTCTTGGCGCGGATCGGATGGAGGCCCGACATCATGACGATCTCATCTGACGGCGGCAGCTGCATCATCTCGCCGGGCGTGAGCAGCGGACGGGCGGTCTCCGACCGCGACACCATGAGGTGACCGAGCCAAGGTGCCAGCCTGCTGCCAGCATAGTTCTTCATTGCCTTCATCTCGGTCGCCATGCCCAATGCGTCGGACACCCGCTTCGCCGTCCTTTCGTCGTTGGTCGCGAAGCTGACCCGGACATGGCAGTTGTCGAGAATCGAGTTGTTTGGCCCGTAAGCCTTCTCGATCTGGTTCAGTGACTGGGCGATCAGAAAGCTCTTGATGCCGTAGCCGGCCATGAAGGCGAGCGCCGATTCAAAGAAGTCGAGCCGGCCGAGCGCGGGGAATTCGTCGAGCATCAGGAGGAGCCGCCGCCGGCCGGCCTTGGCCTGGAGATCCTCCGTCAGGCGGCGGCCGATCTGGTTGAGGATCAGCCGGATCAGCGGCTTGGTGCGATTGATGTCCGATGGCGGCACGACGAGGTACAGCGTGGTCGCCCGCTCTGCGCCGACGATGTCGGTGATCCGCCAATCGCAACGCCGCGTCACCTCCGCTACGACCGGGTCGCGGTAGAGGCCCAGGAACGACATCGCGGTGCTGAGAACACCGGAGCGCTCGTTGCCTGACTTGTTCAAGAGCTCGCGCGCAGCTGAGGCGACGACCGGATGGACACCGGTCTCGCCGAGATGCGCGGTGCGCATCATCGCGGCAAGTGTCGATTCGATCGGCCGCCTGGGATCGGACAGGAAGGCTGCGACGCCGGCGAGCGTCTTGTCCTCCTCGGCATAGAGGACGTGGAGGATTGCGCCCACCAGGAGCGCGTGACTTGTCTTCTCCCAGTGGTTCCGCTTCTCGAGACTGCCTTCCGGGTCGACCAGGATGTCGGCGATATTCTGGACGTCGCGCACCTCCCACTCGCCGTGGCGCACTTCCAGCAACGGGTTGTAGGCTGACGATTTCGCATTGGTGGGATCGAATAGAAGGACGCGGCCGTGCCGCGCCCGGAAGCCGGCGGTGAGCTGCCAGTTCTCGCCCTTGATGTCGTGGACGATCGCAGATCCCGGCCAGGTCAGCAGCGACGGGATGACGAGGCCGACGCCCTTGCCGCTCCGGGTCGGCGCAAAGCACAGGACATGCTCTGGTCCATCATGGCGGAGATAGGCGCGGTCGAACCGGCCGAGCACGACGCCGTCCGGCCCGAGCAGACCAGCCTGCCCGATCTCCTTCGCCTCTGCCCATCGTGCCGAGCCATAGGTCTCGGCATTCTTGGCTTCGCGGGCGCGCCAGACCGACATGCCGATTGCCACGCCCGCAGCGATGATGCCGCCCGATGCCGCGATGTAGGCGCCCTCGATGAAGATATGTGGCGCATAAGCATCATAGGCGTACCACCACCAGAGGAAAGCGGGGGGAAGGTAGACTGGAAAGTGGAACAGCTCGAACCAGGGCTGCCCCAGTTGCGCTTGGAAGCCGAGTCGCCAGGCCGTCCATTCCGTCGCGGTCCAGAACGTCAGCAGGACGATCACCAGGACAGTGATGACCTGCCCCCAGAGTATTTTGGTCGCGGACATGGCGGCCGCCCTTTCCTGACGTCGGTGATAGGAGGAATCGTTCACAGGCCGAGCCCCCGGTTGCGTCCGAAACCCCAATCGACTCCACCGTCAGCGCGGGCAACGCCGGAGACCTGTCGCCCAAGCTGCTTTTCGAGTGAGGGCGTCCAGGGCACGAGTTGAAAGCCGAGACCGTCGTCGATCATCGCGAAGCGGCCGGAGGCGAGCACGAAGCGCTGTCGATAGGTCCCAGTGACATACTCGCCCGCGGCTGACGAGTTGAACGGCTGACCCGTCTCGGCCGCAAGCCGCTCTCCGAGAGCCTCCAACTCCCGGCGGCGCAGCGTACCGATGATATTCTTTGCGAACACCAGCCCACGCTGCTGACGCTCGGCCAACCCTTGCTCGAGGAGCTGCTCTGCACGCCGTTCCATGGCTTGTCGAACCTCGGCGCCGAACCCAGTTTGACCCAGTGCCACCGGATCGCGCGCGACCGCCTGCCGGTCGAGCCACGTCGCGCCACTTGCCGTCACCTGCGCTTCGATCGAGAGATCAGAACGAACGGCCAGCGCCACGCGGCGCTGTCCTCGTGCGTCGTCGAACTTGCGGAGTTCGACGATCGACCCCGGTGCGCTGTCGCCGGCGGCGTCGAGATCGGGGAACTTGATATGGTGAGTACGGCCATCGACGCCGTCGACCACGGCATAGGCGGTCGCCTTGAGTTCGTCATCCAGACCGCGATCGACGAGGCGTCCGATGACGGGGGCGTCCAGGCTTTCGCCTGACAGCACGTAGCTCGCGGTCCCGCGCTCGATGCCGCGTTCGGTGAGGCTGCGGTGGATGCGTTTGATGATGTCGCCGCGCTCGCCGAGCTCGCGCAAGGTCGTCTCCGCAGCCTCATCCATGACCCATTGGCCTGGCCCGACGTGGTGCGCAAGGCCAAGACTCTCCAGGCGCCGCAGCCGGCCGATTTTCAGCGCATGGAACTGATCGGGCTGCTGCGATGGATCGGGCGCAAGGTCGATCACGCCGTGGCGACCTCCGTCGCGAACAAGCTGGCGGTCGAGCTGTGTCCAGCGCTGGGCTTCGACCTGGCTCTCGAGCGAGCGGTGAATGTCGAGATCGGAGCGCAGTCCGAGCTCCTGTGTGACCAGGTCCTGCGCGCGAGCACGCATCCCCTGCTTGATGTAGTCACGGGAGATCACGAGATCCTGGCCGTCCTCAGCAACGCCGCGCACGATGATGTGGACGTGAGGGTGCTCGGTATTCCAGTGATCGACGGCGACCGAATCGAGCCTGGTCCCGAGATCCCTCTCCATTTGGCCGACCAGTTCGCGCGCGAAGCCTTTGAGGTCGGCCATATCGGCCGCGTCTTCCGGCGAGACGATAAACCGGAAATGGTGCCGGTCATTCTGGCAGCGCTCACCGAACGCCTTCGCATCGGCATCGTCGGTGTCGGGGCCGAACAGCCGGGCCTTCTCCCCGTCCCGGGTGACGCCCTCGCGCCGGAGATAGCCGAGATGCGCGGCGAGCGGCGCCGAACGCGCCTTATGACGGACGACCCGGGTCTTGACCGTCACCAGACGCGAGCGGCCGGTGAGCAGACGGTTCGCCCGTTCGCTGGCAACCCGGCCGCGGCCGAAGCGCGAATGACGATGGCTGGCGAGATGGCCTGCTCGCGAAATGCCGCCCCCGGCGCGCTGCGCGGCGGCAAGCGCCTGGGTGATGAAGGGCTTGGCCCGCTGGCTCCGCGAGGAGCGGATGCGGCCGGGCCGAGGCTGAAATTCCTTCTCCTCAGCCATGGCCAGCCTCGGCAATGTGCGAAATGCAGAATCCTTGCAATGAGTTAATGGCGGAGCGCACATTGCGTGCCGAAGCCACACATTGCCGGATGAGCAAAAAAGCAGAGCAACAACAACCGACCGACCGAGCCGCACATTGCGGCCTTTTATCTCGCCCTCGTTCGGTCGTTGTCGTGGTCTCCCGGTCGCTGGTTCCCAGGGCCCAGCTTCCAAGCCAACAGACTCTCGGTACTCGCGGCGATTTGCGACAAAATGCAGTTCGGGTCGTTGCGGTCAATCCTTCGATAGCGCCTGCCCGAACACGCCGGCTTGTGGCCGTTTCATTGCGAAATAGCCACGGCGGCTTGTCAGTTGACTTGCGAAGCCGCCACCGTTTGCGAGCGAAGCGAGCGCTTGCGATAGCGATCGTCACCCGAAGGGCCGAGACACCCGTAGGGTGGCTCGGTGAGGAGCGAAGCGACGAGTAGAGCGCGGGCCGAAGGCATCGCCCGTATTCCATCAGCACGATATTTTCGCACTCCTCCGCGAACTCTTGCCGCGTAAACAAGGGTCCTTCATTAGCAAGCGTAAAAGTCTTAGCGTCATCATCGGGTTGCAGTGCTTCGAAAGCAAATCGAATGTCCGTCACGGGGCGCCCGCGAACCTGGAAACTTACGACTGATCTCCTGAGTTGCCCGATGTGCAGCTGCCGGACGCTTACGGCCGTTGCTTGCGCGTCTTCTTTCCCTGCTCGTTCCCTCCCGCAGCTCTGCTGCCGACGCATACCTGAGCGCGCATGCGCTGTTAAGCCGCCATCGCGCGACCAGTGACCAGATATCGGCAGCATGGCTGCTCGTTGACGTGCATCGGTCTAAGCCTTCATGTTGGCGACGCGGTGCAGTCATTGCGATCGTCCTGTTGGCCTGAGCGCGACGAACAGGCCTTCCGACTGCGGAGCGATTGCGGAGAGATCATGTACGGGAACGAGAGCCGGCCTATCGTGGGCCGGTCGATCGACTGTCACTCGCGCGGCAGATGACGGCCCGTCAACGTGGTCGAAAAACAGCGGCGCCCGCGCCCAGGATGACGGAGAAGATGCCGCGAGGAGAAGAGGTCCTGGTGCCCCCTCCGCATCGACAAAAGGGACGATGGCCGCGACATAGGCGACGGTCTCCGCCGGCAGCGGACGATGTCGATCGCGAAAATCCTCGTAGCGGCCAGGGCCTGCATTGTAGGCCGCAAGGAAGCCCGGCGAGCCGTAGCGGTCGTGCAGTTCGCGAAGGAAGGCGGCACCCGCGAGGATGTTGTCACGGGGATCGAAGGGATCGCGCCCGAGACCATGGCGCGCACGCATGTCTGCCCAAGTCTTGGGCATGAGTTGCATCAGGCCGAGCGCGCCCTTGGGTGACACGGCACGCCGATCGCCGTTGCTCTCGATGCGCATAACGGCGCGAATCCATGCTGCCGGAATGCCAAAGCGCTGCGCGGCCTCCGTCACGAAAGTAACATAGCGATCGTTCGCCGGTTGACCGCGCGCCGGCGCTTTCTCTGCTGACACTGCCGGCATTGACCCGCCAATCACCAGCAGGCCGGTAAGGAGGAGAACGGCAAGGCCCGCCGCGGCTCCGCCATCACGACAAGGCGTCGTGCCGCTTGCCGACGGTGCGTGCGGACCGCCGGTTTGACCACCGCTGTGCGCGGCGGCTGGCCGACGGTTGCGCGGACCGGAGGGATGAGACGGCTTTGCCGCAAGCAAAGGGATGAAGCTTCGATGCGCCTTATCGGCGGCACGCGTGACGGGACCCTGCATGCAATCAATCCCGCTCGGCCCGCTGAGGTAGATGATTCCAGCTGAGCGTCCAGGCCGATTTGTCGTCGCCCGACTGGAAGAGATTCGCGCGGATCGGCCGCGACAGCGCCGGATCGTCGATGATGAGCGAAACGTAGTCGCCGGCCTTCTCTCCAGTGCGTTTCCAGCCAGCGCCGATCTCCGGGCCGTCGGCATCGCCTAGGCGGATGCGGTAGTCCGGCGCGTTCTCGGCATCCGAGGATTCGGCTGGGACGAGGGTGAGAATCCGCTCGAAGAAAAGCGTTTCAACGCGTCCGGTGAAGCCGGACTTTTCGCGGGTGAACTGGCCGATTTGTGCCATGGGAAACCTCCTTGCTTGGCGGGTTGAGAAGCGGGCTACTGGGTCGCGGCGCGCCAGACGAAGCGGCCATCGGCGGCTTCATCCGTCCAAAGCGGGATCGCACGCGCGACGATCGAACTGATAGGCAGCAAGCCGAAATAGCGGCCGTCCAGACTGTCAGGGACGGTCGGATTCATGAGGAAGACCTCGTCAGACCGGAGCGTCGAGCATCCGCTCCAACGCGGCAGCTGACGGCCGAGATGGTCGCGATCGCGTGCGGCGCCGACGTCGACAGAATCGACCGTGAGGGTATCGCCGGACCGGCACACGGTCTGCCCGGGCAGCGCCATGACGTGCTTCAGCAACGGCACAGCCTTCGGAAGGAAGCCTCCGTCGGCGAGTGCATTCGCGATCGGCTCTGGGAGCCGCACAACAACGAGTTCCAAGACGCGCAGTTGTCCGACCGGATGCAGCGTGTAGAAGCCCGTTGGCGTACTCGCGGTGGCGTTCCAGATCAGCCGCGGCGCGGGATGAACGAACACCAAGCCACAGCCAGCAAACGCCGCAATGTAGGTCAACATGAGATAGCCGAAGCGAGTCATGGCATGACGCTCCGGCGCTTGAGCCAGGCGACATGCTGCTCGCGCGTGTAGGCACGCGGCACGTGGTCGGCGGCGAGACGGTTGTGGAGATGTCGCCAGTATTCGGGCGCAGCGTCGGCTGGATCGATGGCGAGCGCCTCGATGGCGTCGATCGCCTGCAACACGCGCTCGACCTTCGGCCAGCTATCGACGCGCAGCAGGATCTCGCCGCCGGGCCGAACGAACGGCAGTGTCTGATAGCGCTGGCCCGCCTCCACGGTGCGCACGATGTCCATGCGCGACACCACGGTGCCATAGTCGTTCGAGGCCCAGCGGACGAAGCCGAAGATGCTGCCGGGTGCAAAACTTGAAACGCTGCGGCGGCGGTCGAGGATCTTTTCTTCCGTGCGACGGCCGAAGCGCAACCAGTGCTCAATCCGCTTCTCGATCCAGGTCAGCTCGACATGGGTGAATACAACGTCGCGCCGGTGCGAAGGCGGCACGGCACGTGGCGGCAAGGCCTCATTATCGTTCATGACGGCTCTCCGGTATCTGTGGGGAACTCTCGCGCCAGCAACTCGCGCAGCATGTCGGCGACGGTGACGCCGCGCTGGAAGGCGGCCACCTTGATGCGGCCGCGCAGCGCCGGCGTGACGTCAATGGTCAGAGGGGCGGTGAATGCGGCCGCGTCATCCTTGCTGCGTTGAGGTGTGTCGCTGGCCTTGATCCAGCTTTCGGCATCGCCGGGACGCGAGGCGAAGCCGCGCCTGGTGGGGTGCTCGCTCATGGCGCGAATCTCGCGACTTCAGCGGCGAGAGCTGTGATCTCGCGGGCGGCGGCGTTCTGCTCGGCGAACTCGAAGACGAGCCGACCCGACTGCGCAGCGTCAGCGAAGACGACGCGTTGGCCGATGGTGCTGGCGAGCACCGGCGGGTCGTGATCGGCAAGAACCTCAGCCGTCTCGCGTGCGATGATCGTCCGCGCGCCGCAACGGTTGAGCACAAAGCGAGCGGCAAGCTGCGGACGATAAATGCGGGCCTCACGCAGCAGATCGAGCATCTCGGCCGATGCCCAGCCGTCGAACGGCGAGGGTTGCACCGGGATCAGCACCAGGTCGGCCGCCAGCAGCGCCGAACGCATCAATCCAGCGACACGCGGCGGTCCGTCAATGACGACGTGATCGGCCGTGCGCGCGATCTCCGGCGCTTCGCGGTGGAGCGTGTCGCGCGCAAGGCCAACGACGCCGAATAGCCGTGCGACGTTCTCCCGCGCGCGCTGCTGCGACCAGTCCAATGCCGAGCCCTGGGGGTCAGCATCGATCAGCGTCACGCTCCTTCCGCGTAGCGCCCATTCGCCGGCGAGGTGCAAGGCGAGCGTGGTCTTGCCGACGCCGCCCTTCTGGTTGAGCACCGCGACAATCATCGCTTGCCTCCCGACTTGCGGTCGAGGAGCGGCAAGGATCGTTGGCTTTGATGCTTGGTTGGCGGATCAGCGCTCGTGTCCGCGTTATCCGCAGGACGCACGGACCCACTACAACAGTTAGATTCTAAGTTAGACTCTAAGTTAGGGCGTGAGATCGTCGTTTCCGCCCAAAGCGTTAGCTGTGGTTTGCACGCCCGAAATCCCGATACGGTTACGCCCGAAGTCCCGATAGCGCGAACGCCCGAAGTCCCGAGATGATTCACAGCACCATCCACAGATGCTGTGAATGACTTGACGGGCAAGATGCGCAGGAGTTCGCTGCGTTCGAAGCTCAGGCGGTAACCTGGCAGCGGTTGACGGGCCGCAATGCGGCGGAGGTCAAAGGCGAAGTCAGCGGGCTTGGCGAGGCTGCCGGATTTCTCGTGGAGGTGTGCGATCTCAAACAACCACCCTCTCGGCTGGCGGCCGGCATGCTTGCGCGCGACGCGGTAGAGCCAACGCTCGATCCCGCCGGTCAGGCTGAAGTAGGCCGGGTCAATGGTAAGAACGAGCGAGCGATCGATGACACCGCGATAGAACCAATCGGGGAGGACAAATTCCATGCCCTCCACGCGGCCGTCGCGTCGCGCGCATTCTTCCCATTCGTTGATCCAGGAGAACTGGTGGCGCCGCCAATGCTCGTCCTGCCGAATGCTGGTGCGGATGACGGTCGCCTGCAGACGGGCCAGTGCGCCCTTCAACAGCTTGTACTCCCGCGCCCCGGTCTGTCGGCCGACCGCGATCAGAAGCTGATAGGGTGTGAAGCGCAGGAAGCGCGAGGTCTTTAGACCAAGGTTCTCAGCCTCGACGATCTGGCTCGCCGCCCAAATCAGCACGTCGGCATCCCAAATGGTCGCCATACCGTGCTCGGGGACTGCATAGACTTCGACACGCATGTCGCCGGCCTGATAAAGGATCGGGCGCGTGCGTTTGGCTTTGGCGAGCGAGAAGAATGGCCGTTCCATCAGGTCGCGCTGATCGCGCGGGCTGGCATCGCCCGTGGCGATAACAAACGGATCGAGCTTGCTTCGCTCGCTGGACGTGATGAGGCGGCGCGACGACATGGGCGAGCGTTGCCTTTAGCGGTGCGCGTTGCCGGCGGCGCGGGCCTCGACGTAGCGCGGGTCCGACGTCGAGCTGCAAGCGGCCTGATCGGCCCAGGCTTCGAGATCGCCGATAGAATAGACGACGCGGCCGCCGAGTTTGCGGAAGGTCGGACCGTTGCCATGGCAGCGATATTTCTCAAGTGTACGCGGCGAGAGGCCAAGGAGGCGCGCGGCCTCGGGCGTGCGCACGTAGCGCGTCGTGAGCTGCGCGGTTCGGTCGAGCATGGGCGATCTCCGTCTTGCCTTGAAGCGCCGCAGCCAAGTCGCGGCTTGTCAGGGCCAGAGTGGCGGAGAGTGTTGGCGTTGGGGGTGGACGAAAATTCGCGTGCGATTGTGTCCCCCCACAGTCGCAACCTGGCGAAGCCACGTGCAGCAGCGAGGCGCGGGTTAACACACGAGGGCGTGGCTTGGAGGAATCGAGGCGCCTGTCAGAGGCCGCGCAGGAGTTTCAGATAACCGCGCTCGACCAGGGCTATCGAATCATGAATGAGGCGGTTCGCCTTGCGGCGGGCGTGCGAATCCTTCCACTCGACCGAGCGACGCCGGGCGTGGTCCGAGGCGAGCACCTTCGCCGCCACGTCTCGCGGACCGCCGCCGAGGTCGTGGACGTCGAAGGCGTGAAGAAGCTGAATCAATCGCCGTTTCTGGAAGGCCGTCAGCCGCAAGGCCACCGGCAGAAGACCGGTACGGTGGCCAGCAAGGCAGCGCGCGAGGTGTAGCGCCACCTCGGCCCGCAGCTCGCCCATGCTGTCGAGCGGCACAAGCACGGCAGGGTGGCGCAGCGCCTGCTCGTCACGCAACCGGACGTGCAGCTCACCCGACCCGTCCGCAATGGCCAGAGCGCGACCGTCAGCATCGGACAGCTCGACGAGCGACCGCCCCAACGCAACGCGATCAATCGAACGGAGGGTATCGAAGCCCGGCGGCGCCGTCTCCAGGATCAAGGTCCCCGGTGATGCCACAGGAAGCCAGATGGCTGGCTCGGGCCCTACCGGAGAGACTGGATCATGGGCGACACCGCAACCTCCATCGACGTGCGAAACTCATTCGGATGGTGTCGGGATCAGCGCCCTCGCGCGCGATCTGGCGCTCAATTCGGGCGAAGTCGCGGCGATAGTCGGCGTTGCGGCGAAGGAATTCCAAGGCAAATCCGGGACGCTCAAGGCGGTTCAGGCGTTCGATGGTCTCCGGCGAGCGCCAGTACTGGGTTGGCATGGTCGGTCTTCTCGTCTTTGTGCCCCACGCCACGATCCAAAAAGGCGGCACGGGAGACTAGACCCTGAGGTTGCATCACATGAGATCGCAATTTGCATGATTGGGCCCAGCTCACTGCATCCGCGGTTGCAACAATTGCTGATATCCGGATTGCACCATCCATCGCGCACGGGCGAGATGGCTGTCATGGACGGTTTTGGCGCGATCCGGTTCCAGAACAGGGTCGAGGCCGAAGATCACGTGGACCACCTCACGCCAATCGGCCCCCTCTTCTTCGGCCATCAACAACCGGACGTAGATTGCAAGATGTTTTTCGTCGTAGGCGTTTAAGCGATCGGTTTTTGGCGGCCTGTCCCGAAAAGACGTTTCGCTCATTGCAATCAAGCCCTCAGCATTGAAGCAACGTCTCAATTGGTTGGCGACCCGAAACGTTGCAAGCCTTGAAATGGAGCTGCGGTTATACCCCGCGATGCGCGGACTGCATCACGTTGCTCCCCGCCAGAGGCAAACAAGGCCTTTAGCAGAGCCATGAATAGCACGACGCCGCACGAATCGGAACGATCGTTCCTGGAACGATCGTTCCGATATGAGTTCCCTTGTCGCCATGGATCTCAAGGAGGTCATGGCGATCAATCTGCGTCGGATACGTCATGTGAAGAAATTGACGCAGGAAGAGTTGGCCGATGGCGCCGGACTAAGCGTCCGTTACGTCGGCGCAATTGAACGCGCAGACGTGTCGGCCAGCGTGACCGTGCTCGGCCGAATCGCGGAGGCCCTAGGTGTCGAGGCAACAGACTTGATCAAACGAACGGCGGTTCATCCTCATCGCGCCCGATGAGGGAGCGAATTTGTGCTCCATCGCAGCCTTCATGCGCTATAAATCAACGGAGCATTGATTCACGCAAAAGTTGATAGGCGACCTTACATAAATCTGGTCTCTCTCCAGAGACGCATATCTGTCCAGGGGCGGAACGGCATGCTGGGCGAGATGGAGTGGGCTTTATGACCCTGTATGAGCACTTGCCAGCCGACATCCGCGAAGTCGTGGACGCTTACGTCGGGGACCTCAGGCCCCAACCTTGGCGAACTCGCTTCCGCTTGCTGATTGATCTCCTTCAAGAGAAATTGGAGACTGGGACCGCCGCTGAGCACTGGCGTCTGCTTCAGCAATGGACCGGCATAGTGACGGCGATCTTGGAACACTTGCCGCCTGACAGTTCGGTCGTCGAATGTTTGGGGTTGATGAGCGTCAGCTTCAACGACCAATGGCGCGCTCAGGCGCTCGCACAGATCGAGCGGGATCCTACGGTGCTGGATCGCCTCGTCGCGATCTGTCCCGACTGGGGAGACATTGTTGAAACCGTGGTAGAGACCAATCAAAGACGGCCGATCAAATCGGCACGCGGCCGCTGATCGGCATCGGTCACGCCGTCCCGTTTATGCCGTCACGGCACACGAGGTGCCTTCGCGGCTCTTGACCGCTGCAATGCCTCGCCCGGACCAGCCGGGCGAGGCATTGTGCGTCGGGTTAGTCGCCGTTGCGACGGCTGGGGCGGGACCAGATCAAGCTGAAGCCCTCGCCATCCTCGTCGTCGAAGAGGTTGGCGAAGATCGGAGCGGTGAAGCTCGGATCGTCGAGCTTGAGGCTCAGATAGTCGCGACCCTCGTTGGAGCGCTTGGACCAGCCGGCCCCGATCTCGACGCGGCCGACATAGATCCGGTGGCTCGGTGCGTTCTCGCCGGAGCGGTTGGTTTCGGGGACGATACGGACGTTCCTGGCCTGGAGCGAGAGAGTGACGATTTCGCCGGTGAACTCGTTGTTGCCGGTCTTCTTGAAGGTGCCGATGGTCGCCATGGTGGTTCTCCTTTGATCTCTGTTTTCCGAGCCCGCACCTTGCGGCCTCGATGGTGATCGACAGGCCGGAGGCGATCGACGGCGCACCCCGAAGAGCCTGACAGCGAAGGAGCAGCTTTCTTGGCTCCCGCGAGGAATGACGGCGCAGCCGGCAGGGGAAGAAAGTTGTGACGCCGCTGTTGCGCCTTAGGCGGTCGAGGCGTCAGCCGTCCTTCGGGCAGATCAATCCATCGAAGAGGCCGTTGGTGCGCTCGGCCTACAGAACTGACGTCAAGGAGAACGTGGCGAGTTCGACCGTACCGAGAGGCCGGCAAGTAAGTTCGATGGTGACACCACGCCCTCTCCCTTCAGCAACGGACGGATTTGGCGTCGTGATTACGCGTCAGCCGCGCGGCCCGTTCACATTTATAGTCGGCCGTATCCTTGAGATGCGACCGCTTGGTCCATGCCTCCATGATCATCGTGACGAAGCCGAGGCGCAAGCTCGACGATCCGAGCTTCAACGGCCATCCCGCTCTCGTTCGAATTTCGACGATGAGGACCGCGAGCATTGCGGATATCTGGTCCAGTCCCGCCCGTCGACGCGACGCCTTCAGAGGGCGCTACCATGCCCAGCAGGTCCGGGCGCGGCCATTCCCTTGAAGCGAACAAACGCCGTGATGCTGACGGCAACGGCGCCGACGACGGCAAATATCGCCTTGCCAGATCGGTGAAGGCATCGCCATCATGGCGATTCCGTGCGTGGCGCTATAGCCGGCGAGGGTCGCGGGCGCGATGTAGAGAAGGATGGATCAGGAGCCGAAGCCAAGCCCATGGCGCGAGAGCGAGCGCAAGTTGGGCGACGCCGAAGGTCGCACTGCCCGCCACCGGGCCCGTTGCTATGCTGCCAAGCATGCCGGCGCCGGTGTGGAAGGCCCAGATGCCGATCGTCACGCCAACGAAGACCGGGAGTGCGAAGCAAGCATGAACACCAGCCAAGAGAATAAGCCGATGGCCGAAGATGACGAGTAGGGATCCTAAGATGATCATGCCGGTGGGCTCCGTCAGACAAACGTCTGACGGTCGCACCTTCCACCATCACCACCACGGCGGCGAGCGTGCGTATAGCGGCAAACAGGCGCTGTCAACAAAATGCCGTTCGCATCGAAAGAAGATGAGACGTTGGCAACTCAATCCAACTTGAAAGCTCTTCGAGCCGCATCGACAATCTGGACGCAGCCATGATCCGCGTTCCTGCACAACCCCTCAGGTGCATTGGCGACTCGGAGACCTAAGCGCGCGATTCAACTGCCCGCAGCAGATCAGTACGCAAAAAACAAATCGTATCGCTCCGGCGAAGGCCGCCTTGCGCGGAGGGATGGAGATTGAAGACATAGGCGTATAATTGGGCATATGGACACGGACATTGCAATCCGCACCGTGACGATCGACGACGGACTGGCTATGTTTCATGCGGGGGCAATAACGGCGATGTAGAATCCAGAAGCCGAAAGTGGGAGACGCTTGCCAAGGCACAGCGACTGTTCGATGACCTTGGTGCTGTCTATCTGGTGAAGTGTTTGCTCTTCCATCGCGAGCCTCCCCATCGGCATCCGATCCACTCCCTCCAAAAGCCGAAAGAAGGTGACCTATCAAAGCCAGGCCGCTTCATCCCGGGCGATTTCATTTCGGAATCGTGAGCGATTTCGAGCGGAATCAGCATTCCGGCAGGCTGTTGTCGTCGCGAGCCGCCTTCGCCCAGGCAAAGTCTTCCCGGAGAAATCCATGCACTGGCTCACGTCGGTTGAAGAACGTGCCGGATCCCGCAAAGTCTAGCGGGCCTGAAGTCAAGGCCACTTGACTACCGCGGTCCGGCCAATCGACTTGTTTCTCAGCCAGCTTGCCAACAGGATTTGAAGAGCGCGCATCTCGAACTGCGGACCGGCCGATTTGCAAAGCGGAGGCGATGTCGTCTTCGTCCTGATACGCAGCTCACCACAGACGATCCGCCAGGTCGCCAAGAGCCGGTCCCGCCAGCTCTACCAGCCGAAGCCCCGCATGGGACGCGCCGAGTTGCCGGGCGCGTCCCTCAGCCCGCTGCGTTCAGCCGCTCAGACGGATTTGCAGTGCCTGCCGATCGACGACGAGTTTTGAGGTTCAGGTCTGGCTGCGGACTTGCCGCCAATCGACTGACCAGCGCCCGGGTGCCATCAATCACGAAGACGCCGCAGTCATAGTTATTCCTCTGCTGGCTTATGGGAGCGTCTTGCAGGTTGTGCGACAACGTACGGACTCGGCAACAGCATTCTGTTGTCCAGTACGTCGAGCAGGAAATCCGCCACCGACTGCGGCGTGGACGGCAGATCGACGAAAGACTCAAGACCGCGGTAGATGTCTGACGACCGAGCTGGCGCGCCTGACTGGCCGGCGAAGAGCGGCGGTCTGGCGGCGGCCCTGAACGCCGGGGCAGACTGGGCATCGTCACGCGCATCTTGCGGATGTCGACGACAGATCAACTAGAGAGTCAAGACCCCGGTAGATGTCTGATGACCGTGCTGGTGCGCGCTCCGGCGCCGACCTCTCACTCGGGTCGAAGTCGGACGGCGCCCCCCGGCGACCATGAGTTCGCCTCCGCAAGCTGCGGCTCGCGACTTGATTGCCTTGGGAAGGCGACACCCAGCGCCCTGTTTGCCTCGACGACTTGCATATACTGCGCAAGCCTCTTGAAGCCAATGCCAACATCCCATTGGCTTTCGTGAACTCCTGGTAATCTGTGTCCAACGACCGTCGCTGATACCAATCGCCGTTGATCCGGCTCGCGAAGCTCTCCCTGCCCGTTGCTCGAAGCCAATCACTGAACTTTCGTTGCGCTGAAGCCTGATTGCGGATGGTCTTGGGAGCGGGCCCGGATCCAAGCTTGCTCTGCTCGTCCTCCACCAAGCCATCGATGATGTTGGCGTCGTCGTCATAAGGATGCAGCCCGTGTCGGTGCTCGCCGCCCGGGTTCTGTCGAAGCTTGTTGATATCCTGAGGCGCCAATTGCGCTATTCAGAGCCGCAGAAGCAGATCGACCCTGAAGACTTCGAAACCGGCACAGGAAGTGAAGGCGCGATCGGGACAATCGTACGGCTGGAGCAATTCAAGGAAATCGCTCTCGCGCGGATTCAGCAGGCAGAGCCGCCTAGCACCCTGTTCTCCGCGCCCGCTCTGAAGAAGCAAATGCTGGTTGCCTTCCTTCAGAGGTTGGTTGGCCTTGCGAGCCGGCTCGGTAGCTTCGAGATCAAGTTCACCACTCGCCACTGGAAAGGTGCCGAAGAGGTCGAGCTATTGAGGCATTCTGACTTGCCGAAAGTTACGGCTGAGCGGGAGGTGGACGTTGAGGAACGAGATCCGAGGACTGGCGATGGTTTAGCAACGCATCAAAGGTTTAAGCTCTCTCACTACCAGCTCGACGCGAGCCTCTTCGATCTACCCCGAAATGCCATCGCGTTTTGCGCGAAATCCTCGCCCGTGAAGGATATCACCCCCTATTACCTGCGGACCCGAACGGAGCAGAATAATCCAGTCGGCGGATTTCACCACATCGTGCTGATCGAAAGCGACTATCTGGATCAGCGCGTGAACGAGCAGCGCGACGACTTCGACAACATCCCTGACGAGATACCTAGTGGAGACATGTTTTCAGCCGAAAAGCTGTCTTACGCAGCGATTCACGAGGCGATTGATCCGATCATCGAGGAGATGGTCGTCCCTGCGGATTGGGACAAGGACGACGTTCTGAAGCAAGTCAATGACCAGTTTGGTGTCAGCGAGGCGATGCTCCAGGATACCTCGACACGCATCGTTTATGGCGAAGCGGCCCAGTCGGTCGCTGAGCGCGTTCTAAAAAAATATCAAGAAAGAATCATTGATGAGACCGCGGAGATCTTCAAACTCAAAGAGGAAATTATAAAGGCCGAGCCGGATTCGGAGCAGTTTCGCGCTAAGATCAACGAGCTTTCGTGGAAATATACGTCATCCCTCAAAGCATTTGACATGGCGAACCTATCGCAATTGATAGTCCGCCGTGCCGCAATCGTACAGATTCTTGATCTTGCGTGTCGTAAGCAGCTCGCGGGACAGGCCGTCGCGGATGGCGGCCGCCGGAAGGACGAGAAGATCATCCACAGCATCTTCTTCCCGATGCGCAAAGACAGCACTGAGGTCGCTGACCACGACATCTGGCTTCTGAGTGAGGAATACCATTATTTCGATTACATCGCCTCAGACGTCCCGCTATCAAGCATCCGCTGGAATGACAGCGAAAGTGTTTTCGAAACTGACATCGACCAGGAGTTTCAAAAGCTGCTTGCCAAGCGGGCAGACGACAATGGCGGAAAGCGGCCAGACATTGCTCTCTTCAGCAAAGAGGGTTCAGCCATCATTGTCGAGTTCAAGGCCCCGGGAGTGTCGATGGACGAGCATGTCGGAGATCTCTCAGAGTACGCTCATTTGCTCGCGGCCAAGTCAGGAGGCCGGCTAAGGAAGTTTTATGGATATCTTATCGGCGATACTGTCAATCCACTGCGTCTAAGCGGAACTTGGACTCCGTTTTCAGTCGGCCAGGGATGGTTTCAATCGAGCGCCCTCTTGGACCCTCGCACTCGGCAGCCGTTGGGTGAGACCTATTTTGAGTTGCTTCATTTTGGTGACGTCATTGAGCGAGCAAGGAAGCGGATCGGCGTATACCAGGACAAGCTCAAGCTGAATCTACATCGGGACAATCATTGAAGCCGCGTTGAGCGTGGGGCAACGAGCGCTAGGCTCACCGGAGGCAGGGGAGCGCGCCATGTGGCCTTCCCAGGCGTAGTGCGCGACCAGAATCCGCTTCCGGCCTCAGGACAGTACCCACAGCCTTCGCTACATCATTTACCTGCGGCCGAGAGGCGCAAGTATTTTTGCTACGCCCTGTCACGCCATCTTGCGACTATCAACGACGGTCGACGCGCCAACTCGTCGCGATTTGACGAGAGCTATGCGTGGTCATCGAGAATATCGTTTTCTTCTGTCATTCTGGGTGTCAACGTCTCGACTGTCTCGACCGTGACGTCTCGTGCGGCGGAGTGATGGAGAAGACGAATGACAGACGCGAAATTCCTTACCCCGGAGGAGGTGTCCGCACGATATCGTAACGAGGTCACTGTTGGCACGCTGCGGAATTGGCGCGCGATGCGAATCGGGCCTGCATATATCAAGATCGGGAAGGCCGTCTTATACCCAGTGAGCGAGCTTGACGCTTGGGATCGCAAGAATCTTGTGATTTGTAGTGCGTCGAAAGGACTGGACGTGAATTAGATAGGGATAAACACCAGAATTCCACAGGCGAACAATGTGCGCTACATCCTTCATGCCGCTGCACTCACCAACCGCGCTCAGTTTTCCACGCTCGACGGTGGGATTCGTTCCCAGTGGCGAATGTCGTGCCAATCATTGCAGACGATTTCGACACTCAGAAGCACTGTGGTGCCGATTGTTTTCTTCGATAGTCCCACATCTCGTGGCCGTTAAGTCCCCCACCGGGGAGCCCCACAAATGACACGGGCGAAGCAAGCTTCTTGATGAGTTCTCGACGGAGCCTGTCCCACCGCTCTTTCCCGAGTCGCTCAGCACAAATTTGACTCCCAGAGTGACTTCGGAGTCATTTCAACGCTCACCCTTCAGCGGGGCATGCTCAGGTGCTTTTGCGCGTCGCGCGTCTATCAAGTTCATTTCAAGAGCCTGTGAACTAGGGTCTGTTTGGATTCATCTTGAGTTTATCACGGCGGCGGTCAGGTTGATCATTGCTTCGAAGCTCAGATCGGTTTTGTCGGCGCGCATTG
>NZ_JACIHC010000038.1:0-22602 GCF_014198205.1 Bradyrhizobium sp. SBR1B
TCCCCGCCGCGCACGCACCATCTCCGAATCTCGTCGGAGCCAATGAATCACGGTCACCGGTCGACGGCGAGTGCCTTTTTCAACAGCCTGCTAGGTAGCGTCTACTTGCATCTAAGGAGCCCGTCGACATCAGCGCCAGTAGTGGAAAGCCCCATCTGGTCACCTTGCGCGCGCTATTCTCTGGACACCAACGTCGATGGTAATGTCACCGCGCGGGAAAATCACGACACAGCTCGTTACTCAATGTCCGCTGCGTCAGACAGCGTCCTACCTCAACTCAGGTAATACTTATTTATCAGTTCGCCAAGCTCGGTTTGGCTACTCTTTTTCAGAATATGTTGGGATAGGAACGTCGGTCCAGAGATCTCAATCTCCTTGCCATCACGCAGTCTACCCATGGCTGCTATCAATTTGCGGATATCATAGGTCGAGTTGAATACCTCAGGCACGCCGCGTTCAATCTTGAGGAGGATATAGACGGCTTCCATCGCCGTCCGAACCGAGTATTCAGTCGTGAAGATACAATCCCGCTCGCCCGACTCCGCGAATTGGCCGATGAATGCAAAATTTATCGCATCCTTAGGCACAACATCTGGCCGGTCGCCCACCTGCCGCGGCATGAACAAGGAAGTGACGTAGGGCATCATCACCGGCACCGCTTTGACGCTCGCGCGGCGAGTTCCGAGATGCTCGCGACCGGCACACCTAGGTGATAAAGCCATTCCTGCGTGATTTCCTCGCCCGTACAATCTTGCATCGGTTTCTTTACGTAATCACCGTCTTTCTCGACGAACAGCGAATAGACCCAGACGACGACCTGGTCGCGGGGCTGGTGCTTGAAATGCGGCTGGCGGTTTGCAGTCCAACTAAGCAACCAGCTCGAATCTTTTACCGTAACGATGCCTCCTGTGACGACCCTGCCGCTGAACGGATCGCGTTTGGCGATCTTACGGATGTACCCCGGAATGCGTGCGTCCAGGGTCGTGATCGTGGCCGATTCCCATTTCGTTGCTGCGATATTGCCGCCAAAGGCGTTTGGACGGCCAAAGGCGGTATCTTTGGCCGCAATACGCCGCCACAGATCCCAGGCGGGCGCCGGGCCTTCGTCGAGCCTAGGCGCCGCCTGATGCCCCCCTATGTCTGAGCTCTCGGTAAGGGACCCAATCGTCATGAAAACAAGATCGTCGGGACCAATATCGACGTTGCCCGCAATACCATTCTCCAGCCAGTGGATGCCTGTGACTTGCTTGCGTCCGCGCTTTATGTCGAAATCGATATCAGTGACTTCGACCCCGTAGCGAAAGATGACTCCCTGCTCTAGGAGCCATTTGCATAACGGTGAAACAAGGGATTCGTACTGATTGTACTTGGTAAATTTCAGCGCGCGAAGATTAGGCAGGCCGCCGATATGGTGGATAAATCTATGCAGATAAAGTTTCATCTCGAGGGCCGAATGCCATTCTTCAAAAGCGAACATAGTCCGCCAGTAAAGCCAGAAATTGCTGTTAAAGAATTCGCTTCCGAACACTTCGTCGATACGCTTGCCTTCCATCTGCTTACGCGCGGCAAGAAAAACGGCAATCAGCTCCTTCTGGGCCTCTTCGCCCAGAGTGAAGAGGCCGTCGGTATGAGCATCCTGTCCCTGATTCACCGTCACCCGCTGAAGTGAGTAGTTCGGATCATCTTTGTTCAGCCAGTAGAATTCGTCGAGGACGCTGGCGCCTTCGAGTTCGAGCGACGGGATCGAACGGAATAGGTCCCAGAGGCACTCGAAATGTTCCTCCATCTCTCGACCACCTCGGATGACGAACCCTCTTTCCGGGTCCCAACCACCGTCCAACGCCCCACCTGGAAGGTTCAGCCGCTCGAGAATGGTAATACGATCGCCACGAACATGCCCGTCGCGGATCATGAAGGCCGCGCCGGACAGCGCCGCCAAGCCCGAACCAACGAACCACGCCGTCTTGCTGTCCACCCCATCGGGCTTGCGGGGGCGAGCAAAGGCTTCGTAGTTCCCACTGCTGTAATACATCGCAACCTCAGATCTTGTTTTATGTGTCAATCAGTCAACTTCTAGTCAGAAGATGCTTTCGGGGGCCTGACACTTGTACGGGACGCCGATCGTCAGACCGCCGTCGACGACGATTTCGGAGCCCGTAAGATAAGAGGACTCGTCACTGAGCAGGAACAACACAGCCTGTGACACTTCCGGCGGCTCGCCTGCCCGCCCGAGCGGAATGAGAAAATTGGAAGACTCGAAGTCCTTTGTCATCCAAGTGTTGATTAAGCCGGGATGGACTGAGTTGATGCGAACTCCAGACGGAGCGGCCTCCAAAGCAGCGGACTTGGTTATGCCTCGCACGCCGAACTTCGAAGCAACGTAGGCGTGAAGCCCTGCACTGCCCCTCAGCCCCTCGACCGACGAGATGTTGACGATCGACCCTCCGCCCGCGCGGCGCATGGCCGGCAGGGCCGCCTGCATTCCCAAAAATACACCGGTGAGATTGACAGCAAGAGTCTTCGTCCACTGCTCGAGCGGAAACTGCTCGATAGGAGCGATACTGGCTATGCCGGCATTGTTAACAAGGCCATGCAAGGCGCCAAACTTCCTTTCCGTAGCCGCGATCGCTTGGCACCATTCCTCTGGCTGAGCGACGTCTTGACGCAGATAGATCGCGGATGCGCCAAGGCCGGCCGCGAAAGCCTCTCCTTCTTTATGAAGAATGTCGGTGATCACGACTTTAGCTCCCTCCGCTACCAGCAGGCGCGCATGAGCGGCCCCCATCCCTCGAGCCCCGCCCGTCACCAGAATGACTTTTTCCCTAACACGTCCCATAATTCTGCTTCCTCCCTGGTGGTGCACCGCCTGCGATATCCACTATGCACTATGTCAACTGGCCCCCTGGTCGATCTGCTATGGCCTGCTGCGATGTCCAAAGGCTGTGGGTAGTGCCCATGAAACTCGGCGTGAAAACCAACTCGATAACGATTTCACGTCGTGGACACGCGTCTGCAGCTCAGCACTACCGTCGGAGTGTTGGATTGGCATCACGACATTGGACCACCTTGTTGAGCCCGACGATACACGTCCGAGGCTCCTCCGAAACACGCGCGTGGACTGCAGGCGAGGCAATGCCGGTTCCGTACAGGTGCTCATACTGAGCTCTTCGTGACTGGCCGCGGAAGTCGGGGCGCAGAACGCATGAGGTTCTCCGAGCCTTGCGAATCGGAGTATCCATCCTGTGCAATCGGCGCGCCGAGAATCTCATACGAATGCAAACTCACGCAACCCTTGCAGAGTTGCTGGAGCTGCTTCGACCTTCTTGCGCGACCTGGGTATCAGCTAGCATGCGTTTCGGGCCATGCAAAGCGATAGCGTTTCGACATTAAGGCTTAGTCGAGCTCCCACAACTTTGAGGCATGCGAGCTCCTGATCCGTTTATGTCCCGATTGATCATGTCGGACTTACGACATTCCGCGTGGCCAATCAAACAAGCGGGCGCGCAATAGCAGAAGAGGCGACGGTTGTCGGCGGCCTTCTCGTACATCTTCATCCGGGCGAGTCCTATAACACACAATGAGGTGCTGGCATCGACGTTGCATACGTCAGACAGAGAGGCCTACCGAGTTATCATCATCGTCGGCGAGCACACTTCGCCGGAATGAACGCACAATCGTCAAGCTCATTCTGCACCACAGAATTGCGCAGAACTATATGCGTCTCCGGCAAGACAATCACGATCACCGGATTAATGAGCCGATGGACCACCGAGCCGCATTGGAGGTTGCATCATCACAATCTCTTCGGGATGCTTCGACAACCCAACGGCTTTGGTGAGATGAGTTAGCTAACTCTGCAGTTGCGTCCAAACACTCCAGAGCGAGGAGGAATGCGATGATCGACGTAAAAGGTATTCCGCTTGATGCGCCTCTCTACCGTGGGAGCAAAGACCGTGGCAGCGCGTTTCTCGGCTGCCAAGCCATAAACCTTCTATTCAGCGTGGAGCACGAAGTGTCCTCTCTATTACCGAAGGGGTTAGTACCCCTTGCAAACCCCGCAATTGCCGTTGTGGGGATCGCGAAATATCCCTCGAGCACTGTGGGGCCGTACTTCGAGTGCTATTCAGGAATTCACGTTCGTGATCCCAGCGGTGAGACCGGCTTTTACATTCCTTACATTTACGTGACAACGAATGATGCGGCGCTCGCCTCGGGACGAGAGGTTCTCGGTGCTCCAAAAAAGCTGGCACACATCACTCTGATTAGAGAAGGTGGCCTAATTCAGGGTACGCTCGAGCGTCCAGCTGGCAAGCGTCTGCTGACCCTTACCGCTCAACCGGACCAGCGCATGAGCCCGAGTTCGCAACAGATGTTTTCTGCGCGGACGTATTTCTACTCGGTTCGGCATCTGCCTCCCATCAATGAGCGCGGGAAGGGCGCAGTCACGCAGCTCGTCAAATGGTGCACCGAGCGATCGTGGCGACGCGACGAACTTGGCGAAGAAGTTCGCTTTACTGGGCCCATCTGTCTAACTTACGACTCACCCTCGATTATCGATCCCGTGCACAATTTGCCACTTGGCGAACCCGTGCTCGGCACATACGAGGAGTATGACGCCAAACTCGAGGCCATTGACATCCTTTCGGAAACCGCAACTCCAGGTAACAGTGATCGATAGAGTTCTTCGGCGGGCTCTCGGCGCGCCCACTGATGGGCCATTACAGCGACGCAAGCGCGGGTCATAATTCGGTGCATTAAACAAGCAAGGGAAGAGAAGGCTGCCGAGCGCGGCCGTGGCGGGACGACTTCTAGGCGTCGACCCAAAGGAGAATGTCCGCCGTCCATTGCCATGATACCCAAGACCATCAACGCCGCCTACGCCAACCGTTATGAAAGAACCGTTGCTGTTTTGCTACCCCTGGTGTCCCTTCACGGCTGCCGCACAGCATGGAAAAGGCTGCGGCCTCTGGCATGGCGGCCTAAGCCGTAATGGCTAAGAAACTCTATTGCATCGACACAAGGGCTCTACCTTGTAGGAGCGGTACAAGCCGAAACGGTTTTCGACGCTACGGGACCAGTTGGATCAGCAGGTAACGAATGGCACGCTGGTGTCGTCGACTCTGGTCTTGCGCGAGTGCAACAAGCAGGGCTCCGAAGAACTGCACGGCTGCTTCAAGCCCGGCGAGGCGATCTTCATCGCGCGCGAGAAAGCGGTCCGCCAGTAGGTGGATTTGCCACGGACAGCGCAGCGGCGAATTGCCTATCACGGCACCAAAGCGGCGCGATCCGACCAAGCTGTCGGCGCGCGCCAGCGCAGGACGCTGCCCTGAAGCTCGAGGTTCGGCGGGTGATCGATTCGCATTTCTCCGTCTACGGCGTGCGCAAGGCCCAGCGACAGCTCAAACGCGAAGGCTTGGACGTCGCCAGTTGTACAGTGTCGCGCCTGATGCGGAACATGGGTTTGCAAGGGGGGCGGCAAATCCGTCAAGACCAGGATCAGCGACAAGGCTGCGGTACGCCCCCAGGATCACGTCAACCGTCAGCTAAAGGCAGCGAAGCCGAACGTCCTTGGGCTCTCCGACTTCACCTTTGTCGCGACCTGGCCCGGCTTTGTCTACGTGGCCTTCGTGATCGACGCCTAGAGCATTTTCCGCTTGATGTGGATCATGCCCCGTATCCTGCATGTCGAAAGTAGTTGTCGCACTGGTCGGGCGCAAATGTCTTCATGAGCTTGCCGATCAGTTTCATGAGCGCCTTGACGGTGCGTGCCGCGCCCTTGCGCAGCGCGGTCTTCAGCTTCGAGAATGCCATTTCGATTGGGTTGAGATCGGGCGAGTAGGCCGGCAAATAGCGCACCTTGGCGCCGACCGCTTCGATCGCCTGGCGAATGCCGTCGATCTTGTGGGTACGCAGATTGTCCATGAAGACGATGTCTCTTTTGCGCAGCGTCGGCGCGAGGATCTGCTCGACATAAGCGAGGAATGACGGCCCGTCCATCGCCCCGTCGAAGACATACGGCGCCGTCAAGCCATCGTTGCGCAGCGCGGCAACGAGTGTCAGCGTCTTCCAGTGGCCGTGCGGCACGCTCGCAACGAGACGCTCGCCACGCGGTGAGCGGCCGTAATGCCGTACCATCTTCGCCGTGACCGCCGTCTCGTCGATGAACACGAGGCGCGGCGCTTCAAGCTTGGATTGCTCGGCCTTCAGCTCGGCGCGCGCGGCAGCGACATCGGAGCGATCCTGTTCAGCGGCGTGCAGAGTTTTTTTTGAACGTGATGTCGTGGCGTTCGTAGAAGCGCCAGACCGATGTCGTCCCGACTTTCAGCCGCTTCTCGGTACTCGAGCCGCGCGCGAATCTCTTCGAGTGTCAAGTCCGGCTCCGCGGCGATGAGATTGAGCAGCCACTGGCGATGCGCCTCGAGCGGAGAGCGGCTCTGGCCCGTGCCGGGCAATGCCGCCACACTGCCCGTCCTCGTCCAGCGCTCGATCCAGCGGATCGCGGTCGAGGCGCTGAGACCGAGCACGCGCGCGGCTTCCCCAGAGCAATCGAATCTGATTTGCGCGACCGAGGGAATCCCCCTGTACCCTTCCGATTCACATAAAGTGGAAACCGCTCTAGCCCGACGGAATCGTGAGTTGGCGGGGCTCGCGCACAGCGCATGCGGGCTTCGTACTCAATGCGCTGGAGCAGACACTGCATGATCGCGGCCGATCCATCGCGGCGGGCTTGTGCACCACAGCGACAGGGAGCAGCCAAGGCAGATTCAAAAGGTCGTCGCAACACCCGAAGTTGCAGGTCGCGATGAACGTTGTAAGTCGACGTTCGCCACGGTCAGGACGAGCGCTATTGTCATCGCCTGGCCGGCCGTGTGTGGCGGGACGCAAGGAGCAGAACAGGATTTTGGAAGGCGATTGCCACAGAGCACCGACCATGCTGCGCTTGAGGCCAGATTATCGCAACCTGTCGGAAGCACATTGTTCCGAAAGGCAGGCGGCACGCCACCAGCGATGTTCAGATCTTCGGCCAAGCCTCTCTCCGGGCGCAACCTTTCATTGGCTGAACGTGAGGAAATTACTCTTCTAAAGGTACAGGGCCATTCTATACGGGATATCGGCCACCGCTTGGGGCGGAATGCTTCGACGGTCTCGCGTGAATTGCGGCGGAACGCGGCGACCCGTGGACCGAAAGGGGCATTCCTCTGCTGCGCTGACCTAGTCGGTAGAGACAGCAGCAAAGGATGCGCCAAATCGCCTCCTGATTGAGCTGCTCATATTGCGGCACCAAGTTTCAGCGGATGGCCAAGGAGGGGGCGAGCGGTTGTGCCGTGGAGAGCCTAGCACTTTAGAGCCGGTCCAAAGTCGGAAGTGTGCAAAGAACTATCAGTGCCGCTATACAGGAACTGAGCCAGCGCTGGTGAGTGAATTGATCTAGGTCCCCTTTGTCCGATGTTGAGCTTCCCCATACATTTGGCGATGAGGACGCGGTCCTGGTCATCGATGAGACCGGCTTTTTGAAACAGCATCCTTGAGTGGGATCGCCCATAGGCCCTTGTAGCGGGTGACGAAGGATTTTTGAGCAATGGCCCGGTGTTGGCCCGATGACGGATGACGGCCATCATGGCGAAGGCAAGCATGACGAGTGAGACATGGCGATGCCAGCCATGCCAGGAGCGGGTTTCGTTGTGATCCAGGCCGAGCGCAAGATGTTTCTCAAGGCCACCAACCATATCGCCTGCGCAGAAAACGTAAACTTAAGTTCGTCTCGTGGAAGCGCGATCGGCGCGTTCGGCGTCAACGCTCATTTATCCAAATCCGCATTTCGCTTTCGCCGCGGTTAGCCCAGCTGAACCACGGAATGAATGTCAGCCGCTGCGGTTTTAGCTGTCCAGGCACTTTGTCGTAGTGATAAAGCGCCCCTTCTACAGAATCCGTGTGTTGCAACCGCGCCCCGTCGGCCTGCAGCAAAAGTTTGCCTTTAAAGAGACCAGTTCCTTCCACAAGGGAAAACCGGCTGTCTGAGTGAAGCCAAAAGTTGTGTAGCTCGGTCCCGTTGTCGGCCTCCTCTAGACAATAAATTAAGGGGCCACGCTGGACGGCCACCTTGCCGGCCAAATTGCGAAGTTGTGGATGGCCGTATACCCGACGCACTTGCATCGGCAGCGATAATTTGACCCGATCTCCCTGCTGCCACATTCGGCGAATGTGCAAATAGCCCTTGCGCGGCTCGCAATTCACAGGCTCGCCGTTCAGGCTCGCCTCCGGCGCGTTGCACCATTCTGGCAGGCGCAGGGCGAGCGTGTGGGCAATTGGCGGCGCAGATTCGACGGCGATTTCCACCTCTTCTCTCCAGGGATAGCTGCCGCTTATGACCAACCGCAGCGCATGTCCGTCGACGGATATTGCTACCCTATTACCAACGTAGAGATTTACATGGAGCGCATCGGTGCTGGGCGTGTAGATGTAATGACCAATGGATGTGAAAAGGCGCGCGATGTTCGGTGGACAGCAGGCGCAACCAAACCAGCGTCGTCGCACCGGCGAGACGTGATTGTAGATGCCATTAGACCTGAGCGTTTTGGGATCCACTTCGAGCGGGTTAACATAGAAATAGTGACGCCCGTCGAACGCGATACTGCCGAGAACTGTGTTGTAGAGCGCGCGCTCCATCACGTCGGCATAGCGACTGTCCAGTTCCATCTCAAGCATACGGCGCGCGAACATCATCAAGCCTATCGAGGCACAACTTTCCGCGTACGCCGTATCATTCGGCAAATCGTAATCGCTGCTGAACGCTTCACCGGCACCTTGCGAGCCGATGGCTCCGGTAATATAGATCTGGCGCTGGACCATGTTTTGCCAGAGCCGGAGGCAAGTTTGGCGCTGCTGCTCGTTCTGGCGCAGACGCGCGAGATGAGCTACCGCCGTCATGAGGTACACAAAACGAACCGCATGACCTGTTGCAGTCCGCTGCTCCGAAAGCGGCAGGTGCGCTTGGCTATACGCTTTGTTTTTTATCATCCAAGGCGTGCCGTCGGATTTGGAGACGCAGGATTGCTGGCACTTCTCGTACTCGGTGTTGTAGAAGTGCGGCTCCGTGCCGCGTTGCTCGACGAAATAATTGGCGAGTGTGAGATATCGCCGCTCCTTTGTCGCTTCGTAGAGGCGTGCCAACGCAAGTTCGATTTCCGGATGGCCATCATAGCCGTGTAATTGATCACGCTCCGGACCAAAAACTGTGTCGATATGGTCAGCAAGCCTGCAAACGACTTCCAGCAATCGCCGTTTGCCCGTCGCCTGGACGAACGCGACACCCGCTTCAATCAAATGGCCGGCGCAATAGAGCTCGTGGCACTCCGCTAGGTTGGTCCAGCGCTCCTGAGGCGCGTTTAGTATGAAATAGGTGTTGAGATAACCGTCGTCGCATTGGGCGGCCGCAATCAATTCAATCAGCTCATCGGCGGCTTTCTCCAGCTCTGGATTTGGTGCCTGGCATAGCGACCATGCAGCCGCCTCAAGCCATTTTGCGACGTCACTGTCCTGGAAAACCGCGCCACTGAACTCGCCGCTCGCACGTCCGGCGGCAAGGCGGAAGTTCTCTACCGCGTGGCTTGGTATCGCCTCGGGATCACGATCGTTCAGCACCTCCCATTGGTAGGGAATCGCCACGTCCCTGACCAGTTGCTGGCATTTCCCAATCAGCGGATCCGAAACCTCTAGGTCGTGAAGATCGACTTCCGCTACGTTCCGATCGTTCATTCGTGCCTCCTTAAAGTGTGGCGAACGGACGCGCTAGCCTGGCAAGCCACCTCACCACGAATGCTTTGTTGGTTTAGGCCATACGGCCGCACAATCGTATTCTCGTTGCAAGCGAATCCAACGACAGAAATGGAGAGGGTTGCCGTACGGCATCGCACTCACGGAGATGTTGACGGCAGTCGCGTTCGAGGAGCGGGACAGCAATTCCCGTGCCGCGAACAAAGTACGGTTCTCTTGTCAACCAGATCTGCGGCTCCGAGCTAGGAAGCCGATACGATTGCTGGAACTGGATTTGCCAGTCGTGGTAAACTCCCGCGCTGCTGCGAGGCTGATCGATCCTGCTATACGAGCGGTTGGCTTTCGCTGGGTCAGATGATGGCCAAGAGTACTCGGAGTACGAACTGATTCTAGGACCTCCACCTTGCGCGGGAATGCCCGGTTTCTAACAATTCTTTTCATGACACTTAGAAGGTAGGAGGGCGCTTATGGCAACCGGATTCAACGAGCCGTTGCTACGCGCGATCAAAAGGAGAAACTAATCTGCTACTCCTAAGCATCGTCACGGAGGCAAAGCGCAAGCTCAACTTGCCCGAAGGGCGCGGATGTTTGATTCGGAAAGTAAGTTGTCGCTCGTATGCGCTTCCACCGAATAAGCCGTGACGGAGCGGCCCGAAGCGCCAAACAGTCGAGGCGATCATCGACGCCCATCCCATATTTCCAGTACTTCACCGGCGAAGAGTTCTTCCAGCACGCCTTCCCGCACGAGCGCTCGGACCTGTTTCGCATTGCAAAGACCGCGGCGATGACGGCGGGACGCTCCGCCCACGCCAAGCAATTCAAGCGGCATCAGCGGCAGTTGCGCATCCTGCGCATCCTGCGCAGCCGGCTGGGCCGGATCATCCGCGATATCCGCCGCAGATCGAAGGTCAGGCCGTGCTCGAGAACGCCATCGCCCTCCCGCTCGGACGGGCCTCCGAGATCCGCTCGCAGTAGCAGCGCCAGCGCGGCTGAAAGCTTTATTCCTTCCACGCTCCAGAGGTCGAGTGCATCGGCAAGGGCAAGGCCGCCGCGCCCTACGAGTTCGGTGTCAAAGCCTCCATCGTCACCAACAACCGCCGTGCTCCTGGAGGCCTGTTCGTGCTGCTCGCCAGGGGCGCTATCCGATAAGCCGTACGATGGTCACACCTTGCGGGACGTCATCGACCGCACCGAGACACTCGCCGGCTGTGCGATCGAGCGGGCCTATGTCGACGAGGGATACCGTGGCCACGACGCGCAAAATCCTCGTCGCGTCTTCATCTCCGGCCAGAAGCGCGGCGTCTTCGGAGTCATCAAGCGCGAGCTGCGCCGCCGCTCCGCCATCGAGCCAATCATCGGACACCTGAAGACCGATGGTCACCTCGGCCGATGCTACCTCAAAGGCCATCCCAGCGATGCGGCTAACGTCATCCTCTCCGCCGACGGTCAAAACTTCCGCCGTGTCCTCACCTGGCTGAGGGCTCTTTGGTGCCTGATCCTGCCCCCCTCATCGCGGCCGCCAGCGACTGCACACCGCTCAAATCGGTTTCTTAACGGACGACTGGCGATCATCTGATTGAGCGAGCCGTGCGGTGCTGGCCTTGCGCCTGTCGAACACGACGGACACATCGTTCTGCGTGTCAGCGCTCGAAGTGGCCTTGGCGCGTTTCGGCCGGCCTGAGATCTTCAATATCGACCAGGGCAGCCAGTTCACCAGCGCCGCCTTCACCGGCCCGCTGGCCGCCACCGGCGTCAGGATCTCGATAGACGGTCGCGGGCGCTGGATGGACAACATGTTCATCGAGCAGCTGTGGCGCAGCGTCAAATACGAGGAGGTTTACCTGCGCGCCTACGACACGGTGTCCGATGCCCGCGCCTCGATGGGCCGATATCTCGACTTTTACAATAGCCGGAGTCCTTAGTCGAGCCTTGACGGCGGCACTCCGGACCAAGCCTACTTCAACTCGCTGCCGCTCCGCATGGCAGCCTAACCACGGCAGACGCTCCACCTATTAGCGCGGAAATTCTGTTCAAACAACCGGGGCCAGCTCTCTTAAGCTCTTACCCCTGATAAGCCAGAGCCTCCCTTCTCGAAAAGCCTAATCAGTCTCAAATTATCTGACGCAGACAGATTCCGAACTCTGTCCAACGACTGGCAGAAGAAAATGCCGATCTCGCCTTTTGCGTTGCGCATCATCACGTCGGCGGAGAAGGCGCATACACGCAGTGACGGACCTCGCTCGCTCCCCTGACAAGGGAGGAACAACTTGAAGCAGTTTGGTCTACCTCCTCGTGAACAAGTCACGCCCCGTCATTTTGTGAAACTGCCAGTCCGATCCCACGTAATTTAGCGTCCAATCAGCTGGAATCTTATTAGCAGCTACACGACCGTTCCAAATCGTAATTGTTTTGCAGTCTGGAGCCGCGGGTGCCGTCCAATTGACGTAGAAATCTATTCTGTCTGCGGTGACGACACCTGCGACAGGGTAAGGCTGTCCCCGGCACGAAAATCCAGTCGCGTTGTTGACATACGTTCCCGCGAAATTTCCTGTTGACGGGTCTAGCGTCTGGATCAAGAGAAGCGAGCCCCTTTGATTCACCCATGTGGAGGGGACGGGCAACTGCGCGTGAGCAGATACCGATATGACGGCAAAGAGCAGAAGCACAAACAAGCGTGTCATGGTATTCCCTAGGCATTAGGCAACTGCACAAACGCTGCCGGATATAGGTTCGCTCAGACGATACGGCCATGCAATTCGCTTCCACACTCAACCCAGAAGTGCACCCCCGTCCACGAAAAGTTCTCTCTTCGTAGTTTCGCCAGATTTTCTCCAGAGGCGGATTTGCCGAGGGCCTCATTTTCTCCAGCGACGCTTGGTGCCGACCTCTTGAGAATGCTCGGCGAGCGAACGACGCAGCGGGTTACAGCGTCTTTAGGTATTCGAGCAGCGCCTTTTTGTCTTGTTCGCTCAAATTCGTCCCGTACTCGTGGCCGCATCGGCTGTTTCCAGAATTGATGTCATTACAATCCGTGACGGATAGTGAGTCACTTTGAGGCCCCTGGGCGGCCGCAAGACCAACGTTTTCGATGTCGTACTTCCGTCCAATGCTAAACTGCGATTTGCGCTGTGCGGACGGCTTGAGCAATTCCGCCAGGGTAGGAACCGAGCCGTTATGAAGATAAGGTGCGGCGGCCCAAATGCCCTGAAGAACGCGGGCCTCGTAGGCGCCCCATTGAGGGAGTCGACTGCGCGACGCTTTTTCTGCCCCCTTCCGCCTGGCTTTTTTGATCTCTTCCGAAGTGCTGACAGCGTCGAACGCCGTTACCAGATCCTGCAGGGTCGGCGGTAGTCGTACCAACCCCAGAGACTCCGGGGTCTCCGACGACCCCGGATCTGGCGCCGTCGCGACCCGTGCGTTGGTGGAAGAGGCGCCACCGGCCAGCAGGTGTTCTGCGATCGAACCAATCACCGAGGTCGCGAGAATGTTAAGAACCTGATCCTTCTCCTTAAGAGGAGCGGTCGCGAAGGGAATGTACGCTCCATTCAGCACGCCCGTCTTGGCTTTCCAGGCGAGGACATCGTACTCACGTGTATCGGTACCGACGTTCTGAACCACGGTTCTCCATGTTTTGAGGAATGGAAAGCGGTGCTCGCCGTCTTCAATCCCATGACAACCGCTGCATCCCCCTTCATCGGAACCTCTTTCGAAAATCATCTTACCCCGGATGGCTAAGGCAGCGTCAATGTTCCAGGGCCATTTCGGAGGGCCGATTCGCTTCACGAGGTTTTCAAGCTCGCTAAGGCCGTCGAAATTGGTCGAATTGCCATTGAGGAAATTGATGACCGCTCCCTGACGCTTGGGCTCGAACGTAGCGAACACCCCCAGAACCTCGCCAACGTTCCGGGCCAGCCCCAAGATGTCACTTCCGTTCTTTGCAAATCCCGGCCATTGCGTCTTGTCCTGCCGCGGCGCATTCCAAAGGAATGGGTATCTCACGGGAGCATCAGCGGCTTTTATGTTTTCCGGGATCATGAAATCGGGGGGCGGGCCGATGTCCAATCCAGATAAGCGGTTGAAGATCATCCCGACAGCATCCAGACGGCCTACTCCCCAGCCTCTTTTGGGCAGGGCTCGCACCACAAGTGTGTGAAACCGCAAGTACCACCTGTCTACCTGCCGGCGAAGATCCTCAAGATCAGCCGTATCGAGATTTGCGGAGTGCAGAACAGCTGCAGCAAACGGAGCAAACGAGTCATCATTAGCAAGCACATCGCCGACAGCCCTGTCCAAATCACCAAGCAGCGCGTAGAAGTCCACGAGTCCGGGACCGCCATCGACACGATACATATTGCCGTCGACTTCGATCTGGCGCGTATGACATGCGGAGCAGGTCATTCCGACAATTTGGAAACCTTCAGGACCGGAGGCATGAAAGCCGATAGGAAGGCTGGCCTTGTTGCCGGGATTGGGGAGATAGCCGTACCGCGACAAACCATCGGCGAGAAACGGTTGTCCGTTCCTTTGCTTTAGCGCCTGCATCCAAGACAGCGCGATCAAACGCGAGCCCTGATCGCGCACATAGAAGTCCGCTCTCGCCGTCGCGGTCCAATCTGCACCTTGGTCAACGTAGAATGGAATGGCGTCCGCGCCCTGTGCGCTCGCTCTTGTCGTGGCAGAAAC
Source organism: Bradyrhizobium sp. SBR1B (assembly GCF_014198205.1). NCBI lineage: Bacteria > Pseudomonadati > Pseudomonadota > Alphaproteobacteria > Hyphomicrobiales > Nitrobacteraceae > Bradyrhizobium > Bradyrhizobium sp. SBR1B. Next base: position 14,458 of record NZ_JACIHC010000038.1, read on the forward strand.
GGTTAAGCCGATCAGAAAGAGAACACGAAGCATCGTATGGCCCACCGTTTTTCAAAGTCGCCCGAAGAGTTGCTCGCGGTCCTAAGGTCCTCTCGCCGTTGCGGCAAGTTGATCTCGGTCCTCTAGCCTGGCCACAGAATACAAGTCGCCTGATGATGAGGCATTAAAGGTCTCAGACCCGCTAGGTTCAACCTACCAAGTTTTGTAGTGCCGGCTGCCTCTGCACCTGCGCCATAATCAGAGGGCCCACGCCTACCCGTGCCCTATGTTCGCTCTCTGAGTTGGTGGGTGACCCGCCCGCGGCAAGCTCCTATCGAGGATTGCGCCGGATGGTCCGACGCCGAGCCGCAAGCATGGCGAGCGGGCCCGGCGAACGACAGCATTTTCGTGGGCTGCATGTGCACAAGGCGACGATTTTGGTTGCGATGGCCGAAAGGACGCAGCGGCGAGGAAGTTCGTAACTTTGGGATCATCGCCAATCGCGCCGACCAGATCGACAAGCTGGCGAAGAAGCGCGGCAAGAGTGACCAGCAGGTAAGTCTTTGCTACGAAGCCGGACTCTGCAGATATGGCCTGCATCGACATGCAGCGGTGCCGGCCGAGCTGCACCGGAGCGGCGGGCTGACAGCCGTGTGGGTCCGGATGCGGCGCATGAGGCCATGCGCGACCTGTTGTGCGCCGGGCTCCATTATCGCTGTTAATGCATCCACATCGCTCGCCGTTCGGCAGCACACGCTCACTTTGGCCCGAGAACAAAAAGCTGGAGTCCTTTTTGATTCCGATTTACGTGGCGACGCAACCTGTGGACTTCAGAAAAGGTGCGGGGGGTTTGGCGCTGTTGGCGAAGGAGACGCTGGGCGAATGGCGTGGCGGTGGTGTTCCGTGCGAAGCGCGCCGATCGAGTGAAGATCGTCTGGGATGGCAGCGGCCCTGTGATTTATTGGAAGTGGCTCGATGGCGGCGTCTTCCTAGTGGTTTGACGACGGCCGGATAGGCGCGGCGGAGTTTGGCGCGGGCTTTGTCGGTTGTGAACATCCACTTGATGCGGTCTTGCGCCTTGTTTCGCTGCCGTTGCCATGCCGCGATCTCGTTTCGGAGCTTTTTGGGGTCGTCGGCGCGGCGGCCGAGACACTGGCGCTGCAGCACGCTGATCTCGCACTCAACCATGTTGAGCCAACTGGCGTGATTCGGGGTGCAGTGGAATTCGAGGCGGCGCAGTATGCGCCGAGCTTCGGCGGGCGCAAACGCTTGATACAGCGCACCGGCGGTATGGATCGACAGATTGTCCTGCACGACACGGATGCAGGCGGCTTCGGGATAATGGATGTCGACGAGTTCACGCATGCATTGGGCATAGTCGACGGCGGCGCGGCGCTCGGTCGCCTTCAGGTTGCGCCACCCCCGATGTGGATCGGAGATAACGAAGAGATTGACGGTGCCATTGCGGCGGTACTCGTAATCGTAGCGCTCGCGCTGTCCGGGCTTGGCGGAGACCGGCTGGCGCACCTCGCCGATCAGCTGGACCGGGGTCTCGTCGAAGCAGACCAGCGGCCGGGCGGGATCCGGCCTCTCAGCGTAGAGGTCGAGCACGTCCTCCAAGCGGGCAATGTATTCGCCATCGACATGAGGAATGCACCACATGTCCCTGCGCCATGGCTTGAGGTCGTTCTCCGCCAGCCGGCGGCGCCCGGTCTCGCCCGACAAGCTGTCGTGATCGGTGAGCTTGACCATCGCGTTGGCCAGCAGCGTCAGCGTCCAGCGTTTGCGGCCGGCCGGCGGCTTGGCGCATGCGGTCGCCACCAGCAGGGCCTCCTCCTTGCCCATCAGCTTGCGTTCCGCCCCTGGACGCGGCTCTTCGCTCAGGGCCCGCTCCAGATTGCCTTCCACGAAGCGGCGCTTGGTCCGATAGGCGGTGGAGAGGCTGACACTTACGGTCCGGGCAATCTCCTCGTCGCGGCGCCCTCCATCGGCCGCCAGCAAAATCTGCGCCCGCTTGAGCTTGCGGGCGGCGCACTTGCCGCTGCCGAGCATCGCCGTCAGTTCCTCTCGCTCGGCTTGGCTCAATTCGATCCGATAACGTACATTCATTCTTTGCCTCCTTGTCGGAAGGCCGGGACGAATCGATCCATGAATCAAAAATCAGGCGCGCGCACTACCTCGCTTTCATCTACACATATTCCAACATGTTCGGACAGCCGCCCGCCGAGAAAGACATCCAGCGCCACTTTCGCGTCAGCCCGCCTTCGGTACACCAAATGATCGTAACTCTCGAACGAAACGGATGCATCCGTCGTCAACCCGGCGTCCCCAGGAGCATCGAAATTCTCGTGGCGCCGGAAAGCTTGCCGATCCTCGAATGGCTCGGAATAAAAACGTCAAAATCACTGTGATGAACCACTAGCTTTACGCGATCGGGAAGGCACTCCATAGCCGATCTGCTGCCGAGCGCCGCGCGGGGCGACAAGCGCATGCGCGACTCTGGTCGCAGCCTTGAAGCAGTGGTTTGAGGCCAAGCTTGATCACCTCGCGCAGAAGAGCGACACGGCGACCAACGATACGCTTTGTCGGGCGTCAAAGGCGCCGAGAAGCGAGGCTCTTCCATGGCATTCAACGCTTAGCTCGACAGCGCACACAGACGATCAATGCTTTACGCGGACATCCTGCGGAATACGGTTTGATCGTGGGCGTGAGACATAGCCCTCGATTGCATGAGCTCCTGACAACATATCTGGACCTGCCCGATCTCGACCGTACCAGCACCAGCGCCGGTCTCCAGGCCTGGTCGCGATAACCATTGCGCTGCGCGAGACGCTCCGGACTCTTCTCGCCGAAAGCTGCGCCGGCTTGGCGTTCGACTTCCAGCTCCATTGGCCGCTGATCAGCGCAACCGATCACTGAGCAGACCATCCCATTTGTTTTAAGAAATGGTGCTGCTTGGTCGCTTCTGAACCTTACGAATATTGCCGAAGAGACCTTTTGTTTTGTTGCGCGTCGATAGTCCGGCTTAAGAATAATCGCCTCCTCTCCCCCAAGCGTTTGTTTTACTCGGATGAAATAGTGCGAGATCGACCCTATTTCGCACGGGGCTTATTGCTTGCCCTGCCGCAGATGAAGGGCCCGCCTTAAGTGATCTTATCTCTCAGCCTTCGCTGATCGATTTCGACCAGAGCCGCTCCGCGAAATCCAGATGGAACTTCATTACGTCGGACGGAGTTTTGGATTTGGCAAGATTCTCTAGAAGACTGGCCTGAGCGTGCAGAGAGGAAGCAGCCAGCTTTGACCCGTCCTTCAATGCCGCAGCGTACAGGCCTGTTGTCTCTTCGAGAGATCGTTTCCACTCTCGAGACGCAAATGGATGGCTTGATTCGACGCTCGCTGATTCTCCAATATCGTGCGTCGTGGCATCCGCATCAGAAGCTGATGCCTGGGCGGTCAGGTCGGGTTCTGAACCTGTCTTCCGTTCGCGTTTCTCGTGTTCAGATCTTCTCGCGGACATTTAACATCTCCCCGTCTGGACGGGATCCCCAGGCGCTGTTCGGTCTAAATCCGACCAAGAGGCTTCAGAAAGTATCATAGCCGGTAACACGTCGAGCCTATTTCATTTGGTAGCTCTTGCTTAATCTGGATCGCTTACCGGATGTGCACGAGCGAGCTTGGAGGCTGCGCGGCATAGGAGATGAAGATCATCCATACCAGCAGCTTAGCGGCGCGCTTCCGAGCGCGACCTCCGCCTTAAATGTCCATGACGTGGTTACTAAACTTCAACGTCAACCTCGTAGCTGCGACTTCAGCTGTTCTGAAGACGATCGCTATTGCTCAGACCGTGGCCTTCTAAGGCGCTTGCCTGTCCCAGTCATTGCATCGACCGCAAAGAGGAATGGCAGGCGAGCTGTTCGCTGGAAAGCTATACGTTGGCATAGCCGCTCCCGGGGCCTATGCCAATGAGATTTGGGCATTGAAATCATCCGGCATGGCGGACGATCTATGTGAGATGGCGGCAGGATTTCCCCGTTAGACCGGATACCCCGGGCGATGAGCGGCCGCCGCAAAGAATTATGTCGGAAGCTACACGAGGAGTTCGAAATGCGAACCATCGGCTCTCGACCGATGGCTATTGCTACAAGAATTCGCCACGCGGCCTATTGCGTCATGACGCTCGGACTGTCCGACTTACGACATGCATGTCTTAAAGCCAGCCGGCACGTGCGGCCACCGACACGCTAAGGCAGGCTGCATGGAGCTTCGCATCAAAGGACCGAACCTCGCGCCTTCAAGCAGCAGCCTGATGAATTTTGTTGGCACGCACTCGCCCCTCAAGGAGGAGAGCGAAGGACAAATGGCCTAGGATCGATTCGCGATCAAGGCGGGATTGCCGTCGCTACAGATCGAAAGGAGCGAAACATGCCGAGCTTGCTTTCTAATCAAATACGCGAGCGACCCGAACCTCGTGCTCGGAGTGGAGGAGAAGCATGAAAATGCCCGAGTTCTGCTCCGCAAGGTGATGACTCCAAGACTCTAACTGCCGCTGGATGAAAATTCAGTGGCAGGTTAGCGGCATCCTTCGGCTCAGGCCGAAGCGACCGTCGCCATCGCAGCAGCAATGAGCGTGAAACGCCATGCCGCCGCGCTGTCGCCGCGACCTGGTGCGGCGCCTATAAGCTCTCGAATACGCCAGCAGTCGGAGCCGCCGGATACAAGCCACCTTGATCGTGAACCGCTCTAACGGCTCCTGATTGCTCCAGTGAGCGCCGGACGCACGCGACCAACTCACACTTCCACGGCCATCGGCTGGTCCCCGTTCAGGTGGGAGCCTTCCTGATCGGGCGGTTTATGGTCAGCCAAACCTCCCAAGGGGCATTACTCAGCACCAAACGATCTTGCCCAAGGCTTCCATAACGAGAACTCAATCCGATCTGCGACCTTACGAACATGACTTAGACTGTCCGATTTCTGAAATGCAGTCGGCCCGGTACACTTTCTTGAAAACATATTTCTTACTATTCAAGCTGTCGCAGTTGGCACAGGATTTGAACAGAGGAGGTGCATCCACCGCAGCCGCCCACGAAGCGGTGGCTCCGCTAGGCTTCTTGGGCGGTGGCCTTTTGGCGCAATGACACGAGCTGCCACATGGAGTCGGTCTCAATGACACGTCACACGAACTGCCCTCAATGTGGCTCTGCATTGGTCCACCTCGAGTGGCATGAGCGCATCCAAGCGCGGGAGGTCCAATATCTCTGGCGTTGCTGGAACTGCAGGAATGAATTCATGACTATTTTCACTTCTGACGATACCGATCCTCCTGCCGCTGAGTTCACGAAGCTATTCTTTACCAGCCTGTTGGTCTGATCGTGACGCTCAAGCCGCTAACACTCGCATCCGAGCGACACCGAACTTGGCAATCCAACGCCGCAGAGGGTCGCTTATTTGAGAACGATTAGACCTAATGCGCTGCGCGACCGTCCCGTCATAAATGCAATTGGAATGTCCTTATGAGGCTCGTACGTGCAATTGTCGGCTTGGCCCTGTTGGCAGCGGGATTATACGTTATTATCGGTGAGCACTTCGCCGGAGCATCGGCGGATGCTACACTCAATGCTCGGCTCTACATCGTTCGCGCCCCGATCGAAGGAAAGGTAACGCTTGCCGTAAAGAGCATCGGCGCGCGCATTAGTCCCGGCGAGCTCATAGCAGAAATCAACGACCAACGCTTCGATACCACGAGGCTTCTTGAGCTCGATCGCGATCGCACGAACCAGCAGATCGAGCTCAACCGTCTCGCCGGCCAGCGAGAGGCTTTGTCCGCATCCAGGTCCCGCTTTGATGTGTCAATCGGCATTGGACTGGGACCCCCGATCGGCATCCAAAGGGGACCCCTTTGATCGACGCGTTCTGCCGGTAGCGCTCGGCTCGTCGGAGCTGGCCGGGATAGCGGAGACGAGCCGAGCGCGGTTGGCGTGATCGTCGTCGCGGCTTTTGAATCGCCAGCTGTCATTGCCGGTCTCGACGATGTCGCAGTGATGGGTCAACCGATCGAGCAGCGCAGTGGTCATCTTGGCGTCGCCGAACACGCTGGGCCATTCTCCGAAGGCGAGATTGGTGGTGACGATGACGGAAGCTCTTTCGTAGAGCCGGCTGACGAGATGGAAGAGAAGCTGGCCACCGGACTGGGCGAAGGGCAAATATCCGAGCTCGTCCAGGACGACCACAGCCGCTCGACGAACACGTTGTCGCGCCATGCGCCCCGGCCGTCCATGCTGATGGCGATGCGATGACTGGCGAGCACGCCGGTGAACGCGGCGCCCGTGAACTGCGAGCCCTGGTCGGTGTTGAAGATGTCCGGCTTGCCGTGGCGCGCGAGAGCGTCCTCCAGCGTCTCGACGCAGAATGCGGCTTCCATCGTGATCGAGACGCGCCACGACAGCACCCGGCGGCTGAACCAGTCGAGCACCACCGCGAGATAGACGAAGCCGCGCGCCATCGGGAGTGGAGTAAGAAGCGCGAGCGCGCTTCTCCTCCCCGAACCGTACGTGCACCTTTCAGCGCATACGGCTCTCTGTTCAAGCTTGGCCCATGGCCATAGCAACATCCTGATAGTGCGAGGTGACAGTGCTGCGGGCTTCTTTTCGGAAGATGTAAGGATTTTCCTCCGGATTGCGCCACCGGAACTGCGCCTTCGGACTTGAGACAAGCCGGTGAAGTGCTTTTCCGTGGGGCCCGCCGCGTTCATTCCGACCGAACACGAGCCAGGTTTTCGCCTTGCCCGGTTCCGGGACTCGGTACCATTTCCGCATCAAAGGTTTGATGCGAGATCGGTATTTGTGCCCCAGCCAATGCGCCATTTTCCAGAATACGACATGGTCGATGCGCCGGAATACGTGCGCGGTGAAGTCGGTGAACTTATAGAACGCTGCCCATCCCGCCAGTTGACGGTTCAGGCCAGCGATCATGTCGACCGTGCTGACACTATGATTGCCGGAAAGGGCTTCAGTGAGCCTGCGAGCAAACCCCTTCGCCTTTTCCTTGGGTATCGTTGTGACGACGGACATGCGCCCGTGCGACCCTCGCTTGCGAATGATCCTGTGCCCCAGAAAGACGAAGCCGTCATTGACGTGGGTGATATGGGTTTTTCTCCATATTCAGCGTCAATTTCAGCTTGCCTTCCAGAAAGGCGCGGCATTCTTGGCGGATTTCCTCTGCTTGAGCTTTGGTCCCTTTTACGCTGGCGACAAAGTCGTCAGCGTATCGGCAATAAGCAACCGCCGGCTTCCACTGCCGGTTCTCTCGAACCGTAATAGGGCGGCCCAGCTTGATGCCGAAGTTCCATGCCCAGCGGTCCTTGCGAGCCTTGTCGCTCAGGTATTTCGCCTCCAGCCACGCATCAAACTCGTGGAGCATGATGTTGGACAAGAGCGGTGACAGCACGCCACCTTGCGGAACACCCTCGCTGGAGGCTGTAAACAGGTCACGGTCAATGTGACCTGCCTTCAGGAACCGCCAGAGAAGATCAACAAACCGCCCATCCTGCACCCGTCGCCGCACACATCTGATAAGCAGCCGGTGATGGACCGTGTCGAAGTAGCTTGCCAGATCACCTTCGATGATCCAGCGGCCCCTCGTCGTGTCGGCTCCATCCTGAAGCTGTATCTTCACGGTGCGGACGGCATGGTGCACGCTCCGTTCAGGCCGGAAGCCATAGGATAGGCGATGGAAGTCGCTTTCCCAGATTGGCTCCATGGCCATGAGCATGGCTCGTTGGACGATGCGATCCGTCAGAGTCGGAATGCCCAGTGGGCGTAGCTTGCCGTTGGTTTTCGGGATATAGATTCGCTTCACCGGCTGGGGGCGATAACTTTCGTCCAGCAGGCTTTTCCGCAGGTCATCCAGATGCTGATCCAATCTGACCTGCCGTCGTTGCTTATCTATTCCGTCGATGCCCGGTGTTCGTGCGCCACTTGACGCCAGAACAATCCGAGCGGCCTCGGCAAGCCATTCCCGGTTGGCAATCAGCCGAAGGAGGCGATCGAACCTTCGGTTCGGATCGCTCCCGGCCCATGTCGCGAGCTTGTGCTGCATTTCACTGATTATCAAAGGTCTTCACCTCATTCGGTCAGGTAGTTTGCACTCCAAGCAGTTTGAACTGTTCCC
>NZ_JACIHC010000039.1:0-21832 GCF_014198205.1 Bradyrhizobium sp. SBR1B
GCAACTCGCTACGACAAACTTGCCAGAAATTTCTTGGCTGCCGTCCACCTCGCCGCCATCGTCGCATATTGGATCAATTGAGTCTGAACCCTAGTCCCCTCCTGCGCGACAGGCCTTCAGAACCTCGCTCGCAGTTCTCAACATTGAGGCGGACGGATCACCCAAAGTCGGAGCCAGTGCTCCACCTTCGCTGTATTCATTCCATGAATAAATCAGCGCAATTTGATAGGGGCATCGGTCCGGATGGTTCGACATAAAGCGCGACGCCTGTCGGCAGGCGAAAGAGAATTCGCTAGGGGTTGCGGTCGCGACATGCGCGCTCTTGTCGATGCGCGTGTAATCCCGTTTATCATAAGCGGGAGGGGTCTCCTTCCGCGGCCGCGAATCCCAGCCGACCATGACGGTCGGCACCACACTGCCTGAGGTATGGGCCAACTCATCTTCCCAATATTGTTCCACGTGTCGTTGGAGCTCGAGATAAGTGCCAGACCTGTTTGGCCCGAAATTTATCCCATATGCCGAAACGGCATCGGCGCCTATCTGCTTTCGGATCGTTTCAGCTGTAGCAGGCGGTGTGTGCAGAAGTACGATGTAGGGGGGTGTACCTCCCGAAGAGGTCGTCTGATTTCGCAGGTGAGACAGCGATTTCCCAAGCTCGGCGAGCGAACCATTCCAGTATGAGGGCAATAGAGCATCGAGGTAGTAGAGGAAGAGAAGCGGCCTGCCGTCCTGCGTCCTCTGGTAGTTGTGGTCCGAAAAGAGACCCTGAATGCGCTTTGTCGCTTCGTTGAATCGGTTAGCGCGACCTAGCGTGTCCAAGGTCGCTATCAAACAGTAGTTCATCTGATCGGCAATGCCGCTTCGACGATGGTACGTCAGGCCCTGCATCATTGAGTGCGCGAGGTCAAGTTTGCCATCGCTGCCGTACGCCAGATATGCCCAATAGCCGAGGCCGGCCGCATGAGCGACCTGTATCTCTTGGTCGAACGAGGCCTCAGTAGCGTGGAATTGCAACGTTTCGGAATCAGTCAGGCGGCTATGGAGCGGCGCGCGAAAGTGCCAGCCTTGGGGACTCAGAGATTTTTCTTCTTCAAAACACGGTTCCCCGCTCGTGTCGCAGTATTGTGCGTCCCACCTTATGGCTCCGAAGATCGGGCATCGAGTTCTTGCGTAACTGTGGATGGGAAGCAGAAGGCTGGCGAGAAGCCCTCGCAGAAGAGACCGACGCGCTGATAGGTACGAGATGGCTGACATTTGCGGTTGCGACCGGATGGCGGGGCACCATTCATTTTCCTCGGAGGACGTCCATGCAGCTGCCGTTCGTTCCTCGTAGATGTGAGGGGGCAAGAACTCACAGCGCAGGAGTTTGTTCCACGTTGGCGAGCATGTGCGGTTCCGCATGTCAAGTTATGAAGGTCTTCGTTCGGATTGCGAACGCAACATATACCGAAGTTTGTTGGTCGCTTGGCGTCTAATGTCGACGTCATCCGTTGGTACGACGCGAACAAATCGCTCCGCAATTTCTGTCAGGAGAATATCCGGCTTGAATTCGTCGACCAGTTTCCAGTCGATGGCGGCCGACCAGACAAACATCACGGCGTCGACGGTCTCGGCAAACATTCCGGTGAGCATATGAGGCCGATACTCAAAAAAGGAATCACCGAACACTAGAATCCGCAATTTCGCCAGAGGGCGCCCTTCATTGCGATATTCGACGATCGATCCAACGTGCAGCAACAGATCGTTCGACACTTGGCCGGTTTCACGCGCGGTCACGATCTCGTTGGCCTCGACCCGGGATGCGCCGATACCAAAACGTCCGAACTGGATCGTCTCGAAGCGTTTGGGCGTCACCTTAGAGCCGAGGTCCCAGCTACCCTCGCGGGCCGGTGCGTTCCGCATGATCAGATCTGTCTTTTGCGGTATAGTCATGTAGGAACACAGCATCTGATAGGCGCTGAAACAGCCCTCCACTGTCCAATGAGTATCGGTTCGATGGAATACTTCGTAGTTGCCTGCCTGCTTTCTGAGATACTTGGTTAACGGCACCAAGATCCCGCGTAGGGCGGCGTTGTCGCTCTCTTCCAGGATTTCGGCGGGAAATCGCATTTGAGAGGTGATGGCGAGCGCCTTCGCCCTGAGTATCGAGAGCTTGTCCGGAACGAAGCAGTGAAGATATTTGACTCCTTTATCCGTGGCAGTTTTCTTCCTGCTGGCCAGCAGAGCCGTCCATGCAGAACAGATCAATTTGAGAATGTGGTCAGATTCGGAGAAAAGACGCGCGACGTCGTTGCTGCCACCAACTAGGAAAAGATGGCCGTCGTCTCCCTCGAAAACGTCTTTTGAGAGCTGCGGCACAACGGCTCACTTTCGTCTCAGCGCTACGCAATCTTGGGCAAGCTGCCCGCGATCAGCATAGTCGATGACGGCGAATAGATCCGAGAACTTATCGGAAAGATATTTATCCGTAACGAAGCATTCTGCAAACTCGCTGCGCGCCACTGAGTCCGAGGGCAGCCAAAAGAACTTCTCGGACCTCACTTCCGCTATTGCAGTGTCGATCGCGTTGTAGGGGAGCCGCTTCAGAATGAGATCAATCCAAAAGTGTATCTCTTCACCATCGATCTTCTTTCGATGTGCTTCCTTCAGGTTCTCCAAGAACCGAACGCCGAGAGTTGTTATGAAGCAAACGCCACCTGGTCTGAGAATGCGTGCGATTTCGGTAATCCACCGATCGAAGTAGTGCTGGTTGAAGTGCGAAAAGGTCGACCACGTGACCAAGTGAGTCGCGAATCCGTCGCGGAACGGGAGCGGCGGCAACGGGTCGGTCTTGACGAAGCTGATATAGCTGTTCGCCTTGCGCGCTTCGACGATGAAGTCGAAGGGTTCAACCGCATAGATATTCGCCGCAGGCACATCCTTCATAAAAGCGCGCGCGATGCGGCCCCAGCCGGCTCCAAAGTCGATCAGGATGCTATCCTTGGAGAAGGAGGCGCCATTGGCGTTCAAGACGCCGACGCAGTACTCGCGAAAGCTGAGCGCGCCTCTGATCGCCATCTCGTTGGAGTTTCCTTGCAGATGGCGCTGTAGGTCCGCTGACGGAAATGAGGGAAAGGCGATGCCCCGTATCGAAGGCTCTTTGACGCTCCTGACCAGATCGGACCGCCATTCCTGGTCGATAAGAGGTGCATAGGTCTCGTATATCTTATTGATCTCGGTGTTGTGCATCTCTTCCTCGATTGAGCGAACGCCGTTGCTTGAGGCAGAAGGCCGCCTCGCTGCGGCCTACTGGGTGAGTCCGACCCGCTTGGCCTGATATCCGCGCTCCAGGATCGCCCGCCACCACGGCTGCTCCTCGACGTACCAATGGACGGTCTTCCGAATGCCGGTCTCGAAAGTCTCCTCGGCGCGCCAGCCAAGATCGCGCTCGAGCTTCGAGGCATCGATTGCGTAGCGGCGATCGTGACCGGGGCGATCGGCGACGAACGTGATGAGATTGCGACGCGGGCCATCTCGGCCCGGGCTGACCTCGTCGAGGAGATCGCAGATGCTTTCGACCACATGGAGATTGGTGCGCTCGTTCCGGCCGCCTATATTATAGGTCTCGCCGACGACACCGTGCTCGAGCACGAGGGTGAGCGCCTTTGCGTGATCCTCGACATATATCCAGTCGCGGACATTCTGTCCGTCTCCGTAGACGGGAAGCTGCTCTCGGGCTAGGCCCTTGATGATCATGTGCGGGATCAGTTTTTCCGGGAAGTGATAGGGGCCATAATTGTTCGAGCAGTTGGTCACGAGGGTCGGCAGCTCGTAGGTCTCATGCCAGGCACGCACGAGGTGGTCGGATGACGCTTTGCTTGCGGAGTAGGGCGAATTGGGCGAATAGGGCGTGCTTTCCGTGAAGAAGCCGTCCTTGCCAAGGGAGCCGAACACTTCATCCGTGGAGATATGTTGGAAGCGAAACCGCGCTCGCTTGTCTGGAGGAAGCGCCCTCCAGTAGCGCAAAGCCTCCTGAAGCAGCGTGAAGGTGCCGACGATGTTAGTCTGGATGAATTCGCCGGGGCCGTCGATCGAGCGGTCGACATGGCTCTCCGCCGCAAGATTCAACACCGCGTCGGGCTGATAGTGCTCGAACAGTCGGCGCAGTCCCGGGGCGTCGCAGATGCATTGCGGCTCGAAGGCGTAGTTGAGGTTTTCGGTCGCGTCAGGAAGGGAATCGAGGTTCGCGGCGTAGGTGAGCTTGTCGATGTTGACCACGCGTGCGTGGCTGTTGCGCAGGAGGTGGCGCGCGACCGCGGAGCCGATGAAGCCGGCCCCGCCCGTCAAGAAGATGGTCAACCCCTTCAAACGCATGATCAATCACCTCCGGTGCGGCGAATCAGGCCGCTCTGTGCGCGCGTGCAACGGACTGCAGATATTCGCCGTAGCTGCTCTTCGCGGTCTTAGCGGCCACCCGCTCGAACGCTTGAATCGTGATGTAGCCCTGTCGCAATGCGATTTCCTCTGGGCAGGCGATGCGCAGGCCCTGGCGTTGCTCGAGGATCTGGACGAAATGGCTGGCTTCGACCAGCGAGGAATGCGTACCGGTGTCGAGCCAGGCAAAGCCGCGACCGAGCACGTCGACATAGAGATCGCCCCGGTCCATATAGGCCTTGTTGACATCAGTAATCTCGATCTCGCCACGTGCCGACGGCTTGATCCGCGCGGCGATGTCGACGACGTCATTGTCGTAGAAATACAGCCCGGTGACCGCGACGTTGGACTTCGGCTGTTTCGGCTTCTCCTCGATCGAAAGCGCGCGGCCGGCCTGATCGAGCTCGACCACGCCATATTGCTCGGGCGAGTTGACGACATAACCAAAGATGGTGGCGCCCTTATTGCGCAGAGACGCCTTTGTTAACATTCCCGGCAGGCTGTGCCCGTAGAAAATGTTATCACCTAACACTAGGACGACCGGATCGTCGCCGATAAAGTCCCGTCCGACGATGAACGCGTCGGCAATCCCCCGCGGTGTCTCCTGCGTGGCGTAGGAGAAACGCAGGCCGATTTCGCTGCCATCGCCGAGCAGGCGCTCAAAAAGCGCCTTATCCTGTGGCGTCGAGATGATTAAAATTTCCCTGATTCCGCCGAGCATTAGCGTCGAGAGCGGATAGTAGATCATGGGTTTGTCGAAGACCGGCAGAAGTTGCTTCGATACGACGGTCGTCACGGGATAGAGGCGAGAGCCGGTGCCGCCTGCGAGAATGATGCCTTTCATTGCTCCTCACAGTTTACTTATCACAAGCATACCATATAATGTGAAGAGCACAAGTTAGTGACGATGCCGAGAGATCGGCGTCGGGTCGGCATTCAATGTGCTTCAAAATGAATGTGATCCGGACTGAGCTTCCCGAAGTCCTCATCATCGAGCCCAAGTTCTTCGGCGACGAGCGCGGCTTCTTCGTCGAGAGCTATCAATTTTCCCGCTACATCGAATACGGTATCACGCGGCCCTTCGTGCAAGACAACATGTCCCGCTCGCGCTACGGTGTGCTGCGGGGTCTGCATCTGCAAAATCCCCTCACCCAGGGCAAATTGGTCGCCGTGCTGCGGGGCAAAGTGCTCGACGTCGCCGTCGACATCCGCGTCGGAAGCCCGAATTTCGGACGTCACGTTGCCGTCGAGTTGAGCGAGGAGAACCGACGGCAGCTATGGGTTCCGCGCGGATTCGCGCATGGTTTCCTGGTGCTCTCAGAGACCGCGGACTTTTTCTACAAATGCGATAATTTCTATAGTCCGAAGAACGAGATCTCGATCCGCTGGGACGACCCGACGATCGGCATCAACTGGGGTATCGAAAAGCCGTCGCTCTCGGCCAAGGACGCGGACGCGCCGCTGCTTGCCGACTCGAAAAGCCTTCCAGTGTATGGGCAAATCTGATGCGGATACTGTTGACGGGGAACGGCGGGCAGGTCGGAGGCGCACTGCAACCACTCCTGGCTGGGCTCGGCACAATCATCACGCCTAACATCAATGAGTTCGACCTGTCGAAGCCTCACAGGCTCGTCCGGGCGCTTGACACGTTCCAGCCGGATCTCATCATCAACCCTGCGGCCTATACCGCCGTGGACCGCGCCGAGGACGAGCGCGAGCTCGCATTCCGCATCAATGCCGGGGGACCCGAGGTGATCGCCCAATGGGCCGCGAAACGTCGCGTGCCGCTGGTCCATTTTTCCACAGACTATGTCTTCGACGGCTCCGGGAGGGCGCCATGGCGCGAGGATAGCCCAACGGGGCCGTTGTCGGTCTACGGCGCGAGCAAGCTCGCCGGTGACACCGCCATTCGCGCAGCAGGTGGTCCGCATCTGATCGCACGTACCTCCTGGGTCTACGCCGCCAAGGGCGCCAACTTCCTGCGCACGATCGCGCGACTTGCGGCGGAGCGCAAAGAGCTGCGCATCGTTGCTGACCAGATCGGGGCGCCGACGACGGCGAGAACGATTGCCAACGCCATTACCGATATCGTGCTGCCTAATCTGTCGAATTTGAATGAGTTCTTTGCGCGCAAAGGCTGCGTTGTCAATCTTGTCTGCGCCGGCGAAACCAGTTGGCATGGCTTTGCGAGCGCGATCGTGGCCGGTCTTAGGTCGCGCGGCCTAAGGCTCGAGGTGGAAAGCGTCATTCCGATCGCCACGGCCGATTTCCCGACCAAGGCGATGCGCCCCGGCAATTCGCGGCTCGACCTGTCGCGCCTGAAGAGACAGTTTGGAGTGACTACGCCGAATTGGCAGGAGGCGTTATCGGTCGAGCTCGACGATTTCGTTGCCTTGCAGGAAGAAGCAGCACGCGCCGAGCCGGCGCACCCGCTCCAGCAGCGAGCCTATTCGTGATTGAACGGCGGATCGAGCAAAGGGGGCGCGCGGCGGCCTGAAGGACGATAAGGCGCCGCCTCAGAACCCCAACGGCACGTCGCGCGCCCGTTCGAGATGATTGTAGCGAGGGGCGCGTGGCCCAGGCGGCCAGGCGAGGCCGCTGTAGGGAATCCCATCGCGCGAGAGCTGCGGATTGTAGGTCGGGTCCTCGTTGAGCCATTCACCCCAGCGCGCCCGAAGCAGATTGAGTTCGCGTTCGAACCGGCCGCGCCGGTCGGCGCGGTCATCCGCGCCGCGGCTGGCAGATTCGGCGTGAACCAGCTTCGCATGCGGCGTGAAAACGATGCGCTTGCCTGCTTGGCGCAGCCGTAAGCAATAGTCGACATCGTTGAAGGCGACCGCAAAGCGCGATTCGTCCATCCCGCCAACGGCAAGATAGTCGCTGCGTCTGGTTGTTAGGCAGGCCGCAGTCACGGCGCTGCATTCGTGTGCCACCAGGAGCTGATCGAGAAACCCGGGATCATCACCGAATCTGTCGGTAAAGGCGTGGGTCGCCGCGAAATTCATTCCCAGGACGACACCGCCATGCTGAACGACGCCGCCGGGCCAGGTCAGGAGCGCGCCGACCGCGCCGACATCAGGCTCGGCGAGCCGCGTCAGCATCTCCTCCAGCCAGTCATCGGAGCTCGCCTCGATGTCGTTGTTGAGGAGACAGAGCACATCACTCTCGAGTGTTGCTGCGGCTTGATTGTTCAGCCTTGCGAAGTTGAAGGGACCTTCGACCTTCAAAGTCCGCACGCCGCGTCGCGCCATGCTTGCAAGGTAGGCGATGGTCTTTGGGTCGACACTGTCATTGTCGACGACGAGAATATCTGCGCGGCAGCACTCGACCGCCGGCGCGATGCTGTCGAGGCAGGTCCGCAAGAGCGGTAGACGGTCGCGGGTCGGGATGATCACTGTCACGCGCTGGCGTGGAATCGCTCGACCAATTCGAACCGCAGGAAAGAAGTTAACTTGTTGCGGGGTTACGTCGGCACTGACGGCACGTGCGTCGAGGTGCATTTGGGTCGCCGCGGCAAGCTGATGGCTGGCATTCGTTCGATCGAGTCCAGGGAGCGTCGCCAGTGCTCCCGGTAAATGAAGAATGTTGTTCTCACGTGGACCAGCGTGATCGAGCAGGCAGTTGAAGAGGCGGTAGAGATTGTCGGGGCGGGCCTCAAGGCCGGCGAGCAGGGCGTCGCATCGAACAGCAAACAGATGCGCACAATAGCCTTGCTCCAGCATTCTTTCGTAGTCGAATGCGGGAAAGGCCAGCGGCCAGAGCCGGCCATCCTCGGCAAGAAAATCGAGGTCGCCATACAAGGCGATCGCATCCGGATAGGCCTCAAATGCGGCGGCGATGCGGGCCAGGGCATTCGGCTCGAGCACCACACCCGCCATCGCGATGACGACGTGATGTGAATCGGATGCGGCGCCGTCCAGAAACTCCAACAGAGCGTCGCTGTCGACGGAGAGTAGCTCCCCGTCGATCACGCCTGCCGTCCAGCTTTCGTGGGTCTGGGTCTCCAGTGCAGCGAGCGTTTGCTCTGCGCCGGGGGCGCCGGCGATGACGACCGCGAGCGAAAGGCCGCTTGCTCGCGGCACCGGCAGCGGGAAGCGATCGCACCAATTCACGTAGTCGGAGAGCGGAAGCGAGGCAGGAATCAGTTGATCATACAGTTTGCCGCGCAAGCGCTCGGCACCGTAGCCGCCGAGCGCGTCGATCAATCCGGCAAGGCCGTCGGGAAAGGCGACAAAGACGGCTGTCGCCGGAATTGGCTCACGGTCCTCCCTGCGCAAGGAAACGCGGTGAACGCGCCCGTCGGCAAAGCGTTGCGGGACGTGGAAATCAAAGGCGCGCGCGTTCCGGTGTGCCGCAGAGTCGCCAACAAGCGTCCAGGCTGTTGCGTGAACCTGGGCGACGCCCTCTCCGTCGACGATTGCCTCCAGAAAGAGGGCGGATTCGCTATCGATCCAGCCCTGGAAATGCAGTCCGCCGAGCCAGCGCAACTCGCACGTCTTGCGCAGATCGGCGCGATTTGCGTACTCGTTCTCCAAATCGACCGGTTGGCCGACGGGCGTGCCGAGATTGGCGAGGCGGGCCTCGAGGGTGCGTGCGGCGCGCAGCAGATCGGGCTCGATCGTGATTGCGAATCCGCAACTCGCCTGGAGCTCTTGTTCAGCAAGCTCGGGAACGAAGGCGTCGGCATAGGCTGTGCTGAACACCAGACCGTCGAGCAAAATCTCGACGCTATAGCGACGCTCCGGCGCCTGGGCGTCGTAGACGAAGCCGGACAGTGTCCCATCGCGCGCGAGCTCGAGCCGGCTGACGAGCGTTGGTCTGATCGACGGTTCGGATCGGTGGCGGGAGAGACGCGACATGCTTAGGGCCGCGTGACCCAGTCGACCACGAGATCGGCAAGCCCTGCCGCATTCACAATGGCAGAAATGGCAAGGTCTCCTTTGCGGGGCTTCAGCGCGCCGCCGGACCAGTCGCAGTAGGCGACCGGCCTTATCGCCTGTCTGGCGGTCTCGACGAGAGGATGGCCGAAGACGGGCTGCTCAAAATCGGTGAGGATCCAGCCCGGATTATGCGGTGTTAGGACGTCGCTCAGCTCATCCGCCGCAACCGCGCCCGTGATGAAGATGTTGGGACGTGACATCAGGCGATCATCGCCGCAGGTGGTCCCGGCGATGACGATCGGCAGCGACGGTTCGCGCCGCCACAGACGATCGGCCAATGTTTGTATTATGCGCAGGGATGCGGGCGTTGGCGTCGAGGGAACGATGGCGAGGGATCTATCATTGGCGGAGATCGGCGGCAGGGTCAGGGAACATATGGGCCAGTCATGCAGCACGATCTTGCGATCGGGCCACCTGTTTTGTGCATAGGCCTTGGCCGCTTTGCTGGGAACGAGAAGCGGAGTCGTGCCGGAGGGCAGGGAAGCAATCTCGCCAACGCTCTCCGATATCAGCCAGCGATCGATCGGAAGATGGAGGCACCGGATCAGCTCGATGAGCCGCGGCAGCGGGTTTGGCTCGAGGATCTCGACACGCGATGGGGATAGCCGTGCCAGGATGTCGCGGGCGCTGCCGAGATTTGCCTCCGTGTCGAGCCTCAAACGCATGGCCTGCGGCAAACCTCCGTCGGTAGCCCGAAGGCGAAGGACGTTGTCCTCCCGCAAGAGCAGGACCGTGCGCTCGCCATGTAGGCGGAGATGGCGTATCCGCGCGTCGGTTACGGCAGGGAAGGTTCGCTCGCCAGCGAGAACCAGCACCGACGGCTCAGCCAGCCATGGCAGCGCACGCTCGAGCGCGGCGCGCGCCGGCCGTAACGGATCGGCGATTTCAAAGGCGCGGCATTCCTCCCGGTAGTTCGGGAATCGCTGGTCCAAAATGCCGAGATTGCGAAGCACGAGGCCTCGCTTCTCCTCTTGAAAGGACTTCGAGCCGTGATGTCCGACATAGACCGACGGCGCGCAAACATTGCGAAAGCCCTTGGCCCGCGCGCGGAGGCAGAGATCGACATCCTCGAGATAACCGCGCTCGAAATTGTCCGAGAGCTCGCCCACACTGTCAAGGCAGGCTCGTGTAATAAAGACGCAGAATCCGATGCCGCTTGCCACATCGATCGCTTTCCCCGCATTAGCTGCGCTGGCGACGCGATCGATTGCGACAATCTCGTCATAGCGCGGCATAGGATTAACGTCGTTTGGCGTTGGAAAGGAAAAGATGTCGCCGTTGTTGGAAAGTGGTGTGACGGTTCCGATGTTTGGCGCCGAATATGCCACGTCGGCTAACCGACCGACGAAGCCGGGCGGAACGAGCGTGTCGGAGTTGAGCAGTACTACGTCGCCCCTCTGGATCTCGTTCAGCGCCCGATTGATCGCGCCGACAAAGCCGAGATTGACCGGGTTTACGAGGAGACGGATCTTGCCTGCCGTCGCAAGCTCGCTCATATGGCGCTGCAGCTCCACTTCCGGGCTGGCATCGTCGATGGCGAGAACCTGAAAGGCGTCCTTACCAGTTCCTTGTGGACGTCTTGCCTTGTCGAGGCTCTCGAAGCATTCGATCGTTGCCCGCGCATCTGCATAGACGGGGACGATAACGGTCGGCAGGTCGACGTTCGGGCCTATCCCAACGGAAGGATCGCGAGCGGCTCGGAGGTTCATCGTCGAAGTGAGGTTAGGCGCCACGCGTCGAACCTGGACGACGTCTTCGCCGCATCTCAGCGTAACGATTTGAGCTGTAGTGGACGGTGGCCGCCGAACCAAGAAGGTTGTTGCCTGCACATCTGCGCTCGCCAGCGCGTGAAACGGATTGGGTTCGAGAATGCTCGTCAGCGTGCCGTCTTCGGTTGCGAGGCTCACTTCGACGAAAAGGGCGTTGGTCCAGGCGATCCAGCCCGTCACGTGATTGTCGAACACAGAGCAGGCCGCCCAATGACCGCCCCCAGCTCGCCGCAGCTCCGCGATGGCAGCTCGAAGGATGGCCGGGCTGCCTTCGCGGCATATTAGTTGAGCGGCTGCGGCCAGTCGCCGTTCGTCTGCAGCCCACGCCAGCATCCGGCGGTTGGCGCCGACATCAAAAGGATCGACAAGACGCGCCCGCGCAAGATCCGACAGCGCAGCTTCGGGAAGTCCGAGCCCCCAAGCAGCTTCCGCCCGGAGAACGAAGCAGTGAGCTGCTGGTGGAGGCGAAACTCGAATGCGTCGATCGGCGTATTTGAGCGCCGTCGCGAACTCCCGCCTGGTCAACGCCTCAGCTGCGAGGCGCTCGAGCGCAATATGCGCGTGAGGCCCGATAAGGAAGGAAGCATCGAGAATCTTGCGCTTGAGGTCCCGCCCACCCGGTCGCTCACCCACGCTACGCGGCTCCATTTTCGAATTGCCCTAGCCGATCGAGCTCTCTTGGCGCGCCCGGCTGCGGAAGACGCGGACGCGGCTGGAGCCGACCGGCTTTCGTGACGGTTGTGCGGGAACGATGACATTGTCCGGGGCTGCTAACTGGTTGACGCCGATGCGAATGCCAACCAAAGGCTCGCGGCTGGTCGGGCCCGACAGAACGACGCGTTTGCCGCGGGCGCGCAGGGTCGGCGCGTTCAAGAACGTCGCTTCCGCCACGAACTCGAATCCCCCGGCGCCACTGATTTGCAGCACGACCCCTGTAATCGGTAAGGCTCGTCCACGCGTGCCCGCATATGTCCCGAGCGACACCATTTTGCCGCTCCCCGCCTGGCCAATGGGGAATTGGACCGCATAGCGAATATCGAGACGCGCCGGCTTCTCCTGCCATTCAAGGGCAATTCCTTCGATGCGCGATGGCGCCGTTGGACCTGCAATCCATGCGTTAGGGCCGACCACAACATCGCCGCGACCTGCGACGTGGCCGAGGATCTTGATACCGTCCATTGCAACATTTCCATGCACGGCCGCGCTCTCACCTTGCGCAGCGAGCGGCGCTCGGCCGGACTGAATCGGTTCGATACGAACCATGGCCGCGCGCGATCCCCCGGGTCGCATCGGCTCAACCTGAATCTGCAACGTGCCGGGTGTCTTGACCCGAACCATCAGACCCTCATTCGGCTCCCAAAGTGTCGGCTCGGTTGCGTCGGGATGCATGATGAGCGCCATGCGCTCTTCATGTCCCGGCGTCGGTACAACCGTCACGCGCGGCGGCGATGCGAGATCGTCCGCACTCTTGTAGCTCACTAAGAAAAGTCCCCGATCTAGGCTTACGACTTTCTGCTGCTCAACATCGGCCATTATTGCCCCCAATCAGATGAACGAGGTATTTTTCTTCTCGCCTTAACGATCCTGCGTGATCCCCTGAGATTCGGAGCGTCGCTGCGACGAACCGGCCTCATTAGGAAGGGCTTCTCACGTGAATGGCGGAGACACCAATTCGGCAATAGAGATTGGCACAGGTATTCAGTTTCTGCGCTGAGCAGCTCCGCTATTTGACGAAGCCTGTCATTCTCGCTCCTCAATAGCGCGATAGCGCCAGCGATGTCATCGCCGTCGATCAAGTGGGAACGGCGGCACGGTGACTCAGAGTTGACGTGGGATTGCTTGGTACTCAATCAGAATGCTCACAGTCCAACGCGCATGTAAGCAGCTTATCAAACACAACATGGGAGGGAAACAACCAAAGCTGTCATGCGCTTGTCATGTTCACCTAATCTGTGACAGCAAAAATACAATTCGAGCCCTGGAGGACCGAAGGTGATACAGCAGATTAGGATCGGGAACTGCCGATTGCACCCATTTGCGTTGATCACGCCCAGACCTTGCCGATGAAAATTCTGTTCGTTCACAACAATTTTCCGGCTCAGTACCGCAACATAGTGGCTGCCTTAGCCAGGGAGCCTGGCTTTGAACTTGTTGCCATCGGCGCGCCGACTTCAAGATCGCTTCCATCCGTCAAACTGGTCCGATATGCACTTCCAAAAGCTGATATCTCGGGAACGCATCCGTTTGCGCGACGCTTCGATATAGAGTGTCGGCGCGCGGAGCAGGTGATGTACAGTCTTTCGAGCTTACAGATGTCCGGGTTCTCGCCTGATCTGATCCTCGCACACCCCGGATGGGGCGAGACCCTGCCGTTGCGCTCCATCTTTCCAAAGGCACGATTGCTCGTTTATTGCGAATTCTTTTATGGGGCCGAGGGGCGGGACATCGGGTTTGACCCGGAATTTCCGGTGCCCGGACTTGATGGCCACATTGGGCTTCACGTGAAGAATGCGACGACTCTGCTGGCGCTCGAGGATTGCGAAATGGGGATCTCGCCAACGAGATGGCAGAAATCGACCTTTCCCCCACACTATCAAAGCAAGATCGACGTGATCCATGAGGGCATCGACACGGGGCGCATGCGGCCGAACCCCCACGCGCGCCTGACACTACCGAATGGCCAGTACCTTCGCCCTTCCGACGAGGTCGTGACGTTTGTCGCGCGAAATCTCGAGCCGCTGAGGGGCTACCATATCTTTATGCGAGCGCTGCCGGAGATCTTGAGATGCCGGCCGAACGCGCAAGTCATCATCATCGGCAGGAGTGGCGTGTCCTACGGTCTGCCGCCACCGACGGGTACGACCTGGAAGTCAACCTTCCTTGCTGAGGTCCGTGGTCGCCTCGACTTATCCCGTGTGCATTTCCTGGGCGGCGTGGCGTATGAAACCTTCATTGCAGCCCTTCAGGTATCATCCGCACACGTCTATTTTACCTACCCGTTCGTACTGTCCTGGTCGATGTTGGAAGCGATGAGTGCGGGATGCCTAGTGATCGGTTCTGACACGGCGCCGGTGCGCGAGATCATCCGCTCCGGCGACAACGGTTTGCTTGTCCCATTTTTCGCGGTGGACGAGCTTGCTGAACGGATTATTGAAGCGCTGGCGCAGCCAACAAGGTTCTCCGAGCTGCGCGCGGCCGCCCGCCACCACGTGATCAATCATTATGATGCGGAGCAGGTCTGCGTGCCGCGGATGCGTCTTCTTCTGAATCAAAGACTCGGTGCGCCTCCTCCGGGCGGCACGCACCGGCCGGTTGCAACGACGCATAAAGCCGCCGAATGAGCCGCACTTCTGACCAGACCTGCATGTGTGGATGGCTCCCGCGGTGCAAGGGTTTTGTTTGAGCAATGCGGGAAGAGTTGGCGGCTTGCATGTGTCCGGCCTACGTAAGAGGCGGCACGTTTGGCCGCCGGCCCAGATGAGATCCGCGGATCGGGTCCATAACAAACTGACGCGCTTAGGGCGCCTACGGGTCTACTGGGTGTCCCAATCTCGTCTATCACTGTCGCGTCATCTTCCCATTCAGCGCCGATGCACCAAGACCGCCAGGACCCGGCTGGTCCGGCCGGCCGATACTTATGCCGTGCGGTAGGTCTCCTCTCACGTCATCACTGCCCAGATGACCTCGCCATTTTGTTGGCCAGGGCGACTGCAGCGAGTTTGAATCGGCTTGCGAGCGATAATGCGCCCCAGCCAACTTTGAGCGAAGTTCTGCTTACCCCGCCACCAACGTGTCATGGACATAGCGCCAATGACGAGGAGCCGGCGGATAGTGCGATCGCCCATCTTCTTGATGCGGCCCAGCCGTTCTTTGCCACCACTCGAGTTCTGACGTGGCACAAGGCCAAGCCACGCCGCGAGGTCTCGGCCTGATCGGAAACCGCGAATATCCGGCACTTCAGCTAATATCGCGCTGACGGTGATCGGGCCGACGCCCGGAACGCTCAGCAACCCAGCTTCCGGTTCCGCACGGCAATGCCTTCGCATTTGAGCTTCGAGAGCATGTCGCGTCACCGCTTCGCAGATCGCTGCGGCGTCCGCAGCGTCGTTCTTTTGCCGCGCGACATAGGGCTTCACGTACGAAGCCGGAATCATCTTGGTGTCATGTGACCTGCCCCTGAAGTTTCACCCAGTAGCGGTTAGAGTCTCGGCGGATGTTGTAGCGAGACCGAACTTTGGACCACCCAGAACTAGAGTTTTGCGCCTCTGTCACGTTGGCGGGCTGGTTGCGCCGACGTGGTTGTGCAGCAAAATCGGCGGTCGATTGCCGATCGCCCCATGGGGCCGTTCTTCGTTGTAGTATTTGCGCCAAGTCTCCACCTTTTCCCGGGCGTCCGCAAGGGACAGGAACCAATGGGCATTGAGGCATTCGGCCCGGAAGCGGCCATTGAACGCTTCGATAAAAGCATTGTCGGTCGGTTTGCCCGGGCGTGAGAAATCCAGCGTGACGCCGCGCTGGTAGGCCCAGAGGTCAAGATCGCGCGACACGAACTCGCTGCCTTGGTCGACGCGGATCGTCGCCGGGAATCCCACTTCCTTGCAGGCCCGTTCCAGGATCGCCACGACATCGGTGCCGCGGAAGCTGAACCGTGGCGCCAGCATCGGTGAGAAGCGGGAGAAAATATCGACGATCGTGAGCACGCGCAGCTTGTGTCCGCTCGCCAACTGGTCATGGACGAAGTCCATCGCCCAGGTCTCGTTCGATCGTGTCGCCGGCCTGCGATCATCGCGCAGCTTGGCCTTGACGCGCCGCTTGGGCGTTTTGTGGCGCAATTGCAGGCCCAATTCGCGATAGATGCGCCGCGTCTTGTTCTGGCCGTGGCGCCATCCCTCGCGGCGCAGCAAGACGTGGACACGGCGATAGCCGTAGCGGATACGAACATGGCAGATCTCCTTGATCTTCTGTTCGAGGGCAGCCTGGCCGGCGCGACGGGACTTGTAATGGTAGGTCGACCTGTCAAACTCCAACGCCGCGCAGGCTCTGCGGATCGAGACCTGCCATTCGTTGCGGACCTCATCGACCAGCTTGCGCTTCCGACCAGGCCTCATAGCTTTCGGCGGATCACGTCCTGCAGCATCTCCTTGTCGAGCGACAGATCGGCGACCAGCTTCTTCAGCTTGGCGTTCTCCTCCTCGAGCTGCTTCAGCCGGCGCATCTCGGTCGGCAGCAGCCCGTCATACTTCTTCTTCCAATTGAAGTAGGTCGCTTGACTGATCCCGGCCTTGCGGCAGATCTCCGCCACGGCGCCCCCGTCGCTGCCCTGCTTCAGGATGAACGCCTTCTGGGCGTCCGAAAACTTTGAAGCCTTCATCGTCGTCGCTCCTCCCAGCCGGGTGGATTTACGCAGCGCAAACTCTAGCCAAAAATGGTCCAGTTTTCCGGTCTCAGATCATCGCCTGATCAAAAAGTGCGAAAGATTCTGGACAGTACCATTCTAAGCGGGATTGAACAAGTGTTGCGCGCTCCATTCGCGCGTCGCTCGCCAGAAACGATCTGAGCAGCTATCGGTCGCGCAAAGTGCACTTCGCAACGACAAAGATGCCCGGCCGCCGCGCGGCGCGGGCAGCCACTGACCGTTTAAACCATCGACCATCATCACGTGCGTGCGCATCAATGCCCCACCGCTCGCACTGATTGTCATCTATGGACCGGTGCGGCGTCGGGGCGTCACACCTTTGAGATCTCCAATGGTTAAAGTGGAGATTACCCGCGAGGGATATCCTTATGGCTTTTACTTTTCCGCAGTGGCTCGGCGACTGCCTTGATGCGATGGATCTGAACGATCTTGGCCGTTTGATGCAGGATCGAACGCTGATTGTGCGGGACATCATCTGCACATTCGTTCATCCGTGCGGGGACAGTCACGACTTGGCTGCTATCCTGCTCGACACAGGCATCGTCTTGTCCGCCGACAAGTATGACGTCGTTGGACTTGCATTATCCCGAAATCTCGAGAATTTCCTGCTTGGTGCGCCGCTGTTCTTCGTCAATCCGTCGAGTCAACATCTTGTCTTGGGTCAAAAGTTCGAGTTTGAGCAGATTGCTGCCTCAACATTCGCGCCATTGCTTGATGCACTGGCGTTGCAGGCAAAAGCTTGGCGAGACCGGGGAGAGCCTGCGCGATGATGGGCATTTCAAATGTGCGGTGAATCGCATATAGGCGGCTGAGACTCTGCGCCGGTGCGCAAGCGATCTGTGTGGGGTCGGGATCGCGACAACGGCGCTGCAGGTCAGGGCTCGGCGATACGGGCGGAGGGTGGCGCGATGATGAACTTAAATGTCGCAGACTGCACATCGGCAGCTAAAGCTCTGTGTTGGACCAAAAGCGATCCACCCCCAGTGGGAGTGTCGGATCAAGACTATCCCGGCGGACCGCCTACGCTGACCGATGACCAGCGGCGAACCCTTGAGAGTCGGTCTGAACAACTGTCGATGGTCCGTGAAGTTATCCATGTGGAGGCGTCGCATTGGGGAGACGCACGCGCCGAAAACGGCGTTGCTAAACACGCAGAGCCACAGCTCCCGAACGGGATATCGCCGCCATTGGATGAGGACCCAAGAACGGAGCATCAAGAGGATCGCCCTGCCGGATACGCCCGATGGCGGCGTTATACGGCCGCGCTATTGGGCGTGAACGGAGCACAGGGAGCGTTCGAGACCTTTGTTGGTCGCCTCTCTGAGGCGGCGGTGCTCGGATTTTCCGGTCATCCGCAAAGTCCAGAGGAGGTCAGCGACAGGTCGATGGCGGCACACGCCGTGGTCAACGTGGTGATGGGACTGGTCGCAGGCGCAAGAGCGGGTCTGCACACCTGGCGGGCAAGACGCAATCCAGAAGCTTATCGCAGAGCATTTTGCGGTGAGCGCCCGACGCAATCTGCGGCCCTCGCGATGGCCGGCACTCCTGACGTTCCCGCAAGCCAACTCACGTGTCTCCTATCCGGCTTGGCTGCGGGCGTTGTAACCTTCGGCGGCGCCGCGCACGCCGGCATACGTGCTCTTTCGCACCTTCGAAGCTCTTCGAAGGACAAGGTCAATGCCTACGACGCCGTGGTTCGGTCCAACGCAAACACAGCCTACTGCTACACCCGTGAAGTCGCAAACTTCGTAGCTCACGCCTTTCAGCTCGTTTCGCATGATGCCCTGTTGACCCCGTTAGCAGCTGCGGCCACCACCTTGGAATACGGATTTAACTTTGCATTACAACAAAGCATACTCGACGGCATGAACCAGGCTGGGAGCTCGGCCCACCACTGGCCGTCCATCTCCGCTGTGGCCGAGGCCGTCGACGTCGCCTTTACGTCCGGAATGGCGCGTCTCGCCGAGCCCGATAGATCCGTCGGGATCTGGCGTGGTCGTCTGGCCGAGGGGACCTCTGTCGAGGGACATCAGCCGTCAAGGCTCAGTGTCATCGATGCAATCGATCGGGTGACCCAACGTGCCGTTGGCCGGCAACTTGTCGGTGAAATACATCATTCTATGCCGGGGATCGGGCCGGTGCTCGCTGCGGGCACGCATTTGCGCGAACTGACATGGCAAGCCGAACGCGCCAGTCGTGGTGTTGGCAACAGTACGCCTCCCAGTGATATTGAGTCGCGATCGCCCGGGGGGACGCAACATGCAGGCAGCAGGTCGGGTCCACTGCCCCTACGACAAAACGCTGCGGAGTTCGTTCTGTCGCCCGGAACCTGAGTGGATTGCCGGCAGACTTTGCTGGGCCGTCGTCGTCTACTGAGGCTGCCTCGCGTATCATGTATTGATCCTTGGGAATTTGGACATCACTCAGATCGGAGCTCGTTCGACGTATCGCCGACAGGTATCTCCATCCTTATTGGCGCATTGTCGAAAATATTCTGAACGCTATTCTCGATGAGATCATGGAGGCGCTCGCGCGCCGTGAGCGGGCCGATTGCGGGCTTTGATTATTTTCGGCGTAGTACCGGCGGACTTGCAAGGACCGCAACCCAAAAACAGGCGAGTATGTGCAAAATCAGTAAAAGCCCTTTCCGGTCTTCAAGGCTAGCATTACAGTTGCATTTTGTTCTTGAGATGGGCTTTGCGCGCGTTGGCCTGATGAGCCCTGCGCCAGGATGACCATGCGAGGATATTGGCGTTCGGGATGCGCCGCTGGGCTAGCTTCATGGCGATGCGGCGGATTTCCTGGATCGACCAGCGGATCAAGACCGCTGCTTCGGTCGAGGCCGCGGTCGCGTTTTTTTGAGCAATGGCCCGGTGTTGGCCCGATGACGGATGACGGCCATCATGGCGAAGGCAAGCATGACGAGTGAGACATGGCGATGCCAGCCATGCCAGGAGCGGGTTTCGTTGTGATCCAGGCCGAGCTCGTTCTTGGCAGTTTCGAAGCTGTCCTCGATGGCCCAGCGATGGCCTTCCACCGCCACCAGCTTCTGCATGGACGTGCCCTTGGGGCACCATGTGGAGAAAAAGGCCAAGCTGCCGTCGGCGATGTTGCGGCGGATCAGAAGACCCCGCGTCCATTCCCCGGCAAGGTCGTCGTTGTATTCCCTGGCTTCGAGATCGGCCAACTCGAGATAGGCCCAGTCGTGCCAGCGCGGCCCCTTGGTCCCTCCGCCGGACGACAGGCGGCGCCAGGCCTTCTTGGGAAGGTTTTGCGCGATCGTGGCAGCGGTACCGGCGACAGGCTGCGGCTTGCCCCAGGAACGGAACACAGGATTGGACGCAACACCAGAACATAGCCTTTGCCTGCCTTGCGCAGCAGAGTTTCGATCTCTCCGGTGCCATACACGCTGTCCGCCGCCACGAACGAGAACGGCACCTCTGCGACGATCGCGCGAGTGATCATTTGACGCGCGATCTTGGGCTTCGTCGCAAAGCCCACATCGCTCGGGACATGCGCTGACTTCAGGCGGGCGGGTTCGTTCGTCCATTCCTGTGGCAGGTAGAGCGCCCGGTCGATGAAGGCATGGCCATGCCGCGACACATAGCAGGCGGACACTCCGATCTGGCAATTGGTGATCTTGCCCGCCGAGCCAGTGTACTGGCGTGCCAAACCCGCACGAGGCCTTGCCCTGTTTCAAAAAGCCCGTCTCATCGATGACCAGGACCGCCTCCTCATCACCAAGTGTTTCCAGTGCGTACTCACGCACAATGTCGCGTAGTGCGTCGGCATCCCACTGCCCTCGGCCCAGGATCGCCTGCTGGCGCCACGGGCCTGGATCGCCGGCCGCTTCCGCCCGCATCCAACCCGTCTTGCGCGGCTCGTTGCCCAACAGTCCGTCGAAACTGCCCCGCCGAGGCCGCGACCCGCTCCTGCGTAAACAGCGGACGGGTGCGTTGCTTGGCATCTCGCAACGACGAAGCCCACAGCGTCAGCGTATCTTCAACCGACGCGCCACCAATCATCATATCCCGAATCATGGTCGCCATGGATTCAGAACCTTCAACAAAATGTTTGCGGTAGGGACGCTCATTGCTGAGCGCCCCCCGCGCGGATCCGGACGAGCCCAATTAAGGCATCCGGCTCTTACCTTTTGTATGTGACGGCGAAGCGCTGTTGTGGCCAGGGATGAGGATACGGGGTTGAGGGAGCCATTCATCCGCCAACTTCGTCATGCGGTCCCACGTGAAGCGGTCTCGTTGGCTTCGCCGCCGAAGCGTTCGACGCCAGAGATCGGTCACATAGTAGCGGAACGCTGAGAGCGCCCGCCCATTTGTAGGAACCGCGTAGTAGGCGAAGTGGCCGGCGACGACCTGTCTCAGCCATGCACCCTGGACGAGGATCGGTTGGTGCATCCGACGCCGCAGCTTTTCCTTGATGTCCTGAAGCTTCCTCCGCAGACGGTCGCGACGGGTCTTCCTTTCGAGCAGGAAGTTCCCCCGGCGTGACTTACCGCAGATGTGGGTGAAGCCCAGAAACATGAAGGTCTCCGGTTTGCCAAGGCCGCGCCCCTTGCGGTTGACCGCCGCACGGCGACCAAACTCAATCAAGCGGGTCTTGTCTGGGTGGAGTGTCAACGCGAATGCTTCAAACCGTTCACGCATTGCATCAAGGAAACGGCGAGCGTCGTCCTCATGCTCGAAGCCAGCCACGAGATCATCGGCATAGCGCACGATGATCATGTCGCCATGGGCCTCTTGCCGTCGCCAGCGTTCGGCCCAAAGATCGAACGTGTAGTGCAGGTAGACATTGGCGAGCAGCGGCGAAATCACCGATCCTTGCCCCGTGCCCCTGTCGTCCACGGTAACGACCCCGTCTTCGAGAATGCCCGCCTTGAGCCATTTACGGATCAGGCGGATGATGCGCTTGTCGCCGATGCGGTGTTCCAAGAACTGGACCAGCCAGTCTTGGTTCACACTTCCGAAAAAGTTTTGCACGTCGGCGTCAAGTATCCAGTTCACCTTCCGCGAGGTGATCGCTACCGCCAGGGCGTCCAACCCATCATGTGGGCCCCGACCGGGTCGAAACCCGTAGGAGAAACCGACGAAGTCGCCTTCGTAGATGGCGTTGAGCACCATGACGGTCGCGCCTTGGACGATTTTGTCCTCCAAAGCCGCGATCGCCAGCGCTCTCTCCCGGTGACCTTGCCCCCAGATTTTATCCAGTTCTGAGTTCGCTCAAGCCATTGGATTTGCCCAGTTGGGCGGTGGTAGCGACGGGAGCTGGCGCGGAGC
>NZ_JACIHC010000040.1:0-21578 GCF_014198205.1 Bradyrhizobium sp. SBR1B
GGGTGAACCGGTTCGTGTTCCTCAACCTTCCAATACTTCAGCCTCGGGGACCATCTCGGCTTAACGGCTTCGCCTCAATCCCCTTTACCTGCGGGCTACGTCACCCTGCCAGTTGACGACAGGTCACCGCCGCTTGGGCTCATGTCCCCTCACAGCAGGGAACAAGTCATTTTTTTTCAGTCCTCCTTTCTCTTTTGCATTCCAGTCATACGCTTCCCCAACTGAGGGGCGAGGCGCACCATAGGTGAAGTCGGAGAGCCAGAGAGCGTTCGGCCTTGGCGCCTTGAACTGGCGGTTGACGTGATCCAGCGGGCATGGCGCGGCCTTGTCGCTGATCGTGGTCTTGACCGGTTTGCCGCGGATCACCCCTTGCAAACCCATATCCCGCATCAGGCGCGATACTGTGCAACGGGCAACATCAAAGCCTTCCCGCTTGAGCTTGCGCCAGACCTTGCGCGCGCCGTAGACGGAGAAGTTCTGATCGAACACCCGCCGAACCTCGATCTTCAGGGTGGCATCCTGCCTGGCGCGTGCCGACAGCCTGGCCGGATCGCGCCGCTTGGCCACATGGGCGTGGTAAGTCGACGGGGCGATCGGCAAGACCTTGCAGATCGGCTCGACCCCATGCGTCCCACGGTGATCGTCGATGAAGGCGATCATGGCTTGGACCGGCGGTCGAGCTCCGCCAGCGCAAAATAAGCGCTTGCCTTGCGCAGGATCTCGTTGGCCTGCCGAAGCTCACGGTTCTCCCGCTCGAGCGCCTTCAGCTTCTCGGCCAAGTCGGTCGGGACGCCGGCCCGCTGCCGGCTGTCGACCTCGGCCTTCTTGACCCAGTCATGCAGCGTCTGCGGCGTGCAGCCGATCTTGGCCGCAATCGAGGTCACCGCCGCCCAGCGCGACGGGTGCTCGCCGGCGTGATCCAGAACCATCCGAACCGCACGGGCCCGGACCTCGGGGGAAAACTTATTCGTCGTCTTGCTTGTCATGGCTCCATCCTCTCAGGAGTTGGAGCCTCCGGCAAACCCGGGGCGGTTCACTGCGAACATTGCTTAGTGGGTTTGGCGCTTCTGGGATGAACCTGGAGAACCAAATTGCCCTCGCCGTATGATAGTAACGAATTACGCTCGGGAGCGTTTGTAAGGTTGACGGATGTCAGCCTAAACTGGGGACTGGCTTCTGAGCTGGTGTGCGCCTACCCGATTCCGCTTCCGATGGTACAGCTCAACGTGATCGGGCTCGCTGGCATGCCTACGCGTGCCGCGAATAGCAAACGCGAGCATCCGTCCGAGGACACCGCTACCAGCCGCGTTCCGGGGAAAAAGTGCTTCGGGAGTCGGGCGGATGCTCAGTTGTGAGCACCGTCATATCGTGCTCGGATCGAAATCGCGAGGTGTCCATTCCTCTCCGGGCTCTAGGTCAGCTAGGTCAACTACATGGCCCGTGCCTTCAACCGTCCACCCTCCCATCTTGGCTGCCCCCTCGTAGGTTGCCATGCGTCGAGAGATAACCACTTCATCCGTCGCGATGTTGTAGAGCTTCACTTTGTAAACGGTGGTCCTGGCCATCTCTATTTCCATTTGCTCTTGATCTGCGTCGTGGGCATCTCCGGCCAGATGGATCAGCACTAAGTTGCCCCGCCTGGGCAGTCCCGCAAGCCGGTCGAGGATGTGCTGCGGGGCTCCTTCTTTGATTTCTACGCCGTATGCGTAAACCAGCCCATCGTCGTTGGCGATCTCATTTATCGTATACTCGATCTCGTTTAGTTCGTCGGGCGTGAGGTCAAGGGCCGCGGCAATCGCCTCGGCTTCCTCGCGGTCGTACTCATCGTCAAGCTGCCCGCTTCTCATTGCGCACCCCTGATCCAAATGCCGTTTCCTAAAGATCAACTTCGTCTGCATCGACTGCCAGCATATGCTTCAACGCCTTTACATAATGAGTGAGCGGTGAGATTCGATCGAGTATCCTGGGCGGTGCTCGCGACGGTGGCTTTTGGCAAGGCGTTATTCTCAGCGAGTGGGAATCAGTTCACGTCTCGAAGGTAATTCAGTATGCTGTTGCACGCATTCTCGGCCTCGGCGAAGCTTTGGAGCGGTGCGCCGAGAATCCTGATCGAGCCACGGCTCTGGTCAAGCGGACGCCACGAGGCGACGTAGCCCAACCTTCCGCGGAAGCCACGACCGGTCGGGCTCTGGAAGCTGATCACGAACGAATAGCCGTCGCTGCTCGCACTCCATATTTCCAGGTCTTCGGAAGCGCGATGGAATTGCAGAGGCATCAGGCTCCGTTCGCCTGGTCAACCCGAGGACGAAATGCTTCGGTCGAATGACGTGACGGGTCAATACACGGCAGCTCTCGTCGGAAAATTGCCTTTCCTCGTCAAGCCATGGCATAGATCTGGAATTCCTAGCAGCTCGGCTTATCCGGTCTAGCCAAGGTTTGTAGCGCCAAGAGGGGCATGCGGCGCCTACTAGGATTGGCGGTTGCCCAAACAATTAGCTGCGCCAGGGACACGACCTCGTGCGAAGCAAATGAGCTTCAAAAATGCACTTAACTTCGCGAGTTGTAACAGCAAGCGCGTGCTCACCTACCAGGACTAGTTGTTGATTACGGCGAAGGAGGCATGCCAACTGCTAACGAAGCCGACGCTGGTCAAAGCGTCGGAGTACCAACAAAAATTCATCAGGCTGCCGGTTGAAAACGCGAGGTTCGGTCGTTTGATGCGAAGCTCCTCGCATGCCTGCTTTCAGCGCGCCGGTGGCCGCACGTGCGGGTCGGCTTTAAGACATGCATGTCGTAAGCTGGACAGTCCGAACGCGATGATCATGCCGCAACACGCCGCGTGGCGAACAAACTCCAGCAATAGGCCATCGCGGCGAGAGCTGATGGCTCGCAGTTCGAACTCCTGGTGTAGCTGCCGACAGAATTCCTTGCGGCCGGCCGCTCTTCCGGGGGATCCGGACTAACGGGAAATTCCCGCTGCATGGCCATCTCAGGTCGTCCGCCGTGCCGGGTGAATTCTAATGGCGCCAAAATCTCACTGGCAGAGGCCCCCGGGAGCTTCGGCTATGCCAACGTATAGCTTTCCAGCGAACGGTTCGCCTGCCATTTCTCTTTGTGGCCGATGCGATGACTGGGGCAGGCAAGC
Source organism: Bradyrhizobium sp. SBR1B (assembly GCF_014198205.1). Taxonomy (NCBI): domain Bacteria; kingdom Pseudomonadati; phylum Pseudomonadota; class Alphaproteobacteria; order Hyphomicrobiales; family Nitrobacteraceae; genus Bradyrhizobium; species Bradyrhizobium sp. SBR1B. The sequence goes on from NZ_JACIHC010000040.1 coordinate 3,146, forward strand.
ACCTTAGAAGGCCACGGTCTGGGCGGATAGCAATCTTCTCCAGAACACCTGAAGTCGCAGCTACGAGGTTGAATTGAAGTTGAGTAGCGGCTCTCGGCGTTGGACCAAACGAGAAGACGAACTGCTGCGCGAGCTTGTTGATGTGGGCGCACCCGTGAAATCTATTTGCAAAACACTCAATAGATGGAGGCAGAGCTTCGCAGGCGCGGCTACTACATTGGCTTACCGAGGAAATGGTTTAAGCGAACGGAAGCCCTATGACGCTGAAGCAGCTCGGCAGCCGCAGTTTTGCACGATCCTCGCGGAAAGATGAGCGCAGTCTTCCCAACAGACCCGTTTCAGCACATTGCGGATGTTTCCACGCTGCCCGTCGCGGTGAGACCCGACGTGCCGCGCACCACTGCGATTGCTTCTCTCCTGCTTCAAGAAGCGCTTTGAGCGGACGGTTCTGATTTGCGCCACCTGCAGATTCTTGTAGTTGACTGCTCGTGTTCTCCGGGGTTGAGTCGCTCTCGAGCTGACCTTATTCCAGTCGCCGGCTTAATCACAAATGGCAGTATGGAGAGCAGGGCAATGTCTCCGCTAAAGCAATTGCCAATTGGCTGGAATCGCTAGAGTTGGACATGCATCTTGAGGTCGCTGGCTTCGCGGCATTCTGTATATTTGAGCGGGCTGATGCTCTCACGCTACGCGGATCGGACCAGCTCGAAGCTCTTCATCGATGGCTGAACGAGCCGGGCCTACTATCATACATCGCCGCAGACCGTGCCTTATCCTTTCGAACATGCTTCGGTAGCTTTGTCGATGATAGAATGACCAACCCAACTGAGGAGCTAGTTTGCAATATTCTTAAAGAAGCGAAGCGCAACGGGAAGTTCGCGGCTTCGCGCAAGGCGCAAAGGATGCTCGCGCTTCTCCCGGCTCGGAAAGAGAGTTGGGAACGTGTTGTGAGATCCTGGAATGAACTGGCTGTGACTTGTCTAACAAACGAGGCTGTACGGAGTTGGAGCTCCGCCAGCACGTGTATTGGCTTGAAGGTTATTCCAAGTAGTGGCGTTCCGATTGTTCCGCTCAGGTCGCCTCATCGAGGCACCGGTTAGTTCTGCCTTGCCGGCACTATCTCAGATGCCGCTCTGTCAGTGACTATCGTAAGCGCGTCGCTCCAGTTCTGCGTCGATGTTCGCAATGACCTTCCAAACCTCGCGCCAATCACCGGTCTAGCATGTGCCAACACGTCGATTTCGGGCGGACTCTAACTCCTTCTGGAGGAAATACTCAGTGGCAGGTCACGCCACATCGCAGTCGCCGAGCGTTTCCGTCGGCTGGTTCGGTCGATATTGCATTCCATGCGAGGCTGCAGGCAACTTCACGCTCGCGTCGACAGCCCGCTCGTGAGCGCCTCGGCTCGATGCATGCCTGGACAGTGTGATAGCTTAATGGCGTGTCAGACATTTTGTGCAAGCCTGGGCTGGTCGCGTTGGTCGCCTATGCACGGATCAAGTAGCCAAGTTCACCCTACACATGGCCTGATCATATCCTTCAATGCATCCAAGATCGTTGAGTGAACTTCACGCTGCTCCTTGAGCGGGGCGGCTCTAACGGATGTCTGCTTCTCTCTCCCGATCGAGCGCTACCAGATAAGGCAGGTATGACTATGTTGAAGGTGGTGGTACCCTCTGAAGCTTGCTGATTGAAACTGAGCGGCGAGCCACTCAGCACGTAGAAATCCTTTCCGGGAGATATCGGATGACCGCGACTATACACGAAGACGAGAAACGCGAACGGCGAACACGTGGGCTCGAACTGGCCGAGGCGTCACCCCCTGGAGCAGGCGGCGCGACTGATCATCTTGGAGAAAAGGCCGCAGCCGCATCGCGCGTTTCATTTACGTTTCCGGAATGGGAAAAATCACTTGAAGCGACAAGGCACTTCTTCGCCGCGTCACTGAATGACACATTAAAATTGGTTGCCTCCTCTCTGCACGACCAGGCTGCTTTTCTGAAAGCTCTTGCAGACTCGAAAACCCCGTCTGAGCTTCTGAAGTGCCACCTGGATTTTGCGGAGCAATCTTGGTCGAAATCGTTCAGCGAAGGCTCAAAGATATTGGATCGTTTGAAACACGTCCATCGGCTTGCGGTAAGTTAAACAATCGGCCACGCGTGAAATAGGGCCGACGGCGCGCTATTCCCTCCGGACTCCAATCCCGAACTGAATCCCGACCGGTCTCGTAGGAATTGTCGCCATGCTCCATAAGTCGCCGCCGACCCCGAACAACAATGGATATAGGAACCACCTGCTCGGGGAAGCAAAAATGATCGATAGGCGCGTGCTTTGGTTTTGCCTCGGACTTGGCCTCTGTGTCGGCCTGGCGTATGGTTCATTTTGCCGGGTGGGCTGGCCGGTAAGAGCGATGGTGTTCGTACCAGCGACAATCCGCTTATCGACAAGGTCAAATCAACCTGGCGAGCGCAGGATGGTGAGACAGCGGAGCAAATCTTTTCCAAGGTCTCGAAGGTAGCACACTTCATCCCCAGGGGATGGGAGGTTGGTCAAAAGACCCACTCGTGTCATTCGGCCTGCAATATTGGCTCTGACGCAATTTTGGTGCAGCTTACTCATTCAGCACCTATCAGTCTGGCCTGCAGCAAATCGATTTTGCCGCGACCGTATATTTGACGTCTGACGAGCTTGAGGCGAGTGATCTGTCCTTCGGTTTGTCCGTTCGACCAGGGCGACGTGATTGCCGCTCGAACCGCCGCTTCATCCTTCACGACGCCGCTCGCGAAGGAGGAGACAAGACTAGCGCGAGCCCGGTCGATCCAAGGGTGAGGCCCGCCTCGGCCTTGCGCCGGATCATCAAGTGGAATTCGGCGATAATTTCGCGCGCCTCGACCAGGTTCGGTACGCCAGCTTCGATCGCCGCCACCGTGAGGGTCTCCGCTTTCGTGAGCAAATCCCGCCCGATTGTCATGAGGCGCGCGATCGTTCTGGCCGACGGAATCCGCTGAAGGTTCTGTGCGTCGGCCTTTTCAGCCCGTCGTCTGCGCGTCGCCCATTCGCTGATGACGCGGAGCGAGCCTCGGAAGCCACGGGGCGGACCATACATACTTTTTCAAGAGGTCCTTCAACGCCGCATTGTCCAGCATGGAGTCGGCCAGCAACCGTTTCAGCCGCGTGTTCTCGTCCTCCAGCGTCTTCAGCCGCTTGGCCTCCGACACCTCCAGCCCACCGAACTTGGCCTTCCATTTGTAGATGCTGGCGTCGCTGACGCCATGCTTGCGGCAAAGATCGGCGACCGACACGCCGGCCTCATGTTCCTTCAAAATCCCGATGATCTGTTCTTCCGTAAAGCGGCTGCGCTTCATGCTCTGGTCCTTGCCGTGGGCCAGAACGAACTTCAAACTGGATTAAGCCCGAGGGGCAAGGTCAACCAATCCAAAGTCGGAAGTGAGCAAAGAACTATCTTTGTAGCGCGGCCCGCGGATAATGTGTTCTTGAATAGGTTTCGGTCGAGGGTGCCCTCAGCGATGCAGCACGTTTGGATGCTGCTTCGTCCCGCTACCAGCTTTATTCTCGCACGGTATCGGCTAGACGCCACGATCCGCAAGGTTGTGCAAAGGCGGAGCAGGGAGCGTCAAGACGTCGACTGTCTAACAAAGGCGAGCCGCGGTGTCCGGTCGCTGGCAGCCTTGGCTTCTATCGGACAAAGATGTGCAGTGGAACGAAGCGACGGAAGTTGCTTTGCTTTCTTTGTCTCTCCATTGACCCCGTGCCTGGCACCAGCTTTGCATAGACAGAGAGATGGGAACGTGGCGGCAAGTCCCCCGTTTGGCAGAACGTCCTACAAGCTACGGTTTGTTGGGTCACAACTTGACCCGGTAGCGGGCAGTTCACCGGATTAAATACGAGATCGATCGGCAATCCGGCAGCAGGGCGATGAATTAGCATTACGGGGCGTCGTCTACTCTAGAACAGAGGAGGTAAGGCCATGTCTAGTTCGTTTAAACGCTCCAACCCAACCGAGTCAATGGAAGCGCAAAGTGAAGAGCTCGAGCAGGCGCTCTCCCGCGGCCCATTTTTAGCCCAAGCTGATTGCATGATAGAGCCAGGTGCCAGGACCACTAACATTCTACAAATGGCGTGGACAGTGCGGTGCAAGCGCAGCTGCGAAACGATCTTTATGCGCCTGCCCGAACTCTTGGCAAGCGGCGAACGTCTGACCAAAGATCTACGGCGCCTTCGCGAGGATGGACAGCTTGGCGCTTGCTGGCGCGAATACATCCGCGATGCCAGCGAGCGCGCGATATTGGTAATTGATCTGCTACGAGAAAGCGGTGACCTCTTCCTTGAACATGAGGCGGCAGGCTGTCCAACCGTTCTTTTCTACGAATACGAAACGATCATGGATGGACGGGACCTTCCCGTAAAATCCAACTATCGATTGCTACGAATCATACCGACCCAAGATGTTGCCGTGGACAACGCCCGCGCGCGGCCATTTGTGATTATCCCTCCGCGTGCAGGGCACACTGCGGGTGTCGGCGTCCACGCGCCAGATAGTCAGGTCGGTGTCGCGTTGCGCGAAGGTCATCCTGTTTATCTCGTCGACTTCCGCCGGAAGCCGGAACAGAACCAACACCTTTCCTATGTTGCCTACGCCGAAGCGGCTTTCGTTCGAGAAGTTGCGCGCCGGCATCCACGCGCCCCTCTTCCGGTCGTTGTAGGCAACTGCCAAGCGGGCTGGGCGACTCTCGTTATGGCCGCAACGAACCCTGACTTGACAGGACCTATTGTCATCAATGGATCGCCGGTAACGGCTGTGTCGGGAAACCTCGGCGACAGTACTTTCCGCTACGTTGCTGGCATATTCGGCGGAGTCTGGATTCCGATGCTTCTATGCGACCTTGGCAAGGGCATGTTTGATGGGGCGCATCTCATACACAATTTCCAGCTGCTCAATCCCGAGCGCCAGTTTCTAAAATACGCCGGGCTTTTCCGCGACGTGGACAAGGAGCGCGAAAGCTTCCTTGCCACGGAGAAGTGGTGGAGCAGTTTCTGCCTGCTGCACGAAAACGAGATCTGCTGGATTCTGGAAAACCTGTTCATCGGCAACCGGCTCGGCAAAAACAAGGCCTATCTCGGATCGGAGCGTCAGCACGTTGATCTCAAGCAGATCCGGGCACCGATCGTCCTGTTTGCCAGCCATGGCGACAACGTTACGCCGCCCCAGCAGGCTCTGAATTGGATCACAGACATGTATGACAGCGAGGAGGAAATACGCGCTCGCGGTCAACGCATTGTCTATATGGTGCACGATGACATCGGGCATCTCGGCATCTTCGTCTCTTCCAGAGTTGTCAATAGAGAGTTCAGGCAAGTTGCAACCACACTTGAGTCAATCGAAGCGTTGATGCCTGGGCTCTACGAAATGCGCGTCAAGGATGTTGAGGAACATGATGGAAGAAAGAGCTTCAACGTTGAACTAGTCGAGCGGCACTTCAAGGACATCTATGCATTAAACGATAACTATCGCGACGAGTTTCCTTTTGAGGCGGTCGACCGTACATCTGAACTTCACGCGCAGATTTATCACACCATCGTGCGCCCCTTTGTCCGAGCTGCCGTAACGACCTTCACAGCCGAAGCTGGTCGAAGCGTTCACCCTGAACGCCTGTCCCGGTCGCTCATCTCTTCGCGAAATCCATTGCTGTCTGGCTTCAAGGTCATTAGCCCGCAGGTTCGTCAGTCTAGAGCAACGGCCAGAGTGGATAATCCCTTCCTGTTCGCGGAAGCGCTGTATGTGCAGCATATCGCTCAGGCGATCATCTTCTGGCGCGAGCTGCGCGACATGGTGTATGAGTTGATGTTTCACAGCGTGTGGAACAGTCCCCTGCAGCGCTACTTTGGTAGTCGCCGAGAGGTGGTTCCGAGGCAAATGACGCTCGAGGAATTGCGGTTGCGTCCGGACGTTCAGGCTGCGCTTAAAATGATCGCGACCGGGGGATTCATCGAGGCCGTCATCCGCATGATGGCGCTGCTTGTGAGCGATCGCGGCGCTATTCGTCGCGACCGTTTAGATCGCTGGTCACGCGTCCTGACGCAGAACGAGCCTTTCCGCTCTGTACGCTCTGAACGTCTGACGTCAATCACGCGCCAGCAGACTATCATCGCGACCTTGGAACGGGAGCAAGCTATCAATACGCTGCCGCTGCTGCTTGGAGATTCCGAAGAGCGGCGACGCGCTTACCTGGTCGCATGCTATGTTCCCGGTCGTATTGCGGAAATGTCGCCGAGCACGATAGACCTCCTATTGCGGTTTGCTCAGGTGCTTGAGCAGCCTCCAATCACTGGCAATGTTACTGAAAATCCGTTGGGCGGAAACGGCGGCTGAGTAAAGGGCCGATGAATGGCGCGAGGATGACCGTCAGCTTGCGCGTAACTAATCGTCCGTGAAGAATGCGGATTGACCTGATAAATAAGCAGAATTGGTCTTGATGTAATATTCGATTTTGCAGGAAAGCGGGGTGTTGGACCTCGCTTTCTCGCGTTTTAGGTTTTGCTTTTGGGCGATTCGTGATTCCCTGACGGCGTCGTCGACATTGGGGAATGCGATGAGCAAGCCGCGGGATGATCGCCACAAAGACCTGTTGCTTCCGGCGCTTGATCAGATCATCGACATGGGGCATCCGCTGGTGCGGTTGGCAGCGCTGATCGACTGGACGGTCCTGACCGAGCGCTTCAGTTCCGTGTGCCAGGCAGGGTCAGGGCAGCCGGGCTTGCCGACACGGCTGGTCGCGGGCCTGTTCATTCTGAAGCACATGCACAACCTGTCGGATGAAGCGCTGTGCGCTCGCTGGATCGAGAACCCCTATTACCAGCACTTCTGCGGCGAATTGAGCTTCCGCCACGGGTTGCCGTTCGCCCGATCGTCGATGACACGCTGGCGGCAGCGGCTCGGCGAGGAGCAACTTGTCGCGCTGATCCAGGAAAGTCTGTCGGTGGCTCACAATGCCGGCGCCATCGGTGCAAAGGACCTGGAACGGGTGGTCGTCGATACCACGGTGCAGCCGAAGGCGGTTGCGCATCCGACCGACGCGCGGCTGATGCATCGAGCAATCATCAAGCTGGTTACCTCGCCAGGCGCAACCGTGTGCCGCTGCGCCAGAGCTATCTGCGCCTGGCCAAGCGCGCCGCCATCATGGTTGGCTGCTATACCCACGCCCACCAGTTCAAACGTGCCCGGCGGCAGCTCAAGTTCCTGCGGACACGGCTTGGCCGGATCATCCGCGACTTCCGCCGCAAGATTGAAGGTGATGCCGGGGCTGGAAGCTCGCTTCGGTCCGTTGCTCGGTTTAGCGCAGCAGGTGCGGAGCCAGGATCAGCATCAGCGCGGTCCAAAGGTTTATGCGTTGCACGCCCCGGAGGTCGAGTGCATCCGCAAGGGTAAGGCCCGCGCCCTACGAGTTCGGCTGCAAGGTCAGCATCGCCACCCCTGTGACGTCTCCGAAGGGCGGCTAGTTCGTGCTCCACGCCAAGGCCCTTCACGGCAATCCCTTCGATGGGCACACGCTCGGCCCCGGGATCGCCGATATGGAGAAGCTCATCGGCGTGGAGGCTCGCCGTAAACACGTCGACAAAGGGTATCGCGGCCACAATCACCCGCATAGGTTCAGAGTCTGGATCTCGGGTCAGGTCCGCCGCGTCACAGCTACCATCCGTCGCGAAATGAAGCGTCGCGCGGCTGTCGAGCGCGTCATCGGCCACCTCAAGGCCGAGCACCGCATGGACCGCAACTATTTCAAGGGACGCCTCGGCGACCGCATCAACGCTGTCCTCGCCGCTGCCGGCTACAACTTCGGCCTGCTCCTGCGATGGCTCGCAGAGCTCTTGCGTGCCATCATCCGAGCATCCTTCGACACCGTCCCAGCACCAAATATCGCTTGAGCCCAGCACTGCGACGGTTCTTCACGAGCGACGACATACATTGGGAAGGATCGTCCCGCGAAGCCCCAGGATGCGGCGACCAATGTCGACCGCGTAGACGACCATGCTCCCGGCAAACAACCTCCGCACCAAAAAGGCGCTTGCAAATCCCGCTATTAGACGACGGTCTTACGCTTAGTCGTCATCTGGCGATAGCTTCTTCGTCAGCTTACCGACAGGCAAGTGCTTCAGAGGTTTCAACGTAGCTTCGAAAACCGCTTCGGCTTGCACCGCTCCTACGAGGCAGAGCCCTTGTGTCGATGCAATAGAGTTTCTTAGCCATTACTGCTTACGCCGCCATGCCAAAGGCCGCAGCCTTTTCCATGCTGTGCGGCAGCCGTGGAGGGACACCAGCGCGGCATAGGTAGAAAAAAAGCAACGGTTCTTTCATAACGGTTGGCGTAGACGGCGTTGATGGTCTTGGGTGTCATGGCGATGGACGGCGGACATTCTCCCTTGGGTCGACGCCTAGAAGTCTTCCCGCCACGGGCGCGCTCGGCAGCCTTCTCTTCCCTTGCTTGTTTCAATGCAGCGAATTAGGACCCGAGCTTGCGTCGCTGTAACGGCCCATCGGTGGGCACGCCGAGAGCCCGCCGCAGAACTCTATCGATCACTGTTACTTGGAGTTGCGGTTTCCGAGAGGATGTCAATGGCCTCGAGTTTGGCGTCATACTCCTCGTATGTGCCGAGCACGGGTTCGCCAAGTGGCAAATTGTGCACGGGATCGATAATCGAGGGGGAGTCGTAAGTTAGGGAGATGGGCCCAGTAAAGCGAACTTCTTCGCCAAGTTCGTCGGGTCGCCACGATCGCTCGGTGCACCATTTGACGAGCTGCGTGACTGCGCCCTTCCCGCGCTCATTGATGGGGGGCAGATGCCGAACCGAGTAGAAATACGTCCGCGCAGGAAACATCTGTTGCGAACTCGGGCTCATGCGCTGGTCCGGTTGAGCGGTAAGGGTCAGCAGACGCTTGCCAGCTGGACGCTCGAGCGTACCCTGAATTAGGCCACCTTCTCTAATCAGAGTGATGCTTCAGGAATTCACGTTCGTGATCCCGGCGGTGAGACCGGCTTTTACATTCCTTACATTTACGTGACAACGAATGATGCGGCGCTCGCCTCGGGACGAGAGGTTCTCGGTGCTCCAAAAAAGCTGGCACACTTGCGGAACGCTGAGCGGCAGACGGAGCGTCCGCGGCGTATTCGCTGTCCGGAGCGATGCCGAAGCGGCCGATATGTAGTCCTGGCCTACGACGCCGCCAGGATCCGCCTTGTCGTCCAGGAGCGGCCAGGTCCGGATGCCGCCGGGAGCAGCAGCGCCGTGGGCTGCGTTCATGTATTGGAGCCCACCACGTTCAGGCCACCCGCTCCGCTGAAGGTCAGCGTGTCGTGTGTGTTCAGCACATTATCCCAGCTGCTGCCGCGAGTCGTCACGATCTGCGAGCCGTTCGAAAACGCGCCATCGGAAGACGAAGAAGTCACGAGCCCGTTGAGGAAAGGGTTCTGCGGATTACCGTACTCAACCGTCTGCCTGCCGCCTGGCGGTAGCGCTGCCGCGACGATCGGTCCGGACTGGTTCGGGTCCGAGCCGACGCGCGTGATGAGCAACACCGTAAGCGTCAGGCCGCTTTGATTGACGAGTTTTTTGGAGGCCATCTGTAATCTCCATTATATGACACCGATGTCCCGGCATTCCGCCGAGATGCGCGACCGAGATTTAGCCAGGATACCTAAGCTTGTTGAGTTAGGCGCCTGCCAAAGCTTGTAGGCTCCCTAACCATTCAATAACCTCATGGCCTGCACCACCATAGATGTAGATCATGCGGTGCTTCGGTGTGAGCGCGCCAGCACGAAGGTGACCCGAGCGCCAGCAGCAAGGGCCATCCAAACTCCTGATCCTCTAGACCGCTCGCGTCTCAGGAAGCGCTGTCCCTACCACGCGCCACCAACTTCGGTAGCCAGCCTCCTCGGATTGGCAAAGCTGACCAGCTCGCTTCCCAAGCTGATATCTTACAGAGTCTTTGGCACTTTCAGGATTGTTTGCCACTACTCATTGCGATGCACTGTAGTCCTCTCGAGAGCAGTTCGTCTTCTCGTTTGGTCCAGCGAGGAGAGCCCGCCAAGGAGGACAAATCCGGCTGGTCATCGTTTCTGCGGCATCTCGTCGATGACGGCTTCTTCTAGAATGAAGGAGCTTTGAATGAACGATGGGAATGCCATGACCATCTCGCCCAGGTGATCTGGAATCCGAGCCTCATCAATTTGGATCACCTGACCCACGCGGCGACGTTTCCGGACGATCCCATTGGACGCGACGCGGTGATCCAGTGGCCGGTTGGCGTGAACATGCAACTCAACTGACACACGACAAAGCATTCCTATGCGGCGCTCGAGTCAATTTCCGAGAACCGCGTATATCTCTCTCCGGAGAGCGCAGGCGTCTTCACCCGTAGCTTCCTACGGTTCTCGCACGGTAGGATTGTGCGAAGCCATGCTCGAGCGACCATTTCAATCAGTTTTCGCATTCGAAGGCGGCATCAACGGCCGGCAGATCGAATTCATCTCCTCTGATGATACCTAACCCATAGTCGGCCGAAGACAGTGGAGCAGGCCGGTAAGCTGGTTGAGAGCGACGAGGGCTGCTGATTTTCGATCCATTGGGAACGCCACGCAACACGGCGATCCAGAAGTACCTGAATGCCAAAAAGGTGCCGCAGCTGTTCGTGTCGACAGGCGCCGCCAAGTGGAACGATCCGAAGAACTATTCATGGACAATGGGATGGCAGCCAAGCTAACAAGTCGAGGCGCGGATCTATGCAAAATACAATCTGCAGGAGCGACATTATTGGATCAGGCGCTTTCCGTTCGCCGACTTGTCAGATGTCAATCCCTTTCAGTTGCTTGCGGAAGAAGTCCCAGGAGCCAAGGCGAACATAGACAAGTACTTCCTCGCGATGGTCGCTAGGCCGGCGTCGGCGGGTGTAATGGAATTTCTTCTCGCGGACAGCACGGACTCGGGGAGGGGTGGGCACAGTGAGGACCTGCAGGATCTGAGGTGTCAAATTGCCGAGTGTAGCCCTGAATTCGGGATTCGTGGCTGGTGGATGGGAAAAGCCAGGCTGTTGATACGAAGCAGAGCGATCCATACGGAGGCAGTCCGACAACTGATAAGGTTGCATACGAAACCTTATCAGTCGAGGCACGGGTAGCTCGCGACTGCGGCACTTCTCAAACTCGCAAACTAGGGGGAGCTCCTGGGATTTCGCTGGGTTGCAGGCTCGGGCTTCTTGGACTGGGCCTCCAAGGCAACGCCGCGTCTTACTCCGGCATGAACGAACAACCTGTGCTCGTCGCGAACTTGAAGAGGCAACGCTCTCATCCACGCGAGGTGCTCCGCTGGAAGATCGGAGGGGTCGTCCATGCCGTAGGCATCCAGCGTGTGTTCGCCGCCGTTCGCCCACCACTGAATGAGCTCGGCATCGGCGCGGCTCCGATCCGCGGGGCGGCAAAGCATATGGTCGTGATTCCTCATGATGCAGCGGAATCGCGACGGGACGCTGGGGGGATGGTTCATTTTCAATGAGCGCAAACTGTGACTTGTCTATCGGGTTCTGACAGCTGGGCATGTAGGAAATTAACTTGCGGATTTCACGTAGGTAAGCCACGGCTTGTTCAGTGCTGCCTTTGCTTTGACGAGAAGTTCTTTGAAACCCGCATGGTCGTGGCCAACAATGCTTTCAACGAGAAGCAACGTTACGTAGGTCCGTGTTTCCTGTGTTCCGAGCGCCGGGATCCGGAACGGCACCTGGATCAGCTTCTCCAGGTAATTCCGCGCGTAGGGCAGCGGCCCCGATGAAACCGGCAAGTCTGGAAAGTGCTGACGAACTGCGTATTCGATCATGCCTTCATCCGCGCCGATGATGAACGCGGTCTTGGGCACAAAAAGAAAGAGCCGGATCGCTGCTTCCAGCGTTTCGATTGCGGTCGATGGTAAGCACCGATCAAGGTCGTCGATCATGACGACAAGCTGTTCGATCTTCGCCTCATCGAGCAATTCGCGGAATTCTTCGCGGAACTCGTGAATTGCTTCCGGGACGTTCTTCTCTTCGTTTCCGTCGTCCGGTTTCAAATACGTTGCGGCCTCCTCAAGGCCGCTTTTCAACTGATCGGGCGAGACCGAGCCGAGACCGGTGATTGTCGACTGAATTGTGGAAGGGACGGATCTGATCGGGTGAAGGCAATCCCGTAGCGAAATTAAAAGCGACTCCGCCGCCTTTCTTGGCGATCTTCAGCCAATCGATCCGCTTCAGCAGTTTCTTGCCAAGCTCCTTGACCTTGCCCATGCTTGACCGCTGACGCACCAATTCGGTAATCGTCGCTTCGATCAGGACGGTCTTGGCGTCGTCAAAGCCCTGAAACGCCCAGCCGTTGAACCACAGACACGCGACTTGCCCGCACTCGACAAGCCGGTCTGCACCATCTTCAGGATGCTAGATTTACTGGTGGCCTCGGTGGTCAATGCCGAGGGGTTCCGTGAGATCCTCGGCATCTGTGAGGACGCCAAGGAGGACAAATCCGGCTGGTCATCGTTTCTGCGGCATCTCGTCGATCGCGGTCTCAGGGGCGTGCAGCTGGTGGTTTCCGATGCGTGCCGAGGTCTTGTCGAAAGCGTTGCGGATTCTCTGCCGGAGGCCCACTATCAATGCTGCATGGTGCATTTTATCGCAATGTCTTCAGCCACGTGCCGTCGACCCGGGTCCGCGAGGTCAGCCACATGCTCAAGGCCATTCATGCCCAGGAGAGCCGCGCCGCGGCCGACGAGAAAGCCAGGACCGTCATCGCGGATCTGCGGGCCAGCCGTATGGCCAAAGCTGCTCATCTCGTCGAGCAGGCGGTTCACGAGACGCTCGCCTGCTATACCTTTCGAACAATCCGCTCGAGCGCATCATAAAGGAGATCCGGCGACGAACCCGTGTCGTCGGCGCCTTCCCCGACGGTCAATCCTGTCTCAACTTAGCGGCGGCCCGGCTGCGGCACATTGCCGGAACGGCGTGGTCGACCAAATATGAACATGAGACCGCTCTATCAGCCACAACTCTCTGAAACCGGAGCCGTCGCCTGATCAAAAGTGTGAAAGATTCTGGACGGTACCCGCGGCTCTGGTGACGACCCGATCATTTGCCCCGCAGCATGTGCCTGACCGAATGCCGTCAGCCCTCTGGCTTCGACAAGGACAGCGTCGCCCACTCCTGCTTCACCGACGAACTACCCACACGTGGAGCCCATGAAGAAGCAGTTTGATTTCCACCGTTGAAATCGTTAGGTGGGCTCGAGAATCGAGTAGTATTCTCGATCCTAATACCACGCAGCCCTGGCCAAGGCGACTTTCCATCATGAGAAATTCGCGTCGAAGGATTTGGTCCCTACTGGTCATACTTTCGATTTTTGGTGCAGTAGGCGCGATATGGGGCTGTAGACGATGGCATGCGGCACAAGAGCCACCGGATGCGCGGCTTGCGCTCGATGCGCACTACCCAGGCATGCCGCCGGATGCGCATCATCGATATCTTAATCTTCCGGTGGATTATACCGATGGAAGCAGCGGACGCTTTCGCGCGTTCTATGTGCTCAGCCCTAACTTCAATCCCAAAGGTCCTGTTGTTTTTTTTCTGACGGACGGACAGATGGAATTGGTAGGCCCGGAAATGGATTTGTCCTTCTTTGATGAGCAGCTTCCCGGGGTATCCTATGTGCTGATCGGCCACCGCGGCCATAGCCCCACGCTTTTCCCCGAGGTCTATCCAAACGGGAAGCTGGATCTGCGCCGCGCAATGAACCTTTATGGCTCCTGGCAGCGCGTCGAGGATATCGAATGCGTAAGGCAGGACATGGTGGCAGCGAAACTGCTGCCCTCAGACGGGCGCATCATGGTTTTCGGAGCCTCAGGCGCGGGCGTGCTTGCGCAGCAGTATCTACACCGATATGGAGAACACGTGACCCGGACGTTGCTGGCCGCCACGGGAGCGCCGGACTTGGCCCGTCAGCACGGATGGACCTACGCCCGCAATTTCGTTGAGCTCGATCCGGAAGCCGCAGCCTCCCTGTCGGAGATTGCACGGCTTGAGAATGGCACGCGAGCAAGCTTGGCTTATATGGTTTTTCAACTCGGGCGACAAGGACAGTCGGGCTTGGCCACGCTTCATAAGATCATTCACGGAGAGCTGAGCCACAACCCGTTGCCGTATGCTTGGTATCAGCTGCGCCCGAGCCTGAGCTGGGCGCTCCGCCGCACTCTGCTAAGCCTGCCTGCCGCTGATGCCGCCAAAGTGCGGATGTACGAGCTACTTGGAAGCGATCTACAGCATGCAGCGTCCTTATATGGCTATGACATCCCGCTCTATCTCTGGTCCAGGGAAGTCCTGAGGAATTTCCTGCATCAGCATGCGCCCTTGCCGAATCTGCACTTGGATCGGGGTCGTTATCGGGGGGAGGTTTTGGTAATCGCGGGAAAGGACGATGTAGTCTTCTCTCCGGCAATAGGTAAAGCCATCGCGCTGGCCTATTCTAGGGCTTTTTTCCTATTGGTTCGAGGTGGCCATCGACTGGAACTAGATCAGGAGTACCAGCGTGCCGTTCGCCGAGCCTTCTTTCTGCATGGGCTACAGGCACGCGACACGGCGTCGCTCCTGGACTCTCCTCCCCCCGCCCCCGCAGAGGAGCGTGGGCAGCCACAATAAGGAAGCGATTTCGTGCGCTTGTTCCAGCCGAGCGGATATCTTCGAGCATGTGAGGCACTGACGACTCCGCCGCTTCCGATAATTCGCTCCAAACGCACCACCGTAGTTCCGTCGGGCTCCACAGCTAGTCCGCTCGCGCCCGCGGCAGCTCGCGCGCCTGTAAGCAGAGATGGTTGGAAGACAGGTTGATCTGCATCAAAGACTCTCAATCTAAGGGTGAGTAAAGTTATTGCGCGGAGTGGAATATTCTGATGGAGAGTAGAAATGAAGACGATCGAAGAGCGCGGGGTTGTCAAGGGCGGAGACGCCGAACTCGGGACGCTGCTTAAGCAGTACGAGTCGGAAAAGTTGATCCAGGAGATGCAGACCCTGATCAAGAAGAAAGGTCTCAAAGTTGATCTCGTCCCTGGTCAAGGGGCGCGGGCGTTTGACGAGCCCGTACTCGCGGCAGGCTGCGATAGCTGCACCGTCTGTCCCTGCATGATCTGCTGGTAGGCCGAGCCAATGGGGTGGGGCCATCCGGGTGCAATCGCATCCAGATGGTGCCCCGCCAGACTCCGGTCAGCTCCCCCGAGGGTGCGAGAGAGGAGTGCTATGACAAAGCTATCCATTGAGCCAGATCAATTTGTCGCAGTGCGCCGGGACTTCATCTTCACACAAGATGGGAATCGGCCGATTCTCTACCCCCTCGACTACATCAATACGCACATCCATTTCCTAACTCCGGTCCAGGGGTTCGCCCTGTCACTACTGGACGGAGTCTCGCGATTTTGGGAGATTGAGTTCTTCTTCCATCGCCTATTCCCAAAGGCCGCGGCTGGGATCCTCGTCGAGACGCTCTCCAGTATCGACGCTTTGGTGCGCGCAAGCGTATCCCCCGTGGGCATCGGTGCTAACGGCATTCTGGAGATTGCCCATGCCCCGATTACCGAGGCGATCCGCTTCGACCCGCGCAGCTTCGTCATCGATCCGCAGGCATATTCGCGTGTGATGCATGGGGTGAAGACTCGATTTCGTCTTAAGGCACCGATCAACCTCTACACGGTCTTCACCCATCGCTGTCAAACCGACTGCCTTTATTGCTACGCCGACCGACGCATTAAAGCGGGTAAGGAAATGCGTGTTGAACGTTGGCGCGAACTGATCGAGGAGGCTGCCGCTATGGGGGTGCGCATGTGCTCACCTGACAACGGTGACACCTTCGTGCGGCGGGACGGGATCGACTTTCTCAATCTCCTGGTCGAGCACAAGATGCTGTTCCTCCTGTCGACGAAAGCGTGTCTGGACCGCGACGCGGTCGCGCGGTTAGTCGACGCCGGTTTCAAGGAGAAGATAAACGGTATAATCGAGCGGCCCGTGCAGCTTAGCTTCGATGCCGCCGACGAGGATGTGAATATGCGCGTGCTGAACGTCAAGAAACCCCGCACGCAACTAACGGCTCGAACCTTCGAGAGCTTCATGGCTTTCGGCATACAGCCCATCATCAAGGCAGTTATTACTGGATTAAATGTAAATCAACCAAAGAAGATCGTTGATTTCTTCTACCCTTGTGGCGCTCGAACTTTCAGCTTCGTGCGCTATGCGCGCTCGTTCCACCGCCACAGTGACGATCTCTTCGTTACCGGGGCACATCACGCAACGCTTGCTCGCGAGTTTGAGGCAATCCGAGCCAAGTATCCGGACATTAGGATAAACGAAAATCTATCGAGGGCCCCAACGTCTGCTGGAGAGCTGTCGCCGCAGCGCAAGCGGCAGATCTGGAGCCAGCGGATCGGCTGTGGCGGAGGGTGGCACGCGCTCGGCATCGGTCCCGACGGCGGCGCCTTCCTCTGCGAGCAGATGGCCTACGAGGAGCCGTTCCTGGTCGGCGACGCCCGTCACCAATCGTTGCGCGAAATCTGGACGGGCTCCCGATTGCTCAACTTTATCCATCCTAGCCGCGAGCGGTTCGCCGGGTCCCGTTGCGAGAGCTGTCCTTCCTTCGACACCTGCATGTGGGAGAAGGGCCGCTGTTACCGGGACGCCTATTTCTCTTATGGATCCGTTCACACCACGCCGCCGTTGTGTCCTTTCAACGACAAGCCAGGCGTGCGGCTCAGCTAAGGGGAGCGCCACGAGCATGACTGCTACGCGGAAGTGGAAACCGTCGAGCTTCAACATCCCCCTCCGTGAGTCTGATGACACGACTCTCCTGTTCAACGCGAGGAACGGCCAGACGCTTGAATTGGATAAGACCGGCTGGACCATCGTCCAAAGGTGTCTCGACAGCCTGGAGCACGAGGACGCCACCCCGGATCGCGAGCTTGTGAGATGTCTCACGACGCTTGGCTTCGTGGTGCCGGCCGAACTGGACGAGTTTGGAGAAGAGGAGGAGCGGCTGCGTCACAGCAAGGCCGACGAATCACGCCTGTTTGTGACCATCGCGCCGACGATGTCTTGCAACCAGCACTGCAGCTACTGCTTTCAACGCAATACGCCCAAGACGAAGGTCATGTCGGAAGAGATGCAGCAGGCGACTATCGAGTTCGTCCGTCGCAAGCTGGCCAACAGCCGTCAACTGGTCGTCCAGTGGTTCGGCGGCGAGCCACTGATCGCCTATGCCTCGATCACCTCGATGACGCGCGCATTCAAGGCGATCTGCGCCGACGTCGGGATCGACTACTATGCGGAGATGCTGACCAATGGCGTCCTGTTGACGCCGGAAAGGGTGGTCGCCCTGCCCGAGCTCGGTATCAAGGCGCTGCAGATTTCCCTCGATGGCATGCCCGAGACCTATTCTGCGCGGCGCCAAGTCCCGATGGCGGCGGCGGCGGCCCATTACCGGTTCTTGGCCGAGCACTTGCCGGACATCGTCGAGGCCACCGGGTCCCTCACGATCCGCATCAACGTGGATCGGGAAAACATCGAAGAGGCCGAATATGTCGTCCGCTTCTTCAAAAGCCACGGCGTGGTCGATCACCGCATCGATTTCCGTCTCGGTTTCATCAACACCAGCCGAGGTCTGCTGGATTGCGTCCCGCACGACTGTTTCACCAACGCAGAGTTCGCCAAGGAGGAGCTGACGTTCCGTCGCTTCCTAGAGTCGGAGGGCTACATGGTGTACGGCATGCCGCGGCCCAAGCGCTATCCTTGCACCGCGGTTGTGCGCAATTCGTTCACGATTGATCCACACGGCAACCTCGGCAAGTGCATCCCCGCTGTGGGCACTTCCCACTCGACATTCGCGCGCATTCTGACGGACGATATCGATAGAACAATGCGGGACGTGACAACCGCCGAGATGCCATATAGGCGCTTCAATCCCTTTCACAGCGAAGAGTGCAGTGGCTGCTGCATGATGCCAGCGTGCTTGGGCTCGTGCCCCAAGCACCACGCCGGGGGGCATCGCGTGGTGGCCTGCAGCATGCGCGAGGCACTCGTCGATAAGATCACGTTTTATCACCGGTTTCATGAGCGGCGGCTCAAGACCCACGCGCAGGCCTAGATGTTTGAACGCTGGTTTTTCAGGTGGCGGATTAAGAATAACCAACTCGCCCGGCGAGGACTCTTCTTCGCAATGATCGCAGCGAATGTCTTCTTGCATGGGAGTGTAGCCAATTTCGGCACAACCGAAAACAAATGACGATCGGTTCTTAGTCGCCTAAACGGCTGGCATGTCGAACGGTCCTCATTGGCACACTACTCCCCACTGGCCGCGCGGTCTCTCCAAGCTCT
>NZ_JACIHC010000041.1:0-21127 GCF_014198205.1 Bradyrhizobium sp. SBR1B
GTTCAGCCAGAACAGTCCTTTGCGCATCGAAGTCCCCCGTGCCGAATCAACTCGGTGCGAGGGAATCAGAACCCGCTAATTAGGTACAGACCCTAATGCGACGACGTACGCATTTCAGGAGCAGCCGATGATGGACAGTGTCGAAGTAGCTCGCCAGATCTCCTTCGATGATCCAGCGGCCCTTCGAGTCAGAGCCATCCTGCAACTGCATCCTCACTGTACGAACCGCATGATGAACACTGCGTTCGGGACGGAAGCCGTAGGAACCAGAGTGGAAGTCGCTCTCCCAGATCGGCTCCATGGCCATCAGCATCGCCCGCTGGACGATGCGGTCCAGCAGGATCGGTATACCCAATGGTCTCAACTTACCGTTGGCCTTCGGGATATGGATTCGCTTGACCGGCGTTGGGCGGTAAGTGCCGTCCAACAGGGCTACTCGCAATCGATCCAGATGACGCTCCAGTTCGACAGCAAGTCTTCGCTTGTCCATTCCGTCAAGGCCCGGTGTATTGGCGCCTTTCGACGCCAGGATGATTCGGGCCGCCTCAGCAAGCCAATTCCTGTCGGTGATGAGCCTGAGCAGTCGATCAAACCGGCGGGTTTGATCGGCCGCGGCCCATGTCGCGAGCTTGTGCTGCATTTCACTGATTATCAAAGGTCTTCACCTCGTTAGGTCAGATCACGTGCACTCCAAGCAACTCAAACTGCTCCCCTTCGCCATGTAACCGGCTTTCCCGGTCTCGGACTACTACGGGAGCTCTGCCAGCATGGGGGACATCGGGGTCAACTCCCTTGCCATTCCGCTCATGCCTTCCCTCGTTCATATGTTGGACTACCAGCGCATCGGTGAGGTTGCCGGTCGCAGTCGTTTCCCTTGCTTGCTGCAAGTCGATGCCGTTGCCTCAGGTTTGACTGTGTTCTCCCCTCGGCCCACGCAAGACGTCTTACATCTACGCTCGCATTCGGGTGTCTCTGGCTACATATCCTTCGACACCATTCAGCATTCCGCCTGTTAAACCGTGTAGGCGGAGGCGACATTTCAGCCCACAGACGCGGATGAACCGGTTCGTGTTCCTCAACCTTCCAATACTTAGCCTCGGGAACCATCTCGGCGTAACGGTTTCGCCTCAATTCCCTTTACCTGCGGGCTACGTCACCCTGCCAGCTGACAGCAGGTCACCGCCGCTTGGGCTCATGCTTCCCCACAGCAGGAAGCAGGCTCGTCAAATTCCTCCTTTCTCAATGCATTCCAGACATATGCCTCCCCGATTTCTCGGAGCGAGGCGCACTGTAGGTGATGTCCATCGCCCAGACCTGGTTCGGGCGTGTGATCTCCATCCCGCGCAGCAGATACGGATAGATCTTGTGCCCTGGTTCGGGCCTAGTGGTACGCGGCCGGCGGTAGAGCGCCTCTATCCCTATCCGCCGCATCAGCGTCTTGACATGCCGGCGGCCGACCTTGCACCCCTCGGCAGCCAGCAGGTCTCGCAACATTCGCGAACCGGCGAAAGGAAACTCCAGGTGCAGCCGGTCGAGCCGTTGCATGATCGCAGGGTCGGCGGGCGACACCGGACGTGGTAGATAATAGACACTGCCACGACTAAT
Source organism: Bradyrhizobium sp. SBR1B (assembly GCF_014198205.1). Classification (NCBI taxonomy): domain Bacteria; kingdom Pseudomonadati; phylum Pseudomonadota; class Alphaproteobacteria; order Hyphomicrobiales; family Nitrobacteraceae; genus Bradyrhizobium; species Bradyrhizobium sp. SBR1B. Next base: position 1,606 of record NZ_JACIHC010000041.1, read on the forward strand.
CTTCAAAACTTCCGCCTGTTTGGTGATCGGCAGGTCGTGCTCACGGTCGATCATCGCTTTGCGCTCAGCAGGCAGGCTTTGCTGAGCGCGCCTTCTAAAAAACTGAGCGGGCGCTGCGCGCCCCCCTGTGGGATATAAACGGGTAATCGCTAGACTGCGGCCGGAAGGGAGCGGCCGATACGATTTTGGCGGCACGTGACCCCGTCAAAAAACATGGTCCATGGGCTGTTGCGCACTTGAGAGTGGTGACGCCATCTCGGCGATCCCGTTTAGGAATTTGATTAATTGCGCAGCCCAGCCCTTCCGCCGGAGCCAGGAGGAGCTACAAATGAACCCCAAAAAAAGATCGAAGTCGAAGGACGGCGGTAACATGCCGATGGTGCACCCGAACGCGGCTGCCATCGACGTTGGCGCCACCATGCATATGGCGGCCGTTAGGGCAGATCGCGCTCCGGAGCCAGTCCGCAGTTTCGGTACCTTCACGGCCGATCTGCATCGGCTGGTCGACTGGTTTACGGAATGCGGCGTCGAGACCGTCGCCATGGAATCGACCAGCGTCTACTGGATTCCGGTTTTCGAGCTTCTCGATGCCCGGGGATTTACCGTGTTCCTTGTCAACGCGCGCGATGCCAAGCACGTGCCGGGGCGTAAGACCGATGTCAGCGATGCGCAATGGTTGCAGCGGCTCCATTCATTCGGGTTGCTGCGGGCCAGCTTTCAGCCCAAAGGGCAGATTGCCGAACTGCGAGCCTACGTGCGTCAGCGCGAGCGTCTGCTGGAGTACGCGGCCTCACACATCCAGCATATGCAGAAGCCTTGACGGAGATGAATCTTCAGCTCCACCACGTCGTCGCCGACATCACCGGCGCGACCGGCTTGCGTATCATACGCGCGATTCTTGCCGGCGAGCGCGATCCCGAGGCGCTGGCGTGCTTGCGCCACTACAGTTGCCACTCCAGTGCCGAGACGATTGCGAAGGCGCTCACCGGGAGCTACCGCGCCGAGCATCTGTTTGCGCTCGAGCAGGCACTGGCCCTTTACGACACCTACCACGAGAAGGCATCTGCCTGCGACGCCCGGATCGAAGCCGTGTTGAAGGAACTGAGCAACCATCGCGGTCGTGGCCATGGACCAGCACCGCTGGCCTCGCTGCGTCGGAATCGGACCGATCAGGCGAACGCTCTAGCTTTCGACGTCCGCGAGGCGCTGTTCGCGTTGCTGGGAAAAGACATCACCACGATCGACGGCCTCGGTCCTTACCTCTCGCTGAAGCTGATCGCTGAATGCGGGGACGACCTCTCCTCGTGGCCAAGTGCAAAGCATTTTACCTCCTGGCTAGGACTGGCGCCGAGCAACAAGGTCTCCGGCGGCAAAAGGCTCTCGTCCCGAACGCGCCGATCCGGCGGCCGGGCGGCGGCGCTTCTGCGCCTTGCTGCCGTCACCGTCGGACGCACCGATACTGCGCTCGGCGCCTTTTACAGGCGACTTTCATCGCGCATCGGTAAGGCCAAGGCAGTGACCGCCACGGCCCGCAAGATCGCAGTTCTGTTCTACAATGCTGTGCGATACGGAATGGACTATGTCGATCCCGGGGCCTCTTCCTACGAGACGCGCTACCGGACGCGAGTGGTCAACAATTTGCATCGGCGTGCCAAGGCATTCGGCTTCGTTCTCCAGCCCTTGGAGCCGAACGTCGGCGATGCCGTTTCTTAGGGCGAGTCCCATTTGATGTAATGATCGGAGCGCAAGATTTCCCAGCCGGCTTCTGTATAGATGGCCTCTAGCTCTCCGCGCGAGAACGATTTCTTGTGACCAGCTGCAAACGCCTCCTTAGGAATAGGATGGTCTGGTCGATCGAGCGTGTTGGTAAAGCAGTGAAATCCCCCAGGCCGCGTCCGATCGAGTAAGGTGGCGACGAGCGGTTTCCAGGTGGTCCGTTCCGTGAAATGCAATACGGAATGCGCTATAAAGACGTCGAGGTAAGTAGGCGGCTGGAAGTCTTCAACACGAGCCAGCAAACAGTTTGACACCCTAAAATTGGGCACACCACGCTATGCCGTAGTTGAGATGCTCGGCTCACCACCAGCCAGCCATGTGGTGAAGACTGTTCGGAAGACAGTTGGGGGCAACAATCACGTGGCCATAGCGGACGGCTACGCACGTGAGGATATAATCTATGGCGATCACGGCCTACAGTTCGTTAATGGAACGCTTACCGGCAAATATCAATACTTCACGCCTCCAAAACGCTTGCTCATGCGCAACAAGTGATGCTCGAACGGTTCCGGGCAAAAATGACCGCTTAGATTATAACAAAGCGGCCAACGACTTGAAGCAGCAGCGGAAATGTCCCGATCGCTGTTGACCTGTGCCCTGATCCGGCGATGCAGGTCTCGTTTTCCTCGAAGGCAAAGACTTGCTGTTCGTCATCGACGCTCACAGAGCCGAGCTTTTCCGATCGTCGGCCGAACCGGGCGCGGTGAAGGCCTTCAGGATATGCGGCACTTCAATCGATTAGCCTGACCTCGACGGCTCTGTACTTTGAGCGCCATCTGTTGAAGCGACGATCGAAAGACACGCGCGTCCCCGGCACCAGATCAGCCCCTGTACAGTCGCGAAGGTCCGAAATATGCACGAACAAATCGATGCCATCGCAGTTGTCGGGTCTGATGAAGCCCCAGCTCTTTTCAAGGCTGTACGAGACTACCGTTCCAGTCTGCATCTTTGGTCTAACGTATGTTCGAGCCTCAATGCGTCGACATTCGTCCGAAAGCTGACAATCGAGAATTGGAGGTTTTGCAGGGACTTCGTAGCCGGGCTGTAATCAGAGCAAACAGGCGGGGCGGACCCGACGCTCGCGGCGATCAGCCCGCCTCTAACATCACCGCATCTGGAGCAATAGGCGATGGTACCCCGAACAGAGCAAGGGCCGTGCGGAATCGGACGCTAATAGAGTCCGCCCCGCCCGGCCCCGCCAGGCTTCGGACCAACGGCAGGCGCAGATGCGACCAGTGGCCGGCAGGGAAGTCATCAAACGCCAACATAGCCGAGCGATCCTTGATCAGGCATTCAACGGCCGGCTTGTATTTGACGCCCTACTTCTCGACAAAGATATCAATCGCTGTTACAGCGGCCGCCCGGTTCGGCGCTAGGTAGATGTCACGCAGATCACTCTTTATTGCCGGCTGCACGGACTTGGCGACTTTGTCGAGCACGTTGTTCACCTTGTGCAGCCAACATCGCTGATGTTGCGTGCCGGGGAAGATTTCATCGAGCGCCGTCAGAAGCCGAGATCGCCGTCGCCGACAGCAAGCTGAGGCCCGATCTGCAAGCCGCGCTTGCGCAGATCGATCAGCAATTCTCGCCAACTTTGTGCGCTCTCGCGTACCCCGACCTGGAAGCCGATCAATTCCTTCTTTCCTTCAGGCATGGCGCCTATCAACACCAGGATGCATTCGGCATGGTCCTCCATGCGAGCCTGCCGATAGACGCCATCCGCCCAGATATAAACGTACCGCCGCCCCGACAGGTCGCGCTTTTGCCAACGTTCGTATTCGGCCTGTCAGTCCTTCTTCAGGCCAGCGATGACCGGCGGCGACAAGTTCGGCGCGTCCTTGCCGAGCAAGGCCGAAAGCGCCTTCTGGAAGTCGCTGGTCGAGATTCCCCGCAAATAGAGCACGGGGATCAACGCGTCTAAGCTCTTCGCCCGGCGGGCCCAGAGCGGTAGGATCGTCGAATGAAACCGGATCCTGTCGCCTGGCCCGCTTGCTCCACGGTCGCGGGCCTTCGGACGGGCGACCACGACAGGGCCGATGCCCGTGGCAATTTCGCGCGCCGGCCCATATCCATGCCGCACCACGCGCGCCCGACCATCCGGCAGCGCCAGCTGCTTCGTCGTCCGCTTCCAGTCCATCCCATCCACCGAGGGGATTGAGGAATGTCCCCAATAGTGAGTCTGACGAATCATTTCCGGAGGTGATCGAAGTTCGGGACCCCCACCATCCTTTGTACGGCCGCTCATTTCGAGCGATAAGGAAGATCGGCCAGCGAGGCCGAGGCATTCCCGCTTCGTATGAAGTCGAGTTTCGCACGGGAAGCAGTCTCCTGATTCAGGCAACCGCAATCGAATATTATGGACAAGGAGCAAATCAGATTAAGCTGAGTATGGAGGCTCTACTCGAGCTTCTATCGACAGCGGATTGTCCGACGCACATGAGCATGGATCCAGCCGATCTTTGGTCGACGCTGACGCCCGCGCTCCGACGTCAGATCGTCGAAGACGTCGCCGCGATTTTGGCGGAGATCCCTCATGAAGTCCGAGTTGGTCACTTCAAGCCACTTGGCGCGCAAAGCCGTAGTCTACATCCGGCAGTCGACGCCCCACCAGGTCGTAAGCAATCAGGAGAGCCTGCGCCTTCAATACGCGCTTCGCAAGCGCGCCCGCGAACTCGGATGGCGTGAGGCTGCCATCGACGTGATTGACGCCGATCTCGGGTTGAGCGGCGCATCTACAGCGCATCGTAACGGCTTCAAAGAACTCGTTGGCCGTGTTGGCCTGAGTGAAGTGGGGCTCATCCTGTCGATCGACGTGACTCGCTTGGCGCGTAATTGTACCGACTGGTATCCGCTCCTGGATATCTGTGGTCTGCGTGGCTGTCTGATCGCCGACCGCGATGGTGTCTATGATCCGGGCACTCCCAACGGACGGTTGCTTCTCGGGCTGAAAGGTTCGATCTCCGAGCTTGAGCTACATACGATCCGCAGCCGGCTGACCGCCGGCCTGCTGGCTAAAGCCGAACGCGGCGAACTTGCGGTTATGCTGCCAATCGGGCTGATGCGGGACCCGAGCGGCGTGGTCGTTAAGGATCCCGACATAGCCGTGCAAGGGCGGCTCGGTCTCGTCTTCCAGACGTTCCTGCAATTGCGCAGCGTTGCCAAGGTCATGCGGGCGTTGAACGAGCGTGATCTCGAACTGCCACGTCGTGATCGGCATGGCGATTTGTGTTGGACGCGCACGACGCTGGCTGCGGTGGCGGCCGTCTTGAAGAACCCCGCATATGCGGGCGCCTTCGTCTATGGACGAACCCGCTTCCAGCCGCCGAAGCGGGAGGGCGCCCTGCCGCAAAAGGCTCCGCGGCCGATTGAGGAGTGGCGGATCGTCGTCAAAGATCGATATCCCGCCTATATCGACTGGCCAATTTATGAAAAAATCCGAGCCGTCATCAGAGATAACAGAGCCGAATACATGCGCATCAAAACCCGAGGCGCGCCTCGCGATGGCGAGCTTCTGCTCCACGGCATCGCCTGGTGCGCACGATGTGGCCATAAGATGTACGTCCGCTACAAGGGGGCGGCGAATATGTATGCAATCACCTGCGTACCCAGGAAGGCCAGCCAACCTGTCAACACATCCGGGCCGACCGTATCGATGCGGCCGTTGCCGATGCATTCCTAACCGCACTGGCGCCGGCCGAACTCGATGCCTTGTCGCACTCCCGCCGGGTCCAGCAGCAGACGAACAATGCGTTAAGTTCCAGCGCAGAACGAGAGCTCGAGCGCAAGCGGTACACGGCGGCGCTCGCCGAACGGCAGTTCAATCGAGCTGATCCAGACAATCGCCTGGTCGCCTCGGAACTCGAGCGTCGATGGGAAGCGGCGCTAACCGACGTGCGCGCCGCGGAAGAGGCGCTTGCCGATAACGTACAGAGTCTTTCGCACTTTCAGGATTGACGGCTTCTTCTAGAATGAAGGAGCTTTGAATGAACGATGGGAATGCCATGGGTCAGGTGATCCAAATTGATGAGGCCCGGATTCGAGATCACCTGGGCGAGATGGTCCGCGGGACGGTGGAAGAGACCCTGAACGCCATGCTGGAGGCCGAAGCGGACCAGCTGTGCGGGGCTGGGCGGTATGAGCGCAGCCCGGCCCGGCAGGACACGCGGGCAGGCAGCTACGAGCGAACGCTGCACACCAAGGCGGGCGACGTCAATCTGAAGGTCCCGAAGCTACGGCGGCAAACCTTCGAGACGGCGATTATCGAGCGCTACCGGAGGCGGGAGAGCTCGGTCGAGGAGGCGCTGATCGAGATGTATCTGGCCGGGATTTCGGTTCGGCGGGTCGAAGACATCACGGAGGCGCTGTGGGGCACCCGGGTCAGCCCGAGCACAGTGTCGAACCTGAACAAGAAGATCTATATCAAGATCGAGGCGTGGCGGAATCGCAGGATCGAAGGCGAGCATCCGTATCTCTACCTCGACGGCATCGTGATGAAGCGCAGCTGGGCTGGTGAGGTTCGCAACATCTCGCTGCTGGTGGCCTCGGCGGTTAATGCCGAGGGGTTCCGGGAGATCCTCGGCATCTGTGAGGGCGCCAAGGAGGACAAATCCGGCTGGTCATCGTTTCTGCGGCATCTCGTCGATCGCGGTCTCAGGGGCGTGCAGTTGGTGATTTCCGATGCGTGCCGAGGTCTTGTCGAAAGCGTTGCGGATTATCTGCCGGAGGCCCGCTATCAACGCTGCATGGTGCATTTTTATCGCAATGTCTTCAGCCACGTGCCGTCGACCCGGGTCCGCGAGGTGAGCCACATGCTCAAGGCCATTCATGCCCAGGAGAGCCGCGCCGCGGCCGACGAGAAAGCCAGGACCGTCATCGCGGATCTGCGGGCAAGCCGTATGGCCAAAGCTGCTGATCTCGTCGAGCAGGCGGTTCACGAGACGCTTGCCTACTATGCCTTTCCGGACATCCACTGGCGAAAGATTCGAACGAACAATCCGCTCGAGCGCATCATGAAGGAGATCCGGCGACGAACCCGTGTCGTCGGCGCCTTCCCCGACGGTCAATCCTGTCTCAACTTGGCGGCGGCCCGGCTGCGGCACATTGCCGGAACGGCGTGGTCGACCAAATGCTACATGAACATGCGACCTCTCTATCAGCCACAACTCTCCGAAAACGGAGCCGTCGCCTGATCAAAAGTGCGAAACATTCTGGACAGTACCCTCCAAAGCCATCACACAAGTGGCCATGAGCAAGGAGCTTGACAACAAGGTCATCAGCCTCACCAGCCGCTTGCCGCAGATATGGGCTGACGAGACTATCTCGGATGCGCATCGCAAGGCGTTGTTGCGATGCCTCATCGAAAAGGTCGTGCTCGACCGCGGTGAGCACGACGTGGCCCTGGCCAGGATCGTCTGGCGAGGAGGCGCCGTGACAGAGCTCGAGGTGAAGATGAGCGTCAACTCCGTCACCAGATTGACGCGAGGTACAGAAATGCGGGAGCGCCTGCTGGCGCTTGCCCGCGACGGCGTCCCAGACGACGAGATCGCCGCAATCCTTACCCACGAAGGCCACCGCTCTCCCCATTGCACCGATAAGGTGCTGGCCATCACCGTTGGGCGGATCCGTCGTGCCGCTGCCATCAAGGTGGCTACCCAGCGCAACCGATGGGAGCATGACGAAGCACTCCTCAGCCCACCCGAATAGCCCGCACGCTCAAGATCCCGGTGAACTGGCTCTATGTGCAGATCCGAAGTAAGCGTTTGCTGATTGATCGCCAGCCAAGCGGCGCCTATCTCTTCCCGAATACACCATCTATTCTTGACGCTGTCCGAGACCTTCGAAACCACGTCATTGCGCAACTTGATCTAAGAATCTGTCAGCCTAACAAGGAGGGGCATCAACATGGGTGATCGAGCATATAAGCCATCTGAGCCGCTGAGATCGATACCGCATCTCCCGACGTTGCAGGCCAGATAAACTTGCCGCGGTCCAAGCGTTTGGCATACAGCGACATGCCTAACCCGTCATGCCAAAGAATCTTGAGCAGATCACCGCGGCGGCCGCGGAAGATGTAGAGATCCCCCGCATGCGGGTCACGCTTCAAACTCTCCTGGACCGCGAGCGCCAGGCTTTGCATGCCGCGGCGCATGTCTGTGTGACCGGTGGCAATCCAGACCCTGACGTTGCTTGGGATCGGAATCATCACCGCCTCAGAAGCTCGAGGACCCGCTGCAGTGCTTCAGTGTCCACGTCACGGTCAACGCGGACCCGACAGCCGCTAAGCTCGATCTCGATTATGCCTACCTTCGCGCGCTCATTAGCCGACGATGGCCTTGTCTGCGCGACCACGGCCGACGCCGGAGTTGGTGTCGAAGTGATCTCCACAGGAACAAGCAATGGCGCTGTATCCCCGCCCAGCCGACCCTCGCGCGCCAACCGTCGCCACGTGAACAACTGGCTCGTGGACAACCCGTTGCGCCGCGCCGTCGCCGACACCAACCGGGAACCATCACGGGCTTCCGATCGTAAGTGCACCTGGCATCTATAGTCTCGAAATGGCTACGATGAGAAACTTCCGATGTGGCCATCGCCGCTCGGCCGCAGGTCCGAGCGATCTCAGCAGCCAAGCAGGTGATCCCATCGGCAGCGGATTTCCAAAATAGACAATCTCTGTGCTCTTAACGGAGCGTCCCTCAAGATGACATGCCCCTTCAATAAGCTCGATTAGTTGCGGCGGCGTATAGGGTCTCTCGGTGCCTAATCGATAGCCAGGAACGAAGTGCAGAATAGGAAATCGCAGCGTACGAGCTTTTTGGATCGCAAAGGATCCGAAGTTCGGCACTCCCACGGCGAGATAGCCACCATCAACTGTAACTCGGGACATTTCCTTCAAGATCTGCAGGGCTGCTTCAGGGCGATAGTGCTCTAGTACACCAATATTCCATGTTAGGTCGAATGACCGCTCCTCAAAAGGGAGCTTGAATAAGTCGCCGTGAATGAAATCAACATTTTGGCATCCAAACCGCTCGGCGAGATATTTTGCGAATCGAAGAGCGCTAGGCGATATATCTAGCAACACTCGCCTCATATTCGATGATAACAGTAGAGACGCTTTTCCAGATCCACTTCCCGCCTCCAAGACATAGGGATCGGATCGAAGTCTGAGAATGTGCCCTATGTGGTCTGTTATCTCCCTATAATAGAGCCGCCACCAATCTGATGAGAAGTTGACTGGGTTCTTTTTGTCCCTTGCAGCCTCCTTCTGAAACTGAGCACTCCAGAATAAATTCTCCTGCTCAACGAGATATCTGATGTCATCGAGTTTAGTCATGGCGAGTTCTCGCGGACGGGAGCGCTATTCCGAATAAGTGCAGGTCACGCCGCAGCCGCGCAGCCGAAAAAAATTGAAGGGTGTGCATTCCAGTCATCGAGGCTGCATCGAGATTTGCCGGCATATCGTCAATGAAAAGGGCCTCTTGAGGCCGGCATCTCAGCCGTTCAAGGATCATGACAAAAGACTGGGGGGCGGGCTTGCACGTGTCAGTTTCGAACGAGTAGCTGATCTCGTCAAATAGCTCTCGAAATGAGAATTTCTCTTCGCAATAGCTGATCCATTCCCGGGCATGAACGGATAGCAAGCCTATCCGATAGCCGGATAGTCGAAGCTCATGAATTATCGATCGTGTGCCGGGGATTTCCCGAAATCCCTCACGTACAAGGTTATGAAGCTCCTCTGAGCTTATGGTCCAGCAGTGCTTATCGATTAGCGCCGACCAATAGTCTTGCTCGCTGATGCGTCCTTCAAAAAGGGCTTGAAGTTCAGGAATCTGCAATTCAAGCCTGCTCGAAGACACGCCGACACTCCTGCCGAGCCGCTCATGAAGTCCGAGCAGGCCGTGCAAGAGAACCTCTGAAAGATCAAATATGATTGCCTGGATATCCGATGCTTTCGACAAGTTCATCACCTATAACGCATGACATCCCTGACTATTTTGGCTGTTTCCAACAGATCAACGGCTAATTTGCGATCACGGCTGCGCCCTCAAAGCTGGCCAGTTGTCGAGTGGCGACGAGTTTAAGCTCTTGGGGCGCCTGGCCGAGACGCGGCTTCGTCGCGACTCTCGTCAATTTTCTGGATGATCGCTTCGGGCCGCTGACACCAGACGCGCAACAGTCGCGCGCGCGTAACTGGTGATCTCCTAGGGGTACGTCATAATATTCTTCAGTCTTGGATAGGCAATCACATCCCGAATGTTCGTCCGGCAGAGAGCCCAGGCTAGAAATCTCTCTATCCCCAAGCCAAAGCCGGACGTAGTAGAGTAGTTTGGCTGCCGTCTTAGTTCGATGTACCACTCATATGGTCTAGGACATATGCCTTGCCTCGCGAGCGATTCGATCAACTCGTCCGCGGCGTCCTGGCGCTCGCCACATCCCACAATCTCACCACCAAAACATCCACCATCGAGGGGCGGGAAGATAAGGTCGGCGTTGATCGCTTTTTCCGGGTGCCGGCGATCGGGCTTTAGATAAAACGGCACTTGGTCTCGATCATAGTTGGTTATCCAGAAAGGAATATCTAGCTTCAAGAGATTGGCCAGCCGCATCTCACCTTCGGCTGTAATTGTTCGGCGATGCGCGGCCAGTTCAGTAATTCCCTTTCCTCCGTGCTCGCGGAGAAGTTCGCACGCCTGATCGAAGGAAATGCGAGGAAAGGCCGCCGCCGCAGCGACGGAGTTGATAGCATTCCTGGTCTGTTTCGGATTCGCACTAATCTTCTCGACGATGTTGTTCATCAAACTCAATGCACGACATAGTGCCTTTATGTAGCCTTCTATCAGCGGGAACAATTGACCAATGCCCCCGCGGATCTCGGCTTCGCAGTGGAAGAATTGGTTTAGGTGCCTACTATCGGCATCTTCCCCTCTCATAGATGGAAGATAGCAGTAAACCATCGGCATGCCGTTCAAGAGAAGCGGTTCGAACCCGAACTGAGAGGAATCGACAAGATATGAATCGAGTTCGCCAAACTTGATAGCAATTGCCTCCGAGTCTGAGCCAGCCCCCATCGGGGACGATATGCTAGGTGTTAGCATAAACAAATCTATGTTTCGCCCTTCGTGCATGACCGAGAAGTAGTAGTCAGACACGGCGCGGACGTAATGGCGAAGGGTGAGCAGAGCGTGGAAGTATTTGTTGCGTGTCAGATCAATATAGTGAGTTGAGGGATTGTACACGGGCATCGAGAAGAGCGACCGCTCCTGAAGACAATACGATGCATCATCCCGCAGAATGGCGGCTTCGAAGTGGCTATCGAACATCTCGCATCTCCTTCTCGCTAATGTTTGTCGATCCAGATTCGCGGTGTATCGTCTTCTGCAATGATCCTGGCTTCTCCTCCAATCGGAAGTGTAACAATTGGGCTTGTGTGGCCGAAACCCAGATTGGCCACAACCGGAATGCCTTTGAGCTCGGCTTTATTCGCCACGATGCCCTTTAGAAGGGATCTTGACATTCCGCTAGCCGCTTGAAACCTGCCGATCAGTACTCCTCGGACGCCTTCAAAATCCGGCTGCAAAATCAGGGATTGGAGTTGCCTGTCGAAATGTCGCGGCGTGATGTCGGCAGTTTCTTCAAGGCAAACGATGCTGCCGAGAAGGCTTGGCCAATAGTCGCTCCCCTGCAGTGCGTTCAGTGAACGACAGTGCCCGCCCACGAGCCGTCCATGGGCAACACCGGGATTAAGAACCCAGCAGCCTTCATTCGGTAGCCATTTCCGATTCTCCTGATCAATGTACCAGTCGTCATCGCTCCATTCGGGGGAGGAGGGCAGCTCAAACGGCTCACTCCCCATGCAGCACTTCAGGAAATTCTCTGCGCTAAACTCAAGTCCGTATTTCATGCCCCACGTTGAGAAGTGGGGTCCGGAATACGTCACTAGGCCTGCTTGCGCGAGAATTGAATTCGTAAGAGTCGTCGTGTCGGAAAATCCGCATAGGATCTTTGGATGTCTTTCGATTAATGTGAAATTGATATGGCGTAGGAGTTGATTGCTATTGTATCCGCCAATGGCGGTCAGGATAACGGTCACAGAGTCATCAAGAAACGCTTCATGAAGGTCGCTGACTCGAGCGGCAACCGATGCTGACTGAAAGCTATCCATTTCGGCCGCGTGCCGCGCAAAACTGACGTTCATTCCGTGCGATTGTAGGAATTGCGTCGCCCTGTCTCTGACGCTCGGAGTGATAAAGCTCAAACTGCGTGACGGCGCTACAACGCGTAAATGCGCGCCTTGAACAAGGCGGGGTGGATACGTTGCATGGAATGCGCTCATCGGCGATCGCTTCCGTTTATCACCTTAGTCGATTGCGCAATCGCGTTTTAGCTGTCGGAGTTCATGTCGGCCGTATGTAGGAATAAATTTAAGCGTAGGTCCACAGCAACTATCAAATCAGGGAGCCTGCCAAAACTAGGAGGCTAGGACCTCCGGCACTCGACGGCGACAGACGTCAGAGGTAAGTTTCTGGACAATTAAGCTGTCGACAGCATTGCTGTGACTGTCACCCCACAAGTCAGGGCGAAACGAAACGGCCTTGTTCGTGGTTCGATCGTCCGGACCGCGACCCAGAGGCTGCTGTTTTGCCCTTCAAAGTTCCGCGTCGTCTAAGGTCGTTTGCTGGTCGCGTGCCGGCTAGGTTGGGAGAAGATTCGTGAGCTTCGACATGGATCGAATTCAAGTTGTCAACCTGAATATCGCGGGCCGACGATTGCGCCGCTTGTGCGGCCGACTACGACAAGCTCCGACTGCCGTTCCCCGAAGGAATTATCATAATGCGCTCCAAGTCGTGTATAGGTCGCCGCAATTCTTCGGATCGGTGTTTGTGCTTCCTTATTCGGTCGCGCCGCTGACGGGGTGATCTTCGCTATGCGGAATGCATGCTCCATCGAAACCGTTGTCGGCAGATGCTTGGGACTCGCCGGCGAGAGTTCCTCGTTCGAAGCTGCCCCTCGAGGTCAAACAATTTGGTGGGATCATGCGTATCTGCGGTATAAAGCTGACTCATGACGGGGCAGTCGCTCTAGTCGAGGATGGACGGCTTGTCTTTTGCGTCGAAGAGGAAAAAAGGGGCAATAATCCTCGGTATCAAAAAATCGACAACCTCAATGCAATTGTCGTTGCTCTGGCGGAGCATGGCCTCGATGCGCGTGACGTCGACGAGTTCGTGGTCGACGGCTGGATTGGGCGCGTGGAGTCGCGGTTGGAGATCATCAGCGGTACGGTGCCCATCACGCTCAAGGGGGCACCATATCTCGAACGCCATGCTGACGACCCCCTCACCTCGTGCGACGGCTTTGGCCTGATGCTTGACGGCAGGGCCTTCCCTTACAAGAGCTATCCGCACGTCACGGGACATATGGCCTCCGCATACTGCACCAGCCCCTTTGCCAAGACAGGCGAACCGGCATTCTGTCTGGTTTGGGACGGCGCCATGTTTCCACGGCTATACCATATTGAGCGCGGCGGAGCCCGCTTCCTCGAATACCTATTCCCGATGATTGGGCATACCTATCCTGCGGCGAGCCAGCACTTTGGGCCGTATAAGAGGGCAAATCGCGGTGGTTGGGGCGACCGGGCAATTGCCGGCAAGATAATGGCCTACATCGCGCTTGGGTCGGCGGACAAAGACATTGTGGAGGTGTTCCGGGAGCAATACGAAAGGCGCTTTGGGGACGATGCGGAGCTTGCTCACCGTGTGGATTTCAACGGCATGGAATCGGCGATTTCCGCCGTGCATGACTTCTTCGAAGCTTGCGCGCTGCGGCTCAAAGCCAAACCACCAGAAGATGTGCTTGCGTCGTTTCATTGCTTCGTCGAGCGTCTCCTCGTGCGAGAAATGGAGAATGCTCTGCAGCGGCATTCGTCTGTTCCGGGACCACAAAATTTGTGCATAGTCGGCGGTTGCGGTCTGAACATCAAATGGAATAGTGCACTGCGTGCAACAGGCTTGTTCAAGGCCGTCTGGGTGCCCCCATTTCCCAATGACAGTGGCTCAGCAGTTGGAGCCGCTTGTTCCGCTATGGCAGCGCACAACGGCTTCGGACCGTTGGAGTGGTCCGTCTACAGCGGCCCCGCGCTGAAACGGGGCGATGTGCCGCGCGGGTGGAAGGCGGCGCCGTGCAGCCTGCGCGAATTGGCAATCATTCTCGCGGCTGACAAGCCCGTGGTCTTCCTTGCCGGACGTGCCGAGTTGGGACCACGGGCGTTGGGTAGCAGAAGCATTCTCGCAGCGGCGACCTCGGCGGGAATGAAGGACTATCTCAACGACCTCAAGCTTCGAGAACACTTCCGGCCGGTGGCTCCTATATGTTTGGAGGACCGTGCACCGGACATTTTCAGTCCTGGAACGCCCGATCCTTACATGCTTTTCGATCACGAGACGCGGGTTGATTGGCGTAATAGAATTCCTGCGGTTGTTCACCTCGACGGGTCTGCGCGATTGCAGACGATTCCCAGAACCTCTCAGCATGCAGTCGCTGAGCTTCTCGTCGAATATGAAAGGCTCACGGGCATCCCGCTGCTTTGCAATACGAGCGCCAACCTCCATGGAAGGGGGTTTTTTCCGGATACCGCAGCGGCGTGCCAGTGGGGACGCGTCGAACACATATGGTGCGAGGGTCTGCTGTGCCAACGTCAAAGCGAAACCAAAATGACGAATTTGCCTTTGTTCTAAGGTCAGCCCCCCAGCCTCATTAGCAGTTGCTGGCGCGGCATGATGGCGGCAAGGTTTAGTGTTCTAAGATCGCCGGGAGCATTACGCCCCGCAGGTTCCGGAATTCGCGGAATCGATCAGGGACGACTCGGCGTCGATCGGTTGCGCTAGAGCGGACGCTGTCCCTGCCACTCGCCACTAACCACCAAACAGCCAGCCTCAAAGCAGCGGCCGGGGAGGCTGAATTGAAGACAAGGCACCTGTCGCGTCTCGATTGCTTGCTCCCGTTCCAAAGTGGCGATGATGGCCTGCTAACTAGACGACCGATTCCATGAAACCTGCGTCGTGGAGCGCGTTGAATTGGTGGAACGGACGGGTTGTTGGCGGATTCCTCGTTTGCGGTCGGCGAAACGAGGAGCTGTATCATGGCAGGATGGCGGCGAGCGGTCGAATTGGCAATGAGTGATGAACAGCTGTCGACCTTGGCGGCTCTTTCGCGGTCGAGAACTGAGCTGGCGAGCCGGGTATCGCGGGCCCAGATGCTGCTGCGATATCGGGAAAATCCTTCGTTCTGCGCGGTGGGCCAAAGACTTGGGGGCAGGATCGACGGAGAGAACCGGATGCGGTCGGGATCGGTGGCATCCGCCTCGCGATCACGCACACGTGGCTGGCGGACAGCGACCGGACCGATACCAGTCATCACCTCGCGTTCCGGCAGGTGACAGTGGCGGACGACGCGCTGGTGGCCGCCCGCGGTCTTCAAATCGGAATGCTTGCCGAGAAAGTCCTCGACCTCGGCCTCGACCGCCTGCGCCAACAGGGCACGCGCCCCGTTGCGCAAGATTTCGGTGGGTTGATCCTCGACGTTTCCTGGCTGAATCAGCTTGATGATGTTATCTTTGGACACGGCATATCGCTCCTTCGGTGGAGAAGTGGAGGCGTCAAGCACCCCCACGATCTGCCGCCTTTCCGATTCCCGCCGTCACCAACTTTCGGCGATAGCTCGTTCTATTGCCACCGCCAGGACTAAACACCTCGGCCGCCGCTTCTTGAAGCTGGGACTTCCACTGCGTGATCTGGTTCGGGTGCACGTCAAAATACTCAGCCAACTGCGCCAGCGTCATCTCGCCCTTGATCGCGGCTAACGTCACCTTGGCCTTAAATGCCGGTGCGTGATGCCGGCGGGATCGTCTGCTCATCGTCTCTCCTGATTCGCGGGACAATCTTGCCCGCCGTCAGGCAGAAACTCCACATTTCCGGAGCCCGCTCTGTCCCCTGTTTGCGTCCGCCACAAGCGAAGGTAAGCGGCTTGCTCCAGCAGATCAGTATGCCTGCCTTCAGCAACGATCCGCCCCTTGTGTAACATGACAATCTTGTCGGCAGCACGGATGGTGCTGAGTCGGTGAGAGATGACCACGATGGTCTTGCCGGCACGACGCAAATCATCAAGGAGCTGGTGAATAGTGGCTTCGGCAACGGAGTCGAGAGAGGAGGTCGGCTCGTCAAGGATCAGGATGTCCGGATCCCGATACAGAGCTCGGGCCAACGAAAAGCGCTGCTTTTCGCCGCCAGAGAGCCGTACACCGTTTTCGCCTAGATAGGCCTGGAAGCCTCCCGGCCAATTCTCGATCACCTCCCGCAGCCCAGTTTGATCGCAGACCTTCATGATCCTGTCGATCTCCGGTTCGAACTCGCCAAGCCCAATGTTCTCGATCACCGAGCCTGAGAATACGTCCGTCGACTGCGGTACCGCGGCAACAACCCTACGCAGAGATATGGTCGAGAGGTCCTTGAGGTCATAGGGACCGATCCGAATGCGGCCACTCTCGAGGGGGTAGACATTCTGCAGCAGCGCCGTAAGGGAGCTCTTGCCTGAGCCGCTTTCTCCCACCACAGCCGTCATTTCGCCTCGACGAAAGGTAAGGTTAAGATCTTCGAAGAGTTTCGGCTGCGAGCCATGGCGGAAGGTGACGTTCTCCAGGCGGATATCGCCTAGCTCGGATTTGGTGGCATCAATACCGCCGCCGCGTGCAGGCTCAAGGTCGAAAATCTCGAACAGGCGATCCGCCGCGATAAACGCGTCCTGAACGATTCTGTTGGTTTGGATCAGGTTGGCGACAGGCCGGGTGATATAGCCGAGCAGCGCATAGCAGGAAAATAACTCACCAGGAGTGACGGCCTGATCCAGAACAAGCGTCGTACCAAACCACATTAGCAAGATTGTGAAGAGAGTTGAGAGAAAGGTCGAAGCATTGTCGCCGACGATCGCGATGAGGCCTGAGCTGTAGACCGATTGCAGGGTCTTGACAAAGCGAGTTTCCATTCTGAGGCAAGCGAAGCTCTCCAAGCCGAAAGTCTTGACTGTGGAAACAGCTCCGAGCGATTCAACCAATTGTGCCTCCAGATCGGCGGCATTCTCCATGATCGCGCGCTGGCGCGTCTTATTGAGCCGGTTAATGGTCCAATAGACCAAGACATATAGTGGGATGGAGATAGCCACGACCAAGGCGATCTTCCACGAGTAGATGAACATCAGCCCGAACGAGAATAGTACGACTAGCAGGTTGACGAACATGGTGATCGAGACGTCGTTCAGGAAGCTCCTGATTTTCACCGCATCATTCATCCGGGAGACGATTTCTCCCATGCGCATGCTATCGAAGAATTTTTGTGGCAAGCTTAGGACGTGATTGTAGTAGCCGAGAATCAAGCAGACATCGATCTTCTGCCCTGTTTGTAGGACTAGCCGGTTTCTGAGCAGATTAATTACGATCTGCGGCACCAGGATCAGCAGCATCACGACGCTCATGAGATTGAGCAAATTGCGGTTGCCCGCTGTGATCACGTGATCGACGATCTTCTGGACGTAAATGGCTGTCGACAGCCCGAGGAGGGTGGTTACCAGTGCGCCGACGAGAGCCTGCGTCAGAGCAGCTTTGTGCGACGCAAGCAGCCGGGCAAAGCGGAGAAGAGGTGAGGTGGTCTCATCGCGGCGCTTGAAGGTGTCTGCCGGAACCAGCAGCACCAGGACGCCAGTCCATTGTCGCTTAAATTCTTCATGCGACAGCTTGCGGATTTCGCCGTAGGCGGGGTCCATGACGGTGACCCACCTCGCGTCGATCGCCTGGACCACTACGAAGTGGTGCAAGACGTCCTTGACCGTCACATGCGCGATCGCCGGCTTGGGGATCTTGTACAAGCTATCGAAGCCGCCCTTGACACCCTTGGCAATGAACCCAAGCTTTTGAGCCGCTTGCAGAAGACCCGACACGGTGGTGCCGGATCGGTCCGTCGAGGCATACTGGCGGATTCGCGACAATGGCAACTTGTAACCGTAGAAGGCTCCAACGGAAGCAAGACTGGCAGCCCCACAATCCGTGATGTCGCGCTGCTTGAACTTGATGATTTGACCCGACATGGCGCGCACTGACTTCTTGGAAATGGATAATTAACGAGCTGCAAGGAGCGGGTTAAGCCAATCGTCGATCTCATCGTAGAGGAGTTGCAGGATGGTGCGCTCCGCCACGAGGAAGCGGGCTCTCACCGTGATGCCTTTCTTCAGATGACCAATGATGCCATTTTTGAGCTTGAGGTAACTGCGAGAAAGGGCGCAGCGGACTTTGAAGACCGGGTTCTTGTCCTGCATGGTAAAGTCCTGCGCGACCTCTAGCACTGTCGCCTCAATCACCCCCCATTGATTGTAGTTGAAAGCATCGACCTGGAGCCTCACCGGCTGGCCAGGCTGCACAACGCCGATGTCCTTAGGCGAAATGTAGATTTCTGCCACCAGTTCGCCGTCAGGCGAGATCGAAGCGACGGTTTGCCCCGCTTGGACGTAGCTGCCGGCTGAGAGGCCGGAGAATTGCTCGAGAGCGCCGGACACGGGAGCGCGAATTCGGGTCAGGTCACGTTCGTTCTCAAGTTGGCGCAAGCTGGCGGTAAGCTCCTGAAGGCGGAGGTTAGTATCGGAGAGCTGTTGGTTCCATTCGGCGGATTTGCTTCGGGCGAGTATCTCGCCTTTCACCTCGACGTTCTGCAGAGCGAAGGCCTTTTCCTCAACCGCCTTGGCGGGCGCTGCAGCAACCGCGACCAGTCGCTGGGTGCGCTCGAGTTCCGCCGCTGCATTGCGGCGGGCATATTGGTTCTCCTGCAACAGGTTCATAAAATGGAGCCGCTCAGCCATGGCGGCTTCTGTGCGGAGGCGTAAGGGGACGTCGGACTGCGCGCCGGAAGAAATTAGCGCCTCCAGGTCATTGGCACGATCGCGCTTCAGACGGATTTCACTTGTAAGTGCACCGATCTTCTCCTCGATGACCACATCGTCGAGAGGGAGGATCTCTTGGCCTTGTGCAACGAGACCGTTCTCCACAGCAAGAACACGAGAGATGCGTCCGGAGGCCGGAGCGAGCAGAGGGGTCTTCTCGATGGTGGGACGAATGGTTCCGGCACTTTGGACAGAAAGCGTTATAGTCACGACTGGCAGCGCCACTAAGGCTCCAACGACAGACAGCACAATGACGTTGTAGATCGCCAAAGAGCGTCCTGATTCTCGGGACAGGACGCTCTCTGCAGTATAGCAGATCATTTCTGCAGGCAGTAACACGTCACTCATACAGGTTGTCGCAAATTCCAGGACGATCAGCAGCTTCAAACCATTGATCTAGCAGATCGAGTTGCGGCTACTTCTCAGCTAGTCCAGTTAAGTTATAGGATTGCACGTTGCGTGTCGTTCGTAGTGAGACCGGCAGTGCAGGCGGCAGGCTGCCCAAAGAGAGACAACGTGAATATGAGTCTTGCAATGGGCGAAAGAACTCCACAAGAGCCACTCGCTTCTTCCCGCCGCACCGGGATGAATGAAGCCTTAGCGTCGCGCCGTGATAGGCCCACTGATCGGCATCTCTTCTCTCGATGGATACATCGCGCGCGAAACGTTTTTCGTCGCGCACTAGGGTGTGTACCTAATTAGCGGTTTCTGATTCCCTCGCACCGAGTTGATTCGGCACGGGGGACTTCGATGCGCAAAGGACTGTTCTGGCTGA
>NZ_JACIHC010000042.1:0-20382 GCF_014198205.1 Bradyrhizobium sp. SBR1B
GCCAGCCAACCGATCCAGCGCCGCATTGGCGCCGGCGCCCTTCGGCATCAGCGCTTCCACAAAGCTCGGCTGTCCTGTCCGCTTCACCGCCATCGATACCTCCAAGGCTTTGCCCTAGGGAATCACAACTGGCGGATTACGCAACAGGCCCACAGGGGGAGAGGGGAAGATCAGCGCGCGACACGATACGCCTCGACCTGCGCGTTCAGCTCATCCAGCGACGCCGTCGGCGTCTTCGGATCGACGCGATACTCCCCGCTCGCCAGCCACTGCAGCACTTTCGCATCGACGACCGGCGAGTGGTGGATGACGTCGCCGTAATTTTCGAGGTCGTGCGTCACCGCCTTGATCGCGCGGAAATCGTGCAGGCGCACGTTGGGAAGCTGCGTCAGGCGCTGCGCGACCACTGCCGTCAGATCGGTGACGATCTTCAGCGTCTCGGGCGAGGCATCGCGCATCGCGACGAATTGCAGGATCGAATAAGGCGGGAAGTAGATGTCGAAGGTCACGTCGGGGTGGCGCGTGATCAGGCCGATGGCATCGCGCTCGAAATGCCTGACCATGGCGTCATAGCCGTAGCCTTCGCCGAGAAAACGGCTGCGCACCGGGCTCGTGATGTAGGCGAAGGCGGCGAGCGTCCTCCTCGCATTGTACTCGCGAGCAATGTCGAAATCCCGCGGCAGCGCGTAGATGTCGTCGACATCGGCGAACGCGAACTTGACGGGAAGAAACGGCGCCGCGCGGGTCAGCGGCCCTTGCAACGGCGGGACCGACCGCAGCAGCGTGAACAGGGACTCCTTCGCCATCGCGGCGCTGAACAGATAGGATGCGATGCCCTTGGCCGTCCCGCGATAGAGATCGACGGACAGATAGGGATCGGCCTCGATGTCGGCCGCATCGACGAAGATGAAATCGTCCATCGCCCAGATCACGCGCCTTGCGCCGCCCGCGATCGCCTGCTCCAGCACGAAGGCCTGCTGGCGTGAGTTGGAGCCGGTCATCGCCAGCTTGAGCGAGCGAACGCCGAGCGCACGGTCGATATCGCTCTGGCGGAAATGGATCGCGAGCGAGGTGCCCATGAAGGCGGTGTCGAACGACTGGCTGCGGATCAGACCGGCATTCTGCACGCGCGTGTCGTCGGAATAGAAGGCGGAGCGCGAGGGACGGAACAGTTGCAGGGGATCGACGACGTAGGTGAGCACGGCAGCACCAAGCAAGAATGCGATGCTCGCGAGCAGAAGGCGCTTGAGACTGGTGAACGGCCTGCGCATCAGAACCGGAAATAGATGAATTCGCTGTGGCTCTGGATGCCCAAGATGCCGAATGCAAGCACCAGCGATGCGCCATAGAGAAACAGCGGCCGCATGCGCCCTGCCCGCAGGCTCTCGCCGACCCGGCGGTTAGCGTGATCGTATCCCAGAATGCCTTGCGTGTTCGGCGCCAGCCACACCAGCGCGGCGTAGACGGCGACCAGCACCAGCGCCGCGATCTCCTCGCGGCCGAAGACGATGTTGGAGGGATCGGCCATGGCGCGGAGAACCCGCAGCGCCCACGCAACGCTCTCGGCGCGGAAGAACACCCAGGCGACGACGACGGCGAGGAAGGTCAGCACCGCTCCGGCGATGCGGGCCGGGCGCGTGAGAACAGATGGGATGTTCGGCATCAGCGTGTTGAAGGCGTGGTTGACACAGAGATAAGCGCCGTGCAGCGCACCCCAAATGACAAAAGTCCAGGCCGCACCGTGCCAGAGCCCGCCGAGCAGCATCGTGATCATCAGATTGACATAGCGCAGCACGCGGCCGTGGCGGTTGCCCCCGAGCGGGATGTAGAGATAGTCGCGAAGGAACTGCGACAGCGTCATGTGCCAGCGGCGCCAGAACTCGACGATGCTGGTCGCCTTGTAGGGCGAGTTGAAATTGACGGGCAGGAAGATGCCGAACATCAGCGATATCCCGATCGCCATGTCGGAATAGCCGGAGAAGTCGAAATAGAGCTGGAACGTGTAGGCGAGCGCACCACACCAGGCCTGATCGAAGCTCGGCGAGCGCGCCTCGAAGGCGAGCGCGACCAGCGGCTGGATGCCGTCGGCAAGACAGGTCTTCTTGAACAGGCCGATGGCGAAGATGATGACACCGCACAGCATCAGATGTCCGTCCGGATACTTCGTCTCCTTCCGCTCGAACTGCGGGATCATGTCCTTGTGGTGGAGAATGGGCCCGGCGATCAGATGCGGGAAATAGGTCACGAACAGCGCGTAATGCGGCAACGCATAGGCCGCGACCCGCCCGCGATAGGCGTCCACCAGGAACGCGATCTGTGTGAAGGTGTAGAAGGAGATGCCGACCGGCAACAGGATGTGAGCCGCAAGATGCGAGCCGAACAGCGTGTTGATGTTCTCGGCAGCGAAGCCGGCATATTTGAAGATGCCGAGCACGAGCAGATCGCCGACGACACCGAGTGCGAGCGCCGCCTTTCGGTGTGACGGACCGAGCTTCGCCACGATCAGGAGATGGCCGACGCCGTAATTGAAGCCGATCGACAGCAGCAACAGGGCCACGAACTGCCAGTTGCCGATGGCATAGAAGGCGAGCGAGGCCAGCGCCAGCCAGATCACCGGCGTGAAATTGCTGCGCCGCCCAAGCCAGAAATAGCCCGCCAGAACGACCGGCAGGAACAGCAGGATGAACGGGTAGGAATTGAACAGCATCAGGCTGGACCGGCGGCGGGGATTTTGGTCCGTAAAGCATACAAGGGGCCGATCAACAACCCGGCGACTTGGCACCAGTCTTTGGCACTAGCCGCGCTGGCAATCCACGGAAGCGGAACGATATAAGGGAACGCGGCGAGCCGCTTCCTTCCCCCTCTCCCCGCATGCGGGGAGAGGGTCGGGGTGAGGGGGAGTCTCCGCAAGGACGGTGAGAGTTGGACTCGCGGAGAGTCCCCCTCACCCGGATTGCATCTTTGATGCAATCCGGCCTCTCCCCGCAAGCGGGGAGAGGCAAAGCAGCGACGTCGGACACGAATGAGGATCGAGTGACCCAGGCCAAAACCCCTTCCCAGCCCCCCGTCGCCCCGCGCCGGCCGCATTCTTTCACGCGGCACGGCATCACCGTGACCGACGACTATGCCTGGCTGAAGGACGCGAAATGGCAGGAGGTGCTGCGCGATCCCAAGGTGCTGGATCCCGACATCCGCAAATATCTGGATGAGGAGAACGGCTACACCGAGAGCCTGCTCGGGCACACCGCATCCCTGCAGAAGACGCTGGTGCGGGAGATGCGCGGGCGGATCAAGGAGGACGATTCTAGCGTGCCCTCGCCCGACGGCCTGTTCGCCTATTTCCGCCGGTTTCGCGAGGGCGGACAGCACGAGCTGTTCGGTCGCATGCCGCGCGACGGCGGCGACGGCGAGATCGTGCTCGATGGCGATGCGCTCGCCAAGGATCACAAATATTTCAGGTTCGGCGGCAGCCGGCATTCCTACGATCACAAGCTGCAGGCCTGGAGCGCCGACACCAAGGGCTCGGAATATTTTTCGATCCGCGTCCGCGACTGGGCAACAGCCAGGGATCTCGACGACGTGGTCGAGGAGACCGATGGCGGCGTGGTCTGGGCCGCGGACTGCAAGAGCTTCTTCTATGTGAAGCTCGACGACAACCACCGGCCGATGCAGGTGTGGCGGCACAAGCTCGGCACCAAGCAGGCCGACGACACGCTGATCTATGAAGAGCAGGATGCCGGCTGGTTCACCCATCTGCACGAGAGCACCAGCGGCCGCTTCTGCGTGATCGCCGGCGGCGATCACGAGACTTCGGAGCAGCGGCTGATCGATCTCGCCAACCCCGAGGCGCCGCCGCGCCTGGTCGCGGCGCGCGAGGAAGGCGTGCAATATTCGCTGGCCGATCGCGGCGATCAACTCTTCATCCTCACCAATGCCGACGATGCCATCGACTTCAAGATCGTCACGGCGCCGCTCCTCTCGCCCGAGCGCAAGAACTGGCGCGA
Source organism: Bradyrhizobium sp. SBR1B (assembly GCF_014198205.1). Classification (NCBI taxonomy): domain Bacteria; kingdom Pseudomonadati; phylum Pseudomonadota; class Alphaproteobacteria; order Hyphomicrobiales; family Nitrobacteraceae; genus Bradyrhizobium; species Bradyrhizobium sp. SBR1B. The sequence continues at coordinate 4,005 of NZ_JACIHC010000042.1, forward strand.
TCTGATCCCGTATCGTCCCGGCATCTACCTCATCGACCTCGATCTCTATGCCGGCCATCTGGTGCGGCTGGAGCGCGCCAACGCGCTGCCGGCGATCGTGATCCGCGATCTCGCCTCGAACGAGGAGCACGCCATCGCCTTCGACGAGGCCGCCTATTCGCTGGATACGATGGGCTCCTACGAATTCGAGACGACGAATCTGCGCTTCGCCTATTCGTCGATGACGACGCCGTCGGAAGTCTATGACTACGACATGGTCAAGCGCACGCGCACCTTGCGCAAGCGCCAGGAGATTCCGTCGGGCCACGACGCGGCCGATTACGTCACCACGCGCATCACGGCGAAATCGCATGACGGCGCCGAGGTGCCGGTGTCGATCCTCTACCGCCGCGGGCTCAAGCTCGACGGCACGGCGCCGCTGCTGCTTTACGGCTACGGCTCCTACGGCATGGCGATGCCGGCCTCCTTCAACGCCAACCGCCTGTCGCTGGTCGACCGCGGCTTCGTCTACGCCATCGCCCATATTCGCGGCGGCGCCGACAAGGGCTGGGGCTGGTATCTCGACGGCAAGCGCGAGATGAAGATCAACTCGTTCGACGATTTCGCAGCCAGCGCCCGCGCGCTGATTGATGCGAAATACACCAGCGCAAAACGCATCGTCGGCCATGGCGGCTCGGCCGGCGGCATGCTGATGGGCGCGGTCGCCAATCGCGCCGGCGAATTGTTCGCCGGCATCGTCGCCGAAGTACCGTTCGTCGACGTGCTCAACACCATGCTCGACGACACCCTGCCGCTGACGCCGCCGGAATGGCCGGAATGGGGCAACCCGATCGAGAGCGAGCAGGATTTTCGAACGATCCTGTCCTACTCGCCTTACGACAATGTCGCGGCAAAGGACTATCCGGCGATCCTGGCGATGGGCGGCTTGACCGATCCGCGCGTCACCTACTGGGAGCCCGCCAAATGGATCGCGCGCCTGCGCGCCACCATGAGCGGGGGCGGCCCGGTCCTGCTCCGCACCAATATGGGCGCCGGCCACGGCGGCGCGTCGGGCCGATTCGACCGGCTGGATGAGGTCGCGATCGTCTATGCGTTCGCGCTGTGGGCGGCGGGGATGGCGGAGGCCGGGGTGTAGCCACACCCACCGCCGTAGCGACATCCTCCGCTGTCGTCCCCGCGAACGCGGGGACCCATACCGCGTGATGTATCGGTGGAAGGCGAAAGCAGTACCGGCGAAGATTTCTTAACTGCAAGTCTTCGCCAAATTGCTCCTTGGGTTTATGGGTCCCTGCGTTCGCAGGGACGACGGTCTTGTAGGGTGGGGAGAGGCGAAGACTCACACCGCCCCGTGCGCCTCGACATACAGCGCATACACCGAATGGCTGCTCGCCATGTAAAGCCGGTTGTTCTTCGGGCCGCCGAAGCAGAGGTTGGCGCAGCGTTCGGGCAGCTTGATGAAGGCCAGCGGCTTGCCGTCCGCGTTGAACACCATGACGCCGTCGAGATCCTCCGGCTTGGCCCTGAGCTGAAACACCTTGCGGCCGCCGACATCGGTCGGCTCGCCCTGCAGCGCGCCGTTGGAGCCCCAGCCGCACCAGAGATTGCCGTCGCGGTCGACGCGGAAGCCGTCGAGCGAGCCCTGATCGGCGGCGTCGATCAGCTTGGTCTTGCCGCTGAGCGCACCATCGTCGCCGACATTGTAGCTCCAGATGCTGCGGTTGGGCGTGCCCTTCCATTCGACCACATAGAGCTTCTTCTCGTCCGGCGAGAAGGCGAGGCCGTTGGGATTGACGAGGTCGGTGAGGACGGCGGTGATCTTGCCGTCCTTGGCGATGCGGTAGACGTTGGTGGTGGCCTGCTCGGCCTTCTCCTTCTTGCCCTCCCACTCGCCGTTGATGCCGAACAGGGGATCGGTGAACCAGATGCTGTCGTCGGACTTCACCACGATGTCGTTCGGCGCGTTCAGCCGCTTGCCCTCGAACTTGTCGGCGAGCACGGTGACCTTGCCATCCTTCTCGGTGCGGGTGATGCGGCGGGTGACGGAATGCTCGCAGGTGACGAGACGGCCCTGGCGGTCGCGCGCATTGCCATTGGCGTAATTGGCATTGGCGCGGAACACGCTGGTCTGCCCGGTCTTCTCGTCGAACTTCATGATCCGGTTGTTGGGAATGTCGGAGAACAGGAGATAGCCGCCCTCGGGGAAATAGGCCGGGCCTTCGGCCCAGCGCATGCCTGATGCGACCTGCTCGACCGTCGAGGAGTAGAGCCGGTATTTTGTGAAGCTAGGATCGAGGATCTGGACGGCGGGGTCGGGGTAGCGCTGGTTGGGCGTGAACGGGAACGACTGGGCGCCGGCGGCGCGGGCCAGAAGCGTGGACGCCATTGCTGCGCCAGCGCCGGCCACGAGATTGCGTCGCGTGAAATTCATAAAATCCTCCCTGGGTGATAAAAGGCCGGCGCTTGATGTGGCCGGCCTGTTTTCTTGACTTGGTTTGGCGCTGGCCTTACCGGCCATTCTTCTTCCGCCACGCCGCAAAATCGGTGAGCGTCTGCGGATCGGTGGCGGGATAGAGACCGAAGATGCCGCGCCCCTTGCCGACTTCCTCGGTGACGAAATCCTCGAACGCCGTCATCTCGAAGGTCTCGTTGGCGATCTCATCGGCGAGATGCGCGGGGATCACGATGACGCCATCGGCATCGCCAAGAATGACGTCGCCGGGAAACACCGGCGCATCACCGCAGCCGATGGGGACGTTGATCTCGATCGCCTGGTGCAGCGTGAGATTGGTCGGCGCCGACGGGCGATGGTGATAGGCGGGGATGCCGAGCTTGGCGATCTCGGCGGAATCGCGAAAGCCGCCGTCGGTGACGACGCCGGCGACGCCGCGTTTCATCAGGCGCGTCACCAGGATGGCGCCGGCCGAGGCCGCGCGCGCATCCTTGCGGCTGTCCATCACCAGCACCGCGCCCGGAGGGCAATCTTCGACCGCCTTGCGCTGCGGATGGGAGCGGTCCTTGAAGACCTCGATGGTGTTGAGATCCTCGCGCGCCGGCATGTAGCGCAGCGTGAAGGCCTCGCCGACCATGGTCGGCTGGTCCGCACCGAGCGGGTGCACGTCCTGGATCATCTGGATGCGCAGCCCGCGCTTGAACAGCGCGGTGGCGACGGTCGCGGTGGAGACCGATTTGAGTTTTGTGCGGGTGGCTTCGCTGAGTTTTGACATGTGCGTCCTTTAGTAAATCGACGGCTCGCCGATCGGCGCGCCGAAATCAGTCTCGAGGAAGTCGAAGTCGCAGCCGTCATTGGCCTGCTTGATGTGCTTGGTGAACATCCAGCCGTAGCCGCGCTCGAAGCGGCGCTCGGGCTGCTTCCAGGCGGCGCGGCGTTTTTCCAGCTCGGCTTCGGGGACGTCGAGATCGATGGTGCGGGCGGCAACGTCGAGCGTGATGCGGTCGCCATTCTGTACCAGCGCCAGCGGGCCGCCGATGTAGGATTCCGGCGAGACGTGCAGGATGCAGGCGCCGTAGCTGGTGCCGCTCATGCGCGCGTCCGAGATGCGCACCATGTCGCGCACACCCTGCTTCACCAGTTTCGTCGGGATCGGCAGCATGCCCCATTCCGGCATGCCCGGCCCGCCCTGCGGCCCGGCATTGCGCAGGATCAGAATGTGATCCTCGGTGACGTCGAGATTGGGATCGTCGACCGCCTTCTTCATCGAGGGGTAATCGTCGAACACCAGCGCGGGTCCGGTGTGCTTGAGGAAGCGCGGCGCGCAGGCGGAGGGTTTGATCACGCAGCCGTCGGGCGCGAGATTGCCCTTGAGCACGGCGAGCGCGCCTTCCTTGTAGATGGGGTTGTCGATTCCGCGGATTACGTCGTCGTTGTGAACTTCGGCACCCTCGATATTCTGAGCCAGCGTCTTTCCGGTCACCGTGATGCAGTCGAGATGCAGATGTTGCTTGATCTGCCCCATCAGCGCCGGCAGGCCGCCGGCATAGAAGAAGTCCTCCATCAGATAGGCATCGCCGCTCGGCCGCACGTTGGCGATGACGGGCACCTTGCGGCTCGCGATCTCGAAATCGTCGAGACCGATGTCCTGACCGGCGCGGCGGGCCTGCGCGATCAGATGGATGATCGCATTAGTGGAGCAGCCCATCGCCATGGCGACCGCAATCGCGTTCTCGAACGCCTTGCGGGTCTGAATCACTTTCGGCGTCAGGTCCTCCCACACCATCTCGACGATGCGGCGGCCGCATTCAGAGGCCATGCGGATATGATTAGCGTCGGCCGCGGGAATCGAGGAGGCGCCGGGCAGCGTCATGCCGATCGCTTCGGCAATCGCCGTCATGGTCGAGGCCGTGCCCATGGTCATGCAGGTGCCGTAGCTGCGGGCGATGCCGGCCTCGATGTCGAGCCAGTCCTTGTCGGAAATCTTTCCGGCGCGGCGCTCGTCCCAGTATTTCCAGCCGTCGGAGCCGGAGCCGAGCGTCTTGCCCTTCCAATTGCCGCGCAGCATCGGGCCGGCCGGCAGATAGATCGCCGGAATGTTCATCGAGGTCGCGCCCAGCAGCAGCGCTGGCGTGGTCTTGTCGCAGCCGCCCATCAGCACCACGCCGTCGACGGGATGGCTGCGCAGCAGTTCCTCGGCGTCCATCGCCAGCAGATTGCGATAGAGCATGGTGGTTGGCTTGAGCAGCGATTCCGACAGCGACAGCGCCGGCAGCTCCAGCGGCAGGCCGCCGGCCATCAGGATGCCGCGCTTGACGTCGTCGACGCGCGACTTGAAGTGCATGTGGCAGGGCTGCGCATCCGACCAGGTGTTGAGGATCGCGATGATCGGGCGGTCCTTCCACTCCTCCGGCGCGTAGCCCATCTGCATGGTGCGGGAGCGGTGGCCGAACGAGCGGAGATCGTCGGGCGCGAACCAGCGCGCGCTGCGGAGCTGGTCGGGCGTTATTTTCTTCTTGATCATGATTGGGTGCCCCATTTCTGCACGGTGTTCCGCTCGATGGCGCGGAAGATCAGGTTCTCGACAAAGAGCCCAATGATGATCACCGTCAAGAGGCCCGCGAACACCGCGGGTATGTCGAGCAGATTGCGGTTCTCGAAGATGAACCAGCCGAGGCCGCCCTGCCCCGAGGACACGCCGAACACCAGCTCGGCCGCGATCAGCGTACGCCAGGCAAAGGCCCAGCCGATCTTCAGGCCGGTGAGGATCGAGCCGAACGCGGCGGGGATCAGGATCTTTGCCACATAGGGCAATCCGCGCAGGCCGTAATTGCGGCCAACCATGCGCAGCGTGTTGGACACGCTCTTGAAGCCGGAATGGGTGTTGAGCGCGACCGGCCACAGCACCGAGTGGATCAGCACGAAGACGAGGCTGCCATTGCCGAGCCCGAACCAGATCAATGCGAGCGGCAACAGCGCGATCGCCGGCAACGGATTGAACATCGCCGTCACCGTCTCGAGGAAGTCGGTGCCGATCCGAGTGGAGATCGCGAGCACGGTGAAGATCGCGGCCAGTGCGATGCCGGCGGAATAGCCCATGAACAGCACTTTCAGCGACGTCCAGGCCCGCATCGGAATGGTGCCGTCCTTGACACGGTCGAACAGCGTGATCGCGGTATCGTGCAGCGTCGGGAACAACAGCGGATTGTCGAGAGCGACGCCGTAGGCTTCCCAGACCGCCGCCAGGAACAGAATGATCACCGACTTGCGGACGAAGCCGTCGTTCCACAACAGCTCGAGCACGCTCAGCTTGCGCTCGACCTCGCTCGTCCCGATCGCGGCGGCCGGCTCGGCCCGCAGCAATATCTTGGCTTCGCCCATCAGAGGCTCCTCAATGCGCAGTGGCTTCGCCGGCGAACAGGAGATCGTGGATCTCCTTCTCCAGCCGGCCGGCGCTGCCGTCCTCGTTCGAAACCTTGTCGACGTCGATCACCTCGGCCTTGACCCGGCCGGGATGCGGCGACAGCAGCAGGATGCGGTTGCCGATGCGGATCGCTTCCGCAATCGAATGGGTCACGAACAGCACGGTGAATTTGGTCTCGCTCCAGAGCTGAAGCAGCTCGTCCTGGCAGGTTCGGCGCGTCAGGGCGTCGAGCGCCGCGAACGGCTCGTCCATCAACAGGATATCAGGCTCCATCGCCATACCGCGCGCGATCGCGACGCGCTGCTTCATGCCGCCGGACAGCGTGTGCGGATAGGCATCGACCACGCGGGTGAGGCCGACCTTCTCGATATAGGCCCGTGCCTTCGCCTCGGCGTCCCTGCGCGACAGCTTTCGCGCGGTCAGCAGCGGAAACATCACGTTGGCGAGCACGCTCTTCCAGGGCAGGAGCTGGTCGAACTCCTGGAAGATCATCATGCGGTCGGCGCCGGGACCGTGGATCTCGCGATCGCCGATGGTCATGCGGCCCTCGCTCGGGGTCATGTAGCCGCCGACGGCCTTGAGCAGGGTCGACTTGCCGCAGCCGGAGGGACCGAGCAGCACGAAGCGGTCGGATTTGTCGACGGTGAAACTCACCCTCTCGGTGGCGGTAACGACTGCGCTGGAGGTCTTGTAGCGCAGCGTCACGGAGCTGACGTCGAGCAGCGCCATCAGTTGCCCTTCAGATCGTGCGCGACGGGGAGATAATAGTCCGTCCAGGCCTTGGGCTGGCTCTTCAGCGTGCCGGTCTTGAACAGATGCGCGGCGAACTTCATCGTGCCCTGCGGCTCGAGATTCCACTCCATCATGCCGGGCTCCTTGAGCAGATCGAGCAGCTCCTCGACCGAGGTCTTGTCGCCGGTGATCTCCTTGTAGATCTCGACCGCCTGTTTCGTGTCGCTGCGGATCAGGGCCTGCGCTTCCTTGGTCGCGTCGCGCACGGCCTGGATGATCTTCGGATTGGCCTCGGCGAACTTGGTGGTCGTGAAGAATTGCGCCTGGCTGAGCGGCCCGCCCATCACGTCCGGCGACGACAGCACGATATGCGCGCCCGGCACGTTCTTCAGCTCCAGGAAGGTGAACGGCGGGATCGAGAAGTGATTGTGCACCTCGTGCTTCGGGTTGGACAGCGCCGCATAGGCGTCGGGATGGCCGAGCTGCACCGTGTTGGCATCCAGCTTCGACCATTGATCGGCGCCAAAGGCCTCGGCGGCTGCGATCTGAAGCACGATCGCTTGGGTCGAGACCTTGACGGTCGGCACCGCGATCTTGTCCGCCGGGCCAAAGTCCTTGATCGACTTGATGTTGGCGTCGCGGCTGATCAGCGTCATCGGCTGCGCCGAGGTCGCGACGATGCCCTTCACCCCGCCGCGGGTGCGGTCCCACAACAGCAAAAGGTTGCCGGTGCCGGTGTTGAGGATGTCGACGCCGCCCGCGAGCAGCGCATCGGTCTGCGCGCCGCCGCCGGAGAAGGTGATCCATTTGGTGGTGATGCCTGCGAGGCCGAGTGAAGCTGCGTGCTTCTCGATCAGCTTCAGCTTCTCCATGATGTGGCTCGGCATGTAGAAAATGCCGGGCTGGCGCGACAGCGCGATCTCGGACTTCTGCTGCGCACGCGCCGGCGAAGCCGCCAGCACGGTTGCGACGATCAGGGCGATGGCGGCAGCGCCACGCTGGAATTGCTTGATCATAATTGTTCGTTTCCTCCGGCCGCCATTGACGAGCGATCCTGCTGATGCACTAATGCATTAGTGCATCAAAGGCAAGTCTCCCGGAGTTCCTCGCATGGAAACCGCCCATTCCGCGTCCCGCGCGACCGCCCGCCGGGGGGCGCCGCTCGACCGGGCTCGGCAGGCCGCGCCGCAGGTGTTCGAGCGGCTGCGCAACGCCATTCTCGCGCTCGAACTGCCCCCGGGGTCGCCGCTGTCGCGCACCGATCTCGCTGCGCAATTCGGCGTCAGCTCGACGCCGATCCGCGACGCCCTGATGCGACTCGAGGAAGAAGGGCTCGTGGACGTGTTTCCGCAGCACGCGACCGTGGTCAGCCGGGTCGATGTCAGCCGCGCCAAGCAGGCCCATTTCCTGCGCCAGGCGCTCGAGCTCGAAATCGTCCGGCTGCTCGCCGAGCAGCATGACCAGGCCCTGGTCCTCCGCCTCGACCATGTGATCGCGCTTCAGCAGCAGTTCGCCAAGGCCGGCGATTTCGAGAGCTTCATCGCCGCCGACAATGATTTTCACGCCCAGCTTTATGCTGCGGCTGGCAAGCAGGAGCTGTGGACGCTGGTGCGCAGCCGCAGCGGACATATCGACCGGCTGCGCCGGCTGCATTTGCCCTCGCCCGGCAAGGCCCAGAACATCGTCCGCCACCACAAGCTGATCACCCGCGCGATCGAAGCCGGCGACCCCGACGCCGCGCAACAGCATCTGCGAAAGCACCTATCGGGCACGCTCAGCGAGCTCGACAAGATCCGGAGCCATTATCCGGAATATCTGACCGATTAGACAGACCACCAGCCTGGCGAACCCCCTTATGCACGTAACCGTGCATAATCATGCTTCCCTTGGGCGAGCATTCACCGGGCACTCGCGAAGTGCTTGCAGGCCGGGCGGAATCCGCGCAACAATTTCGTCTTTGATGGTTTGATTTGCGGCCGGTGGGGACGTCCTGTCCGGCCCGGAGGAATTCAGACGTGGCCAACATCCTGATCGTGGATGACGACCCGGCCGTTCAAATCACGATCCGGCTGCTCCTGGAGAGGGCCGGTCATCACGTCACGGTCGCGGGCGATGGCCGCAAGGGACTTGCGCTGTTCGAGGCCAGCCGATTCGACCTCCTGTTTCTCGACATCTTCATGCCCGGCATGGACGGGCTGGAGACAATGCGTCACATCCGGGTGCTGGCTCCGGCCATTCCGATCATCGTCATTTCCGGCCGCTCGATCACGCCGGACGCCTATGCGGAACCGGACTTCCTGAAGATGGCGACCAAGCTCGGCGCGGTGGCAAGTCTGCAAAAGCCGTTCCGGCCTGACGCCCTGCTTGCCGCTGTCGATGGCTGCCTGAAAGCAGGCGCGCCGGAGGGGTCCGATGTCAGCTCCGGCCACCGATGAAGGGCGCGCCGCGGCTCCAGGCCAGACCAGGCGTGGTCATCCTGGAAGCTCTGCGAACATCCGCTTGACCCTCGCAACGCGGCTGGCAATCGCGATGATCCTGCTGGTGGCGGTCACCGTGGCCGCAGTCGGATGGCTCGGCTTTCGCAACACCACGCAAGCGGTCATTCCGCGCGTCCTGGAGCGGGTCGGGGCCCAGTCGCGCCTGCTCGCGGCCAATCTGGAATCCTATGTTGCCGGGGCCCGCGGCGATTTGATCGGCTATCGCTCTGCCGCGGCGATCAATGGCCTGATCCGCGCTCACGTGGCCGGAGGAATTGACCCTTCAGACGGCGTCTCGGAGCAAACCTGGCGCGAGCGTATCGCCACGCGGCTCGCGGCCGAGATCGAGGCCAAACCCATCTACGGGCAGTTTCGCATCATCGGTCTCGACGACGATCAGCGCGAGCTGGTCCGCGTCGACCGCTCTGGCCCGAATGGAACGGCACGGATCGTCCCCAGCGGCGAACTGGAGCGCAAGGGCGAACGAACGTACTTTGAGGACGCGATACGCCTGGCGCCGGGCGAGATTTACGTTTCACCCATCGATCTCGCGACCCGCCAGGGAGGCACCACCGCCCTGCACGTTCCGACGCTGCGGGTCGCAACGCCGCTGTTCACGCCGGATGGCAAGCCGTTCGGGATCATCATCGCCAATATCGACATGCGTCCGGCGCTCGACCGCGTCCGCGCGACATCGACCTCGGGGGGCGAAATCTACGTCGTGAATTCGCGCGGCGACTATCTCGTTCATCCGGATCGCACGCGAGAATTCGGCGCATTGCATGATCGTCCCAACGACTGGCGCAAGGACTTTCCGTATTTTGGTGCCTTGACCGGTACGCTGGAGGGATCCACGCGCCTCATGACCGACGGGCCGGGCCGGCCGAGCGGGGCGGCGATCGCGCCGGCGCTGCTCGTGGGCAAAGAATGGGTCGCAATCATCGAGACAATCCCCGCGCCGGTGTTCGGCCTCGTACCGGCGGCGATTCAAAGAACGTCGTTACTGGTCGGTATCCTCGCTGTCCTCGCCGCGGCCTTACTCGCGGTGCTGCTTGCGCGCTCGCTAACTCGTCCGATCGGTCGCCTGACCGCAGCGGTGGAGGCCATCGGCAACGGACGGCCAGCCGACATCCCCGTCGATGCCAGCGGCGAGACGGGCGTGCTGGCGCGGGCTTTCGCCCAGATGGTCGAAGAGACGCGGGCGAAGACGGCCGCGCTCCAACGCGAGATCGAGGAGCATCGCCGCACCGAGGCCGCGCGAAGCCATCATGCGGCGCGGGAGCGCTTGTTCAGCGCTGCCGTCGAATCGTCCGACGATGCGATCGTGATGCAGACGCTCGACGCCATCATCACGGGCTGGAATCCGGCCGCCGAGCGGCTCTATGGCTATTCGGCGAGTGAGGCGATTGGGAAATCCACTGCGATCATCGTGCCGCCCGACCGGCGCGAGCATGGCAAGGGCTATCTGGCGCGGATCGCGCGGGGCGAGCCGATCGAGCGGTTCGAGACGGTGCGCCTGCGCAAGGACGGCACGCCGGTCGAGATCTCACTCAGCCTCTCGCCGATCAGGGGGCCGTCCGGCGAGATCATCGGCGTCTCCGGGACTGCGCACAGTCTCACCGAGGCGCGGCGGGCCGAGCGGCAGCTGCAGCAGCAGCTCGAAGAGCGCCGGCAGATCTTCGATACCTCGCAGGATCTGATCATGGTCATGGACCCGCGGGGCCATGTCGCGCAGATCAGCCCGAGCAGCGAGACCATTCTCGGCTACCGGCCGGAGGAGATGATCGGCCGCAGCGGCGCGGACTTCATTCATCCCGACCATCTGGCACAATCGCGCGAGGACATGCGCGCGATGCGGCGCGGCGAGCGCCCCAAGCTCGGCGACACCCGCTGCTTCCACAAGAACGGGCACGAGGTCTGGCTGTCCTGGCTCGGCAACTGGTCCGAGCAGGCGCAGCGCTTCTTCTTCGTCGGACGCGACATGACGGAAGCGCGGCTCGCGCAGGAATCGCTGCGCGAGAGCGAGCGGCTCGCCCGCAACATCGTCGAGACCTCGCTCGACGCCTTCATCCAGACCGACGAGACCAGCAGCATCCTGAACTGGAACTCGCAGGCCGAGCAGCTGTTCGGCTGGTGCCGCGACGAGGTGCTCGGCAAGAGCACGATCGACCTGATCGTCGCCGAGAGCGAACGCGAAAGGGTCAGGGCCGGCCTGAAGCACTTCCTGGAGAACGAGGGCGACAGGACGCTGAACCGCCGCCGCGAGCTGATGTGCCGTCGCCGCGACGGCAAGGAATTCAAGGCCGAGCTGAGCGTCACCGCGCTGAAGCGCCGCGAAGGCCTGCTGTTCAACGTCTTCTACCGCGACCTCACCGACAAGATCGCCGCCGAGGAGCGCATCCGCCATGCCGAGAAGATGGAGGCGGTCGGCCAGCTCACCGGCGGCGTGGCGCACGATTTCAACAACATCCTCACCGTCATCACCGGGACGATCGAGATCCTCGCGGAAGCCGTCGAGAAGGAGCCGCAGCTTGCGGCCATCACGAAGATGATCGACGAGGCCGCCGCGCGCGGCGCCGATCTGACCCAGCACCTGCTGGCCTTCGCGCGCAAGCAGCCGCTCCAGCCGCGCGAGATCGACATCAACTCGCTGGTCGTCGACACCGCGAAGCTGTTGCGGCCGACGCTGGGCGAGCAGATCCAGATCGAATCGGTGTTCGAGGACGAGAATTGCGTCGCGATCGTCGATCCCAACCAGCTCACCACCGCGATCCTCAATCTCGCGCTCAATGCCCGCGACGCCATGCCCGGCGGCGGCAAGCTGATCGTGGAGACCGGCGCCGCCTATCTCGACGAGGTCTATGCCAGCGGCAACGACGTCCGCCCCGGCCATTACGTGCTGATCGCCGTGAGCGACACCGGCACCGGGATCCCTGCGAACATGCTGACCAGGGTGTTCGACCCCTTCTTCACCTCGAAGGGACCGGGCAAGGGCACCGGGCTCGGGCTGTCGATGGTCTACGGCTTCATCAAGCAGTCGGCAGGCCACATCAAGATCTACAGCGAGGAAGGCCACGGCACCACGATCAAGATGTACCTGCCACCCGGCACGACGCCGACAGCGGTCGGCGAGGGCGTGACGCCGGCGACGATCGAGGGCGGACACGAGACGATCCTGGTGGTCGAGGACGACCGGCTGGTGCGCGACTACGTGCTGGCGCAGCTGCATGCGCTGGGTTACGTCACCTTGCAGGCCGCGAATGCGGCCGAGGCGCTGGCGATCGTTGCCGCCGGCAAGCCGTTCGACCTGCTGTTCACCGACGTCATCATGCCCGGCAAGATGAACGGACGGCAGCTCGCGGACGAACTGATGAAGACACGCCCCGATCTCAGGGTGGTCTACACGTCAGGCTATACCGAGAACGCGATCATCCATCACGGCCGGCTGGATTCCGGCGTTCTGCTGCTGGCCAAGCCTTATCGCAAATCGGATCTCGCGCGGATCATCCGCAAGGCGTTGAGCGCTTGAGGTCTCGCGCTCGTGTCCCGGACAAGGCGTAGCGCCCCTGGCGCTGCGCCGCAGAGCCGGGACCCGGAACTGTCAGCGGTGAGTTTGGAGAGATGGGCCCCGGCTCAGCAGCGCATCATTGCATGATGCGCTGCGTCCGGGGCACGAAGAGAGAACCAGCCGCCTACGACGCGCGCTGGGCCGCGGTCATCACGATGCGGATCAGATCGGCGGCGTTGCGCGCGCCGAGCTTCTTCATGATGTTGGCGCGGTGATCCTCGATGGTGCGCGGGCTGATGCCGAGGGTGCGGCCGGCTTCCTTGTTGGACGCACCGGAGGCGAACTGCTCGAGCACCTCGCGCTCCCTGCGCGTCAGCGGCTCGCGCCCGGGGAAGTGCAGCGAGCCGAATTTCGGCGAGGCGTTCTCCGCCTGCCTGCGCGCATAGGCGCCGATCGCCTCGTCGAGCCGGCCGACGATCTCGCTGCCGCGGAACGGCTTCTCGATGAAGTCGAGCGCGCCGCTCTTGATCGCGCCCACCGCCATCGCGATGTCGCCCTGCCCGGAGATCATGAAGATCGGCGCCGGATAATCCTCGCCGTGCAGCTCCTTCAGGATGTCGAGGCCCGACTTTCCGGGAATGTTCACGTCGAGCAGGATCGCAGCCGGTGTGCGGTTTCGCGCGACGGAGAGCAGCGCTGCACCGTCCGCAAAACAGATCACCTCATAGCCCGCCGCCTTCAACACCATCGACAGGGTGTCGCGAACGGCAGGGTCGTCGTCGACCACGAAGATTTCACCGCGAGAGCTTTGTTCGGCCATGTGCCACATCCAGTTGGCATGAAGGACTCGCGTCCGCGCCAAACCGTTATGGCGTTCGGCGCGGATTCGGCCCACCCGTATTTGTACGGGACATGGACTTAACGCACAAGTAGCGGCAGGGTGCCTAATTGCGGGGTACGGAGAATATCCATGCTAAATTTCGCTGGCACACCCCCGCTCATCGCGATGCCTGAAACTGACAGCCGTCAGTTGATCGCTGCCGATCTTCGCGCCCTGATCACACAGATCGAGAGCAGCATGCGCCTGATCGACGCAGCCATGATGGAAGCTAGCCTGCTGGAAATGGGTCTGGCGCACGACGATAACGGCGATCGGGCCGGTTCCGCCGACATTTTCGTGCTCGACGACGTCACGCCGCGCTATGCGACGGCGAGCGCCGCTCTCAACGCCTGCCGGGCGGGCCTCGGCCACGCCCTGCAATGCCTCTCGGAATCCGGCAGCCCGGCATAGATCGCGATCAGCGGCACGCCGGCCGCATCCATCGCATGGCAGCTCCGCAAGTCCTAGGCGCGGTGTCGTTCCACGATCGCGTCGGTGGCGACACCACCCCAGGTGTGGATCGCCGGAAGGCCCATCGCGGTCTTGCCGAGATTGGCGAGGCTGATGCGCAAGGCCGCGAGGTCGAGCGGCTTCGGCAGGCTCTGGAGCTCGATCCCGACGGACCGGGCGAAGCTGCGGGCGGCACTGCGGCGCTTGCCGTCCATGCCGCTGATGACGATCACGGCGCCACCGAACTTCGCCGCCGCCATCTCGCGCAGCACGTCGATGCCGTCGCCATCCTCCAGCACGAGATCGAGCGTCACGCAGTCGAAGCGCGCGGCGCGGAGCTTCTCGATCGCATCCGCCACTGACGGCGCCACGGTGACTTCGTGGCCGGCCTGCTTGGCGGCGACCGTGATCAGGCTGCGCTGCGTGGCGTCGTCATCGACCACCAGGAGCTGAAGCGCGCGTCGCTCGGCGCCGTCGGGCAGGTTTGAGGAGATGGGGGAAAGAGAACTTCTGGGCATTTCAGTATCCTGAGATTGGGACCATCAATGGATACACGGTTCGCGCTTAGGCCACGTAAAGGCCCTGTCGCGAATTCATTCGGATGTTTTCAGAAAATGTGAAGCAACGGACCGGAAAAGACGGCGACGGATGCGGGCGGATCACGCCGCTTCGTCGCGGCCGCCGGCTGCGCCGCGCTTCTTCCTGTTCTTGCCGCGCAGGAACTGAATGTCCATCTCAGCGCCGTTGACGCGGACCAGCTCGCAGCGGCGGTAGGCGAGGCCCGTGGACGACAACAGCAGGAAGAACTCTTTCAGGTTCAACCCCTGGATCGAGCCTTCCACCGTGAGGATGGCGTCGGTATCGGAGATCGCGTTGAGCTTGCAGTCGCGGCGCCAGGTGCCGTCGATGGCCATGATGCAGACATCGTAGCCGCGACTGAAAGTCACGCGTTCCGTACCCTTGCCATCCTCGGCCATGTCTATCGTCCTGCCATGGCCGCCAGGCGCGGCGCCGCGCCGGCCAGAGCCGGCTTGGGGGCTGCGGCACGCGGATCGTTCGGCTTGTAGAGGCCGCGCCGCTCCGGAATCGGCCGGAACGTATCGGTCAGGCCGACCACGGTTTCGGCCGCGCCCAGCACCAGGAAGCCGTCGGGCTCGATCTGGCGGGCCAGCCGGTTGAAGATGTTGATCTTGGTGTCCTGATCGAAATAGATCAGCACGTTGCGGCAGAAGATGACGTCGAAGGTGCCGAGCTGCGCGAAATCGTGCAGCAGGTTGAGCTGCCGGTGCTGGATCATCGCCCGCAATTCGGGATTGACCTGCCAGGTCTCGCCGGTCTGCTTGAAATATTTCATCAGCATCTGGATCGGCAGGCCGCGCTGCACCTCGAACTGGCTGTAGATTCCCGCCTTGGCCTTCTCCAGCACCTCCTGCGACAGGTCGGTCGCGATGATCTCGATGCGCCAGCCGGTGAGAGCCGCGCTCATCTCCTTCAGGCACATCGCCAGCGAATAGGGCTCCTGCCCGGTCGAGCCGGCGGCGCACCAGATCCGTATGCTGCGGCGGGCGGCCCGCGCCTTGATGATCTCGGGCATGATGGTGTCGCGGAAATGATCGAACGGGACCTTGTCGCGGAAGAAGAAGGTCTCGTTGGTGGTCATGGCTTCGACCACGTCGGTGATCACCGTGCGCGCGCCGCCTTGCAGCTTCTGCACGAGCTCGCCGATGCCGGCGAGTCCGGCCTTGCGGGCCAGCGGCAGCAGGCGGCTTTCGATCAGATATTGCTTGTCTGCGGAAAGATCGAGACCGGAATTTTCCTTTAGGAACTTACGCAGATACTCATACTCGGTCGGGGTCACGGATGGCCTCTTCGAAGCTTGTACTGGAACACTCTGGCCTGAATACGCGGGCCAGACACACTCAGACCATGGCTTGTCCGACCGGGATCAAACCTACTTCAGCGAACTTGTCGGCGATGATGTCTTTGTCGAAAGGCTTCATGATGTACTCGTTGGCGCCGCCGCTGAGCGCCTGCGCGATATGCGCCACATTGTTCTCGGTGGTGCAGAACACCACCTTGGGCTGGTCGCCGCCGGGCAGGCGGCGCATGTGGCCCATGAATTCGAAGCCGTCCATCACGGGCATGTTCCAGTCGAGCAGCACCGCATCGGGCAGCTGCCGCTGACAGATCTCGAGCGCCTTCGAGCCGTCCTCGGCCTCGGTAACTTCGAATTCCAGGCCTTCCAGGATCCGGCGGGCGATCTTGCGCACCACGCTGGAATCATCAACCACCAAGCAGGTCTTCATTTTGGTTCTCCGGCTTCGATGTTTCGTTGGCTCACGCAGCCATCTGCACTTTGGTTTCGAGCTCGAGGACGCGATCGACGTCGAGGACGACCATGAGCTGTCCCTCGAGGCGGTGGACGCCGCCGGCGAGCTTGGCCATGCGGGGGTCGAGG
>NZ_JACIHC010000043.1:0-17323 GCF_014198205.1 Bradyrhizobium sp. SBR1B
CGCAACTCGCTACGACAAACTTGCCAGAAATTTCTTGGCTGCCGTCCACCTCGCCGCCATCGTCGCATATTGGATCAATTGAGTCTGAACCCTAGCTGTCGAATAGCTGACCAGGCCCAGGGGTGGTCGAAAGTAAATTCCAGGCCGTTGCTGCTGTGCTGGTGAGTCCGTTGTTGATTGAAGAGTTGAGTTTGGCGAGATGGACCCTTCGTACTTGTCCAGCTTCACGGCAGACCCGCTGACGACGATGATAACGCTCCGTGTGGGGCGGGCGATTATCTGGACGTCCGGTCTGGCCTTTTTAGGTCTCGGCGTCGCACCCGCTGCCCCCGGAATTTGGCGCGCTGCTCAATGCCGGCCTTAGTTATGTGATCGGCGCTTACCCTCCGCAAAGGCGCTAGGAAGCGCGAGTTTCACGACAAGCAACAATTATGGTGCGGTTCCTGGCAGTGACGACGGTGTTTGTCAGGTCGAGAAAAGTCCACCTCGATTTCGGTTGCATGACCATTGTTCACCGACTAGTCGCAACATGCAGCTTGGCACGGTCGTTGCTGTCATTGCTGTTAAAAATGAGGTCGCATCAAGGAAAGGCTTAGGGCGCGTGTGAGAGATCAACATGTCCGCAAGAAGCCGGTTCGGTCCATTCTGAAAAGAGGCGTTGAAGTACCGCATTGGGTTCGAGCGAGAGCGATGTGGATTGGCTATAAGAGCGGGGAGAGAAATGGAGCTTCTCGACATTGGGCGCGGCCCGGCGATCTGGGCTTTGTCAGCGTTGATGGGGCCAGGTGAACACGTCCAGCGAGCGGCAGTGACTAGAATTCGGCTGTCGTGCTCAAGCCGAGACCTACAGGGGCAAGCGTAATCGCAAGTGCTTCATCGGCGAATCTGATTTCCCGTTGCGACGCTATACCTTCAATCGCGCCAAGCTCTACGGAGCGACGTCGGTCGAGCAGATCTGTCTGAGGCAAACCTCATCTGTCCCGGGAGCGAGAGGGCGAGTTTCATCGGGCCAAGCTCGATTTACTTTTTGGCGCTCAAAAGGACTGGAGTACGAAAATGCATCTGGCATGCCTTTCCGCAGGTAAAACGTTCATCCGCGAGGTAGCGCGGACAGGGCAGACTATCGGGACGGTACATACGTTCGGCGCCTTGCATCGTGGGCAGGCAGAACTGATCAGAAGAGCAGCAGTGGAAAATGACGTGGCCATTGTCACGGTCCACCCGAACAAGATCCAGCTTAGATCAGGTGGGAGTTGCGATTTCAATTTAGATGAGGATATTGGGCTTGCGTTACGGTCCGGGGCAACTGCCGTGATTTCATCCAACGATACCGAGATGTTCCCGCCTGGCTATCGAACCGTTATAGCGCAGGGTGATGGTCATTTGCGGTTAGGAGGGCCCGATACCTGTTTGGATGAGGCCGTTACTGGAGCAATCCGCTGGATCTGCTATGCGCGGCCAACTCGCAGCTACTTCGGCTTGAAAGATATCGGCCGGGCGATCCTGGTGAAGCGCGCCGTCGCGGACCTGCTTCTGGATTGCGAGATAAGGTTTGTGCCGACGGTGAGATACAAGAACGGAGTGCCTATTTCGTCGTGCTTGAGGCGATTTAATCCTTCTGAGCTTGATGAGCTGTCGTGCCTTTTCACTACGCTGAACGATGTGAGGAAGGAGATCGCGCGAGGGGTATCAAGCGTCAAGGACCTCGTGGCGTCGACCACTCCGCAGACCAAGTTCCGTCTCTTCAAGCTCGATTTTGTTCGAATTCTCGACGCTGACAGTTTCGAAGACCTGGCGCAAGCCAAGCTCCCTCTCATCATTTTTGGAGCGGCGACGGCTCATGGCCTTAAGATCTTCGATAGTATCTACGTTCCAGATCAGGATACTCTCGTGAAGGGCCCTTCGGATATCTGGATCGACCTGCCAGAACGGTGCTGGCCAGACGATTGTACATTATGACCTTGCCAAACGTATCCGCGCCGGACGTATCTCAAAGGCCGGTGTATTCAGCTTGATGGTGGCTCCAGCGCATGGCCATCTCTATCCAGCGCTGAGAGCTCTCGCTGGCTCGTTGAGTAGATCGACTCGAAATCAATGCGTGTCTCCCTGCCGGATATGGTAGGGCGGGCTAGCTGCCGTGAGTGGTATGTTGGTCGAGCGGCGCGTCGCAGCCAAGCGCCTGCGGCAGCTCGAACCGATAAAATCGCGCGCTTAGACTGCAAACTCGCGAGCGCAAAATTTGCAGAGATGATCATGACGAGGCTATCGGAAGATTATAGGGCTGGGGATTCGTGCGTTGTCCCGCTGAGCAAGCTGGATGTAAGCGACGGCAAGCGCTTTCAAGACGTCAGCATATGGGCTTGCTTTGAGCGCTTACGAAAGGAAGATCCCGTTCACTACTGTCAAGACAGCGCTCATGGTCCATATTGGTCCGTGACGAAATACCGAGATATCGTAGCCGTAGACACGGACCACAGGGCGTTCTCGTCAGAACAAGGGGTCACGATTGTCGACATGCCTGGCCAGCACTGGACCCCTAGTTTTTTATCAAGATGGGGCCCCCAAGCACGCCGAGCAGCGCAATACCGTAAGTCCGATCGTGGGGCCGGAAAGCTTGACGAAGCTCGAAGGCTTGATCCGGTCCCGGGTCAAAGCGATCCTCGCGGGCTTGCCGCGCAACGAGGCCTTCAACTGGGTGGATATGGTCTCCATAGAGTTGACGACGCAAATGTTGGCGACGCTATTCGACTTTCCATTTGAGGATCGACGACTGCTAACCTATTGGTCGGATGTCGCTGTTACAGCGCCGGAAGCAGGCCAAACAATCGACAGTTGGGAGAAGCGAAGCATCATTTTGTCCGAGTGCCTGGAATATTTCACCCGGCTTTGGAACGAGCGCATCAAAGCCGAGCCCCGCCTCGACTTGATCTCGATGATGGCGCATTCGCCAGCCACGCGCCGTATGGCGCCGAGTGAGTTTCTCGGAAATCTGATTTTGCTGATTGTTGGGGGCAATGACACCACGCGCAACTCGATTACGGGTGGCCTCCTATTCATGAATCAATACCCCTCCGAGCTGCTGAAGTTAATTGATAATCCCCAGCTGGTCTCAAGCGCCGTTTCCGAGATTATTCGGTACCAAATGCCAATTTCCCATATGCGCCGCACTGCGGCGATCGACAGCACCGTGGGCGGAAAACAGATCAGGGAGGGCGACAATGTCGTTATGTGGTATATCTCCGGTAACAGGGACGAAGAGATCTTTGAGAATGCCAACAATTTCGTGATCGATCGCAAGCATGTGAGGCAGCATGTCTGGTTTGGATTCGGCATCCATCGCTGTCTTGGTCGGCATCTCGCGCAACTGCAGTTGAGAGTGCTCTGGGAGGAGATCTTGGCTGAAAAATTGTGGTTCAAGGTGGTTGGCGAACCCGAGCCGATTGCGTCAAGCTTCGTGCATGGCTATTCCGCTCTCCCCGTGCGGTTTGCAGCGTAAGTCCGAATCGCTCTGCTTCGCGCAGGCGACAGTCGACAGGCGGCATGGGTAGGCCGTCCTGGACCATGCTGAGTGTTTGCAGGCAATGCAGATCGGCTGATCGATGCGAACATTGCTGAAAGTCGAAAGGCCAATTGCCGGCCTGGCAGACGCTTGGAAGGACCTGCTAGAAGGAATAGGTGAGTTGGGCGTCTCCACTCGCCAACGCTTGGCATGCCGATAATTGAACCTCAACAGCTACTCCGCTGCGGATGTCTGGGCTGCCTTTAATGGCCGGAACCGTGGACCCCGATGACCTTAAGTTTGAAAATTGTAGCTGTGGCAGCGATTTTCCTTGCAGAAGCGATTCATATTCGCCGGGTTGAGTGCCCCCAAGGCAATTTGGAAAGACCAATGGCGATCTGAAGCTGCTTGGCCGATGTTGTTCCTGGCATGCTTGGGTGGCATCCTCCTCGTTTTCGGATGCGCGCTGAGCTACATGCATATGAATAACATCGCTGTCATCAGGAACATTCGGGTTACAACGGACCTCGAACCCCGGCGACACCGAGGCTTCTTGTGCATCCCAAGAACGCTTTTGGTCAGCTAGTCGTCAGTCACGCAGTCTATCCAGATGGGCTGCACATTCGTGACTTTTATCGGAGACCAAGTATGACAGGCATTGGCCGAGCCGGCGCATCGGAAGTGGGGGCCGCAGGAGACGAAAGCACCGCGGAAGCCAGCCGTTCGGCTCAGGATCCCGGCCTTCTCCCGGGAGGACGCAATCATTCCTTCGACGCCGTCGTGGAGCGGATGCGCACAGCGTCACAAGGCAGAGCTGCGGTGCTTGGCAGCCCAAGCGCGAATGTGGCGGCGCCAACGCGCAACGAGATTAAAGCCGCAAGACGAAAATTGGACAGCTTGCTTGGCGAGTTTGAGGCTAGCCGTCAACCGGCCACGCGTGCCCAGAGCCTGCCAGAGGCGCAGGAGCTGATCGATCAAGCTGTCAAAGCAGGCACAACAGTTCTGGAGTACTACGCGGATCTGCCGGCCAATTTGGCGCGCCGCATCCTACCCGACGATCAGGCTCGCCGGCTTCGCGATGACACTGTTGCCGCGGCGGACAAGTGTAACGAAGTGGCTACAAAGATTATTTACAACCTCGAGAGCAGGAGAAAGAAAGCAGTAGCCCTGCTCGAAGATGTCAAAGATACGGCTCCGCCGGATCAGTTAAGCCGCCTCGTTGCAGGCGTCGCGAACCAGTATGCTGCCTGCATGGATTGGTGGGGAAAAAAGGCATTGCGCTTAGAGCGAATGCAGTCCGTTTGTGCGGTTACTGCGGGCTTACCGAGCAGCACGGCTGATATGCGCAGGGCCGAAGCAGCTGAACTCAGGCTCAATTCGGGCTGGGCGCTCAATACGAAGTGCATGTATCTGCAACAGAGGATCGCCCTTGCGGAGTTCTTGATTGAACAGCGAGTGAACACGCTCGTACCGAGCGTGCGCGATGCACTCCTGGACGAGAGCGGGCAGGTGCGTCTGCTCGGGACCTTCATTCAGGAAGTTTTTCCGGCATTCGTGTCGACGGCAGACGCCGTACTAAACAGCGATGGGGCAGTGCTCGATGCGGAGCACCGCGCCGTTCTTGAAGGAGTAATGGAGCGGCTTTCGGAATTTGCGTCGGGGCTGAGCGGCATCGTTTCCAGTCTGAGGGGAACCGAAACGGAAGCTGACCTTCCGCTGCAGGTGCTGGACCAGATTGTGGAGGGTGCATGGGCGACAGCGAACGATGTCATGCGGCTGCTGGCGTTGCAGCCAACGCTGGTCACGATTCAACCGCCTGATACGGCTGCGCTGCCTGGAAATGTCGGGGTCGTGGGCGAAGCCAATTTGGGCCGCAGAAAGGGCAAAGAAAGGCGCGCAGCGGCCGGAGGCGAGGGGCCCTCAACGGCCAGCTTATCCGAACCGCAACTCGCAAGGACCGATACCTCTCCAGCTCCGACGCGCAAGGTTATCGTGCGCTCCGATCTCGGGACGAAGAAGCTCGCCAGCGAGCAGGAAGTACGCGCCTCTTCCGCTGCAACCGAGCACCTTCAGATGTGGCAGGCACCGCCTTCTAAGGAAGCCCTGGCGGGACTACTTGAGCGATTGGACAAGCTGCTGCAGTTCGATCTGCCGGCTGAGCAAAGGACTGTCTCGCAAACGCGGCAGATGAAGCCGGAGGATGCCGAACACGTCTTGGATCGCGTTATTACGCGCTTGCAGACGCAGGCTGACGAAATTGAGGCTTGTGTAACGGCGCTGCACGAGCCTCGCCGGCGTGGCCTGCTCACGCCTTCGCAAGTGCCCGAAGTGCACGACAAGTTAATCCGGCTCAACGGAATGCTCTCCGAGCTGCAGGGCCAGGCAACCTCATTGAAAGCGCGGAAGGCAGCAATCACGAGCGATTGCATGAAGACCTACTCGTTTCCATCGCAAAACTATCTCGAACAGTTGCGCGCGGCGGGGGAACTGGAGTCAGTAGGCGCCCCGCACGCGTTGAAGGGCGAGCCAGGTAAGCTATTCGAGATCAAGCTGCAGCCCAAGACACTGCGTAGCGGTGCGATGCCAAGGCCGATGTGGGTGCACATTCATACCGAGCGGCCGGTTCATGCCTGGCAGTTGGCAACGCTTAGCAATCGCGAATTGTCCGCATGCCACGTGAAGTCCGACGAACAGCGCGGATACAACAAGCATTGGCAGAGCGCTCGAGCCGCCGAGGGCCACGACAAAGTCGTGATACACCGCGGCAAGCTCACTCCTACATTTTTTCGGTCCTTGTTGAGCACCGCCGCTGGCCGGCCGTCGCAGCTCCTTCCCGATCCGGAACACGTTTCAGCGCAGATGGCTCAACTGCGGATCTAATGAGCTCGTTATCTCGCGTTGGTGAGCCATTCGGTGGCAGCATTCATGCCTACGGATCGACATGACGCGTTACCTGAGCAGCGCCGAGCTTCTTCGGCTTGTCGAAAAGAATGGAGCTTCGAGAGTGCACCTCAGGGCTGGCTTATCAGTCCGGACGATCGGAAGAAGCTGCCGTTCCGAGGACCGGCGCTCGACCGAGAATCTATGCTGATGAATGTTGCAGACGGAAAGCATGTAACTGACGTAGAACTCCGCTTACGTGCCTTCTCCTGGCTGCTCCCGGCAAGCGGACGCGCAAAGCCCCCGCGAGCTTCGACCGATTGTGGACGGTGCGCGGGCATAGGGAGCCGAGCATCCCGGTCACTTTGACGTATCGGACCGAGCGTTGCACAATGAAGCTGCCTGTTGCTGTACTTGCATAAGGCTACGACGGCCCCAGCATCACGCCTCCTTGGTCCCCGAAAGATGCTGGGTCTCGTCCTTTCTAAGCTTCTCAACTCGACTAAGTCGGAAATGCTTGCTTCGGCTGCAGGCGCGCCCAGCCGCCCAACACATGGCGCATGGTCAGTCCTAGTTTGCTTCAGTCGCTTCACGAGCGTCGGCGCCACCCGGAGAGCAAGCCTCCGCGGGTCGATCAATTTGGCGGAGGCTGTCCATTGCGTCAAACCCCGAGCTCACGACAGCGATCCGGAGAAGCCCAGCGGCCATGGTGGAGCCAACTCAAGCCGTCAGAACTGAAAAGCTGGCTGCTCTGAGCGTCGTCCCAATGTGCCGCGAGGGGGGAGCCGGGTTCTGAGGCTTCGGACTGGGACATTCGGAGTCGGAAATCGTGAAAGCGTCATCACGGCCAAGCCCTGCCAGATCCTTATTGACAAGCCGCTTCGGATGTCGATGACCGATAAAAGAGAGCGCTGTGCTCGAGCGCTCTGAGACATCATCGGACAGACATCTGGCGATGGAGAACCCATCCATTTCGCCGATAGATCTGATCGACAGAATCGATTTTACCGCTTGCAGCATCGTCAGCTAGACCCTCGTGGAAGGGTGGGGCAAACCTAAGGAAGCGATGGTCGAATGAAAAAGTCTGTGTTGGTAACAGCGAGCGCTCTCGCGCTGGCAACGGCAGCGGTTCCTCCTTTTGCTGCAACACTAAGTGCCGAACCACTCAACAACGGAGTTCAGGTAGCCGATACGTCATATCCTCAATGCGCAGATGACCCGTTGGACGGCATCTGCGATCTGTTTTTTTGTTTGACCGATCCCTCGTGCGTACGACACTGACTGCTAAGCACGAATCACAGCAGAGATGAGGATCGAGCCTCGGGCGGCCGCTTGTTTGGACAGCGGCCGCATCCTCACATACGCTCACGCGTTCAGAAGGGTAAAGCCTAAGAAGGCTGAGTGATTGCTCGCTGCTGGCAAGTTGTTGACGACCGCCAAATCGGGGGCTGCCGCATTGGCGAAGTCGCGTGCCGGAGTCCTTTCAAATGATGCTATGTTCCGAAGCATCTTTTGCCTAAAGTAAAAACTCAGAGTTTCAGGATGGAAGCTTCCGGGCCACACCTGACCGCATTTATCAGCGCCGATACGCGCATTGTTGATCTCCTGGTGTCATCCCAAACCTGTTTGGCTATGGCTGGCGTGGAGGTCGCGACTCACGACGGACAGGCAAAGACAAATATGCGAATCTGTGCATTGGTCAGCTGGCCTGCAGGTTTTTGTGCTGTTGTGGCGAGTGTGCGACAAGGTTTAGGGCGCCGCGCACGACCTGACGAGGACTCGACCCGTTCCGCCTCGCCGTGCTGCGTCCGCCGCAAAGGAGCCAATGAGTGAGGTCTTCATCGCCAAGGCGCTTACGGCCGCCCAGCGCGCCTGTGGCGGGTTCTTGCGCGCGAGCAAGACCAGCTCGATAGGTGCTCCACCTGCGGCGGCGAAGCCGTCGCAAGCGAGTGGGCGAGCCGTCCGTCCCGCGATCACCGGTCCCGCCGCACCTTTCCCCGTCCACGGGACGATCGTCTCGGCTATTGAGTAGGAGCGATTTCTTCACCTCGTCAGGTGATCAGTCGCTTTGCGTAACAGAGCGACTGCGTGTTCGTATTTTTCGGGTGCCAACCCTGTTGGTTGGCCCTACCAGATCTGGGCGTTTTTCATGCAGAACGTCCACCGTAGGGTGACGGCGAGTCGCATGCACATAGACGTGTGCAGCAAGCTTTGAAGCGCGGGAAGAGTGCTATGACGAACATCAATCTCAGCTCCCAATTCTATTCTATTGAGGACGCTCGCATAAGGCGAGCCATCATCAATCGGAAAATGACGGAATGGAGCGTGACCCCGCGACCTCGAGGCTCCCAGATGATACGTGGAATGAAACCGATTGCGGGGATGGTTGTAGCCATAAGGCGCGCGCTTGCCATTTCCGATCTCGACCGGTGCTGCGCAATCTGGTGGCTCTACCGCATCCATTTCGGGTTCACGGGTGACGTGATGTTGGGGCTCGCCGCGGTCACTGTTGCCCAGGAGAGATCCCGCTGCGGAATCTAGGAGCGTGGCATCGGGTGTAGACCGGCTCACTCACCGTACCCGCCGCGGGTGACGCGTTTGGCTGGCGGACAAACCGCACCAATCGCCTCGAGTGTCTTTCTAATAACGTGGCCGCAAGTCACATCGAGCGCCGCGGTCTGCGCGGGGGGGGGGGCATTCATGGTGCCGTCCAACAAGGGCTGCAGGCCCCGGACGTCGAACCTGGTGCTCGCACTTCACGCCATAGGTTAGAACTGTTTCGGCGGATGTGCTGCCCCAAGCAGAAAATGTGAGCGTCCGAAGGACGAAGAGCAAGCGATCGTCGATGACGAGGACGATGAGCAAGGTGGCCGCTGCGCAACATGCGGTCGCTACTAAGAACCGGATTGTCGGGTTTGGGACCAACGTCCAAAGCCTGACACTTACATGGGCTGGAAAAGCTGGGGAACTTCGCAGTTTCAAACGGCACGCTGTTTGCACCATCAACAGCCAGCGGACGTAGTTCCCGCATGCCTGCTCCTAGAAACCGAGTACGCATCTTCCGAATGCTCCCACTTACTTAGCAAGACGCCCAAGCCCGCCTCGCCAACTTCAGGACAACTTCCATGAAAACTTCGCTTTTTCTGGCAGCATCGCTATCCATGAGCTGTTTGATGACTGCGGGACTGTCCCAAACACTAGCGTCTTCGACGATGGCCGACGATCCTTTTTTGTGGCTTGAGGACGTCGGAGGGCCGCGCGCATTGGCTTGGGTGCAGGCCGAGAACAATAAAACGCTCAGTGCTCTCCAATCTGACCCGCGTTACCAGCGCTTCTACGGCGAAGCGCTCCACATACTCCAGGCCAAAGACCGGATTCCGTACGTTTCGCTGGGAAAGCTTGGACTCAACAATTTCTGGCAGGACGAAAGCCAGCTGCGCGGCGTCATGCGGCGTACTACCCTTGAAAGCTATCGAACTCAAAGCCCACGATGGGAAACCGTTCTCGACGTCGATGCTCTGGCGGACGCAGAGAACAAGAACTGGATCTTTAAAGGCGCGAGCTGTCTTCCGCCCGAAGAGCGCCTGTGCTTGCTTCGGCTTTCAGAGGGAGGAAAAGACGCTGTCTTCGTCCGGGAGTTCGACGAAGTCGCCAAAACCTTCGTCACGAACGGCTTCGAACTTCCTGAGGGAAAGCAGGAAGTCACTTGGGTAAATAGCGATACAGTCCTAATTGCTCGTGATTGGGGCGAAGGGACCACGACAAAATCCGGTTATCCTTACGTTGTAAAAGAGCTCAGGCGCGCTCAGCCGCTCGCCGAAGCGCACGAGGTCTTCCGTGGCGAGCCGACGGATGTCGCCGTCATGCCATTCGTGCTGCGCGACAGTGAAGGCAGGGTCCATGCGACCGGTGCCGACCGCATCATCCGTTCATTCGAGCACGAGTATGTACTCTTTGCGCCCGAGCCGATTAAGCTCAATTTGCCGAAGAAGTCGACCATCGGCGGTATCGCGAGTGGTCGCCTGCTGGTGACGCTGAACGAAGAGTGGATGCCACCATCCAGAGACACAAGCTTTTCAGTCGGTTCGATCATCTCGTATGACCTCGCCGAATGGAAGCAGGATCCGCTGCGCGCCCGACCCACGCTCGTTTTCAAGCCGGGGCCTCGACAAGCGCTGGGCGGGTTCACCGCGACAAGAAATTTGTTGATCCTCACGATTCTTGACAACGTTCAGAGCAGGGCGTTCGTTTACGAGTATCGCCAGGGCACGTGGCTGACCAGGCCGATCCCGCTTCCAGAGAACGCGAGTGTTGGTCTGGCTGCCGCGTCGCATGAAACGGACGAGGCGATGTTCGCGGTCTCCAGCTTTCTTAGCCCGACGATGCTGTGGTACTTCGACGGTGCAACCGAACGCCTCGAGACAGTGAAGACGACTCCTCCTAGGTTCGATGCCTCGAGAATTGTCGTCGAACAGTTCGAGGCAATCTCGCGCGATGGCACCCGCATTCCCTACTTTCTCTTACGGCCTAAAGGAGCAAGGTTTGACGGGTCAACTCCGACGCTTCTCAGTGGCTACGGTGGGTTTCAGATTCCGCTCGTCCCCTTTTACGCCGGCCTCACGGGACGCCTCTGGCTCGAGCAGGGCAACGCGTATGTTGTCGCGAACCTGCGCGGAGGCGGTGAGTTCGGGCCCCAGTGGCACCAGACTGCTCAAGGAGCAACGAAGCAGCGCACATGGGATGACTTTATCGCCGTCGCGGAGGACTTGATCCGGCGCAAGATCACTTCCCCCCGCCGGCTGGGCGTCGTCGGGGGTAGCCAAGGAGGTCTCTTGGTAGGAACCGCAATTACCCAACGACCCGACCTCTTCAATGCGGCCATCGTCCAGGTTCCGCTGCTCGACATGCTTCGGTTCACTAAGCTGGGTGCCGGTGCCTCCTGGATCGGCGAGTATGGCGATCCCACCGTTCCCGAACAGTGCAAATGGCTCGAAGCCTACTCGCCCTACCAGAGGTTGGTGCTAGGCAAGACCTACCCAGCCCCCTTCATTCTCACCTCCACCAAGGACGACCGTGTGCATCCAGCGCATGGCCGCAAGGCGGCGGCGAGGCTCGCCGCATTGGGCCAACCGTATCTCTACTATGAGAATGTCGATGGGGGGCATAGCGCCGCCGCCAACCCCATTGAACAGGCGCGCCAGGTCTCTTTGGAATATACTTACGCGTCCCGGCGACTCGTCGATGAGTGATGTGGAAGAATAAACTTTACCTTCAATGCTGACCCTTGGCGGAGGAAGTTATCGGGGAACGGCGTCGCCAAGCTCGTCTTTGGCGCAATCTCCGCAGGCTTGGTGTCTCCCCGGGCAAATCCGAGCGATCAGCAACGCTTGCCAGTATCGCCTATCAGTCCGGGCAGGCCACCCAAGGCCCGGTTTCTCATTGTTATCCAGGAGGTATTTCGTCTGACGAGCCCTTCAGGGCAGAGTCGGTGCGTGAGCCTCTCGATCCCTCGACTTCACGAGTGCGGATTTGGCTAGGGATAGCGCTTTTTCTCGTCAAGCTGTGTCAGGGCAGCAGGGGAAGAGCATGTCTGAGGGGTGCACGAAGTTTCTCGGGAAATTGAGGGGTGTTGATAGCCCACCATATCTCTGCCTGAATGCGCATCGACGCGTCAGATTCCGGTAAGCTACCACAGATACAGAGCCCTTGGGGTTAACGGGATGTGGCAGGGACAGCGCTATTGCTCCAGATCAATTAGCGCCGAGTCACCTTTCCGGTAGTCTCAACGGCAGTGCGGATGTGGTAGGGACTAGTTGGCCCGGATTCAGCCCTCGGGTCGGTTAGCACCGAGCCGCGCCCGCACTGCTTTACTCTCGCTCTAACAGATCGCGGTGGTTATCTCGACGTTATTCAGAATTACGCGTTCGAAGGTCAGCACACGACCTGAAGAACTGTGAGACATGTACTTCTACTTCTGGTGCGAGGCGCCGGCCGACAAGCCCGTCGCTGCGCGCTTTAGACTTGTCCGCAGGTTGCGGCTTGCGCGCCGCGGTCCGGCGCTCAACTTTGCAGGCCGAAACTAGCGAGCCGCTGCCGGTCTAGAATCACGATCTCACGTTGAGTATTGCCGACGAAATCAAGAACGCCAACATTGTGCAATTGCGACACTACGCGCGAGACGGTCTCGATGGTCAAGCCAAGGTAATCCGCGATGTCTCGGCGAGACATTGGCAACGACATAACATCAGCAGCCATCAGTCGCGAATCCATCTCATGTAAGAAAGCGGCAACGCGCTCGAGAGCGGTCTTACGTCCAAGCAGCATCATTTGGTTCTCCGCGTGCTGCAGTTTCCTCGTGGTCATGCAGAGCAAGGTGCGCCAAACAACGGCGTCAGTGTGGGCGATTGCATCAAGAGCCTGCCTTTTGATCAGCCGAACAGTGCTCTGCGCAACGGCTTCCGCGCTGAACCGGTGTACCCCACCGTTGTCGAATCCAAAAATGTCACCTGGTAAATGAAAGGCGCTAATCTGGCGTCGCCCATCGGGCAGCAGTTTGTAGGCTCGTACCGCTCCATTCATGACCTGATAGACATACTCGGCGGATTCACTCTCGATGTAGATCGTCCTACCCTTCTTATAGGTGAATTCACTCGAGCTGACGGCCGGATTGGACGCGCTGGATATCCCGAGCTCATTGAGCGCGTTACGAGAAGATCCTTGGCCTCGGGTCATGCTTACAAGCATAGTCCGACACTCCTAGACCACTAGAGAATAACTACATAGGGACTGAATCGATCGTTGTTCAATGTCGAGGCAAATCTGCACGCCTCCCGAGCATTGTACCAAGCGTATATGAAAAGGAGAAGTCGTATCGTTGCCGCGTGTGCCTGCACTCGTCATCGCGGCACACCCGCGGCCCGTTTTGCATAGATTGGCAATCTATGTTGAACTGATGCTAACTTACCTCAACCCGCCGTGACTGCCCTACGTGAACAAGCGTTGCACCGCAAACAGAAGCCGCTGTCAGTCTTCGGCCAGCCTGCGCGATCGAGCGCGCGCGGTAGGGAATCGCCGCAAAATGTCCGATGACGCTCCAAAGCTGCTCTATAGCGTTCTTTCATGAGAAGTGCGAGAGGCAGCAAATGGTAACGTTCTCCACCGCCAGAACGTCGAACGATGTGGCGAGCACTGTTCATCACGGGGATCTTAGCGAATGTAACCGTCGTGCAGTTTTGCTAAGCGCGCCCGCACAAACATGCCGAAACGCGCCTAGAAGCGTCTTGCTGATCGCGAAATTAGCAGGAAAGCTGCGAAGATTTGATGGAGGTTTGAGAAGTCTCTTTCCGGTATTAACCCGCGAATGACCGCAGCAATCGCATTGACTAAAATCAACGCCTGCGGTTCAGATCATTCTATTCTCTGGTGCACTTCACCGAGGCAAGAGGTTTCATGCGCTACCTTCTTCTTATCGGAGTGCTCGCACTTCCTATCTTCGTCGGCTCGGGATCGCGTTCGACCGCTGGTTCGCGGGCCCATTCGTACACGCTACCGGTGCGCCAGGACGTCTATTGTCTGCAGGGACGCCATTGGGGATATCCAGGCAATTGCCAGTTCTCGACCTATGAGCAATGCGTGGCTACTGCATCGGGTACAGACGCCTATTGCGGTATCAATCCGACCTATGCTTTCGAGCGGCAAGGAAGACAGTCGCGCTGATGGCAGCTCGGATCTGCAAAGCTCCATGGCAGCGCGGAAATTCGTCGAGATAGCACTCAAAGATGCCGAAA
The DNA here is from genome assembly GCF_014198205.1 of Bradyrhizobium sp. SBR1B. Taxonomy (NCBI): domain Bacteria; kingdom Pseudomonadati; phylum Pseudomonadota; class Alphaproteobacteria; order Hyphomicrobiales; family Nitrobacteraceae; genus Bradyrhizobium; species Bradyrhizobium sp. SBR1B. The sequence continues at coordinate 14,167 of NZ_JACIHC010000043.1, forward strand.
ATGATCAGGCGATCAGACTTAACATGCGTGAACCGGCTGCGGCTGTCGAGCGGGGCTGGCGGTCGTAAGCCGGTTGGCAACGGGTCGCCCTGCGCGCTGCGCTGGGCGGCCCACTGCTCTGATTGGCAAGCCCGAGCAATGGATACACTCGGTCGCGAGCTTCCTCCGAGCAGAAATGCGGCGCCCGAGCGTTTGCATTCGCTGCTATCCTGCTCGTTGTCGCGATGCGACACAGTCAAGCATCCCCAGGGAGATCGGCTCGGCTAACGGCTATATGTCGCTGGCTGACACATTGCTCTTTAACGCGCCCCCGTGCCACCTTTCGTTCTCCTTGGAAGTTGCCGTTCTAATCGTCCGGTGGCTGGTCTCACGCAATCCATTCTGAGTTTGCACTTTTCACTTTTCGGGCCATTCAGCCTTGCGTCGGCCCGAAGTTGCTCGCCATGAATTGCTCCTGGGTCCATTGCTTTAGCGCATCGTCATTCAGTACCGAGTTGACCAGGGCATTCCAATTCTCACCAGCCTCTCTCCATTTCGCTTTTCGCTCCGGAATGGTCCGCAGCAATCGAAATGCGGTCGTTGCCATCTTGTTTGCCTCTTTCCCTTCCGCAGACTCTCGTATCAAGTCTTTGAATAACTGCTCGGGAAAGGTCCAGCTGGCGCCCGTGAAGCGGTCGGCAAACATGTATTCGAACGAAGCGCGAAACACGACCGCCGCTAACGCGTCCTCATATTCTGATCCTGCGCTGCGCAGGTCGAACCAGTGCAGCAGCCTTGGAATGGCTGCAGCAGGCGAAAACTGGCAGTCGCCTAGAGTGAGAGAGACGAACATATAGGCGATGTCGGTTTGAAGTTCGTCGTCCAGAGACACGTACCAACGTTTGATCGCTTCGATAGGAGCCATGTGAAATTGCTATGAAAACGTTAGAAAATCAGGTGAGTCCATCCACGCGCTTGTTAGCCTAGCGCTGCTTCTCAATAGGCCTGACTGTCCGCAGCAGCAGGCCAGTTCCTCTAGGGCCCCCCACTTCTCATCGACTATGGCGCTGCGCAATCAGGCGGGGCGCCGCCGTCCTCCGCAGATCAATGTGGTCCTGGCAGAAGAGAAGCATAAAACAAAGGTGCCCGTGCTGGCCCGCCAAAGAGGGCCTCTCGCTCCGTTGTCCTCGCATTCGGTGGAGCAACCACTTTCATGATTGGTCTGAACGGCGCAACCAAGAATGATGTAGTTAGCTCAATTTGTTGACCCGCTAAGCGCTCAGCAACTGCTGCTCCTTGCGGGTATTTACACCTTCAATGTGTGTGCTGGCGCCTCTTCCAGCCAGTGAGCCACTCCGCTAATGCAACTAACAAGCGTTGCAAACTCCGTCGCATAGAGATTGTAAGAAACAGGCCGGTCTGAGTTCTTCCTGCTGCGCCGCAACTGTCTGCAGCCATAGGTCAACGAATTTACCAAACGCGCGTGAATGTATCCGTACCCTTCGTCTTAAGAGGCTTGCCGTTCTTATCAACATAGAACAGCGTCCACGACGTAGGCATGACCGATCCCTTAACCGTCCCGATCCACCTTGTAAAGGAATTGCACTGTGCGAAGGTCACAACAAAATATAGTCCGGTTTGACTAGCGGCTCCGGATGCTGGATATGGAATGCCCTGGCACGCAAATCCTTGAGCGTGGTTTGTGAAGGTCGCTTGTATCGCCCCGCCATTGGCGGACCAAACAAACAGTTCTGACCCTCGTTCATTCTTCCAGTATGAGGGCGCAGGAAGTCCCTGCGCCGTGGCCTCTGCGGAAAGAAAAAACGAGTAGGCGAGAAGCAAGAATCCCAGAAGTCTCATCATATCGCAGCCCCAACAGAAATTGGCGAAAGTAGCAACCCGCATCACGAATTTGCTACAGGTTGAGGTCACGTTCGCTGCCATTATGTGGTGTTCACCGATGGAATGCTGCTTGTATAGCGAGTTTGCGCTGAATTGCGGCGCACCCTCTTCGAGTGCCGAGACGCTCCTCGCTAAGCAGCAAATTCCGTAAACGTCGATCGTCTACAGGAATGGAGCCGGCGGCATTATCTGCGCGCCGTATTACGCGCCCAATTGGCGAGCGACAACGGCTCTCGTATTTTGCAGCTATCATCCCAGTGGCTCCCCGTTTTGTGAATTGGCCCTTCACTTACGCCGATAACAATTTGACGCAGCCAGGTTTGGGTATGTTGATCAGGGGACCATCAAAAAGATGTTGACTTGTCGAAGAGCCGGTCAGAGGTGTCCCATAGCACAGCCATTGCAGCGGGGATGAGAGCCCTATAGGTGCGGCTTCGCCGCCGAAGCACGGCCGATACCGATGCTCCTCCATTGAAAGTCATCGGATCGCGTGTTTGCGACGTCATCCCGTGATGGTGCAAAGCTCTTCCAGCGCCAGTCCATTCGCGCGCTGACCGCCGGCCGAGGACGCTCGGCCGCCGCTGACCGGATCTCGCGTTTTGAGCATGCTGATCTCCCTGCCATGCCGCCACTGAACACATTCGGCGGCCGCGTTCGAGCCCGACAGGGAATGGGTCCGGTCGCATTTTTAAGCGAGGTAGTTGGCCCATTGGCGTCCCGAGGATCATCCTCCCGTTGAATAGCCGATGAGAGGGTGGATCAACGGGACCGAAAGGAAGAGAACTTGTCACGGATCTGTGAAACGATCCGGGTCAACTGCGGCTTGGCCGCCATGCGTGCACCTGCGTCCGGTACGCCGTTTGCAACCACAGCAATGACGAGGCATCGCTCCCATACCGCCGAAGGGCTTCATCGACCGCGAGGAGGTCGGGTCTTGAAACAGGCCCCGCCGCAATTGAGGGCCGCGGAGCCGTCTCGTTTTGCACATCTGGCGATGCATTGCTCTCGAGAGCGACGGCCTCGTCAGCTTATGGAAAGCCTATCCATAATAGGATCAGCTCAATTGATTTCTCGGACAAGAGGCTAGCATGGACCCGAACAATTTCGATCCAGCCAATGTAACCGCTTGGTCTCAGGCGCAGCTCGCCGGCTTGGGCGAGCACCAGGAGGGCCATGAGGCACTAGCAGGCTGTTGAAAAAGGCACTCGCCGTCGACCGGTGACCGTGATTCATTGGCTCCGACGAGATTCGGAGATGGTGCGTGCGCGGCGGGGAC
>NZ_JACIHC010000044.1:0-17078 GCF_014198205.1 Bradyrhizobium sp. SBR1B
ATGGACGGCCGGGGCGCATGGCGCGACAACGTGTTCGTCGAGCGGCTGTGGCGCAGCATCAAATACGAAGAGGTCTATCTGCGCGCCTACGATACTGTCCCCGACGCCCGCGCCTCGATCGGCCGATACCTCGTCTTTTACAATGGCCGGCGTCCCCACTCGAGCCTTGACGGCGGCACCCCGGATGAAGCTTACTTCAACCCGCTGCCGTTCCGCGCGGCAGCCTAACTCTGGCACAAGCTCCATTTATCGACGCGGAATTGCCGTTCAGACAACCGCAGCCAGCTCAATCCTCGGCGGCATGGATTGTCGCCGCAGCAGCTTTTTGGCTGGCGTCAGTTGCGCAAAGCCGCCGGCGGCCATTCGGAGGCGGACGAAGTACTCAAGTCACGAATTTTGAGTCAGATGGGATATTCGGCCTGTTGCTGAGCCCCGTTAACAGGGTGCTGCGCTTCAGGTTGATGATAAACGTGGTCTGTGTCCAGCAGCCACAAACATCGGACGGAGAACCGCAGTATGAGACGTTACGCCGGATTGGACGTGTCGGTCAAAGAGACGTCCCTATGCATTGCCGACGAAACAGGCCGCATCTGCCGGGAAGTGAAAGTGGAGAGCCACCCGGAAGATCTTCTTGCTGTACTCAACGATCCGACTTGGCGGTTTGACCGGATCGGACTCAAGGCCGGGCCGCTGTCACAATGGCTGTTCAGCGGCCTGGCGGAAGCTGGCCTGCCGGCAATCTGCATCGAGACACGGCACGATCCCCGGTGTTGGCCCCGTCACGTCGTTGGCCTTTATCAGCACGATCGACGTTCCCGCTCGCTTCAAGAGTTCGAAAGCCATCGGGCCCTCCCTCGGATTGACGGCAGTCCTCAACCAGTCCGGTGAAAGCCACCGCATCGGTCGGATCTCGCTGTGCGGCGATCAAGCCATGCGAGCGCTACTCTGTGAGGCCGCGCAGGTCATGCTGACGCGGGTCCAGAAATGGTCCTGGCTTAAGGCGTGGGCCATGCAGATCGCCGAACGACGCGGGCAGCAAAAGGCGATCGTCGCTCTGACACGGCGGCTCGCCGTCATCATGCACCGCATTTGGAGCGATGGAACGGAATTCCGCTGGACACGAAAGGTCTCGATCGCGGGACAATAACCGTAATTGCACGGGCCGCGAATTGCATCAATTTTTAACGTCCGTGGGTTCCATTAGCCGGGTTCCGCGTCGGGATAACGCTGGACTGGTCACACGGAAAAGGTTGCGATGCGCTTTCTGAATCATCTGAAGATTGTCTCGAAAGTCGGCCTGATCGTCACCGTTCTCGGCTGTGCATTGCTGGGGGTTGCAACCTTCAGCGCCGTCCAGCTCTCCTCGATCGTCGGCAATTTCGCAGAGTTGTCGGCTGCTCAATCGGCTATGCTTAACTTAGCCGGAGACCAGCGCCGGATGGAGACGTATCGGGGGGCACTCTACGCGACGCTGACGGAGACGACTGAGGAAGGCCACGCAAGGCGCGTCAAGTCTGCGAAGGAGAACCGCGACAGGATCGCCGACTTCCTTGAGACCGCGATTAAGAAGGATGCCGCCCGCGCCGGCGAAATTCGTGCGATCGGCGACAAGATGAAGGCGGTCTTCGCCGCGTGCGATCCAGTCCTCGGGGCTGGGGCCTGGGCAAGCACGCCGGAAGAGAATGCCAAAGTTGCCAATCGCGCGCACAAGGAATGCGATCCTGTGCTGGACGTCGCGCTCGCCGACATCGCGAAATTCGCCGCCCAGATTGCTGACCTCGTCACCAAACGCAAAGAGGAAATCGACGTTCAGGCCCATGCGTCGATTTCCACCGTGATCGGTGTCAGCGCGGCCGGCCTACTCCTCGGTGTCGCGATCGCGCTCTTCATCGGACTCAAGGCGATGTCGCAGCCGATCGGGCGGCTCAAGCTCGCGATGGAGGGATTGGCTCGGAACGACCTTTCGACCGATGTCCCCGAGAAGGATCGCCGCGACGAGATCGGCTGGATGGCGAAGGCGGTCGAGATCTTCAAAACCAATGCCCTAGAGGTCGAGCGGCTCAAGAAGGCCCAGGAGAGCGCCGAGCAGCAGGCCGCCGCGCAGCGCCGCCGTGACATGGTCAACCTGGCCGACGGATTCGAGCGCACTGTCGGCGAGATCATCGGTACCGTCGGCTCCGCTTCAATCGAGCTCGAAGCGTCCTCCTCGACGCTCGCGACCACGGCGGAGCGCGCGCAGCAACTGACCTCGGTCGTCGTCGTGGCCTCGGATGAAGCTGCCGGCAGCGTCCAGTCAGTCGCCACCGCCACAGAGGAGCTGTCGTCTTCGGTCAACGAGATCAGCCGCCAGGTGCAGGAATCCGCGCGGATGGCGATCGATGCGGTGGGCCAGGCACGTGTGACGACCGAGCGCGTCAGCCAGCTCTCGACCGAGGCGACGCGGATCGGCAACGTCGTCGAGCTGATCAACACGATTGCCGGCCAGACCAATCTGCTTGCGCTGAACGCCACCATCGAGGCGGCGCGCGCGGGCGAGGCAGGCCGCGGCTTTGCGGTCGTCGCCTCCGAGGTCAAATCGCTCGCCGAGCAGACCGCCAAGGCGACCGGCGAGATAAGCCAGCAGATTTCCGGGATCCAGACCGCCACCCTGGATTCGGTCGCAGCGATCCGCGAGATCTCGGCGACCATCGAGCGGCTGTCGGAAGTCTCCTCGACGATTGCCGCGGCGGTGGAAAAGCAGGGTGCCGCCACGCAGGAGATCGCGCGCAACGTTCAGCAGGCCGCCCATGGCACCCAGCGGGTCTCCTCGAACATCGGCGACGTGCAGCGCGGCGCCGCCGAGACCGGCTCGGCCTCCTCGCAGGTGCTCTCGACCGCGAAGATGCTTGCCACCGACAGCAACCGGCTGAAGCTCGAAGTCGGCAAATTCCTGTCGACCGTGCGCGCCCGTTAGCAGCGCTGGAATGCAGGATTCCTGTTTAGCGAACGCCGCCGAATGAGCAGCCTCAGGAGGATGCGGCTCACCACCATCTTCGGAGGAGATTCACTGAGGGTTGCCAGCTAGTTGCCAAATAGTTGGCGAACACGCCGCCTCCTCATTCCGCACCTGCTGCATCCCGGCCGCGACAAAGTTGTGCTCAATTGACACAGGAGACAACAAAGAACGTATGTCCGGAGCAATTTTACGCATTCAGATCAGGACGCGCTTACCGCGATCGTGAACTTGGCAGCAATCGACGTGTGCAAGGGTGGCTACATCGTCAGAGGCCATAAGATGTTGCCAAAACTAAGACTCATCGATCCGAGACTGCCGGATAGGGTCGCTCGTCGTCTTGAGTCGATGCTCTATGCTGCGCCTTTGTCTACGGTCGCGTACGTGCTCGGCCTTATGGTGATGCCGATTGCGCTATGGTTGAGAACAGGCGATCCTGTAATTAGCTCATTGAGTATAGCTATACTTTTGTTGATCATGCTCCGCGTTGGATTCGTCAAGCTGTGTAGGTCGACGCCCGCTTATCTGCCGACGTTGCTCGCGTTTGGCCTGGTCTACTCAGCGTTGCTGGTCGCCCTCGTTGTCCGTGCGTTCTCGCTGGGCGACGACGTTGCTATCGCTCTCGTCGTGATTGCCGCTGCCGGATACTTGTCAGGCGTGACCATCAGAGCAGCCGCGGTACCGGCGTTGGCCATACCACACAACTCCACGCTTTTTGCGCCGCTCATCTTGGTCGCCGCGGTGGCTTGCGATTCCCGTTACTGGGCGGTAGCGATTTTGCTCACCTGTCATTGGATTGGGACGCTGCAGTTAACAAATACAATGCATAATCGAATCCGTTCTCAGTTGCTGGCGGAGGATCGTATGTCACGCGCCGCGTTCACGGACGCGTTAACAGGCCTTGCAAATCGCGCGGCATTCGACGGCGCGCTCGCTGAGCGCGTGGCTTCGGGGCCCGCAACTATCGCGATGATTGATCTTGATTGCTTTAAACCGGTTAACGACACACATGGTCATGATGCCGGAGACGAAGTGCTTAAATCCGTGGCACTCCGAATTGTGGCCACACTTGACAATCGGCACCTTGTGGCTCGACTTGGCGGCGACGAATTCGCCATTCTGTTCCACCCATCATTTGACAGCGCTGATGCGACGTGCGCTGCCGAGGAGGTCGTGCGCGCACTCGAAGCTCCATTCGAAATCGCCAACGCCAACGTCACGATAGGCGCAAGCATCGGCCTGGCTGCCGCCATCGATGGAGATGACCCACGCGCGTTCAAAAGACGCGCGGACGGCTGTCTCTACAACGCTAAACGCGGAGGCCGCGGACGCGTTTGGTCGGACCTTCCTCGTCCAGGCAGCTATGGCCCGCCAGATAAGCTTGGACAGGCCGCGTGACGGCCGGCAGCGGCGCGGCCGGAACCAGGATGGGATCGACCAGGGAATTCCGAGCCAAGCCAGGTATTCGCAAACGCCGAAGCTGCTGCCTTCAACGAAGATGACATAAGCGTCAAGGCTAACCGGCTTCACACGCAAAACGCGGAAGACGGAGATCCCAGCCTGATCGGCAAGCGCACGCCCCGGCTCCATCCCCAGCACCAGCCCTCCTGCACAAGATAGTTCGCGACGGTGCGGCCATCGGGCATCGGTGCGCGCAATAGGCAGCCTAGCCACTCGGCCGCGGAAAGCTCTCCCCCTAAGGGTAGAATGGCCTGGAGTGGCGGGGGTCGGGTCTCGCCGACGAGTTGCAGCGCGCCGTCCCTCACTGACGCCTTTGCGTGGTTCACGATGAACGAGGCCAACTAACGCTCGTTCCTGATACGATATGGAAATGGTCGCGAAGAAGATCATCAAAATCGTGCAAAACTGGTATCAGAGACTCCGCACAGATTTCGGCTCTGGTGATCGAGGAACTCGAAATCCGGTAAGGCTGTCCGTCCTCCATCGATACCGCGTCTGCACAGAAGGTGGACCGCATCCGATCACGGTCATGGGCGGCGGGCACGCGCCTTATCCAATCCGCACAGTTCGATCTTGAGCGCTTGGTCCAGGTAGCCGAGGGAGACCAGCGCATTGTGAGCGTAGGCCCCTGACACCGGGCGAGCCACGTATTGGTCGGGGAGTGGCTGCGCGGCTGTCGCTATCGAGACAATGTCAGCAACTTGACGCCGCACGCCGGCACGAAGTGCTTGCAGAGCCTGCGAATTCACTTCGGCGCGCGACTTGCTCTCTTTGCGGCATCATCACCAATCGCGGTACGATGGTCTTTGGGACGGACTCGGCGCGCGTCGCTAGTAGCTATCTGGTCCACTCCGACGTTTTGCTGCGGCAATAACTTAAGGGCGCTCGGTCGTGAACCGAGAAAATACGACGTGTTGGATGCGATCTGGACTTCTTCTTTTGGGAGCCACGACAATTGCGCTCGTCGCAAGCAGTGCAGCCAAGGCGGCGGACTTGCGCCAAAAGTGAGCCTGCCACTGCCGGTGGTGTGGAACTGGTCCGGAGGACGGGCACGTCGGCGGCGGCCACGGCCGCACCTCCTTTATACGGTCCGTCGATCTATGGCGATGTCGTCGATACCCCAGTTTTCCTCGCCGATGGCCAGATCGCCTACAACTGGCAGAAGAACGGTTGGGCGTCTGGTGTCGAACTGGATGCCAGCGGTGCCGCCTCCGACGGCACCAATACCTGCCTCGCTGCCTGCGGCTCGGTCGTGAGCGCAAACTGCAAGGCAGGCCCCAAAGGCCTTCCAAGAAAGCCATTCGACGATTGCTCAAACAGATCCATGACCGCACGACACGTCAGTGGTACCCGGACACACCGGAGAACACTGTGGCTGTCATCAACCGCATCCTACGCGGTTGGTGCGGCTACTTCGACCAAGGCCCAGTGGTGGAAACTTACAACCTCATTCGGCAATACGTCGATCGTCGTCTACGACATTGGTTGGTTCAGCGCACTGGGGCGCGTGGGCGAGGCTTCAGGCGTTACTCGCAGGAGTACCTGCACGAAACGCTTGGCCTCTATCGCCTCCCCAGAGCGCGCGCCGACATGCCGAGAGCGAAGGCTTGACGGATCGAGAGAAAGCCGGGTGCGGGAAATCCGCATGCCAGGTTTGACGAGCGGCGACTGGAAACGGAGCCATGGTCCGAAATGAGGCACCGGCACTCAGCGAAAGCTGCCGGCCAACGGCAACTCCTCGGAACCTGTAGACACCGCGCCAGTCGTCGACTCTACCCATCTCGTGCGCCCGTCATCAAGTCAGAGCGTCAGGCCGTCCCAATGACGCAGCGCATAACGCAAGGCCTTCGCCGTGTTGCTCTTCTGTGAAAGGTAATCAAGCTTTGAACCGCCCCGGGTTTGCCGGAGTACACATCCTTGAGCGAAACCGCTCATTGACCCTTGTAGCGCGTGACGAAGTATTGGAACACCGGTCATCGGCATAACCTCTGGTGAACACCGCAAGCTCGGATCATCCATGGTAGAAGTTAGCGGGCACGTGGCTCGACGCTTGTGATCCGAGAGAAGAAACGCCCATCCCTACCACGCGCCGCTGAGTTCAACGCTGCCAGCCTCCACGGCGGAAGAAGCTGACCGTAAGGTACATCGATCAGAAAAAGCCTTGGCACAACTACCAGAATTGGCCGTCCCCTCCCCGTCGACCAGTCTCTGAGCTGATCCGACAGCTTCCAGAGATGGGAGACACTCGAAGGATGAGGGGCTTCAGGTCAATCGCAAGCGCGTGCAGCGGTTGATGCGCAAGATGGGCATCCGCGGCGCGGGGACCAGGCCGAACACGACGAGGCCAGCGTCGGGCCACAGGATCTAACCCTGTTTGTTGCGCAACTTGACGATCGACCGGCCAAAGCAGGCAAGGGCGGCCGACATCACGTACCTGCCCATCGGCCGTGGCTTTCTTTATCTCGTCGCCATCCTCGACTGGGCGAGCCGTGCGGTTCTGGCGTGGCGATTGCCGAACAGGATGGACGTCTCGTTCTGCGTGACGCCTCTGGAACAGGCGCTGGAGGGGTGCGGCACGCGGGAGATTTTCAACACCGACCGAGGCAGCCAGGGCGGATTCAAGCGATCGTTGATGCTGCCCCCGAAGCGATGCATCACCTCGTCCGATTCGATGATTTTTTCGGCTTTACCGACGGCTCAAAATGGCCGCTGTCCCTGGCGGTGGTGCTAATCAGGGACATGACTATGGGGGCCGGGGACAAAGACGAGCCGCCGCCCTGGCTGTTCTCTGATGATCAAGCAGCGATGATCAAGAGCAGCGCGCCCTCTATGACGCGTGGTCTGCCGACCCACCGACAGCTGGGACACCACCGCTGCCCGCGCCAAGTTGAGTGCGAGCTTCCTACCCAGATCGCCGCGCTACCGATAGTTCACGGGCAAGGCAGCTACCTGGGCAATGACAGACGATTCGGGATCCAGCACAATTCACCGGCGGGCCACTGCGACTTCGTCCGCCAAACCACCACGAGGCACGGATCAGAACACACGATCTCCGCCCTTTAGTGCGGACACCTTCTCGCCCAGCTTATCTACAAACCGATAACCCTGAGCGGGCCAGCCAGGGGCGATGACGGCCTCGGACCACGCGCAGGAGCGTTTCCTTACTTACCGGCAACATGAGCCGTTTTGCGAAGACTGCAGGGCAGTCGAACATAGCGAAGCTGGACTGCTGTTGTCACCACCCCGTCCGCCGACGACGGTCACAAAAAGCGGCCGCGCTCCAGCCGCTTGGCATAAAGTGACATGCCCAGTCCTGGCAGGCTCGAAATTTTCGGCCCCCTACAAGATCTGGCAGGGGCTTAGCTTAGCCAGCTCATGTATATAGCGGAACCTCTGTCCTGCATTTTGCCCGGGGAGTCGCGCAGAACGGGGGTCACAGGTGGCGTACAAGAAACTTTGCAATCAAAGCGGGCTGGCACTTTCGCTGTTGCTCATCACGCGCGCTGGCTCCGAGCCGAACCAGTCCGCGCCGGTCGTCGCAGCGGCCCTACCAGTGGGTGGCAAACAGACAATTGAGTAAGGTAAAGCGTAGAATCCCTTCCTGAAGTGAGCTCGTGACTTCCATCATCCTCCGATGGCCCGTTTTCGAACGGATCGCAGATCGTGACGAGTCGGAGCAGCAGCTGGGATACTGTACTGAACACGCACGATACCCTTACCCTTAGCGGAGCGGGTGGCTGAACGTGGTGAGGGCTCGAACACATAACCCGCAACGGCTCGTCCTGGATGGCAAGTCTATGCTGGCGGCATCGGAGCCCCGCCCGAATGAGTGCAGCCGATGGCCGGAAACGGAAATCTTGTGACTTCCACGCCGTTCAGCGTGATCACCTGTGCCGGCGTGTTGGATAACCTAAGGCGGAGGCGAACCATGTCACTTTCGTTGTCCAACAGGACTCCGAGGTGCTTGAGAAGGGCCCCACGAGTTCATGAAAGGACCGCGTGGGATCATCATGGAATGACGGCATAGCATATATGAGTACCAATCTTATGTTGCACGAGCCGCCCAGCGCGCTGCGGCTGATCACACAGACGTATATGAGCCTTCTCATTATTGGCTTCGCCCTGCTGCCCACTCAGTTCATCGCTTACCTCAATTTTCAGCAAGATCCCGCGCTGAAGTTTGAAGATCACCTGTTCCACGAATTCGCCATCGCCATCGCCACCTTGGAGGGACTGTTCGTTACATATGTGACGTGGCGTTGCTATCGGTCTTCAGGCGAGCCTCTGTTGAGGTGGTTAACCCTTGGTTTTCTGGCCTTCGTGCTGATCTATACGCTGCACGGCGCCTTCACCGGCATGGGACAGCACAACATTTGGCTGTTTCTGCTCTATGGGCCAGCGTCGCGCCTGGCGATGTCGATTTTGCTCTTCGTCGGGCTACTCAGCCACAACTTGCCGTCAGACGGGCTTGAGAAGCGCTCGGACACGCGCACATGGCTGACGTGGATTGGCCTGTTCTTTACGATGGACTTAGCTGTCGCACTAGTCGCCTATTCACCTTATGCTGGGCACCCGGTGGTCCGCCTGTCCATGGAGGGCGGCGCATTGCTATTCAGTGCGCTGAACGTCGCGGTCTTGCTCATGCGACGGATTCACTCGCCGCTCATGCTTGTTTTTGGCGTTTCTGTCGCGTGGTTTGCGCTATCGTCGCTCGCATTCATTTTGGCCGCGCCGTGGAATCATATGTGGTGGCTAGCTCACGCGATCTTCGCCGGCGGATTTCTTCTGCTCAGCTATGGCGTCGTCCAGGCTTTCCGAACAACACAATCGTTCGCCACCATCTATAGCCAGGAAGAAATGACCGCCCGCCTGGCCAAGTCGATGGCCGACACTCAAAAGGCACTTCAGCAAGTGCAATTGAGCAATCAACGGCTGGAGCGGCTCGCCGCAACCGATCCACTAACCGGCGCCGGGAATCGGCGCCACTTCATCGAGCATATCGGCGCGGAGATCGCACGGGCCAGGCGGACCGGAGCTCCGTTGTCCCTGCTGTCGCTCGATCTCGACCATTTCAAGGATATAAACGACTCACGTGGTCACAGCGTCGGCGACGAGGTCCTGCGCGTATTCGTGCGAAAGTGTCTGGAGGCAATCCGGCCTTACGACTCTGTCGCGCGCGTGGGCGGTGAAGAATTCATGGTACTGCTACCGGGGGCGACGCTCGACGCGGCTGGCGCGGTCGCCGAGCGCCTTCGATCAGCCATCGAAGGCACTGCATTCGATGTCGGAGCCGAACCATCTGTCAGCGTCACCATCAGTGTTGGAGTGTCGGAGTTCGGGCGCGATGGCGACACGCTCGACGGGTTCTTGAACGTCGCCGACCAGCGACTCTATCGCGCAAAATTTGTAGGCCGCAACCGCGTGGTTGTCGCCTAGGATAACGTTCATCGTGCATTCCGTCTCCTTTGATCTGGCCCTGGACGCCCGTTCTCGCTCTTCTCCGAAGCCAAAGCCGCACCTCTACTGAAACTATTCGGTTATGGTCCGTCCATTGCAACATTTGCACTTAGACCACCGACGTCGTCCGATAAAACTATGTTTAACGGCCGAGCGCCTGCAAACGGGGGGCGCTCGCTGTAGCTGGACAGCAGTTGGGCAAGCGACTGACCTGACGCGGTCCCGCGCCGGCGGGCGATCGCCGAGACGCTCGCGCCAGGCTCCAGTGCCTCCGTCACAACTTGCGCCTTGAAGTCCGACCAGCGTCGGCGAAGCCGCGGTGCCCCCTCAAGGCGGCCCGCGACCGCTTCGATCATATGGAAGGTTCTAGTTGCAGAACTAGGCGCAGACATAGAAGCTCACATCGGCTCACAAACTCACCAGCCTATAGCCGAGCGCTCATCCCCTCCGCCAGACGGGGTCTCTTTGCCGCTTAATGCGTTGTCCGTGAAGAACTTTGGTTTGAGGCCGAGACGGTTTGAACCGCGAGGGTGAGAGCGGAGAGGATTTGGCGCAGCAACAGGCTGAGCCAACGGATGAGGCGTCGGAAGTTGTAGCGGCGGCGCCTTGGCAGCGTCTCCCTGGCAGAACCAGAGATAGTTGCGGCCCATGCGGTGCTCGGCCTTGAGATGGCCGATGACGGGCTCGACGGCGGCCCTGCGGCGCAGTTCGCGCTTGATCTTGGGCGTCACACCCCGCTTCTGCCCGGAGATGAAGATCTTGTGATCGGGTGGCGCATTGTGGCCCTGGCATCCCTTGTCGGCGAGGATGCGCGCGATCGTGTTGCCGACGAGCACCTCCATATCCGGGATCACCGTGGCCAGCGTGTGTCCATCATGGGGGTTGGCAGGCAGCGCCTTCACGTGGGTGACGAACTGGCCGCCCTTGGCGTGACCGATCGTGGTGGCGACGGAGACTTTGACGCCGAACTCGTAAGGCCGATGGGCCGTGCCTTTGCCGATGCACTCGACCTCCGGCGCGTGCAGGGAATAGACCTTCGGCCCGCGCTGATGCTGCTTCTGCTCGCGCACGCGCCGCGCCAACGCGAGCAGTTTTGCGAACGCTGCTTCGAGCCCGCCGTTGCGCTCGATCTTGCGGCCGATGTCTCGGATCACGCGCCCCAGATAGGTCCGGAGCGTCTTGAGCGCCCGGTTGGCGCGTTTGAATTGCTTGGCGTGGGCATAGCGCTGATACTGGATCAGGGCGAACTTGCCAACCCGCGCATAGGATCGACGCAAACTCACGCCGTGGCGCTGCGCGAGCCGACCAGCTTCTCGCGCGCCCGGTTCAGAAGCTTCGCATCGGTGGGGAACGTCACGTTCTTGGGCTGAACCGTGGTGTCGACGATCATCCGCGACAGTTCGGACGGCTTGATCGCTTTGGCCTTCGTGGCGACCGACAGGCTCTCCTGAATCAGTGCTGTCAGCCGCTCCTCGCCCATCCAGTTGCGCCAGCGCGTCAGCGACGAGCGATCGAACACCAGCCGGTGCTGGAAGAACTCCTCGCCGCAGAAGTATTGGTAGTAGGGGGTCTCGACCCACCGCTCGCACAACACCTCGTCGGACAGGTCGTAGGTGTGCTTGAGGATCGCCAGTCCTGCCATTAAGCGCGTCGGCAGCGGCGGCCGGCCGGGATCATCGGTGTAAACCTCGCCGAACCGCTCTTCCAGGAGCCCCAATCCACCGTCCGCCCCAGCGCTACCAGCGAATGCTTCATGTTGATGATCTGATCCAGCCGAGAGCGGAAAAGGTCCTGCTCTCCCGTCTCGCTCCGCTCCCGTGGTCGCATCTCGTCCCTCGCCAACGCAGTCCGAGGCGAGTGAATCACAAATGAAGTTTGCAAGGAGTCGCGCTCCAAAGGTACGCTTTCTGGCAAATCCAGTTACGGCAAAACGCCGTTTCTGGATTCTAAATCAACGGCTTGGAAATTCTTCACGGACGACTGTTTAGTTCGCGCCGCTACCACCTTGAGCGGCCTGTCAACCCGCGACCGGTCTGATCCTTTAGGCCTCGATTTCCTTGAACGCCACTTCGAGTTCATCTCGAAAACCGTAATCCGCAGCATGCCGCTCGCCGCTATTTCTGGACCGTGAGCAGCTTTTTCTGCTTGGTTGCGCATAGGCGTCCAGCTGTCCGAATTCTTCGTTCGGTTCCGATAGTGTTATCCCAAGGCCTTTCCCAAAGGTCGCGAGCCGGCGAGCCTGCGTCGTGGGCGAGGTTAGCTGTCATATTTCACTAAGGACGTTGACTTTGAGCGCACGACAGCGCGCGAACCTCCGGACTTAGGCTGCTATTAATAATCACCCTCTCGATCGTATTACGCCCGTTTCAGACATGTGCTGCAGATGCCGCAGCGGAGCTGCGGAATCAAAAACGTCCCACACCTTGATGCCCATCACGGTCATGCCGTCGTCCTCCGGAATTGTGAGCGGGACCTGCCTTCCAGCCGCCTCATGCGCGGGACCTCCGAGGCGCCTCAGCGCGAGGCGTGCGCACTGCCGATGTCGTACGCAGGGGAACGGAGGAGTTCGGCGCTGAAGCGCTGCGCCAGATCTCGAGAGCCTAGGTTGTTTTTGCGCTGATTGCATCGGGGTATCAAATTGTGGTCCCTCGACTAGTTTTGCGGATATTGAGACCGCGGCATCGCCTTGCGACGCGCAGCTCGCGGTGATGCTTAATCACACCAAAGATCGATTCTGGTCAATTCGCCATGGCGCATTTGTCCAGGCGACCAGATCGGCACCAACCAATCCTGGTAGGTGCTTGCAGGACTCCTCCGCGATACTCCTTGATAGCACCGCGTCGATTACGTGCGACCCCAACCCCGGAGGCCAGTGTGGTCAGTCTCTCTAATCCAAAGCGCCGGCCACGAACTTTGCGGCGTGTGGTAGGGACAGCGCATTCAGGGTCGGTCCATTACGAGAGCGCCCGGTGCCTCGTACGATCTGAATGAAACCAAACCAGACGCGCACGAAAAGCTTGTCAATAAAGCTATCGAGCACGGATAGCCTCCATGGGTTCTGGACCATGAGCACACCTGTCCTTCCGAAGACCACATTGCAAAGTTCGTTTGTCGATCAAACGCAAGCGGTCGCAGCTCTCAACGCAACAAGGGTGGAGACGGGAAAAAAACCTTGGAAAGGCCAGAATGGAAAAATTGGTCGTCGCCCGATACGACGTCGAACCAGGCTTTGACTCCAAAGAGAGCGAGAGCCTTAGCCGATCAGCCCGCAGGTAACGACGGTGAAGTAGTTTGCCGATACGGCGGCGCGCCGAAAGCCATCGTATCGTTCCGTGGCAGTTAGCCACGCAGCCCATGCATAAGAGCCAAACCAGAGCACGAAGGAACAATAATTCCACCCGCGGGCAAGCCCGTATCAGGGAAGTGTGCAAGGGCGGGCGTTCACCGAAAAGGCCGCACGTCCGCAGCGGGAATGTGCATGCGTAACTTGAGCGCACGCTGCCGAATTGACGAAACGCACTCACGGCGATCTGAGACGCGTCGCAGAGCCTCAGTAATACAACGTAGGGGTCTTCGTGTGGTCAAAAAGTAAAAGAGCATGTCCGACAGCAAAAAGCGGGTCTTGAGCGGAAGCCGTCCGCTAATCGCGTTGGTAATTGGGGCGGTGCTCAGCGTTGGTGGGACCGCCTCGGCGCAGTTTTTCAATTTTGCCGGATTTAAGCAGCGGCCGCAGCCCCGACGTGGTGGCGGTTGGTTTGGTAACGACACGTTTAGTCCATTTCAGCAGCCCGCTCCCCAGCCTCACTGGGCTGGGCGCAGGGCCCCGCCGCCTATGCGCGAAGATTTTTCGAGAGCCCCGCCGCCTGAGAAGCGCGACGTGGTGCCCGAACGCTACGTGCTCGTGCTCGGCGACGCGATGGCCGACTGGCTCGCTTACGGCCTTGAGGGCGCTTACGCCGAGCAGCCCGCCATCGGCGTAATCCGGAAAGTGAAAACCATCTCCGGCCTAATTCAGTACGGGCCCAAGGGAGCCCCTGCCGATTGGACGGCAGCTGCAAGGAACATCCTCGCCAACGAAAAACCCGACGTCATCGTGGTGATGCTAGGCCTCAACGATCGTATGGCGATCCGCGAGTTGGCCGCCGAGAAGCCAGCCGACGAGAACGACAAGAGCGCGCGCAGGTCGAACAACAAGCCTGCAGATGCGAAGTCGAAGGAGAATCCAGGCAACACCGCAGCCAAACCGGACGACAAGATCGCCGACAGCGAATTGCCGGCGGACGATGCAGAGAATACTGACGGGCCGCCGGTAGCGCTGGAGAAGAGCACGCGTTGGCCGAATGGCATCTATGAGTTCCGGGACAACCGCTGGGTCGAGCTCTACAGCAAGAAGGTCGACAAGCTAATCGCCGTCGCAAAATCGAAGGGCGTGCCGGTGGTCTGGGTGGGACTGCCCGCGATCTTCGGACAGAAGAGTACCTCGGACATGCTGTTTCTCGACGCGTTCTACCGCGATGCTGCGGTGCGCGCTGGGATCACCTATGTCGATATCTGGGACGGATTTGTGGACGAGGCGGGGGCTTTCCTGCAGAAGGGTCTCGATCTCGAAGGCCAGGTCCGCCAATTGCGTACCTCTGATGGCGTTTATTTCTCCAAGCCCGGCGCGCGCAAACTCGCCCACTATGTCGAGCGCGAGATCAGCCGTCTTCTCGCTGCGCACTCGGGAACGATTGCGCTACCCACCGTGCCCGCGACCCCCGACTCTAAGGTTGCCGCCGGTCGGCCCGCGCCGCGTCCGCTGGCGGGGCCGATCGTGCCGCTGGTCGCCGCCACAATTAACAGCGACCAATTGCTGGGCAGTCTGGAGGCGCCGTCGGCCGCAATCGATACGCTTGCCGCGCGGGTCATGATCAAAGGTGAGCCATTGTCGCCGCCCGCCGGTCGCGCCGACGACTTTACCTGGCCCCGTCGCGAAGTCGAAACGCCAGTGGCATCGGCGTCACCAAATGGCTTGGGCTCTGTCCGCGCAGAGATGACAGCAGCCGGCTGCATCGCTAAAGCCAAAAAAGCATTGCCGCTGAGAAGCATGTCCGCCGGCCTATGCGACGCCGTTTCTGCAGGGCCACAAGAATGATTTCAAAATGCGCATGCTGTGGCCGAGACCTCACCTTTCGACAATTGTTAGCAAGAGCGAACCTTCCTTTGCCGCGCGCCCGAGTAGGTACGGTGGTGGTTAATGGTGCTAAGAACAGAGCTTCAATCGGCGTGCCGGACCGAAAATGGTAAGCCTGCAGGGATGGAGAGCCTCGAGTCAACGACAATAGACGGAAAGCTGACAACGGTGCGCGACCGCCAACATTCTAGGCTAGCTCAATCAGTTGAGATTGCTCGAAGGCAGCCCACGGCCGGGTTGGTGACCTCTGGAACTTCAAATGCGAGGCCGTGTGCTGCAGTTGAGCGGTCGGCCCGACTAGCTCGCACAGCTGGGTGTCCTAGACTGATTGTGCAGCAAGTCGATGCCACGTTTCTCGATTCATCGTGACAGCTCGATGACACAATTTCGACGTTGAGCCACTGGGCCGCAGCGCGAGGCGTACCTTTGATATGGCCATTGGAGCATTAACCGCAGAACTTCTCTGCTGGCACACCCATTGCTAGTTGGGCTCTAGATCCCTGGCGGGGAGAACGCGTTTGCGGCCGCCGGTGGACACGAGCTAAGCGCTGCACTGGTCATCCGGCGTTCGGGGATCCTGTGCAGCTCACCAGGAGGACAATCATCGGTTTCTAACGCAGGCGTTCAACAGGGCAAAAGCCACCTTCGTTCACGGACCCGACGGCATCGGGAGACTGGCCGAGGTTGAGGAAGATGCGCCGCACTTCACGACAGGTACTAGCTAGCCTCTTGCAAGAGAGCTGCCGATGGGCGCAAAGGCACAGCCCACTACGGTTGAATTTTTTGGGAACGGAAGAGTCCCGACAATTCAAGACCTTCCTTCGCTTTGGCTCATAAACTGTCAGAGACTCACCGCGCTCGGCCTTTATTCGCACGCTGTCGCTGGATAACAGTGCGGCAAGCGAATGGCTGGGCGGTCTCGCGCAGGATCGGGGCACCACCATGTGGAGTGCACCCCTATCGTGAGACACGATAACCGGGGACAGGTTGGGTCCGCCGCCCTAGAGCGGCTGGACAGGTTGAGCGATCGGGGCCGCTCTGCGGGGCTGCTGCGCAGCAGCCCCGCAGAGCGGTAAGATTTCTTCGAACTCGGCGGGAGGCCGGTAGGCCGGCGCCGAGTGCAGGCGTTGCCGGTTGTACACCTGCTCGATGAAGTTGCCGATGGTATTTCTGGCATGCTGCGCATCGCGGTAGGTCTGGCCGTTGACCTCCTCCGTTTTGAGGGCCTTCGTGAAGCTCTCCGCCTTGGCATTGTCATAGGGATTGCCGACCCGGCTCATGCTGGCGACAATGTCTCGCTGTTGCAGCAGTTCGGTGTAATCGGCGCAGGCATATTGGGCGGATTCAGGCGGTCGTCGCAACACTCTGGAGTTGGAGGTTGCGATGAGCATTCGAAGGCGGCGATCGGCACGATCAGGACGAACACCATTGCCATCGCCAGGGCGGCCGTCTGCTGCAGGGCGCGATGAACAAAATCGATTCTGGCGGGCGATCGCCAGTGGACTGAGCAGCGAAGAGGCTGCGCTCGAAGCCGGAGTGTCGCAACCTGTCGGAACCAGATGGTTCCGAAAGGCGGGCGGCATGCCACCAGCGATGTTCAGGATCTTCGGTGTAGCGCGGCAATCTGGGTAGGAAGCCCTTCCATCCTGATCGCCGCGCGACACGCGGAGGCGCTTGACGCCTTGCTGTCATGAGCGAAAGTAACTGGTGTTGCGACGATCACCTGAATCCGCCTTGGGCGCCGCGGCCGGAGTGATCAGGCTGCCGGGCATCGGCCGGCGCGCCTCGATCGCCGTCGCGAGGGCTGCGATCGCAAGGCTTGCCTTGAGGTGCGTTTCCAGCGCCCAGCCGATCACGCGCCGGCTGAAGGCATCGATCACCACGGCGAGATAGACGAACCGGAGTGGAGTAAGAAGCGCGAGCGCGCTTCTCCTCCCCGAACCGTACGTGCACCTTTCAGCGCATACGGCTCTCTGTTCAAAGCTTGGCCCATGG
>NZ_JACIHC010000045.1:0-16668 GCF_014198205.1 Bradyrhizobium sp. SBR1B
TTCAGCCAGAACAGTCCTTTGCGCATCGAAGTCCCCCGTGCCGAATCAACTCGGTGCGAGGGAATCAGAAACCGCTAATTAGGTACACACCCTAGGGAAAGAGGTCGGGTCATGCGATGCTGGCCTCCAATCCAGCCAGCATCTTGAATCACAATCCGCCAAAAACCGGAATCCCTCCGATTCAATTAAGCAAGGAAATGCTCTAAAGATCGCACGGGGCGCGCCAGGTCCACGACGACACCCGCGATCAGCTTTGGCTTTGCAAATCAGATTGTACGATAGCAATAACTTGCAACACACCCGGCAACGCGTCTATGTACCCGGCAGGGAATGGACGCGCTTACATGTCTGCTTCCGTCCCGGGATCTGCGGCTAGAGACGGTCAGTTCTTGACGATGAGTTTGTTGGCGGACAGAAATCGCGTGTATGCTGGATAGAGCCCTTGATAGCGTCGCGCGAGACTGCGGAGCCCGACGAGACTGTAGAGTTGCTCCACATCAATTCCATCAAGATCAACGATGGACACGAATGGCATACCCAGGAACCGACACATATCCTCGGTCCTTGTATCGTGACAGATGACAAGAGCGGGAACGCCGCGTTGTAGAGCGATCATGCAGCCGTGGAAGCGACTCCCGAACACGAAATCATAGGTCTGAACGGCATCGAGCCAGTCATCCACGTCGAAAAAGACCTGCACGTGATCGGCCGCCCACTTCCGCACGTCGGCCTCCGGCGCGACGTTCGCCAAGAATGTTGAGATTTCCTTTAACGCTTCTTCAGCATTCCGCGCCTGTTTGTCTGCCAGCCTGATTTCCGCCTGCTCGCTTTGAGCAACGAAATCCGCTTTCCAGGATATTCCCGTGCCGTAGATTTCGCGCACGAGCCGAAGCATCCTTTCCTTGTCGAACGAATGACCGACGACGTCTCGCGACGCGTTGATCGAAAGGCGCTTGACCTCTTCAAAAGGCCGCCGGGGAATGTTCATGCCGTGAGGTCCTCCCATGTAGTAGGAAGGGCAGCCGGTCACAGTCACATTGTGCGCACCACGAAGCGCGAGAACTTCTTGCGTGTACGGGCCGCGGACGCCGATGCTCACCGCACGTTCGGCAATAACTTTCACGAACCGCTCGGTGCCAGGCATCAAGCTTATGTTCGGATCGTAGTTGTTTGATTGAGCTCCGAGACCAACTACCGATACCGGCAAGTCGGCGCGCTCGATGTATTGCGCCATGCCACCCAAATCGAATTTTGGAAACAGAAAGTTGGCCGCCGCAACGACAATCATGTCGAAGCGCTCATGCACTGCCGTGGGATCGATACTGTGGTCCCACGAGAGGTCTTCGTAGACGATACGATCAAGCAGCCCGCGCGCAATCAACTGGTTCCCGGTATTGCCTCCGGTCTTCGCCAGTTTTGACATCGGATCTTCGCCAACTTCCGCAGAAAAGCTCGGCGTTGCCCCAAGTAGAAAAATTTTCACTGCGCTGCTCCGGAGGCGATATCGACCCTAAACCAATATTTCTCACCCATATTGCTCTTGACCACCATCATCCAAACAACTTTGCGGCCACAACAAGGATCGTCACGGTATCTTTATCCTACCTTCCCTTGATCGCTGATTTCCATTGCGCCGCCTCTCCCTCGTAGTCAGCCGCCGGCGATCGCCCTTCGCCGCCACCAATTGAAAGAAAATGCGCTTCCGCTGATTTCACCCGACCGTCTCTTACGGCTGCCGCGACGTCGGGGTATTTGCCGAGATACCATTCGGCATCCACGGCCGGCCCTCCTCCACGGCGGCCCTCAAAGTAGCCGAAGCCTATGTAGTGCATGTGTGCACTCTCGACCTCCCCACGAGAAACGGCTTTTGCGACGTCGGGATTGTCCCGCAAATAGCTGTCCTCGTCGAACTCGGCAGCGGCGATGGCGATCTGTAACAACAGCTTGAGTAAGCCTGCCGGCACCTTGACATGGCCGGAACCATCCAAAGCGGACTTGTCGAGGTTTAACGCGCTCATCAACGACTCAGCAGAAGGTACAAACATCAAGTCACAAGAAGCCCCTTAGTTGCAGTCACCGCGATCACCTCTCGGCCGCAGCGCGCGCCGCAGCTTTTGCTGCCCGCTTCGGTTTCGCAGCGTCGGCGGCTGTCGCCAGCAATTGCGCCGAAACTTCCTGGAGATAGACCGTCTGGGCGCCGAGTTCCCGCTCTCCAAAGCCGAACCGCTCTCGAGCCAGGCGGTGTATGGTCTCGATCTCTTCGACGTGTTTTTGGGCTTTCAACGAATGGGTGACGCTCGCGGCGTGGCGGCGGTGAACGTTGAGAGGATCCGCGATATAGACGATTTTAGCGCCCGGCATCTCGAGAGCCTCGAGATAGAGCAGCCAATCGCCAGCCATCCGGAACTCCTTAAGACGGTCACGGCAGGCATTGAGCGCGCGCAACAGCGCCTCTCGGCGCCACAGAACCGAGCTGACATTCAGAATCGTATTCCGGACGCCGAGGTAGCGGGCCACGAAGTCGCGACCATCGAACACATCGGTCCGCGACAATGCGCCTGGCTCGATTGTAGCGTAATAAGGCTTGTAGCTCGCATAGAGATGCGCCCCATCGGCATCGATGGATTTGGAGTCGGTGAAGCCGAGCGCGATATCGGGGTCACCGCTCATCAGTGCGAGCAGGCTGGAGATGAAGGTCGGCTCTGAGAGATCGTCGGCCTCGGCGATCCAAAGGAAGTCCCCCTTCGCCATCTCGGCAGCCTTGGCCCATTGCGCGAACACCGAGCCGGAATTCTGTTCATTGATCACAAGCGTAAGATCGCGCTGGCGCTGATCCGCAAGCTTCACGATGACGGAAATGCTGTCGTCGGATGAGCAGTCGTCGAGGACGATGACCTCCTCGACCGGATGGTTCTGGTCGAAAATGGTGTAAAGCCGCTCCGGCAGGCAGTGCGCGTAGTTGTAGTTCGGCACTGCAACCGACACGGTGGGTAGTGACGGAACGGCAAGCCGCAAGAGATCGCGGACATAATCCGAGAAAGCGAACTTGGTCTGAATGATTTCGGTCATGTGAGTACGCTCGGCGTCCGATGGCGTCCAGCGCAGAAAGTTCTCCACAGCCTGCGCCATCGCCGGCACATCACAATAGGGCACCACGCGGCCGATGTTCTCCGTGAGAAGGAAGCCCGGGATGCCGCCAGAGTTCTGGAATGCAACGACAGGCACGCCGACGCTTAGCGCCTCCAGCGCCACCGTCGGGAACGGATCCTCGCGCGAGGTCAGCGCGTAGACGTCGGACGCGGAATAGAGCGCCTGCATGTCCGAACGAGAGCCGGCGAGATGAAAGTGGCCCGTAGCCTCAGCTTGCCTGATCTCCGGTCCGAGCCATTCCAGGAGACCGGGATCGATGCCCCCGGCCCAACAGAAATGGACATTTCCATTGCGTCGTCGAACCAGATTCCAGAGTTGCAAAAACAGGTCAAAGCCCTTGCGCAGATCGGCATAGCCGACGCCGAGCACCATCTTGTCGGCAGCTGCGATGCCAAATTCCTTGCGAACGAGCCCAGCTTCCGTCGGCGCTGGCTCGATCTGCTTGTAACTACCCTGCGCGCGAATGAGGAAACGCTCATCGGTCCTATCAAGCCCAAGCGCTTCGACGAGCTTGTCGCGCACGAAATCCGAGGCGAACACCACACGATGCGCACTCTCAATCGCCGCGCGCGCGACCTCTTCCAGATGCTTCTCGTGCAGGATCCGCGGCAATTCGTGGACCAGGGAAACGGTCCGAAAACCCATTTCGACGAGGAATTTCGCGGCGCGCCCGCTCGCGGCCGTGTTGGCGATGGCCGCTGTAAAGCCCTTTTCCCGGAAGTGTCGTAGGATCGCAGGGATCTCGGAAGCCTGCTTGAGTACGGCGAGCGGCGCGACGGAGGCGTATTCGGCCTCCATCGCTCCGCCCTGAAGCAGGAGAAAGTCGATCTCGATATTAAAGGCGCTGCGCAGCGTCTTGCCGATGTTCAGCAAGAGATGCTGCGCGCCACTGGGAAACGCATCATGTCCGACCAGCAGAATCTTGGGCACTGACAGGTCGCGGGTCAGACCAGTGGCCGCGCGCGCGGTGGCATTTAGGTAAGCCGAACCGAAGTGGAGATCGGGCTCGAGATACGCGCCCTCGCACCATTCGTTCCAGGCATTGATACAGACGAACGATTCGCCGAAGAAGGTGTGGGTCTGCGCTTGCTCGACCAGCGCTGACAACCACGCCTCGTATTTTTGCGGAGTCGAGCCCTGGATCACCAGGCCCGCGCCTTGCCGGCGGGCATCGTTGTCCCAGCTCGGCACCACCGTCTTGATCAGCGGAAATTTCGGACGCGGCTCGTTAAGCGAATATTTGGCAACGTTGTCGTAACTGTAGATCTGCCCCGCATAGGTATCGTCCAGGATCTTAGCTTCGGAGTTCACCAGCGGCACGTGTTTGGTGAGCTTGTGCGGCGGAAATTCGATCACGCCGTCCATGCCGTTCGCGGTTGGATCGTAATCATCAAAACTCTGGCTCATGATGATAACTGGATATTCGTTGAATCTCTTCGCGAAGATCGCGCGCCAGCGCGCGATGACGTTTGCCGTGTCCGGAATGAGGCGCGGCCGATAGATCATCAGGAGCGGACGACCCTGGACACGGATATAGCGTTTGTCCTTGAAGTGCCGATTGAAGTCCGACAACAGGCGCTCGTCATCGTCGGACAGGTAGTCCTGCGAAATCAGGACCTCGCCCTCCATGCCGTCCCATCGCCGCGTCCAGTTCTCGTTGGCCCACATCAAGCAGAACGGCATGTTGATATCGCGCGTCTTCAGGAATTGCTCAAGCGGCTTTTCCAAGAGGCGCTTGCCATTGAACCAATAATAGTAATAGACGAAGCCGTGGATGCCCGCCGCCTTGGCGAACTTCGCCTGCTTGCGCATGGTTTCGATGTCAGCGAGAGAGTAAAAACCTAGGTCGCGCGGAATCCGCGGCTGGTAGTGATCCTTGAACCGAGGTATGCCGCGCGCAATATTCGTCCATTCGGTGAAGCCGGTGCCCCACCATCTGTCGTTCTCAGGGAACGCGTGAAACTGCGTCAGATAATAGGCCAGCACCTTGGCGCGCGGCTTTGCGCCAGGCGGCAATGGACGCAGTTCCTCGAACAACGGGCTCGGACGGGTGAACCGCTTGATCTCGGCTGGAATGGTGGCTTCGTTCTCCGGAGGTGACGGATAGATGCCATCCTCGTGGCGATGCTCGAGATAGTGCAGAAGCGGATCCTGGTCCGTCTTCCCTTTGAAGTAGCGCTGAATGTAGAACTTGGTGTCGAAGTCCGCCGACGGGTTGCGGCCTTCCTTGTAACCATGAAAGATGAAGTGCTCGAACGGATCGACGCCGGCCGCGGCGACGTCCTGATAGTTCTGAAGATAGTATTGCGCGTCAAATTCCGGGATCGGGCTGAACGGGCCCAGTCGGTTCTTCAGATAGTGCGCGAGCGGGCTCTCGCCTTCTGGAATGCCGTACTTCTCGCGATACCAAGCCGGCTGAAAATAGGGGCTTGGCCGCCGCCCATCGCGCTCGCCGACCATCGCATAGTGCAGGAACGGATGCACATCCGTGTCCTGCACGTCGGGATAGGTTGTGACGTACCAAATCGGGTCGAAGATCGGATTTGGCTTACGACCTTCCCTGTAGCCATAGAGGAAGAAATGCTCGAACGGATCGGCGCCGACCGCGATCACGTCCGGATAACTCGCGGCGTAGAACTCCTCGTCGAACAGACCGAGGCCCTTGAGGGTGCGCGCGGCATCTCCAAGGGCGGTGGCCGGCGCTGGCTGCTCGACCTCGCGCGGCGGCTCCGTCTGTCTGCTCGCCGGTCCCTCGGTAGCGAGCTCCTTCGCGGAACTGTTTAGTTTTGTGGCGCCCGGCTCTGACCTGGATTGCAGCCTTGCAGCGGCGCTGCGCCTCGTCCGAGGTTCTCTTTGAACGGCGTTGCGCGCGAGCTTCGAAAGGAAATCAGCCATTGTTACTCACTCATGCATTGGACGGTTTGTTCCGCAGAACGCTTCTGTCTCCGGCGTGAAAGTTCCGTCGCGTGTCGCGCAGATCGACTGGAGGCGCCGGACGGCGCCTTCATTGCCTTGCCGCGCCGCGTATTGATACCAATTGACTGCTGTGTCGCGATCTTGCGCGGTGCCTCGGTCCGACATCAACACGTCGCCCAGCGCAACCTGCGCTTCCGCCATGCCTCGCTCGGCAGCCCTCTGAAACCATTCCGTCGCCTTCGTCACGTCGGCCTCGCGCCCCTGTCCCTTCCCGAGCATCACGGCGAGGTTGTACTGCGCGACCGCATGTCCCTGCTCCGCAGCGGCCTCGTACCAGTTCACACCCCGTGCAAGATCCAGGCCCACTCCGTGGCCCGTGCAGTACATGACGGCGAGCTGGAATTGTGCTGCTGCATGCCCCGCGCGCGCCGCCTTGGCCATGCATGATGCTGCTGCCTGCGCATTCCCCACGCCGCTCTTAGGATCCAGATGGACAAGTCCGAGCATGTACTGCGCCTCGACATGGCCGGCATCCGCCGCGCGCGTGAGCCATCGGGTGGCGCCTCGCATATCGGCGGTCCCGCCGAACTTACCCATCTTCAGCGCGCCCAGTTGAAACGCCGCCGGAGGATGACCGGCCTCGGCGGCCTCTCCCAGCAAGGAGTGCGCGCGTGCAACGTTATCCTCGGAAGCGTCACGAGAAAGCAGGAAGAGCGCATAAGCGGTCTTGGCGTCAGGATCTCCGCTACCGGCGGCCCGGCTCAGCCATTCCGACGCCATTTCCTGATCTTTGGGAACGCCCGCACCGATCGAATAGAGCTTTCCGAGTTGCACCTGTGCGGCGCTGATGCCACCATCTGCGGCACGCTCGAACCATTTGATCGCTGCCTCCACGTTGCGCTGAACGCCGGAGCCGTTGAGATAGAAGATCGCAACGTTGAATGCTGCAGTGGCATGACCATTTTCGGCCGCGCGCTCGAACCATTTCGCGGCTTGACGGATGTTGGGGGAGACACCGACACCAGTCGCATAGAACCGGCCGACGAAGAATTGCGCCTGCACATCGCCGCGCTCGGCCGCCTTCTCGTACCAAACTGCCGCCTCCCGCAAATCGGGCTCCGCATCGGCACCGTTCGAATAGAATTCCGCGAGTGCCTGAATTGCCGGAAGGTAATCCTTCCGCGCCGCCTTGCGCAGCGCGGTCTCGGCGCGATCGAGGTCTTTGGCGACGCCCTCGCCGCTGAGCCGTAATAGGCCGATGTTGTAGAGTGCGATCGGATCATCACGCGTTGCCGCACTCTGGAACAGGCGCGCAGCCTCAGGCGGATTCTCGGGCAAGCCCATACCCTTCAAAGTCATGAATGCGAGCCCAATCTGCGCCCTCACGTGATCCTGCGCGGCGGCCTTGCCATACCAGATCGCAGCCTGCGCGAAATCGACGAGTACGCCACGTCCCTGATAATAGACATCACCGAGCGCGAACTCGGCCGGTGCAAACTTCTGATCGGCCGCCGCCTGATACCAACGAAGTGCAGCAGCGAAGTCTTTCGTGCACCCCTGCCCCTCGCTGTAGAGATTGCCCAGGATAGTCTGAGCATCCGCTTTGCCGGCTTCGGCCGCGGCCGATATCCAGCGAAACGCGGCGCTAATATCCTTCGCGACACTGGTCCCGTGCGGGAATATCAGGTGATGCACACTCGACGCGGTATCGCCCAATCGCGCGGCGGACGATTGACGCCAGGTCTCCGGCCTATTCGGTCCGCGGCTGGCGTTGACTCCGTACAGATAGATCAGGCCGAGTTGATATTGCGCGTCGGCGTGACCTCGCTGCGCCGCGCGTTCGTACCACACCGCGGCATCCGGAATGCTGCCGGCCACTCCCTGGTTCTTGGCGTAGAGCATGCCGATCCGATAGTCCGCTTCCGCGTCGCCGTTTTGCGAGGCACGCTTCCAGAGCTTAAGTGCGTCCAGATAGTGTCTGCGCTCGAACGCTGCCTCGGCCGGACCAAGCCGCCTTTCGTCAGATCCGTGAGGCGCGGGCCGAAGCCATTGGAGGAGCGATCGGGTCAATGCCATCATGGCTCACGCATGGCCTCCCGGATGCCCTTCAGCATTCCGCCAAGCAGATACATTCCGACCGCCCGCGTGCCGACATGGACGTCTCCCGCAAGCGTCATGCCGGGAATCAGGCGGAAAGGTTTCGGGACATCCTTGAAGTTGGACGAGTCCACCGAGCACCGCGCCTTGTAGTAGGCTTCGATAGGCTTTCCATCGTCGTCGGTGGTGAAGGCGCCCTCGCTGATCCAACGCACTTTGCCATCGGCTGTACCATGCTCCGCGGCATTGAACGCATCGATCCGCATCGTGCAGGGATCTCCGGGCCGAATGAAACCGACATCGCGCGAGGCGATGCGAATTTCAGCCTCGAGCTTGGTGTCGGTCGGCATCAGCGTAATGAAGGGATCGCCGGGCTTCAGCACAGACCCGACCGAGAGCCTTGCCATCGTCAACACGACCGAATCTTCTGCGGCGGTCAATCGGACCAGATCCTGGTGCCTGAGCGCCTTCTCATAAGAGGCTCTCGCTTCGTCGAGCTTGTTGCGGGTCGTCACGAGATCCTGACTTAGTTGCGCAAACCATTGCTGCTTGAAGGCGTCACGGTCCGCGATTGACGCGGCGAGCGTATTCTGAGCTTCGATTAGGCTGTTATGGGTGTTCTCCAGGGTCCGCAGCAATTCAAGCCTTGTATCCTGGGAGATAAACATGTTGAGCTGCGAGCCCGTGCCGTGCTCGGCCAGCGTCGTGCGCATGGTCTCGATCTTCTGCAAGATCTCGTCACGCTGCCGATATCTCGCATCGTCCCCGCGAAGCTTCACCATGGTTGCCTGGGTCTGCTTGATCTTCGAATCGAAGCTATTGATCTGCGCGGTATATTGCGCCGTCCGCTGATCATAGAGCGCCTTCTGCAAGGCTGCGTATTTCTGGTAGTCTGGGTCCGGCTTGTTCGCAAAGACCAGCGGATGCGGGTTCAGCTCGGCTTCATCGCGCGCCACCTGAGTCTCGAGGCTAGCTATCTGCAACTTCGCCTGGGTTAGGTCCGCCGACGTAAAGGTCGCATCCAGGGTCGCAATAAGCTGTCCCGGTTGCACCTGCTCGCCTTCCCGCACGTCAATCGTCTTAATGATCGATGGATCCAGCGCTTGAAGGACGCTGATCTGTCCCACCGGCACGATCCGCCCCCCAACGCTGGTTATGACGCGATCTATCCGCGTCAGAGCCAGAATGGCAACGATCGCGACAAGGAAGGCCGAGAGCACAAACAGCGTTGCTCGCGCGACCAGAGGCTCAGCCTCCTCTCGGATCGCATCCGTTTCCGATTGAAATTGGCGAACGGTCGCAAGCGCACCATCAGGAGACAAGCGTCGGGCTCCCGAATCTCGGCCGTTCGTTGCGGACTGCCGGCACCAAATGCTTGTTCTGCTGATACCACAGCGAGCTGTAGATATCGTTGCGCGCCAGCAGCTCCTCATGCCGCCCGATATCGTCAACCACACCACGATTAAGCACGAGAATTGCGTCCGCCTTTGTCAGGGAAGACAGGCGATGCGAGATGATGATCAGCGTCCGGCCATGCGCGATGCGCGTTATGTTGGCGTTCACGATCGCCTCACTGTCGGCGTCGAGCGCGCTTGTCGCCTCATCGAGAATCAGGATGGGCGGGTTAACGATCAGCGCACGCGCGATCGCAAGCCGCTGCCTCTGCCCTCCCGAGAGGTTCGGCGAACCTTCATAGATATGCGTCTCGTAGCCGCGCGGCAGCTTATCGATGAATTCTTCCGCACCCGCCAGCCTCGCCGCCGTGACCACATCGTCGAACGACGCGTCCGGCTTGGCCGCGGTGATGTTTTCGCGGATGGTCCCACTGAAGAGAAAAGTTTCCTGGAGCACGACACCCACGTTACGACGGAGATGGTCGATGTCGTACTCGCGAACGTCAATGCCATCGATCTTGATCAATCCGTCATAATCGCAATGCAGCCGCTGCAGCAACCGCGCAAGCGTGGTCTTGCCAGATCCGCTCCTGCCCATCACGCCTAAAGTAGTCCCTAGCGGAATCTCGAAGGAGATGTTGTTCAGCGTCGGCGATAGCGCTCCCTTGTATTTGAAGGTGACGCCGGAGAACTCCACCTTGCCCGCTAGCGGCGAACGCACGCCATGGCCGGAACGTCCCTCTTCGGGAGGAAGGTTGACGAGATTGCCGACGGTTGCAACCGCACTTCGTGCCTCGTCGTATTGATTGATGAGCTGCGCCATCTGCATCAGCGGACCCGAGACGCGCTGTGACAACAGCAGGAATGAGAACAGCGCGCCGATATAGACTGGGTCGTTGCTTTCGAGCGCGAGATAGACGCCGAGCGCATAGGAGCCACTGACGGCCAGCCGCTCCAGCGGACGCACCACCGACTGAATGGCGTTTCCAGTCATGCCTTCCACGAGCCGGGCCTTGGCAAGTCGTGCGACCAGAACATCCCACAAGTGGCGCTGCCGCGTATCGAGCGCGAGGGACTTGATCGTCCGGATGCCATTTAAGGTCTGAACCAAAAACGCGCCCTGCGCGCCCTCCGCGGCCAGCACGGCAGTCGACGCCTTGCGGTAATTCGGCAACATTAGGACGAGCCACGCGACGATGAAGGCCGACAAGGCGAGCACCACGAACGTCATGACGGGGCTGAAGAATAACATGACGGGCAGGAAGAACATCAGCGTCGTAGAATCGAGAATGGTGCCGAACAATTGCCCCATGAGGAACGAGCGGATGCGAAAGACTTCGCGAATGTCGCGCGCGACGAGGCCGACGGGCGTCTGCTCGAAATAATCGATGGGGAGATTGAGGACCTTTTCGAAGACGTAGGTCGACAATTTGACGTCCAGCCTGGTCGTCAAGCGATGGACAAGGAGCTGTCTCAAGAACGAGAACGCCGCCTCGAAGGCTATGACTGCCAGCATCGCGACGCAGAGCACATAGAACGTGTTGTACGCCTTGTAGAAGATCACCTTGTCCGACAACAGGCGCCAGAACATGATCGGCGCCAGGCCGAGCAGCCCGAGGATCACAGCGGCAATCGCGACGTCGCGGACCATGCGGCGTTCGCGGAACAACAGCGCGGCTACGAGGCCGAAACTGAACGGCTGCGCTTCGTCCGATATCTCGTAGCTGCGCTTAATCAGGACCAGATCGCCGGACCAGATACCTTCAAAGCGTGGTTGGTCGATCACGAGCAGCGCGTCTTCCGCGGCATTCGGGTCCCTCAGCACGATGCGTGTATTGTGGGCGTCTCCCTCGACACGCAGGAGTACCATGTGGCTCCCATTGCGAAGCCGAATGATGACCGGTAGCGCCTTCTTCAGATGAGACAGCCCGCTCCAATCGAGCTTGACGCACTTCGCGCGCATGCCTGCTTTCTCCGCACAGCGGACAAGCTGATGGAGTGTGACGTTCTCTTCCCGCAGAAGGTTGTCTTGGATGAGCTGTGAGGACGTGAGGTGCAGCCCGTGCTGTCGTGCGACGATAATCAGGCACGCTAGTGCCGATGCGGGCCCCGCATCGGCCAGGTTTCGTTCATCGGCGCAGTGGACGGTCATTGGGGTCAAGCGATCTGCCATTGTGTTAAGGCGTCACATTCAACCATCAATATAACATTGAGCGGTAAAAAAACCAGCCTCACTCATCGTTAAATTGTGAGGGGTGGCTGGCCGCACTCACCAATACCTCAGGCATTGGCTTCCTGGAAATTGAAGCCGTACTCTAACAAAGACCTTCGGATGGCCTCGTCGTCGGCCTCGGGCATCAGCGCGAGCGCACAGACCTCGAAATTTTGGCTGCTGACCGAAACGGTTGCAAACCCGGCCATCAGCAGGAGACTACCGAGTCGCTCGGCCGTAAATCCGGTGCGGTGGGCCATGTGGACGCGCCCCTCCTCGATGGCGCGCGAGTGGCCATAGAGCATGTCCAGCGGCCTGATCGGCCCCGCCGGCGAATGATAGGCTATTGCGCCGATCCCATGCTGGGCTATGAAGTGAGCAACCGATTGCAGATCCGGGCTCATGATCAAGGCGAAACCATCGGGCTTGAGGATCTGGTGGAATTGCCGCAATGTAGGATAGACCTCGTGGGCATACAGGTGCTCGAGCACATGCGATGTCCACACCGCGTTGAAGGACTGAGGCTTGAACGCGCCACTCAACTCAAGGATCGAGCCGATCACATCTGGTTTGACGCCGGGGTCGATGTCGAATCGGGTCTCTTCCCAATCATGGTTGAGCATCATCCGGGCGATGCGCTGTGCCGTACCGGGTCCTGAGCCCGCGTTGAGCAATCGCTTCATCGTGAGAGACCAATCCGTGCCCGCACCGCGCGGTGAAAGGGCCAGATGATAGCATTAGCAAACCACAACACAGCCACCAACGAAAGGACATCCTACATAAGATGCGAAAGCGCTGAGCTCAAAGGCAAAGCCCCGCCATGGCGGGGCTTTCTCAGCGCAGCTTGCAGGCGCCGATTCAGACCTTCGGCAAGTGCACGTCTCCATCGGTGAAGTGGAGATATTCGACGCCACTGACCACCACCGTCTGGCTGTCTCCGAAGTGCAGCGTGTAGGAGTTCGTCTTCTCGTCGACATCGACCTTGGTGACATCAAAGGAGGAGCGATCGGCGAAATCCACGGTGTCCGAGCCTGCGCCGCCTATAATCGTATCATTTCCGGTGTGGGTCTGAAGATGGAATGTATCGTTGCGATTTCCTCCCTGCAGCGTCGAGTTCGCTCCTGACTCACCATAGACCCAGAAGACGTCATTGCCGTCACCGCCCGCAAAGACATCGCCCTGAACGCCAATCAGCGTATCGTTGCCATCGCCACCGATAAGCGTGCTGTGTCCCGACGATAGATCTCGCAGAATGTCGTTGCCGCTGCCGCCTTCGAGCACCTGAGCGCCGGTGCCCGCCTCAAGATAGTCGTTACCGCTGCCGCCATCCAAAGTGTCGTTGCCGCTGCCACCATAGATACTGTCGTTGCCTGCGCCACCGAACAGTGAGCTGTTACCGTGTCCGCCGCGGATCGCGTCGTTGCCGCTACCGCCATAGACCGTGTCGTTCCCATAATCATATAGGTTCACGCTATCGGAACCTTTTCCCATGGCGATGAACACATCATTATGCCCGCCAATCACATCGAGCGTCTTGCCGCCAGCGTCGTCTAAAATAATCGCCTTCAGGTTTGGCGTGGTCTCGACGGTGGTCGACTGCGTAATGTCGAGGATCTGAACACCTGCTGGAACAGCCCCTCCGAACGGTCCAGACTGAAACGCAGCCTTCGAAGTATCCCCAGGATGATCGCTGTACACTCCGCTACGTTCTAACGAGTCGATCAGTGCCGACCTAACGCTCGCCTCAATGTGATTTCCGTTATGGTGGAGAAACTGGTCCAACTCAGTTTTCGTCAGGTAAGATATAGCCATTGGAGGCCCTTTCGGTTCTTATTGAGGACGACGCCATGCTCCGGTCACGTCAAGGAACTTCATGCTGTGACATCCAGTCGCCGCGCGCGATTGGGAAGATAAGAAACCCGCAGCATATGTTATGTTCAATGTTAAGATTGTGAGTAGTGCGCGTCAAGGACGAAAAAATCCAACTGGCCGCACTCATTCACCGAGCTTAGCGTCGCAAGTTCGGCGATCTGCTTGCGACTCCGGAGGTTCCGAGCCAACACTGCGGGTCGGGGAGGGATATTGCTATCCCCAGGAAAGGCTGGATCAGCCCTGTTCTGCGCCTGATGAGATCCCCACCAACGCGACCCCCTCGCTGAACGTTGGATAGCTTCTGAAGTGGTTGCCCGCAGCAAAGTCGCTTATTCTGCGCAAGAAAGGCCACATGAGCTACGTCGATGTCAGCTCGGCACGTGACTAAGCGTGACTAGGTTGCGATGTGCTTGCCCGAAAGAGTCACGATGCTGAACAATCATGTGACGGAGTCACTGATCCATCGAAGGTCCTTGCGCAACAACCACTTGCCGGGCTATCCAGATCATTGAGATGAAGATGTCAAGACGGAATGCAAGGACGATGTTCCCCATTTGCTACCCAAACACACATTGCGATTGGCGCCCTTCTGCCGGTCCGCTTCAGCTGATCATCACGATGGTCAGAGCCCCTCGGTCTTCTTCGTCTCGGTTGGGCTAGTTGGGCAATTCCGCCATTCGGGAGGTCTCCGCCGGCAACCCCGTTCCTGCCTAGCTCCCAAGTTTTGCCCCCCGCCAGAAGGCGCTTCATCGTCTTCAACGCTTTCGCTGGTAGCGTTAACAACGGGGCTGTATGATACCTTTGTAGGTTAGCAGACGTCCTTGTATGTTATTTGACAGCACCCGCCCCTCGGTTCAAGCCGGCGGCGAGTTACTTTGTCTGAACCCGTTCTAGTCCGAATGAAAAAACATTCTCATCAAGAGATTAAACTGAAACTCGCTCAGGCGGATGAATTGGCTCGAGCAGGCAGCTCCCAGGTGTCGATCTGTGAGGCGCTTGGCGTGAGCGTTATGACGCTCCATCGTTGGCGGAAACTGCCGCTCAGCAAGGACGTGGGGCAATCTTCAGAGGGGCCTAACGCGGGCAGGGATCCGCCTCCTCCTCTTGTTAGCATGGATGAAATGCGTCGTGCGTTGGAAGAGCTTACGGTTGAGAACCGGCGCCTCCGCAAACTTGTCACGGATCTGATGCTTGAGAAGATGACACTCGAAGAGGCTTCGGCAGCCAGCTTTGCGTCTCGCCGAGTACACGATCGCTAACCCGAGCTTGTTCATCTCTTGCTCCAAAAGTTGATGCGCACTGCCTCGTCAGACACGCTCTAAGCTGGTCCGACAGCGTGCAGAAATGGGAGACACCCGATCATGCCTAAACGCGTGCGCATTCGTTGCATAAACAAGACCGACCGGCGAAGCGCTCATGAGAGAATCAAATACGTTGGCGGGCTGAATTCAGACGGAACGCGATGGAGGCTATCCGTCGCGAAGACTATCCAAGACATCGAAAGCCGCGAGTGGGAGTACTACGTCGAAGAATCAGGCATCACTGCCGAGGTCATCGTCGC
The DNA here is from genome assembly GCF_014198205.1 of Bradyrhizobium sp. SBR1B. NCBI lineage: Bacteria > Pseudomonadati > Pseudomonadota > Alphaproteobacteria > Hyphomicrobiales > Nitrobacteraceae > Bradyrhizobium > Bradyrhizobium sp. SBR1B. Next base: position 15,203 of record NZ_JACIHC010000045.1, read on the forward strand.
GACCGACGGCCGACACAAGTACATCAAGACAACAGTGGACAGAATCCAACCGGACAATCTCCTTTCGCTCTCTGAGTGTCCGTAAGGTTATCGATCCCATATCGCAGGCAGTGCGGGCGAGACGCCGTTCGGCTGCGCCGCGCCAGGCGCTGTCCACGCCACATCCCGCTTGCTGGCTGGCCTTTATGGTCGTCTAGCGATAGTCGGGTTGACAATCACTGTCCGTTCGATCTGCTCTGGACGTTCTTGAAGCCACTCGAACACGTACTCAAGACTGATCGCCGTTTCGACCCGGCCGCGCAGGCCCTTCGACAAACGCGAACTGCCCGCAAGGTTGCGAACCACACGATCAACTAGCTCCATCACGATGCCGCCACAGAAGTAACGACGGGTTGCGATGGTGAAGTCTCCATTGGTCTCCGCCATGTTCGTCGTACTCCCCCTCATTGAGGAATCGATGTCTATGAGAAAGCAGCGTGGATGCGAACTCGGCGCCCTTATCGACCGGGGGGCCTTAGGTAAAGGCGCTGTGAACTTCCTCCGAATGAGTGGACACCTGTAGTAGGCTCGTTGAGCCTGGAGGTGTTGAATGGAACGTGCACGTCGGTCGTTTACTGAAGAGTACAAGCGCGAGGCGGCGGGATTGGTGGTGTCGAGCGGCCGCTCGATCGGGTCGGTAGCCAAGGAGCTCGGCCTGCGCGACTCAGTGCTGCGGCGCTGGGTCGATAAGCTTCGGCGCGAGCCGGCATCGGCGGCGTGGCGCCCCACCACGCAGGCGACGCCGATGTCGGCGGACCAGGCTTCGGAACTGGCCTTGCTGCGCCAGGAGAACGAGCGGCTGCGGATGGAACGCGACATTTTAAAAAAGTCGATCGCGATCTTTGCCGGAACCCGGACATGAGCTTTCGCTTCATCGAGGACCATCGCGACACCTATCCGGTGCGGCTGATGTGCGCCGTGCTCGAGGTCTCGCCGGCCGGCTACTACGCCTGGCGCGACCGCCCCGTGAGTGAGCGGACAAAATCCCATGCCGCGCTGCTGGCCGAGATACGGCAGGTCCATCAGGACAGCAGCGGCCGCTACGGCAGTCCCCGCGTCCATGCCGCCCTGCGCAGGCAGGGACGCAGCGCCAGCCGCGGCCGGATCGAGCGGACGATGCGCCGGCATGGCATCCGCGCCATCACCGCAAAGCCACGCCATGTGCGCACCACCGACAGCCGTCACGACCTGCCGATCGCACCGAACCTGGTCGCGCGCGACTTCACGGCGGAAGCCCCGAACCGGGTCTGGCTCGGCGACATCACCTACAGTGCGCCTCGCCCCTCAGTTGGGGAAGCGTATGACTGGAATGCAAAAGAGAAAGGAGGACTGAAAAATGACTTGTTCCCTGCTGTGAGGGGACATGAGCCCAAGCGGCGGTGACCTGTCGTCAACTGGCAGGGTGACGTAGCCCGCAGGTAAAGGGG
>NZ_JACIHC010000046.1:0-16411 GCF_014198205.1 Bradyrhizobium sp. SBR1B
GTTCGGCTCCTGCTCGAACTTCACCAACTGGTTGTCGACGGTGTCCAGGCTCTCGCTGGTCTCCGTCAAAAACTCCCGCAACAGATCATCCATGAAAACAGGCCTTCATACAGGGCGGGCACGCACGAATTGTGATGCGCCTATTCGGAATGGGGCCAGCTTCACCGCAAAGCGTTTAATATTGGTTGAGTATGTGCAAAAGAACGGAACCAACAAAGAGATAAGGCGCTCCGGACAAGCCGAAGCGCCTCGTAAAGATTTGATTAAGATGCCGAGCGGGCTGCGCGCGTTTACGAAGCGGTAATGATGATGGCTTCGCCTTCCGGCTTGAGCGTCACGGTGAGACCGCAGGCCTGCGCCAGCAGCCGCGTATAGTAAGGCTGGATCGCATGCGCATCCGCAGCAGGGCCGCGCTCGCCGCTCAGCAGCTCGGAGATGTTCTGCGGCAGGCGCGCATTATGTCCGGTCGCGGTGATGCGGAAGCTCATAGTCTCGCCCTCGCCGATCGGGTCGATCGTCAGCATGCCGCCGCGCGGGATCGTGTGCTGGGACACGACCAGCATGTTGAGCAGCAGCTTGACGCGATTCTTCGGCAGCAGGAGCCGCGGCAGATTCCAGGTGATCGAGCACTTGCCATCCTCGATGTGGCCGCGCGCCATGGTCTGGGCATCGCCGAGATCGATCTGCGCGCCGGAGGAGCCGGCGGCGCCGAAGGCGAGACGGCAGAACTGGAGCCGGGCGGAGGCGGTCTTGGCGCTCTTGCGAATGAGGTCGAGCGCGAATTCGCGATCTTCCGGCTTGGGATCGTCGTCGAGCACTTCGAGCCCGTTGACGATGGCGCCGACGGGGCTGATGAGATCGTGGCAGACCCGCGAGCACAATAGCGCTGCGAGTTCGAGCATATCGGGAGCAGTAGCGGTCGCGGGCGACGAGGCGTCAGACATATAAAGGGGTCCTGGAGGGTTCCTGAAATGCACGGCGCTGGACGCCGCGAATCACGCATGCTTGACGGATGCTGCGGGTTCTAACATTCGCCAGCCCGTGGCAGCTAGCTTGCGATAGGTTCGAAGCGGCCATAAAGGGCGGCGGGCGAATCAACTGAGGGGGACGAGACTTGCTGACGAATGAGGCACACAGGTGAGGATCATCGACGCCGAGGCCGCATCCCGGTTGATGGAGCCGCTCACCGCGCTGGTGGTGAAGGCGGGCGAGGCGATCCTCAGCGTCAACCGCGCGGCGATGCGGATCGACGGCAAGCAGGACGGCTCGCCGGTCACCGAGGCGGACCTTGCCGCCGACCATATCATCGCGGACGGCCTGGCCCGGCTTGCGGGCGACGTTCCGACCCTCTCGGAAGAGCGGACCGAGCTCGCCTCGCCCTCGTTTGATGGCAGCTTCTTCCTGATCGACCCGCTCGACGGCACCAAGGAGTTCGTCGCCGGTCGCGACGAGTTCACCGTCAACCTCGCTTTGGTGACATCAGGCGTGCCGCTGCTGGGCATCGTCAGCGCGCCCGCGCTCGGCCTGCTCTGGCGCGGCATCGTCGGCCGCGGCGCCGAGCGCGTGAGCTTTGACGGCGCTACCATCGGCGTGGCTGAGCCGATCCACACCCGCAAGCTGCCGGCGCAAGGCGAGCCCTGGATCGCAGCGGTGAGCCGCTCGCACGGCGATCCCAGGAGCGAAGCGTTCATCGATAACAGGCCCAACGCCGTCAGGCGGACGGTCGGCTCGGCCGTGAAATTCGGCCGGATCGCGGAAGGCAGCGCCGACATCTACCCCCGCTTCGGGCCCACTTGTGAATGGGACGTCGGGGCCGGCTCTGCGGTCGTGACCGCGGCCGGCGGCAAGGTGACCGACGGCAAGGGCGGCGAGCTCCGCTTCGGCGAGCGGCACGCCAGCGGCTTCATCATCCCGGAGTTCATCGCCTGGGGCGACCCGCGGGCGGCCAAACTCTGAAGGCTGCTACTGACCGAGCCTGTCCTGAAGGGCGGGCCAGCGTTTGCCGACCTCATAGAGGAACCGCTCGGGATTGGCGGCGAAGGCGTCGCGATTGGCTTCCCGGCTGAACAGATAGAGCCGCTGCGCCACGATCGCGAAGAAGCGGGGATTGCCGGCGACGGTCACCCCGCGGGCGATATCGGCGGGGTCGTAGCCGCCGAATTGCGGCCCATAGATTTCGGGATAGGCCAGGAAGGAAGCGCGGTTGCCCTCGTTGCGAAAGCGCCAGACCGCACCCCAGAGGTTCGCCTCGAACTCCGCCGTGCCCCGCAAGGCCCGGCCATCGACGAAATAGGCGACGGGGTCGAACCCTTCGATGGCGACGCCGGTGAAGCGGTTGACGACGACCCGCTCGGTGGTGGCGGCCCCGGCCGGCGTGACCGGGCCGGTGACCCATAGGCCCGACAGCAGGCAGACGAGGAGGCCGATCAAGGCAATTCCGGGGCGCAAAGGGCTATCTTCCTGCCGTTGTGCCGTCATAGTTGCTGCGGATAACATCCGAGTCGAGGGGACATCCGGCGCAACCTAGAGCCTCGCCTGTTGGCGTCAGGTTAAGGAAGCGACCGGTTTCGGTACCAGGGGTTCTTTTATGACTTTCGCATCACGCCTTGCTGCGCTCGCGCTTGCCGCGATGGTCGGCTGGATCGTGCCGGCCTCGGCCCAGCAGGCGCCGCCGCCCAATCTGCCGCCGCCGCAGCGGACCCCGACGCCCAGCACCTACGGGCCGGATGAGCTCGTCGGCGCCGGGCACCGTTTCTTCGGCAACGTCTCGCGCGGGCTCGCCTCCATCATCGAGAAGGCGATCAGCCAATGGGGCCTGCCCAACGGCTATATCCTGGGTGAGGAAGGTTCCGGCGCGTTCGTCGCCGGCCTGCGCTACGGCGAAGGCACGCTCTACACCAAGAACGCCGGCGACTTGCGCGTCTACTGGCAGGGCCCCTCGCTCGGCTTCGACTGGGGCGGCGACGGCGCGCGCACTATGACGCTGGTCTATAACCTGCCCGCCACCAACGCGATCTACCAGCGCTTCGCCGGCCTCGACGGCTCGGCCTACATCATCGGCGGCTTCGGCATGACGGCGCTCACCGCCAACAACATCGTGCTGGTGCCGATCCGCTCCGGGCTCGGCCTCAGGCTAGGCGCCAATATCGGCTATCTCAAATACACGCCGCGTGCGACCTGGAACCCATTCTAAGGTTTTCCTCTCCCATCGGGCTTACGGATCAAGGTTAACGACAGGCCGGGGCTGGCTTTTTGCCGGGCCGCCATGGCATGGTCGTTGGTGAATTTTTCCTTAAGCTTGGGAGTTCTGCCCCATGGTCGAACCGATCATGTACCTGGCGATCGGTTTCCTGCTGTCGATGCTGTGCGGGCTCGCGATCGTGCCGCTGGTGCATAACCGCGCCGTGCGCCTGACCACGCGCCGGTTAGAGGCCGCAACGCCGCTGTCGATGGCCGAGATCCAGGCCGACAAGGACCAGCTCCGGGCCGAATTCGCCATGTCGGCGCGGCGGCTCGAGATGAGCGTCGACCAGCTCAAGAACAAGACCACGAGCCAGCTCGCCGAGCTCGGCAAGAAGAGCGACGCCATCAACCGCATGAAGATCGAGCTCGGCGAGAAGAACGCCACGATCTTCGCGCTGGAGGCGCGCGAGAAGGCGGTGAAGGAGCAGCTCCGCGCCACCGAAGAGGAATTCAACGCCAAGACCGAAGCCTTGCGCGCGGCCGAGAACGCGCTGACCGACAAGCAGAACGAGCTCGCCAAGATCAACTCCGAACTGTCCGACCGCTCGATGATGGCGGAGAGCCGCCAGGTCGAGCTGGTCGCGGTGCGCGCCCAGATCGAGGAATTGAAGAACCGCGTCGGCGATGCCGAGAAGGAATTTGCCACAACCCAAGCGCGCCTCGCGCAGGAGCGGACCGAATCCGAGACCGCCTCGCGCGAGCTCGGCGATGCCCGCGGCCGGGTCGAGAATCTGAGCCAGCGCGTCACCGAGCTCGATCGCCAGCTGATCGGACAGGTGAAGGAAGCCGAGATGCTGTCGGGCCGCGTCGCCGACCTCGAGGGACGGCTCGCGACGCAAGGCAAGCTGCTCGCCGAGCGCGACTATGAGAACAACCAGCTCCGCCAGGCCCATGAGGGCGATGAGCGCACCATCAAGGAGCTGCGCGTCCAGATCGCCGCCTTGAGCGGCGGCAAATCCTCGGCCGCCATGGAAGCGCTGCGCGCGGAAAAGACCGCGCTCGAGGAGCAGCTGCGCACCGCCCGCGACGAACGCGCCAAACTCCAGCGCGACATCAACGCGATCCAGCAGCAGGCGGAAAGCTCCTGGGCGACCGAGCGCATGGAGAATGCGCTGCTCCGCGAGCGCATCAAAGACATCGCCGCCGAGGTGGCAAAACTCGCGATGCAGCTCGAAGGCCCGAACTCGCCGATCGAGGCGCTGCTGGCGGCCGAGGCCGGCCAGCCGCCGAAGCCGGCGCCACGCCCGGCCAACGACGCCGCGACCAACGGCGCGGCCGCAGGCAGCCTGCCCGAAGGCGGCGGAACGCTGGCCGAGCGCATCCGGGCGCTGCAGGCCCACGCCTCCCGCGCCCGCCAGCAGGGCGCGTAAGCGGCCCGAAATCCGCCCTCCCTTGCGAATTTGCGCGACCGGCCAAGGTTTTCCGCCCCCGCGGCGCCTGGAAACTTGACACCTTAAGCCCGCACTTCTAAATCGCGGGCTCCGATGCGCCGGCCGGCCGAACAGGTCCGGCCGTCTGCATGATGGTCCCGGGCGCATAGCTCAGCGGGAGAGCGTTCCCTTCACACGGGAGAGGTCCAAGGTTCGATCCCTTGTGCGCCCACCATTTGCAGCTAAAATTCAACTCCGCTCCCCTGTGGTGTGCCCCGCAAAAACCAGGGCACAACCGGGGCATATCGGGCGACCGCGTGCAACGACTCCGGGCGGGTTCATAGCCACACGTACGTTGTTGAGGACAGACCCACCGATCTCGCGACCATTTGTCATCACCCGGTGAGCACTGGACCGGGGAAGTCGGTCTTCATGCGGTGGGAGAAAACTGACGTGCCACTGAACTGTCATCCAGCAGCAGTCAGAGTGTCGGGGGTTTTGTACGCCAAGTGGCGCGGGTGGAGCAACGGACTGTCGGCGGAGCTGGTCGGGGTTCCGCAGCCGATCGTCCATCGCGGTGAGGTGGAGGGCGTAGGCCGCGGCTGGGCAGGTATTCCAGTGAGGTGTAGGTACCACGTCAACTCAGAGAATATTCTGTATCGAAGTTGATCTCCCCGCCGATACCAACCCATTGTTCCTCAGCTTTCCGCAGGTCGGTGAGCTTATGTATCTGCGGGAATTGAGGCAGGCACCGCGAACCGGTTCAGAATCGGGCGCAGCCGGACCGTTCTTTTGTATTCATTGATAGTTTAGCACCAAGCGATTTGACCCGATCAAGGCCCAACTCCTCCGCCGTTTCCGCAACATTATGCGGCTGGCAGGGACGATTTTCAACAATGAGCGTCGCGAGCGTGATGCGCTGCCTCTCGTCTCCCCGGTATCCACCGAGCTTGCACGAATGTAACGGTCGAGGTTTTGGGTAGCGTCCTTGTAAGTGGCGGCAGTTATCACCTGTGACACCAAATCCAACACCTAAAGGGAGCGCGCCTCTTCGTTGCTGCCGAAAACCGGAGTCGGTATTGAAGAAGTTCTCCCCACCATACGAGATGGCAACTGCCGCCCCCGGCTGGGACCGGAATGGCCCGCCTGACCTCGAAGAGCGGAACGGTCAGTCTTCGGTTGTCCTTCTCGATCAACACTTCGGGTATGAACGGATGTGTGAATAATTCTGGGCCGCGATCAGGTCGCCGAGATAATACAAGATCGCTTGGGTCGTACGTGGCCTGAAGGAGAGCTCGATTTCGAGGAGCCACAATTGCCTTACAAACGTCTGGAAGGTGACCATCGCACATAGGTCACGGCCACATTTAGCAGTGTCACGATCGCATGAGTTTCCGGAAAGTCCTGGCAGCCGGCCTTGAAGCGGTCACGGTCCACCTCCATCGCGTCACAAATATCGGCGTCACGTTGACGGGCTCTTGCTCGACACTTGGCCGCGGCTTCGGCTGGGATTCGTTGCTTTTTCTGCAGCGGAAGCGAGTATTCTTGTAGCAAGATCAGCTTCACCAATTCCTTCGGAAATTTCATTGGTTGAAATATTGAACAATGCTGGACGGTAGCGGCTGCTGCATTTCCTGGGCGAAAGACGAATAATTTAGGTTGTTCATCGTGAATGAGGTGAACCAGCCATTCTCGTTGACGGTCGGGTTGACATTATATGTTGTGAGCCCGAACGGATCGAAATTGAACGACGACTGGTGGGCACGGCTGCGACATCTCCGAGCCAACTGACAGGCAGCCGGTTTGCACGCTCAAAGTGAGGCTGGCGCACGTCCATCCAGGAGCATTGCTCCGCATTGACCAAACTTCGTAACTCCCAAGTTACGAGCAACCGCAGCGCCGTTTTTTTGCGTTTCCACATAGAGTCACGATGAACAAGAGCGCGCGGTCCTGGTTTAATGCCGCAAGACGTCGCTATTGAAGGGCCACTCGATCGCAGCTTCGCCGTCGACCATCTTCCGCGGTGCCTAGCAAGCGCGTAATGGTCCTCAGCGACGCAGTTCGTGCTGAGCGTTTGCGGTCGGATTTTACGAGCTGCAAAGGAGTCATACGTCGGCACAGATTTGCGCGACGATGAAGACGGACCACTCATTCGGAGGAAAACTCCGCGAACCTGACGCACATGATATCGACAAATCCCGAACACTCCTGTATGGAGGTGCACAATATTAGGCGCACTACCTGAGAGCGTGTCACATAGTTCTTTCTGTTTCGAGTCGCCCGTACACGACGGGCTTTATGCTTTTCAATGTGAGCTGGCGCGAATGCTTAGTACCCGAGCCTGTTTCACTGGCTTGCCAGCAAGCTCCATCGATTGTGTAAGGGAGATGACGCGATGACTGTGCGCGAGCAGCTATTCACTTTGTTGCGCAATCTTCGATGGATCATCGTCCTGTCGGTGGCCCTCTCAGTATTGCTCTACCTGCCGGATCAGATTCAGGAGCTCTACCGGATAGCCGCCGACGACCTCGGTTGGGTGACGTTCAGGGAGTTTGCTGCCTTGGCCGTGATCGCCATAATCATCTGGGCAAGCGCGTTTCAGCTCACAACTGCGTCCTTAGCTCAAATTCCGAACCCTACGGGGCGCCTTGCCTTCTATATACGACTTGCTCCCGTCCTGCTTGGAGCACTTCCGATCATCGCCGCCACAGCAGGCCAATTCGCATCACGTCCAGCGCAAAAGATTGGCGAGGTCGAGGAAGTCGGCAGCATCTTCCGCATTCAAGACCAGGCGCTCGCGTTTGAGCGGAACATGCTCCTCATTCTCGCAGTCGCCATGCTGATCATGTTGGTCTGTTTCTTGGCATTTGCTTGGCGAATAGGATCAAGAAATCGCACGATTGTTCTCGCGAGCCGCGCCAACAACGCTTACTTCATCCGTTATAGGTTTCTCGCACTCTCGATCTCCGGCATCGTGCTGTTGACAGCAGCATTCCTCCTGCTTCCGGACAAGCTCGCGCAATTCCTCGGATCGTTCGGCGTCATCGCTCTCTTTGCGGTTTGCATCGTTGGTCTCACGGTCCATTTTTCTCTCTTGACGATCAGATTTGCGTTTCCGTTTATTCCGCTCGTCTTTGGCGGCTTGTTTCTGCTTGCCTCCTTGTTGGGAGGTGATGACCACGAACTGCGTACCGTGTCGGAAGCCAACCGGCAGCCGGAAAAACCGCGAATGTCAGCAGCCGCCGCGTTCCGCGAGTGGCTGTTGCAAAAACCGCGTGTGGAAGAAGCCAAGAGGCTCGGCGAATATCCCGTCTTCATTGTGGCGGCTCAAGGCGGAGGGATCTATGCCGCCAATAATGCCGCGCGGTTTCTTGCACGGCTGCAGGATCTTTGTCCGGCATTTCGCCAGCATCTGTTTGCAATCAGCGGCGTGTCCGGGGGCAGCGTCGGTTCGGCAATCTTCGCCGCGGCGCTCCACGCCGAAAATGCGCCCCTTGATTTGAATACCGGCGACGCCAAGACATGCCCAAAAATTGCTGATTTCCTGGCAGGGGTTGGGCGGGTCCAAGATCTTGATGCGCCTGGCCGGGTCGAGCAGCGCGTTGCCAGCGTTTTGGCAACCGATTTTCTGTCTCCCTTGGTCGCCGGCTTTCTATTTACTGATTTCACCCAGATGTTTTCACCATTGGCGATTCCTGCCTTCGATCGCGCCCGCTTTCTCGAATACACTTTGGAGAACGCCGGTGACAGGATGCTCGGCAGCCAGAAGGCGAGTAACATTCAATCCAATCTGCTCAGGGCCGACTTTCAGTCCCATTGGGCGCCCGACAATAACATGCCGGCCCTGTTATTTAACACCACGGACGCCGGAAGCGGCAAACGGGCCGTCATCTCTCCCTTTGATTTCGATCCTCTGCACCCGAAAGACACCGACCTGTGTGTTCTCGCGGCCCTCGAACGTGAGGGCACTGCTGCCGACCAAACGGTCAAAAGCCACTCGCTTCATATTCCGCTCAGCGCAGCCGCATTCACGAGCGCGCGATTTCCGTGGGTGACCCCGGCGGCGACGGTCTCGGTCAAAAATGACTGCATAACCTCTCATCCGCAGGCGCGGTTGGTGGACGGCGGATATGTGGAGAACTCTGGCATTGAGACCGCGCTGGATCTGATTGAGAAGCTTAACGCCATCAAAGGCACGTCCGATGCGCCGAAATTTCGGATTTATCTACTGTCCCTCGTCAGCGGGCAATTCGGTGATCATGGGTCGTTCATGTTCGGTGAGCTCATGGAGCCGGTACGCGCGCTTTTAAGCACGCGAACCTCCCGAACCTATGTCGCGCTCAATCATGCCACCAGCATCGACCGTGAGCCCGCCGCCGAGGTGACGCCCAGTGTTCAGCGCTTTCCCACGTTTGGCCGAACGGACATCACAGGCTTGTTTTACAGCCTTCCACTCGGCTGGACGTTATCCCAGAAGACAGAGGATATCATCTCATTGAGCAGCGGCCGCTTCTGGGACTGCGTGCCGAAGGACGACTTCGATCAGTCGCGCGAAAGGCAGAGCAATGCTGACTGCCTGCAGGTGAAGTTATTCCATCTCCTGAACGGTTCTGTCGCGACCGCGTTTGAGACCCTTAGAGATGCCAAACTTGCACGGGCTGCCTACGCCGACGAGCTCGCGAAGGGATATCAGCCAAGTTCAAAGATCAAACCGCAGCCCCTACTTGCTTGTTATGAGAGCAATTGGTTGCAGAAGCGCGGTTTTGAAGACTATCAGGAAAAAGTCGCCGCCTACGAGCATCAGCTGAGCGAATCGCGCAAGGACCATTCGCCAGCCCCTCCACCAGTTGCGCCCTATCGCAAGAGCTATATGGCTTATTATCAGGCCGAGCAGGTCAAGGCTTTGTTGCAAGAATGGGATCGGGTCGCGGAGACGGACCTCCATATCCTGGCCTATATCATGGGATCCGTCTCCTACGACAGCGCCGACTTTACTCGCAGCAGCGAGAATTTTTCCTACAGCGCGGTTTCTCAGCTCCCGCAGAAATGGCGCGATCGCATTGAGAAGAATAACGCAAGGCTTTTGGCCGCCAACAAGCCCGCGGTCGACGTGAACTCTTTGCTTAATCATCCCAAGGAACTTGCCGATTTCGTGCTCGCTTACGAGGGCAACGACTTCGGCAACCAGCCCGGAACGGATGACGGCTGGCTGTTTCGGCCGCGAGGAATGTATCAATTGGTCGGCCGTGAGCAGTATCAGGAAGCGCAGAATCAAATCCAACAATTGGGCGAGCTACAAGGACTTGATCTGCTGACGCTTCCAGACGCGCTACGGGATGCGAAGATCTCGGCCATGGTCACTTTCGCTCACTTCCGATTGCACCGGTACAAGGACGACCGGATACCCCCGCCCGACAATCGCCGAACGCTGTTCGAGTTGCTCAAGGATCGTGCGAACGATTGGACGGAAGTGCGCGCCTTGCAAACGGACATGGCGCATCCAACCGACCACGCGCGGGTCAGGGCACGCAGTGAGATGTTCCTCAGCTGCATCGAGGAAACGTTGCATCCGACGAAGCTCAAGACTTTGCAAAGCCAGCTCTACGGTGAGGAATGAGGGTTTGATCCGGTCGCCAATTCGCAAAGCAAGGCGCGTAGCGACCCGATCATAATTGTTCGACAATCAATGTTTCATCTTCGGTCTTACAGGGGGGTCCAATGATCGCGAGGGGTCAAATCAAGGGGGTGCTGCGTCCGCGAGGGCTTGCGCGCTTGTTAGCGGCGGGGGTGGTGTTCGCCGCAGCTTTGCAGGCAGGAACGATGTCGGCGCAAGCGGCATCAAAGCCTCTTGCGCCCAATGATGTATCCATTCTCTTTCCACCGCCGAAGTCGGCGGCCGACCTCGCGAATCTGATTGCCGTATCCGATCTCGCCGGCCCGTCCGCGTCGCCGCAGCGGCTGTTCTCGGATGCAGACTTCGCACGCTTTATCGACAACGCTGAAAATCCAGAGCACCCAAGCGTGCCAGATTCGGGGGCACGGCACATTCAATTCCCAGATGCTGTGAAAAAGATCGAGGCATGGTTTGTGGCCGGCATTCGAATCGATCCGGGCGCGCCAGGATTGTCGCCGGAGATCATCTCCCAGTTCGGCCGGCAACCACAAATTCGCCTGATCATTCAGCCGGTGACCAACGGGCCTGATGGCTTCAAGGTCCATGACACTGCAGGCCACCTTATCTTCAGCTTTAGCCTCGACCCGGACGCGCCACTAGGCGGTTGCGCGCCGTTCCCACGATTCAAACCGGACGACGAAGCATTCAAGGCGATCGTTCGGGATGTGGCGACCTTGCGCGATCAGCTTGGGGCCGGACATTTTGGCAATGTCAAGGTCTCCACTGCCGGTGATCTGAACGTGCATCCGGGTCTTGTAGGGGCATCGGCGAAGTCGTTTCGAGAGGCGCTCAAGGCTGTGATTGAGAAGCACCTCTCACCCCAGCGCCTCAACACCATGGCAGTGATGGGCATCGCACCGCCCGAACCCTGGATTTTCGTGTCGATGTTAAGGGTCCCGCAGGCAGGCTTAATAACGGTGCCCGGCCCGACACTTGATGGCATGCACGCGGCACAAATGTTCAGCGCTATCGGCGGAAAGCACGTGGTCCCGCAACCGGGCCCGAATAATCAAAATCCGATCACCTGCCGGCACGCGGCATTACAAAATCCCCCCTTGCCCCAAGCTGATCGTAAGGGTGTTTCGACCTCCGAATTCATCGACGGCAACGTGCCTGACAGTCGCATCATCGAGATCGTCAATACCATTGCCGATCCAAAGAAGAGCCACTTCTTCAATACCGATTGTGTGAGCTGTCACACCGAGACGGCACAACCACTCGTCAGGAAAATTCCAAGTTTCGCGGTCCCTGGCGTGAACCGTGCGGTCTGGCCGAAGGAAGACTGGAATGTTCGCAATTTCGGTTGGTTCCCGTCGTTTTTGCACGGCGGACCGGCAGCTGCGACGATAACCAGGCGCGCGGCAGCCGAGACGGCCGACGTGGTCGCCTTCATCAACAGCCAATTGCTGAACAAGTAACAGATGCCGTCGCCGTTTCCGGTAGCCTGCCGGGACGGCTGGGCGCACGAAAGATGATGGAGTCCTTGCTATGGGGAGACCTTCTTTGGGCTCTCGGCTTTTTTCCCGCGCGACGCGCTGGCCTCATATCACCAGCCTGTTATTGGCAATCGTGGTTGTCGTGATCGTCGCGACGGGACTGGTGTATTTCGCGCCTGAAAGGATTCGCGTTGCAGCGCTTAAGATCAAGAACGATGCCAATCTGGCCGCTCAATTGCTGCCCGCGACCCTGCCGGAGCCGTCAAAAATTGAAAGCGCTTATTGGCTGCCGCAAAACTGGAGCGCCCGCCAGCGTTACTGGTTTCACCACACGTCGCAGGGGACAGCGACCATCCCTGTCCCCTATCAGTGGTTTTTGGCCCTTGAACGCCCCGAGCTATCCTTCTCATACACGAGCTTGACGGATGAGAATTACCTCCGCCGCCTAGGCTTCATTCCAAGTCCTGGATCAAAAGACTTCAATGGTCTTGCCCCCACATACGGTTATCACGACGACGCGCGGAATAAAGACACAGCGAGTCCCGGCTGGACTCCAAGCGCGCCCGAGAATCCCAATGGTTTGCCGGTCGGCCTTGCCATTCTCAAGGGCGATACCGATCCCACCACGGGCGCCCAGTATGAAGACCAGATCGGACTCACCTGCGCCGCCTGTCATACGGGTCATCTCGAATACAGGAATGTCAGCATACGGTTCGACGGCGGGCCGGCGATGGTCAATCTTGGCGAGGTTGAGAGAGCCATTGGGCTATCGATCGGCTACACGCTGATCTTGCCATGGCGTTTCGAGCGTTTCGCCAGCAAGCTGGAGCAGATCAAAGGGGAAAGCGTCGATCGAAAACAGCTTCGAAGCGATCTTGAGCTTGCGCTGCGAAAAATCAAGAATGAAAAGGCAGAGACCGATCGTCTTTTGAGCGGACAGGGCGTGACGGATCTCGATGAAGGGTTTGGTCGACTTGATGCGCTGAATCGGATCGGCAACCAGGTTTTTTATAGCAACTTACTAGATCCCGCGACAGGCCAACTGCGGGATCCACTGCTCAAGGGCAACTTCGCACGCCACGATGCGCCCGTGAGCTTTCCGCCGATCTGGGACACGCCGTATTTTCTGTGGGCGCAGTATGACGCCTCTGTTCTCAACGAACTTGTTCGCAATTCAGGCGAGGCACTGGGCGTCAGCGCGAAAATCAATATGACAGCGGCCGCTCCCGGACGACCGCTTTTTACCTCCTCTATACATTTAGCCGACATCGCGCGGTTCGAAGAGCTTCTGCGCGGCACCGATCCCTTTTCGACAGGTGGTGCAGGCAGTAGAAAATTCACCGGTCTCCTGGCCCCCCGATGGAAGGACGCCCAGGCGAAATTCCGCGGTGACGACGCCTGGGCGATCGATGAAAAGCTCGCTGAGCAAGGTCGCGATCTTTATCGGGCTCACTGCTTTGAATGCCACCGAGGCCCGGTCAACGATGCTGTCTTCGACAAAAAGTGGCCGAAAGACTCGTTCTGGAGCGAAGAGAATCCCGATCGTTCCGCCAAGAACGAGAAGAATTGGATGGAGATCGGCGGACGGCATTATTTCAACGTGGTTCAGATGCCTGTCTCGGCGATTGGTACAGACCGTCAACAATCCGACGTTCTCACGAGGCGGCGCGTGCACCTGCCGGCGTCGCTCGGACTAAATCCCGTAGATGACCTCAACAAAGCCGGAGGTTGCGGCCTTCTGGCCGACAAAGGGACAGATCCTCTTTTTGTGCTTGCACTCATGGATGTGGTTGGCAAGACCATAGAGCAATGGATGATTGCCAAGGGCACTTCTGAAGAAGCCAGGCGGGAGATGTGGGGCCCGAGGAAGAATTGCCAGAACCGGCGCGTTTATGTTGAGGCAAATGCGAGCCACGACGGCAAAGGCGAAGTCGTTCTCGCCCTTGAGCCTCAGTACCGGGCGCGCCCATTGGATGGTGTTTGGGCAACGGCTCCTTATTTACATAATGGGTCCGTTCCCACATTGAGCGACATGTTGGTGCCGCAAGCCCAACGTCCGACGTCATTTTGCGTAGGCAATCGTGCGTTCGACCCGGTCAAGGTCGGGCTCGTTACGAAAGCGAAGGCGGCCGAGAGCTGCGCGGCCGGCCTGACGAACTTTGATGTGTCGCTGCTCGGCAACAGCAATCGCGGACATTCCTTCGAGGGCAAGGAGACCGACTTGACGAAACTACCGCCTGGCGTGATCGGACCAGAATTGACCGAACCCGAGCGCCGAGCGCTTGTGGAGTATCTCAAGACATTATGAGCGATGCTTTGCCCCTGGGCCCGTGTATCGGCGCTCCCTACGGTCGACCTTCAGCCGAGGCGCGCGTCGTCAGCGCCCAGGGCCGTCCGCAGATTTGCCGCCTGCCCCGCAACCGCCAGTAGCTCAGCGCCTCCTTCCAGCGCAATCGATCGCCGTGTACGAGCCGCGAGTTCGTTCACCGAGACCAGAGCTCAGTTGCCGCAACCTAGCCGATCTTGGCCGGGCCAGCCAGGAGGCGCTGGTGCGCGCCCTGCAGTTTTAAGCTCAAAAACCTGTTCATTTCCGATATCTACGCCCCAGGTAATCAGTTTTTACAACATTTAGTGGCAGACTGGAGAGGTTAAGGCAGCGATTCGCCTCGCCCTTCTTTGGTACTGCGTCCAACATTTGCGGGATGATTGAGCCCAGGGGGACGGATGGACAGGGATACTCAGGCAATCATGCGGGCTGCGGAGAGAGTGGGTGCCAAGGACGTTACACCGCAGGTCGCCGCCGAGTTCGCACGGGTGCTGCGCGAATCTCTTGGTCTCAAGGAGGATGGTCACTTACGCCTTAGAGATGACCTTCCAGATGGTGACGGCGTAGTTAGCGGCAGAAAGACCAATGGAAAAATATATAAGTCCATAACAGAATATTTGTGCCTGCCGAAATTGCGTTAGACGGCCCGTCGCACTCGACTGTTTCAATATCGATCCGTACTCTCGTGCGACGATCTCAATAAGGCGAGCGCCGATGTAAGTATCTTTGACATAGTGCAGAATTGCGTCTCTGTCCTCAGGGACGAGATCCAAGGAGCCGATCTTTCTAAGCAGAGTCGCAAACTCCGCTGCATCTATTTCGGTCTCAGCGCGGATACGCGATTCCAGAGCAGCCTTGATCCGGCCAGTGAAGTCGGTTTCTTGCAGATAGAGCTGAGCATAATCCGGGCTGTCCAAGCCCGGCCCCCAGGTCTGGTAGATTCGGGCGGCTGCGAAATAACACAGGCCACAGAGAAACATTAGCATCCACTGATGTGGAAACCTCAAATCAAAGCCCCAGCTCTGAACGACATTGATGAACCAAGTGATGACGGTGGCACCGTAGACATACACGAAGAGCGTACGGGAGCCGATTGTGTCGAGCATACGTCGAATGAAAAACCAATCGTTCGGAAATGCATTCATTTCCGGCTGATGACCGTGACAACCTTTTTCACGGCTCCCTGTTCATTGTCCAGAGACATTGCACGAATCATCGGTCCAAGCTTCTTCGGGAGATATTTCTTTATGTAGTCCTTCGCGCGGGCCTTGCGCGCGTTGTAAGTAATCTTAGTGAAGAACTCATCGAGAATACTGTCCAGCTCCCGTTCGATATGCTCCATGATTGCCCGTGAGCTAGCCATACTGCGAGCATCGTTTGCAGTGTAGACCAAGGTCGCGCCAGACGACAGCGAGATAGTCACTTCGAACTCGATCGATGACGGATCCCTGCCCATCGCGAGCATCATTTTTCGCAGGCCCTCGTCGAACGTGCCTTTGATCAGGATCGTTGACTCGTCCCGCGACATGACCTGCATGGCAGGAACATGGCTTCGGCAGCGCTCAACAAGTCTCGCATCCGACTCGAGTTCGTCCTTAATTCTTTCCAGGACTTCGAGAATGTTATCTTCTGACATGCCAATGGGCATGACGTCAGCAAACGGCATGATGTGTCCTCAATACTTCAAATTGTTAGACGTCAAGAGATCGACAAGACCGGAGTTTTTGCAGCAGCCGAATTCTAGTCTGTAGCCTGCGAATTTCCTGGTCATAAAGAACCGCTCTTAGCAAGGCGCCGCTCCTGAGCTCATCAGCCTGTCAAACAACCGATGCCATGCGAACCAGGCAAATATGTTGCTTTACGAGGTGACAACAAGTACGTCTGCGGTGGGACGTTCAGGGTTCAGCAACTAAGGAGGTCGCGCGACAAACCAGGGGACCTTTGTGGCCTCATAAACTTAAATCGGAGATGATTGAGTTTGGTCAGCATAGTAGCGCAGTCGGTCAGCATATTTTCATCGACTTATGGCAGCACCGTGAGGAATTCCGGCGGTTCTCCGTTTAGAATCGAAGCAGTGCGTCGATGCAAAGAGAGCGATTGATTGGAAGCGACCCGCCTGGCACCGCCTTATGTCAATTCTTGCTCAACGAGGCATCACGTCAGCTGTGCTCTTCTTGCCTTGCCGGCGAGCTCGTAAATGAAAGACAAAGTGAGATCTAGATGTGAAGAGAGGAAGAAAGCGTGTGCCGACGAGCCTTGGCCGGACGTCTAGCAGGCTGTTGAAGAACTCAGCCGCGTTCGCAAACGAAGCCTGAATCGTCGCCATTGTGTATGTAGAAATGGCCGACGAGCCTGCCAGCAG
>NZ_JACIHC010000047.1:0-16074 GCF_014198205.1 Bradyrhizobium sp. SBR1B
TCGCGCGATCCGAACGCCGATAGCGCGCGCCTGCTGCCGTCGTCAGTTCCTTCCGCGTTGCCATGCTTAGCCACCCCATCTTCGCCCCCGCTCGCCCCTGATCCAAGGGAGCAATTTACGTGAGGCAACGGCTCAGCATCCGGTAACAATTAGGGCGAGGCAATGCGACGTCTCACCCTGATCGCCGCCGCGCACCAGCGATTCCCACGCAGGCCTGATGTCCCGCAACAGCGCGACCGAATCTATCCCATCTTAGCTTAGACGTCTTGGAGGTGGATGCGGACCGCGCCGGATGTGCAAACTTCGCGATCACTCGCTCATGCGGAGTCCCCGGCGCGCTAGGTTTTGCCTACCCGTGCGCCCTCGCGCTGCTTTCTCCCGATCAGCTCGAACGACGGTTGAAATGAAGTTCACGAAGAGCCGAACCGCGCGATAAAGCTGAGCCAGCAGGGCGGTCGCCTCAAAATCCGTTAAACCGGTAGTACCCGACAATTTCGCCGCACGACCGAGCCAATTTTCTGCTCGACGAATGCCTGATCGTTCCAGCGGTACGGCCGCGAAAATATTTGGCTGACCGCAATTCGCTTTCAGCGTATCGTTCATACTTATATTAAGGTCCACAAGGGACATCCAAACCGCGACATCGTACAGTTTCTGCCCTGCGCCTACTGCGCCCAAACACCCGAATCCGTGGCCTGAGAACGACGCTTACGTTGGGGCGTCAGGTGGCGGCCGAGATCGGGGGCTAGCGATTCAAACTTCGCCCGCAGTTCCTCAGTCAAACCCTGCGCATCTGCGCCACTCTCAACCACCCGAGGATTCAGTAACACCAAGAGTTCGGTTCGGTCCTTGGCGTGCTCCGTGCTGGCGAATAGAGATCCCAACAACGGAATGTCCTTCAGCACGGGAGCCCCAGAATCCATGCGGTTGATGCTATCCTGCATCAAACCGCCGATCGCGATCGTATCGCCGTTTCGCGTCGATACGGTGCTTTGGAGGCGACGTACTGAAATGACCGGGGATTGGACGTTGGTCAGTGTGTTCTTGTTCGCCGTACTGACCTCCTGAAAAATGTCGAGCGTCACGCTACCCCCGGGGCCGATGCGAGGTGTCACAGCCAAGATGACCCCCGTGTCGCGCAGTTGGATATCGCTCACGATTGATGAATTCTGGCTCAGCGTGGATTGTGAGGATCGTGCGAGGACCGGAACCTGATCGCCGACTTCAATTGTCGCGGTTTGGTTGTCAACTGTGAGAATACGTGGGGCCGATACGACCTTGACGTCCCCGACGCCATTTAGCGCGCGTAGCACAATGTTGACATCCCTATTCGGGAAAACATAGGACAAACCACCTTGCGAAACGGCACCGAAATCCATAGAGGAGAGAAGGTAGTCGACACCGTATCGCAAATGATCGTTCAACCGCACCTCCGCGACAATGACCTGGATTAAGACCTGCCTCGGCTTGACGTCAAGCCGACGAACTGCGGCTTCGATGATCTTATTGTCATGCGGCGTTGCGAAGATCACCAGCGCATTTTGGCTGGGATCTGCCTGGATGCGCACCGGCGCCGACAGGCCAAGACTGACTGCGGAGACCAGCGCATCGTCCTTTGTTTGCGTTGTTGACGCGGCCGCATCTGATCTTTCGTCCGACAGGCCGGGAACGGTTAGGGGCAAACTCGATCGGTCGGATGCGCTTCCTCCAATTGACAACTTCCCAAACTCTCCCGCCGGTTGCGCGCGAGATACGACACTGGGTGGTTGAGCGCCAAAGACTCGTGCTAGTACCTGCGCCGCTTCCGTAGCCCTTCGGTACCGGAGTGGGCGCACGTGAATGTTTGCCGCCGCCTCAGATGGCTTATCGAGTCTGGCGATAACCCGACGGACTTGCTGAAGTACTGCAGGGTCATCCGCTACCACAAGAATGCCGTTCAGCCGCTCTAGTGCCGCAAGCCGAACGCGCACTCTGCCTTGGTCATTCTGGCTGAACAAGAAACTGAGTTCTCGCTCTACCGCGGCAGGACTCGCCTGAGCCAGCGTATACAGCGCAAACCGTTTGTGAGCCATAGCATCGGTGTCAAGTAGGCCGATGAGTTCGCGCACGGAATCCACCGAGCTGGGTGGCCCACTCACGGCAATACCTTGTTGTCCCGGCGCGGGTGTCAGACGCACGCTTTCCTCGACGTTTGGTCGGATCACCTTGATGACCTCGGCTGGATCGACATAGCGAACGGGAATCACTTGAACATCGCTTCGTGTGCCGCCGGCGAGGTCGACCAAGCGCCCCACCCGAACTCCACGGTCAACCATGGCTAGTCCGTAGCCGTACGGCGCCAGCGCTTGGTCGAGCAATCGCGGCACATCGCTCGCGGGTACTTCCGAAGTCCGAAGTGTCATTTTTCCCGCAACGTCTGGATCGATAATGACGGGTATGCTCATAATGTCGCCGATGACGTCATTCACAACTTGCCGAATATCGGCGTTGGTGTAGTCGAGACTCACGTGAGTGCTATCGGAGGTGACTGGCAGCCGCCGCTCCACCGAGGCGGCGACCGGCCGAGTCGGCGGCTGTGCCAGCAGTTCAAAGCTAGGTGCTTGCGGTTTCCCCGCCGAGGGGGACGGCTCCGACACATGCGAGCTGACGCCTGGCGAAGCCAGCAGAACACCGCGTTCAGCAATCGAGTCGGAGCCGGCACATCGGGTAAGCAGTAGACAAAGGAACGTCAGCGAGGTCTTGCTAAACATTGCGGAAGCGGCGTTCCCGCGGAGAATGCGCATCCATTAAACCTTCCATCCACCGCCGCACTTGCATTCATTGCAACTGTGAGAACAGGTGGGCAGAACTGGGATGACTGCCCCCGTCCTGTACCACTCATTTGTTGAAGTCTCTTAACGACAGTTGCCAATGATCACCTCCTTGATCTTGTGATCTTTCGAAAGGAGGTTAGACATCAATTCAGCAACCTGATTGAGCTTATCAAGCACCCCTTGCAGAAAAATCAGCGCCATCTGGCCTTCGCTATTTGCGCTGTCAATCGCCGCCTTAAGGTTGCTAATGGCAGCGTCGAATTGAGACTGCACACCTCTCTTGCCGCCATTTTGCGTGGCTATCAACATAGGGCCGATAGGGCCGGCCATATGGCTACTAGGGTCCCACCACGTGAAGCGCATTTTCTGCTGGTCTTCAGTTGCCGCGATGGGAATGCCATTTTGGCGCATCCATTCAAACACATCCTGAGTCGTGCCTTGCGAATCGACGAAGCTGCCGTAGTCTTTGATCGCCTTTTCATCGGTGGGTCGATTGGTACGCAGGACAGCCAACGCCTTATTCATGTCTTTTAGTAAATTGTTGCGCGCCTGCATATCGTCGATTTGCGATCGGATTTGATTCTGGTAGATGTCATGCCGTTCCATCAGAGCCAGCGTCATAATCGAGCCCAAAGACAGGCCACCCGGGAGAGCATTTCCTGCGCTGCCGGCCCACGCATAGGGCTGGGATCCAGACATTGCCTTGATCATCTTACGTCATTCTCCAACTCAGACGTTCTTCATTCCGAACGATGCACTCAAGCCATATAGACGATCTTGCTTCGCGCCTCGGCATCGGCACGACGAATTTCTGCAAGCTTGCCCAGAAACTCCTGAATTGTCGTCTCATAGCTTGTCATGAATTCACCCTCTTCCTCCATCTGCGCCCGGGCCTTGGTGCCGTCCGCCTCCAGCTTCCCCTTCTCCTCTTGGTAGTGCGTCGCGCCCATGTTCAGGCCGGCTCCCGGAAGCTTAAACGCTTCTGTTGCGATTGTGCCCATGCCATTCCATTTCATCGCCGCCTGCTGGGCTGCTGTCTGCGCCTGGACAACGCGCGTAAACTCAAGGGGATCCGTTGTGCTATCGGGCGCGTCCAGCCTGAGCGGGTCGCGAGCTGCATTGCTGGTCGCTGATGTGCTCCCGTCCAGACGTGTCCTCTCGATATTGTCTCCCGAGGGCCGCGCCTCGCGCTCCGGGACTTGGGTCAATTGCGCTTTGCCGTGAGGCTTGTCGTAGAGCTCCGGCTCGCCTACCGGTTTGTCAAGGCGCTGCGCTTGAACTGAAGGGCTGTTCGGGGTTGGCGTCTGCACACTAGACTTCGGGAGCGGCGTCTGGAGCTTAGCCTTGTACACCTCGTCGAAGCGAGCTTGAATCTGGCGAGCGCCCTTGAGGTTCACGCCGGCACCTAACATCGCGCCGCCAGAGATGGCTATTGCGCCAAACAACTGACATAGCCCTGAATTGCGAAGCGCCTTGGCAGCAGCTTCCTGCGCAGCAATCTCGTGGTTAAGCGCAGCCGACCGGTCCGACCTCGCCGCCTTACGGAACTCCGCATTGAGCCGAACGAATAGCGCGGCGACCGCTGATATGTCGCTCCCAGTAACAAAGTCCTTCAGCTTGACATGGACGTTGGAAAGCTTCTCGTGGATTACAACGTCCGCGAAATCCGGCACGCCAGCTGATCCCCAACACCGCGTCCCCTCAACGGGATCTGCAAGAGGCCGTGGGAACTCGCCTTCTGGCACGTTTCCGCCGCGGACCGTAGCAGAGGTCGGCACCCAAGGAGGCTGTTGATGAACGGCAGCATCCAACAGCTCGTACCCGCAAACGCTTTTTTCACGTTCAATCGCAAAGACCATCGCTACATTCCTTAGCTTCGATAAGTGGACCACGCAAGCTGTCAGGCGAAGTGCCTTACGAGATTGGCGTTGGAGACACTCTGCCTCTCAATGGCCTCGGCAACTCTCTGTGTGGTCATCGTGCTGTCGAGAAGCAACTGCTTGATGAAGTCCATTTCATCGCTTTGCAGTGATCTCAATCTTGCAATGCACTTGTTAATGTTCAACCTTTCCGCCTCGGCGTCCGTTGCCTCCTTCTGCTGAATGCCATTCGCGATGCCAGCGCCAGCCTCGCCCAGCGACGCCACTGCCTCGCCGACTCGCGCCGCCGTCGCGACTCTTTGGGCTGCCTGAACAGTCTTGACAGAGTTAGATGGTATCAAGGCGGTGATACGCAATCGACTCGCACCTGCACTAGCAAAGCCGGCGCCGACCGTTAGCACCGAGATAGCGAATATGATTCCAATCGTGATGACCGCGCCCATGGTGTTGGCCGTGCCGCTCTCGAGTCCATCTCTCTCGAGACTCTTCACAATTGCCATCGTCATCTTATCGATGCACCCCGTCTCAATGAGAGTCGCTACGCCAACGTTCACTGCTGCCGCCATGATTGCAAGAGCGCCGCCGGTGGCAACGGCCGCTAGGACGGTCAATCCGACCGCTAGCCATCCGAAGAACTTCATGATGCCGGAGCTCTTCTTTGCTTCTGCCGATCTCTTTGCCGCTTCAATGATGCTTTTAGAGATTTTCTCGTGCAACTGCCTTTGCTGCTCTCCCCAGTGTCGCGCGTCCTCTATTCCGGCTGCAACCTGTCCATCGGTCATCTTGGTCTTCAGCGCCAGAAACGTGGTAAGGAGGTCAATCGTGTCGAGTGCACGTGGGGCCGATAAGCCTGGAATCGAACCTGATCGAACAGCGTCTCCGGAACCTGATTGCGGTAACGGGTTGGCGTTGGTCTTAGGGCCATTGCCCGAAAGACTCGTAGCGGGGGTACTGAAGGGCAGCGTCCCGATGTCGGGGAGAATCCTGCTCGTCGACGCCCAAATATTCACTCTGTCCATGGGTTGGAACCTAGTTGAGATTTGAGGCGGTTAAGCATCATCTGCCCGCGGGCGGCCAAAGCCTTGTGTTCCGGCATTCCGACACTCAGCGCCAAGGCTTTCTCGAGTGCAGTAATGGCCGCTATGGGATGATTGAGTTTTATGAAGCATTCGGCAGCTCGAAGCGGGATCTGCGGGTCTTCACTATTCAGGAGCCCGGCCAGCCGATAGGCCTGCACTGCGTTCTCTGGGTCACCAAGCATCTGACTACTGGCAGCCAAACCAAACCAGAATCGTGCATCGATGTGCCGGTGTAGGCACAAGAAGCGAAAGAAATTCCGGGCCTCCTCATAATTGCCGCAAGAATAGTAGCGGTGGCCAAATACATATAAGGCCTCAAGCTCATCGTCCGTGATCCCAATGACGCTAGCTAGGTCCGCGCGCCCTGCCACGAAGTCGATGGCGAGCCGTGCCAGCCGTTCGGTGTCTGTCGCATCAGCACTATTCAATAGCCCACCGTCCGCCATCCCCATCATGTCAGACTCCCCGCGGAGCCGGCTTGATGCTTGGAACATGCGACATTGATTGGGGGGCTGGCAGGGTGTGACTGAGCGCCGCCTGCTCGTCCGCATACGCCCTTCGAAAGGGTTCGCTCTGATCGGCGACAAATGCAGAAATTGAAGCTGCACTGATGGTGGTCTCGCCCGACGGGCAAGAAAAACGGCCAAGTTGTGCGCGAGCCCGCGTCAAGAGACAATCCATCTGTGCGATGGTCTGTCGTGCTGCTTCCATCGTGTCGTCGAGGTTGTTCATCGGCCCGTCCCAGACGATCTCCTTACCAATACAGGGTAGCGCCTTCAGTATTCGATACCGCTTGCCACCAGTCGCGCTTAAGGAGCAACGAGCTGCTCTCGGCGTCGGCCGCTCAAGGCCACGGATAGGCATCACTATTAGAGGCGGCACATGAGGCGAAATATTTGATCGCTATGAAGGCATAGTTCCCCGAGATGGCTCGTGCGTCTCGGCGCGAGCGCATGAGACGGGTCGCTAATCCGCAAATGCGTGTCGTTGCGTTAGTTAAATGACTCGTTCCGCAGGAACTCGTCGCCGAGCCGTACGCATGTTCGGCCTAAAGCCGGTAACGTTGAGCATCGCATTGACGGCGGATCGGGTTCTGCAATCGCCTTTGGACCAAACACCCGTGAACAGCTCACACCTTGTGCCGGACTGAGCGGCTGACGGAGGGCGCCACTATTCATACTCGACCGTTATGTCTCCATGCCCGTATTGTATTGGCGCCTAGCGAGAGGCCGAATTAGATCATCATGAGAATAGATCGCTTGCAACACGCAAGGCCAATCGGCAGTCGGTCTTGTCATGTGGTGGCGAATTGAGTGCTTAGTCACGGGACGTGTTGCGAGCGTGCCGCCCATTGTGGGGCTCAGGCGGGATGTCTTCCGTGAGGAGGTCGGTGGCAGGATATGACATGGATGACTGGCAAACGACACATGGCTCGGTTAAGGACAGAGATTCGGCATGTATGTCTTTGTTGTCGATTTGTGCGACGCCCGACAGCCGCTCTCGCCTCCTGCGAAGTCTCACGGAGACGGCATTCTTGGCTTGTGTCACGAACGACGTGCTCAGGGCGAGGCGGATTGCGAAGGGACTTGAGGTCATCGCGCCGGGCAGTCGGGAGTGTGTCATTGCCTATGCGGTCGCAGATCTGACGGTAGGCGATGTTCCAGCAGCGCTGGAACGCCTCGATCCTCTTGCCAAAGCGAATGATGCATATGGGATGGCTTTTCAGGCCCTGGCTCTTGGGCTTAATGGACGCCTAACCGAACGCGATACCGTGCTTAGCCGCCTGCCAAGCGGCGAGCCCGGACTGGATGGGTTCCTCACAGCCTTGCGTCAGACCGTGCCAGCCATACCACAGAAAAGGACATGTAATGAGTAGCGTAGGTAGTATCCTCCCGCAAACAGGGTCGGCTTTTTTGGCGATTGAGATGTCGAAAGTGTCGGCTGAATCCGTTGAGGCGTTTCGGGCCGCACTCGAACCGCCTGTGTCATCGCAGCCAGCTGACGAACCGCTGATCAAGGTTGGAGGCGGCGGGCTGGAGGAGGCAGGGGGGGCGCTCGTTTCTCGCCTACC
This sequence comes from Bradyrhizobium sp. SBR1B, assembly GCF_014198205.1. Classification (NCBI taxonomy): domain Bacteria; kingdom Pseudomonadati; phylum Pseudomonadota; class Alphaproteobacteria; order Hyphomicrobiales; family Nitrobacteraceae; genus Bradyrhizobium; species Bradyrhizobium sp. SBR1B. The sequence goes on from NZ_JACIHC010000047.1 coordinate 7,844, forward strand.
CGAGGATATCCTCAGAGGCATGGAAAAACTGAGTGCCGGCTTTGCAGAATCCATGCAAGGCGTGCGCAAGGTCGCCGAAGGTATGAACGCGGGGAGCATCCGATCGGCTGAGTGGCTCGATGCGCAGGTTCAGCTGTCAGCTATGAGCCTGCAATACGACATTGTAACCAAGGTGGTTGGGAAGGCGACCCACACCCTCGACAGTTTCATGAGCAGCCAATGAGCCACGGTGACGCGGGGCGTGGTTTTTGTATTGAAGCGGGCGGTGGCACTTCTGGTGCTATTCGCGCTGGTCGGCTGCGGATCGAAGATCGAGCTCTATCGCAATCTTTCAACGCGCGAGGCCAACGAAATGCTTGCATTGCTTTTGCGGCAAGGCATCCACGCGGAACGGACAGCGGACACCGGCGGCACGACCTCGCTCGTGATACCAACAGAAGACGTGCCGCGCGCCATGGCTATGTTGGACAGCGCCGGGTGGCCTCGCGATCATTTCGCCGATATGGGCGGGCTCTTCAAGAAGGACCGGATGATTTCATCGGACACAGAAGAGCGTGTGCGCTACATTTATGGTGTCACACAGGAGCTTTCGCAGACCCTGTCCAATATCGACGGCGTGCTCACTGCCCGGGTCCACGCGGTCTTGCCGGAAAGCGCGAGTGACGATCGTAGTCCATCCGCCCCGCCCACTGCCGCTGTGCTCGTCCGTTACAAGCCCGGTGCCCCGATTGATCAAGCCGTGCCGAAGATAAAAGAGCTGGTCGCAAATAGCTTGAAGGGCCTGTCCTATGATCGCGTCTCAGTTGCCCTCGTAGAGGCAAATCAGGACAATACCCCGCTTGGTCGAACGGAAGTGACTGCCAGGGCGTCAGAACGTAGCGAGGCATCGCGCCTGTTGATCGGCCTCGTCGGCGGCATGGCGGCATCGCTGATTGGCAATGCAGTGCTCGTCTATCTCATATGGCGGCGGCGCTTTAGCATAGGAACGGAGTGGCAACGTCATGAACTCCGGCGAAGCGAACAGTCAGACTAGGTCGCTATGAGCTCAGCAACAATCCCGGATGAATGGCTTGATACGTCGTGGGCGGGAGCGATGATGCGCTGCATCTCCGATCCTGCGGCCGATTTCGATGATACAATAGCGACCGATTGGCCCGAATGGATGCCTTTGGACCGCGCTCAGTCCGACGCATTTATTCGCGTCAAGCTTGGACATTGGCTGCTTCGCGGCCAAGGTGGTGAAGCGTCCGCGATTATTTCGGCCGGCAACGCGCCACGAACCCGGCTCGGGTTTCTGCCGACGCCGGACGCTGCACGCCTTATCTGCCTCGCTGGAGCTTGGACCGGCGTGCCCAGCCTCATCGGCCTTCTTCGGACTGCCGATGTTTTGGCGGCACGCGCGGTTCTCGGAGAAGAGGCCTTGGCATTCGTTTCGCATGCTGCGTTGCTGCCGCGACCGACCGCCGAACTGATGTCCGCGGTCAGCGCTTCCGAGATGCCGGCTGCGGCTACTGCATTCCTCTACCGCGGTGCGGCGATGTTCGGCCTTGCAATAGGCGCAGTCCCAAATGGGCTGCGGGCCCGACTACGATTGCGCCGACCTACGGCGGTCTGGATGGTGGTGGCGGATGCCTGCCGTGACGACAGTGCCGGCGAAGACGCCTTTCGTGCGATGCGGCGCCTGGCCCGCAAAAAGATGCCAACATGGTCGCATTGGTTCAACTGACGTCTGGCAGGATCCGCATCCTCGGCCCAGGGCGAGTCCTGTCGGCAGAAAACGCCCAGACGATCGGAGACGCGGAGCAATTGCTCGCTCAGGCGCGACGCGATGCGGAGGCGCTCGTGGATGAGGCGCGCGAAAGCACATGGATGATCGAGACGGCAGCAAAGGAAGCCGCGCTTACAGCGGCGCAAGCGACCATCGAACAACGTTTGACCGCGATCGCCGTGGCGTCTCTGCGGATCATGGAGGAGAATCAAGAGCGGATTGTCGACATGGGCCTGCAGATCGCACGCCGGGTAATCGATACCATGGCGCCGGATGATGCGGCGGTGCGGATCGCTTTGAATAGCCTCAAGTTCGCGGGTGATAGCTCCCTCGTCCGCTTACGTGTGGCCCCGGCGCATGTCGAAACGGCTCGCCGACGATTGAACGACCTGCTCTCGACGGCGACATCGCGCGCCGTCGTCGAGGTAATTTCTGATCCGCGCGTCAAAGATGCCGGATGCATCCTTGAGACCAATGCTGGACTGGTCGACGCCACGATCGAAAGCCAATTAGCGGCGATCGAAGCCGGCCTGCGCAACAGCCTAAAGGCCTCTGAAACGTGATTTCCGGGCGACCCGAGCAGTCAACGACAGTCACCGCCATTCATTCCTCGCACGATGACATCGATCGCTTGTTCCGGCTTGCTCGCACGGTTGTGGCGCAGACGTCAGCAATGCGCGTCCGCGGCCGAGTCCTTCAAATCGTCGGGACAACCATCCGTGCAACGGCCCCTGGTGCCCGCATAGGCGACCTGTGCACGCTCCGCAATCCCGAGAACAACTGTGAATTGCCCGCGGAAGTCATCGGCTTCCAGAACGATATCGCCATTCTAACACCCCTTGGCGAAATACAGGGGCTTTCTACCCTCACTGAGGTGATCCCGACGGGAGAGCCTCTGACGGCACCCGCCGGCTGGAACCTGCTTGGCCGGGTGCTTGACGGTCTGGGCCGCCCTCTCGACACATCCACTCATGGGCCCCTGCTTCCAGACGCCCGCGTGCCAGTCCAAAGCGAGGCACCGGATCCCTTGACCCGGCGCACAGTCGATCGCGCTCTTCCAGTCGGCATACGGGCGATCGATGGCCTTTTGACGTGCGGGGAAGGACAGCGCGTAGGCATCTTTGCCGCGGCGGGCGGCGGCAAGAGCACACTGCTGTCGATGCTGGTGCGTGGCGCGGCGGTTGACGTGACAGTGATAGCGCTGATTGGTGAGCGCGGCCGAGAGGTGAAGGAGTTCATCGAACACGATCTCGGCTCAGAAGCGCGACGGAGCTCAGTTGTTGTCGTTGCAACTTCCGATCGTTCCGCGATGGAGCGTGTGAAGGCGGCCTACGTGGCGACGGCGATCGCAGAATGGTATCGAGATCGGGGACAGCGCGTGCTGCTTCTCATGGATTCGATAACGCGCTTTGCGCGCGCCCAGAGGCAGATTGGTCTGGCTGCCGGCGAACCGGCCACCCTGCGTGGTTTCCCGCCCTCGGTCTTTGCAACCCTGCCGCAGCTCCTGGAACGCGCCGGCAACAACGATCGTGGGTCGATAACCGCGTTTTACACCGTGCTTGTCGAGGGTGATGACGTCACCGAACCCCTGGCCGATGAAATCCGTTCCATCCTGGATGGCCACATTGTGCTCTCGCGCACTTTGGCGACGTCGAACCACTATCCCGCTATCGATATTCTGGCAAGCCTCAGCCGTGCTATGAGTGCTGTCGTGTCGTCGCGGCATGAAAAGTTAGCAGGTGAGCTGCGGGACCTGCTAGCGAAATACCACGAGCTGGAACTGTTGATACGGGTCGGCGAGTATAAGAAAGGAGCCGACCCGCACGCCGATACGGCTATCGCCAAGATAGAGAACATAAGGGCGTTCTTGCGACAGCCACGATGTGAACAAATTGGCTTCGACGCAATGCTGCAGGAGCTTGCCACGTGCCTGGCATAACTCCCAAGGCCCTACATCAATTGCTTGAGTTGAGGAAATTGCGCCGTCGCCGGGCCGACGAGACTCTACGAGTGCGGCAATCAGCCATCGACAAATCCGATGCGGCTATCGAAGCGGCACTCACAATCCTTCGAACATGGCGGCAAGACCGGCCTCGTCTGGAACGCGAAATATACGAATTGCTAATCGGCAAAACCGTCGCTCTCAACGAGCTTGAGGAGGCGAAGGCCAAGATGATCTCACTGCACGGCCACGAACGGCTGCTCGAACGGCGCCTTGCGGAGGCACTGTGGAAAGCCGAACAAGCTCGGGAGGCGCGTCAGGAAGCCTACAACGCCGCACGTAAGGCATATCGGGAGCTTGAGAAAAGCGACAATTTAGTGCGTGCTTTGAACGCCGGCCCGCTGAAGGAGAAGGATCTCTGATCTATGGATCTAAGGAGCGGACCGTCCGAGGGGTGGGTATAGCCGTTGTGGGGGAGTTGGGCCTCAGAAGTTTTGTGGAGGAGCGCCTCTGTAAGAAGACACCACGGTGCAGCCGAAGGCCATCAGCTTCCCGACCGACGCCAAGCTTCTGCATGCGGCGATCAGGGGGCTCAACCGGCTGGCGAGGAGGCACGGCGTCAGGCTGCGGCAATCCTATTGTCGCGTGGCCAAGGCCGCGGCGATGATGGCGGGTCGCTATGCCCATGCCAAACAGTTCAGGCGGCATCAGCGGGAGCTGCGCATCCTGCGCAGCCGGCTGGGCCGGATCATCCGCGACATCCGTCGCAAGATCGAGGGCCAGCCGGCACTGGAGGAGGCGTTTGCACTTCCCCTTGGCCGGGCCAGCCAGATCCGCTCACAGCAGCAGCGCCAGCGCGGATGGAAGCTCTATTCCTTCCATGCACCGGAGGTCGAGTGCATCGGCAAGGGCAAGGCCTCAGCCCTTACGAGTTCGGCGTGAAGGCCTCCATCGTCACCAACAATCGCCGGGCTCCCGGCGGCCTGTTCGTGCTGCACGCCACGGCGCTGCCCGATAACCCTTACGACGGTCACACCTTGCGGGATGTCATCGACCGCACCGAGACGCTCACCGGCTGTCCAGTCGAGCGGGCCTATGTCGATAAGGGATACCGCGGCCACGACGCGCAAAATCCCCGTCGCGTCTTCATCTCCGGCCAGAAGCGCGGCGTCTTCGGCGTCATCCGATCCAGTCCCAATCGATCTTGCCGGCGAGCTGAACCAGCTCGTGCTTCATGTTGATGATCTGGTCCAGCCTTGCCCGGAACAGGTCGTTCGATCCCGTCGTTTTGTGTTTAGTCCCGGCATTTGCTGGAGCGGGTTGAGTTTGAATCGTTCTGGCTGGGAAGTCCAGCATTTGCAGATGTATTCGTAGGGTGTGAGGCCTTTCAGGGTCTTCAGCCGCCGAGCGAAGTTGTAGGCGGTGATGAAGTCGGCAAGGTGAGCTTCGAGCTGATCGTGTCGATCGTAATGGTAGCGTTGGACGGTCGCTTCCTTGATCGTGCGGTTCATGCGCTCGACCTGGCCATTGGTCCAGGGATGCTTGATCTTGGTCAGCCGATGTTCGATGCCGTTTTCCTGGCATCGCATATCGAACATATGCGTCACGTATCTTGCCGTCGGGCCGTCCGCATAGCGCGGCGGGAAGGTGAACTGGATCCCATTGTCGGTGAGCACCGTGTGGATCTTGTAGGGGACGGCCGCGATCAGAGCTTCGAGAAAGGCGGAGGCTGAGGTCCTTCCCGTCTTCCTGACCAGCCGCACGAAGGCGAACTTGCTGGTGCGATCGATGGCGACGTAGAGGTAGAGCTTGCCTTCAGCGGTCTGGAGCTCGGCGATGTCGATGTGGAAATAGCCGATCGGGTAAGCCTTGAACTTCTTCTTCGAGGGCTTGCCGCCTTCGACCTCCGGCAATCGGCTGATGCCGTGACGCTGGAGGCAGCGATGCAGGGATGACCGCGTCAGATGCGGAATGGTCGGCTGCAGCGCATAGAGACAATCGTCGAGTGGCAGCAGCGTGTGCCGCCGGAAAGCGACGATGATCGCCTCCTCCTCGATGGAAAGCACTGTCGACTTGGCTTCCTTGGGGCCTGTCGAACGATCGGCGACGGTCTCGCGCTGCTTCCACTTCGCGACAGTCTTCTGGTTGATCCCGTAGTGCTGATTCCGCTCGATGTCGCCCACCATTCCGGAATGATCTCGCCCACCGTTCCGATTTGATCTCGCCCGCCATTCCGAGATGATCTCGCCCACCATTCCGGGATGATGTCGCCCGGGGTATCGCAAGAGCGAACCCGGGGTGACGAAGCCTCTTCTGGCTCCGCTACGGTCCGCCTTTCGGCTTTGCGAAGGGGGACCTGGATGCCGACGGAGAGGTTTGCGATGCGCCATGTGCGCGATGTGATCAGATTGAAGTCGGCCGGGATGCCGACCCGCGAGATTGCGCGGCGGGTGGGGACAGCTCCTTCGACGGTGCGGTTGACGATCCGCCGGTTCGAAGCGGCGGGGCTGACCTGGCCATTGCCCGACGACATCACCGACGCTGTGCTGGAAGCCCGGTTGTTCGCCAGCGCGGGAGCCCGTCTCGGCACCCGGCGTGGCCATCGCCGGCAGGCGGAGCCGGACTGGGCGGCGGTGCACCGCGAGCTCCGGCGCAAGCACGTGACGCTGTCGATCCTGTGGGAGGAGTACATCGCAGGCGAACCCGGCGGGTATCGCTATTCGCGGTTCTGCGAGCTCTACCGGGCCTGGGAAGGCCGGCTGTCGGTGACGATGCGCCAGTCGCATGCAGCCGGCGACAAGCTGTTCGTCGATTATGCGGGCGACGGCGTGCCGGTCGTGATCGAGCGGTTCACCGGCGAGCGGCGCACTGCGCAGATCTTCGTCGCGGTGCTCGGCGCATCGAGTTTCACCTACGCGCAGGCGACCTGGACGCAGGGGCTCGCCGACTGGATCGATGGCCACGTCGGCGCCTTTGAGGCGATCGGCGGCGTGCCGGCCCTGCTGGTGCCGGACAACACCAAGGTCGCCGTGATCAAGGCCTGCCTGTACGATCCGCAGATCAACCGCAGCTACGCCGACCTGGCGGCGCATTACGGCACCGCCATTCTGCCGGCCAGGCCACGGCGGCCACGGGACAAGGCCAAGGTCGAGCAGGCGGTCCTCATGGCCGAGCGCTGGCTGCTCGGACGGCTGCGCCATCGGACCTTCCACAGCCTCGCCGAGGTCAACGCGGCGATCGCCGAGTTAATGACCCGGCTCAACGAGGAGCGACCGATCCGGCGGCTCGGCGTGACCCGCCGCAAGCTGCTGGAGGAGATCGACCGGCCGGCACTCCGGGTCTTGCCCGAGAGCCCTTACGTGTTCGCCGAGTGACGGATCTGCCGGGTCAGCATCGACTACCACGTCGAGGTCGAGGCGCATTACTACAGCGTCCCGCATCGCTTCGTCCGCGCCGAGGTCGAGGTGCGCTTCACCGCCCGCACCGTGGAGATATTCCACAAGGGCGAGCGGATCGCCGCGCATCAGCGCATGAGCGGCAACCACAAGCACACCACCGTGCCGGAACACATGGCGTCCAGTCATCGGCGCTACGCCGGCTGGACCATCGAGCGCATCCGCAAGGAGGCCGCCGCGATCGGGCCGGCCACCGCCGCGCTGTGCGACCTGATCCTCGATGAACGCACGCATCCCGAGCAGGGCTTTCGCGCCTGTCTCGGCATCATCCGGCTCGCCCGATCCTACGGGCACGAGCGGCTCGATGCCGCCGCCATGCGCGCGATCGACATCGGCGCGCGCACCTACGGCTCAGTCAAATCGATCCTCGCCAACAATCTCGATCGGCGGCCTTCACCCAAGCGTCCCGCGGACGACGCGCCGATCCTCCATCCCAACATCCGCGGGCCGCGCTACTACAACTAGGAGATCACGCCTTGCTCACGCATCCGACCCTCGATCAACTCCATCAACTCGGCCTTCACGGCATGGCCAAGGCCTTCGCCGACATCGAAGCCAGCGGCGAGGCTGCCAGCCTCGGCCATGCCGAATGGCTGGCGCTGCTGCTCGAACGCGAAGCGTCGCTGCGACGCGACAAGCGGCTCTCGAAGCGGCTGCAATACGCCAAACTGCGTCAGCAGGCCTGCGTCGAGGACATCGACTATCGCACCCCGCGTGGCCTCGACCGCAGCCTGCTGACGATGCTGGTTGAAGGGCAATGGATCGACGACCACGCCAACCTTTTGATCTGCGGACCCTCCGGCGTTGGCAAGAGCTGGCTCGCCTCGGCGCTCGGCAACAAGGCCTGCCGCGACAATCGCTCCGTGCTTTATCAGCGCGTCCCGCGGCTGTTTAGCGATCTCGCTTTGGCGCGCGGCGACGGCCGCCATCCCCGTCTGCTGCGTGCGCTGGGCCGTGTAGATCTCCTCATCCTCGACTTATGTGCAGCCCGCAGTGATGTGGAGTCGTATCGATCTCCCCGCTATTAACAGCCGTCTCGACCGTTCCTACTCAACATAACTGACAG
>NZ_JACIHC010000048.1:0-15951 GCF_014198205.1 Bradyrhizobium sp. SBR1B
CTAGAGACCTCGCTGGCAATTGCCGTGACCGCGCCCCTCTCTCCTCATGTCCTCAGCCTCCAAGACCGATAACGCAACAGGCCCCTTGTGGGAGAAGGTGGATCGCTGACGCGAAGCGGCAGCGAGACGGATGAGGGGTCTGTCTCCGCGGATAAAGCCCCCTCATCCGCCTTCCCTTCGGGAAGGCACCTTCTCCCACAAGGGGAGAAGGAAGGTCACCGCGTCCTGCGAAACGTCAGATTGATCCGCTTCCGCCCCAGCAGCGCATGCTCACCTTCCGCGAGCGGCGCGACGCCGTGATAGGCAAGCCGGCTAGGTCCGCCCCAGACCACGACATCGCCATGCACCAGGCGGAAGCGGCACGGCTTGTCGGCGCGCGCCAGGCCGCCGAACAGGAAGGTCGCCGGCAATCCGAGCGAGACCGAGACGATCGGCGCCGAATAATCCAGCTCGTCCTTGTCCTGATGCAGCGACAGCCGCGTGCCGGGCTCGTAGCGGTTAACGAGGCAGGCATCGGGCGCGAAGTTTTGAAAGCCGCCCTGCTCCGCCGCGCGGCGGGCGAGATCGCGGAGCACCGGCGGCATTTCGGGCCATGGCGCGCTGGTGCGCGGATCGATGGGGTCGTAGCGATAGCCGGTATGATCGGTGATCCAGCCACGCTCGCCGCAATTGGTCATCGCCACGGACATCAGATGACCACCGGGCGTGGTCATGCGACGGAACGGCGACTGCGCCACGATCGCGCGCACGGCGGCGATCAGCTCGGTCTCGATCGGCTTGACGAAGCCGCGCAGCAGCACGGCACCGTCGGCGATCTCCTCGCGCGACGGCTGCGCCTCGGCAACACTGTCGAACAGATCAGCCGTCAATCGCAGCACTCATTTGGCATCGTGGAAAATTACACCCAACGTGTGGCGCTGGCCGGACCTGATGCGGCTGACGCCATGGCGCAGATTAACGCGGTAAGTGCCGCGTGTCCCCTGTACCGGGCGGTGATGCACAGCGAAGGCGACGGCGTCGCCCTGCGCCAGCGGCACCACCTCGGCCCGCGACTGCATGCGCGGCCGTTGCTCGGTCAGCACGAATTCGCCGCCGCTGAAGTCGCGGCCCGGCTCGGAGAGCAGGATCGCGACCTGCAGCGGGAACACGTGCTCGCCATAGAGGTCCTGGTGTAGGCAATTGTAGTCGCCCGCCTCATATTGCAGCAGCAGCGGCGTCGGCCGCGCCTGCCCCGCCTCGTGGCAGCGTTTCAGGAACGCCGCATGCGCGGCGGGATAGCGAATGTCGATCCCCATCGCCTCGTTCCAGCGATTGGCGACGCCTTGCAAATGCGTGTAGAGCGCCGGGCGCAGCTGCGCGATCAGATCGGGCAGCGGATAGGAGAAATATTTGTACTCGCCGCGGCCGAAGCCGTGGCGGCCCATGACGATGCGGCTGCGAAACTGCGTGTCGTCCGGGTAGAGCGCGGCAACGGCGCGGCACTGGTCCGGCGTCAACAGGCCCTTCAGGACGGCGCAGCCCTGGGCCTCCAGTTCGGCCGTGATCTGAGGCCAGTCGAGGGCGTCGACGTGGGCGGTGAGATCGGGAGCGGATCGTTGGTCTGATTTTCGTGCGGTCATTGTCATAACAATCACCTTCGCAGCCGGACGTTCACTCCGCCACCCGATTTCCGATAGCTCTCTCCGCGTCATTGCGAGGAGCCCTTGCGACGAAGCAATCCAGACCGGTTCCGCAGAGAGATTCTGGATTGCTTCGCCTCGCTCGCAATGAAGCGGAGAGAGCGACGCTGCAACGACGGAGGAGAGTTAGGCGCGACGGCGGAGGTCAAGCAGACCAGTTTCGTAGGGTGGGCAAAGGCGCTCTTGCGCCGTGCCCGCGTCTTGGCAAGACGTGGGCACGCTTCCGCCGTCGCTCTTCGAGCTATGGCGGACAAGTCGCTTTGCCCACCCTACGGGACCATCGCTTGTGGAGCTAGCCTCTCACCGGCAACGTCGCCACGTCATAGCCATGCCTGATCGTCCGCTTCAGCACGGGGTCTTCCAGCTCGAAATCGAAGCGCTCCGCCGGGCGGACGCCGCCCTTGGCTGCAAACGTGCCGCCGAACATGGCGCAACCGTCGGGGAATTTTCCTCCTTCGAAGCCGCGTGCGATCAGGTCGTTCACCGGCAGCATCGCGTCCAGCGTGCCCTCCTGGTAGAGCACGCGCTCGCCCTTGATCGTGGCATAGGAGCGCAGGATCATCTTGTCCCAATGGCCGATGACGTCTTCGAGCTCCCACAGCGTGGAGGCGATCGGTTTGTCGCACATCTGCTTGGACACGGTGACGTTGTAGGCCTCGACCTTGCGGTCGGTGTGGTCGGAGCCGCAACCGACGAAGATGCGGCCCTGCCAGCCGATCAGCACGAACTCGACCTCGCCCGAGGAATCCCCGCCGGTGCATTCGATGCTGTCTTCCTGGGTCAGCCGCCGCGCCGAGGCGCGGTAGTAGATCGGCGTCGAGGCCGGCGGCGCGATGCCCATCTCCTGCAGCTCTTTGATGTGCTTGTCGCGCGCGACGGGGTCGCGGCCGGTCCAGCCGGCGATGACCATCTGGTCGATCGCGAGTGTCAGCGGCGTGGTGGTATCCTGGGCATCGACGGTGAAAGTCAGGTCAAACACGAATGACGGCCTCCATGCCGGCAGCAAGTTCGAAAATACGATGGTCCGTTCCGCCAGCGCCCGCCAGCATCAGGCCGACCGGGACGTCGCCCTGGCGATGCGCCGGCAGCGAGATGGCGCAGCCGTCGATCATGTTGATCAGGGTGCAGTTGCGCAGTGCGCGGATGTTCTCGCGCGTGAACGCCTTGTCATCGGCAAGGTCGGCGATCTTCGGCGGCGTGTTGGGCGTGGTCGGTAGCACCAGCGCATCATAGGGCGCAATGCGCGCGTTGACGCGGGCGATCAGCGAGCGACGCTCGTTGAGGAGATCGATGTAGTCGGCCGCGCTCTGCGCCTCGCCGCGCATGATGCGGACCGAGACACGGGGGTCGTAGACGTCGCCCTTGGCCGTGATGAGATAGCGGTGCCAGGCGTAGCTCTCGGACGCGGCAAAGCCCCCCTTGGCATTCATCGGGCCGATGTCATGAAACTCCGCCATCTCGATGCGCTCGATGATGGCGCCGTGATCGGAAAGCGTTTTCAGGGCGCGTTCGAACGTCTCGGCCACCTCAGCGTCGAGATCGTCGAGCGCGATTGTGGTCGGCACCGCCAGTCGCATGCCCTGGATCGGACGCGGCTTCAGCGGGGCGATCGGCTCGTTCGCGAGCACGGCGTCGAGTATGGCACAGCAACTGACCGATCGTGCCAGCGGCCCGATGCTGTCGAGCGAGAACGACAGCGGCACGGAGCCATCGAGCGGCACGCGCCGCTGCGTCGGCTTGTAGCCGACGATGCCGTTGAAGGCGGCCGGAATCCGGCAGGAGCCGCCGGTGTCGGTGCCGAGCGCGCCGTGTGCCATGCCGTCGAGCACGGACACCGCCGCGCCCGCGGAGGAGCCGCCCGGCACGTGGCCTTCGGCCCTGTTCCAGGCCCCCTTCGGCGTGCCGTAATGCGGATTGATGCCGATGCCGGAATAGGCGAACTCGGTCATGTTGGTGCGCCCGATCACGACGAAGCCGGCCCTGCGCAGCCGCGCCACCGTCGCCGCATCCTGCTCGGCCGGCGGCGAATCGTCGAGCGCGCGCGAGCCGGCGCGCGTCACCTGGCCCTTGATGTCGAACAGATCCTTGATCGAGATCGGGATGCCGGCATAGCGCGATGGCGCCGCCTTGGCCTTGCGCAAGCCGTCCATCGCGTCGGCCGCGGCGAGCGCGGCGTCCTTATCGACATGGAGGAAGGTGCGCTGCCCCTCCCCGGCGGGATCGGCGATCCTGGCGATGCAGGCTTCGACCAGCTTGCGGGCGGTGGTGCGGCCGCTTTCGAGGTCTTCGGCGAGCTTCGCCAGCGTCGGAAATTCGGGCATGTCTGTCTCACGGAATATTGTCGCGCGCAATCTATAGCGCTGCCTCAGTTCGACACAAGCATTGTGCGCATGATGGCATGCATGCGTATTGCTGGACCGTTGACGCCCCATGGTCGATTGTCGCATCAAGATCGAAACGGGCGGGCGTGAAGCCTGCCCTATCAAGATTTGCTTTCTGGGAGGGCGTTCCGACATGGCCGAACCGCAGCGCGCGCGACCAAAACCGACGCCGGAGACCCAGCATTTCTGGGACGGCACGAAGGCGGGCGAATTGCGCCTGCAGCGCTGCGACGCCTGCGCGCATGTCTACTTCCCGCCGCGCCCGTTCTGCCCGTCCTGCGCCTCGCGCAAGGTCAGCATCTTCAAGGCGAGCGGCAAGGGCTTCCTCTACAGCTACGTGATCAACCACCGTCCGGCCGCGCCAGGCTTCACGCCACCTTATGCGATCGCGGTGGTGGAGCTTGCCGAGGGACCGCGGATGATGAGCAACATCATCGATTGCCCGCAGACGCCCGAGGCGCTCGAGCTCGACATGAAGCTCGAGGTCGCCTTCCAGGCACTCGACGACAAGATCACCCTCCCCGTGTTTCGTCCGGCGAAGGGGTAGACCATGCGCAGAAACCAGGTTGCCGTCGTCGGCGCGGCCGAGACCACCGAACTTGGCGTCGTCCCGAACGCCTCGCAGCTCCAGCTGCACGCGGATGCGGCGCTCAACGCCATCGCCGATGCCGGACTGAAGCTCTCCGACATCGACGGCTTTGCCACCGCGGTCGAGACGCCGCAGCAGGTCTGCCACTATCTCGGCATCAAGCCGACCTGGGTCGACGGCACCTCGGTCGGCGGCTGCTCCTTCATGCTGCACGTTCGGCATGCCGCGGCGGCGATCGAGGCGGGCCTGTGCAAGACCGTGCTGATCACGCACGCCGAGAGCGGCAAGTCGATGATCGGCAAGGCGCCGCGCTCGATCCCCGCCGACAGCCTGCAAGGCCAGTTCGAGGCGCCGTTCGGGGTCTACGGGCCGCCGAGCATGTTCCCGATTCCCGTGCTGCGTTTCATGAAGACCTACGGCATCACGCATGAGCAGCTCGCCGCGGTCGCGGTGGTGCAGCGGGAATGGGCCGCGAAGAATCCGCGCGCGATGATGAAGGATCCGATCACGGTCGCCGACGTGCTCAATTCGCGCATGATCGCCTATCCGTTCCGCCTGCTGCAATGCTGCCTCGTCACCGACGGCGGCGGCGCGCTGATCCTGACCTCGGCCGATCGCGCCAGGGATTTTCCGCGCAAGCCCGTCTACATCATGGGCACCGGCGAGAGCGTGGAGACGCCGATGGTCAGCCAGATGGAGACCTTCAACTCCTCGCGCGCGTTCAAGACCGCAGGCCCCCTCGCGTTCAAGGAAGCCGGCATCGCCCACAAGGACGTCGACCACCTCATGATCTACGATGCGTTCGCGCATCTGCCGCTGTTCGGCCTCGGCGACCTCGGCTTCATGCCGCATGAGGAGACCGGCAAGTTCATTGCCGACGGCAACACCCGGCCCGGCGGGAAGCTGCCGCTCAACACCAATGGCGGCGGATTGAGCTACATGCATTCGGGCATGTACGGCATGTACGCGCTGCAGGAGAGCGTGCGCCAGATGCGCGGCATCGCGCCGGCGCAGGTGCCGAACGCGAAGATTTCGGTGTGCCACGGCGTCGGCGGCATGTTCGCGGCAAGTGGCACGATCGTGTTTACGAACGAGAGGTAAGGCACCGTCATTCCGGGCGCGCGCAGCGCGACCCGGAATCTCGAGATTCCGGGTCTGGTGCTTCGCACCATCCCGGAATGACGGGCACAACAGGAGGCATCCCATGACTAAATCACTGCAGGACAAGGTCATCATCGTCACCGGCGCTGGCCGCGGCATCGGTCGCGAGATCGCGCTGCTTTGTGCGGCGGAAGGCGCCAAGGTCGTGGTCAACGATCCCGGTGGAGCCTCGGATGGCGCCGGTTCGAACGCGGCGCCCGCCGAGGAGGTGGTCGAGGAGATCAAGAAGCGCGGCGGCACCGCGGTTGCCAATTTCGAGTCGGTCGCCGAAGCCATCCCCGCCAGCAAGATCGTGAAGACCGCGACCGATCATTTCGGCCGGCTCGACGGCGTCGTCAACAATGCCGGCATCTTGCGCGACATGATCTTCCACAAGATGAGCGTGGAGGCGTTCGAGGCCGTCATCAAGGTGCATCTGATGGGCTCGTTCTACGTCAGCCACGCCGCCGCGCGAATCTTCCGCGAGCAGGAGTCGGGCTCCTTCGTGCACTTCACCTCGACCTCCGGCCTGATCGGCAATTTCGGCCAGGCCAACTACGCCGCCGCCAAGCTCGGCATCGTCGGGCTGTCGAAGTCGATCGCGCTCGACATGGGCCGCTTCAACGTCCGCTCCAACTGCGTCTCGCCGTTCGCCTGGACCCGCATGATCGGCACCATTCCGACCGAGACTGAGGCCGAGAAGGCGCGGGTCGAGAAGATCAAGCAGATGGGTCCGGAGAAAATCGCCCCGCTCTGCGGCTATCTGATCTCCGATGCCGCCAAGGACGTTACCGGGCAGATCTTTGGCGTGCGCATGAACGAGATCTTCCTGTTCAGCCAGAACCGTCCGATCCGCTCGGTGCAGCGGAGCGAAGGCTGGACGCCGCAGTCGATCGCGGAACATGGCATGCCGGCGCTGAAGGGCTCGTTCTACGAGCTGGACCGCTCCGCCGACATCTTCACCTGGGATCCCGTCTAGCCGCATTTCCGGCATCCCAGCCCTGCGATCTCCGGTTGTCTCGGCCGGAGATCGCCCCGGTTTACGCCCGATTGCGGGCGAATGGTGTCCTCCCAACGAAACTTTGGGAGGAAACCATGACAAGAACACTGACCAACTCCGACGACACCTCTGTAACGGGCGGCCTCGGCCGCCGCACGCTGCTCAAAGGCACGGCGGCTCTCGCCGCATCCACTGTCCTCGCCTCGCGAGCCGACGCCCGCGACTTCGGCGCCAATGCCGAGCCGCAGCGCTATCCCGACCCCGACATCATCGCCATCGACCCCAAGCGCTTCAAGGCCAAGGTCGGCAACACCGCGATCAAGCGGCTCTACACCGGCTGCCTGTGGGCGGAGGGGCCGGCGTGGAATGCGCAGGGACAATATCTCGTCTGGAGCGATATCCCCGCCAACCGGCAGCTGCGCTACCTCGACGACGATGGCCACATCTCCGAGCAGTTCCACAAGCCGTCGAACGAGGCCAATGGCAATTCGTTCGACACCGAGGGACGCCAGCTCAGCGCCGAGCGCACGCGCCTCGTCCGCTACGAGCACGACGGCTCGGTGACGGCGCTGGCCGAGCAGGCCGGCGGCAAGCCGCTCAACGGCCCGAACGACATGGTGGTGCATCCCAACGACAAGTCGATCTGGTTCACCGATCCCGGCTACGGCGCGATCAGCATCTACGAGGGCAAGCTGGCCAATACCGGTTCGCTACAGCCGCACCAGAAGGAAGCCGTCTATCGCATAGACGCCCAGACCGGACAGGTGGCGAAGGTCGCAGACGAGCCGTTCAAGCCGAACGGCATCGCCTTCAGCCACGACTACAAGAAGCTCTATGTCTGCGACACCGGCATCACGCATTACCCTGAGGCCAAGAACGTGGTGTGGTCCTACGACATCGACGGCGCCAAACTGTCGAACCCGAAGAAGCTGATCGACATGACGCTCGACGGCAAGTCGGGCTTCCCCGACGGATTGCGCGTCGACACCGAGGGCAACATCTGGGTCGGCGCCGGCTGGGTCGGTCCCGGCTATGACGGCGTGCAGGTGTTCGCGCCGAACGACGGCGCGCGCATCGGACAGATCCTGCTGCCCGAGACCTGCGCCAATGTCTGCTTCGGCGGCAAGAAGCGCAACCGCCTGTTCATGACCGCGAGCCAGTCGCTGTACGCGGTCTATGTGGAGACGCAGGGCGCGCATTTCTGTTGAGATAGGCGAATGGTGGGTGGCGAATGGCGAATAGAATCCATTCGCTACTCCCTATTCGCCATTCGCATTTACCCCGTATTCCGCAGCCCCGCCGAAATCCCGTTGATCGTCAGTTGAATCCCGCGCAGCACCTGCTCGTCCGGGTTCTGCGCGCGGTGCTCCTTCAACAGCTCGACCTGCACGTGGTTGAGCGGATCGAGATAGGGGAAGCGGTGGCGCACGGAGCGCTCCAGCAGCGGATTGCCCTGCAGCAAGCGGTCCTGCCCCATGATGTCGAGCAGCGTCTCGATGCAGGAATGCCATTCGCGGCGGATGCGGCCGAATATCTTCTCGCGCAGGGCTTCGTCCGGCACCAGCTCGGCATAGCGCGAGGCGATTGCGATCGAGCTTTTCGCGAGCACCATGTCCATGTTCGACAGCAGCATGCGGAAGAACGGCCATTCCCTGTAGAGCTCCTTCAGGAACGGCATGCCCTGTTGCGGATGCTCCGCGATCCACTGCTCGACCGCGCTGCCAAAGCCGTACCAGCCGGGCAGCATCAGGCGGCATTGCGCCCAGGAGAACACCCAGGGAATCGCGCGCAGGTCTTCGATCGCGCGCGTCTTCTTGCGCGAGGCCGGACGGCTGCCGATGTTCAGCGTCGCGATCTCGTTGATGACGGTGGAGGCCCAGAAATAGTCGACGAAACCGTCGGTCTCATAGACGAGGCCGCGATAAGCTCTAAACGCGAGGTTCGACAATTCGTCCATCGCGGTCAGATATTCGCGGCGCGGCGCGCTCTGGCGCGGATTGAGCAGGCTCGCCTCCAGCGTTGCGGCGGCGAGGATCTCCAGATTGTTGCGGCCGACCTCGGCGTTGGAATATTTCGACGAGATGATCTCGCCCTGCTCGGTGATACGGATCTGGCCGTTCACCGCGCCGCCGGGCTGCGCGATGATGGCGTCATAGCTCGGCCCGCCGCCGCGGCCGACCGAGCCGCCGCGGCCGTGAAACAGGCGCAGCCGCACGTGATGCCGCTCGAACACGTCGACGAGACCGATCTCGGCCTTGTAGAGCTCCCAGCCCGAGGTGACGAAGCCGCCGTCCTTGTTGCTGTCGGAATAGCCGAGCATGACCTCCTGCACGCTGCCGCGGCTGTCGACGAGGCGGCGGTAATCGTGCAGCGACAGCATGCGGTCCATGATGCCGCTGGAGGCCTGCAGATCCTCGATGGTTTCGAACAGCGGCACGATGTTGATGGCGCTGCGCCCGGAGGGATGGACGAGGCCGACCTCTTTCAGCAGCACCGCGACCTCGAGCATGTCGGACATGCCCTTGCACATCGAGATGATGCATTGGGGAATGGCGTCCGAACCGAACATCGCATGCGCTTCAGCGGCGGCATGGAAGACGTTGAGCTCGCCCATGGTCTCGTCGCTGTACTTGACGAAGGGCGAGACCAGCGCGCGCGTCGAGCGCAATTCATTGGTGAGCAGCGAGATGCGCGCCTCTTCGCCGAGCGCGAGATAGGACATGCCGGGATTGGCGGCGTCCATCAGCTCGGCGATGGTGCGTTCGTGTACCGCCGAGTTCTGGCGGATGTCGAGGCGGGCGAGATGGAAGCCGAAGCAGTCCACCGCGCGCCTCAGCAGCCGCAGCCGGCCGCGGGCGATGACGCGGGCATTGTTGGAGATCAGCGAGCGGTGCAGCACATCGAGATCGGCCTGCAGCTCCTTCACGCTCGCATATGGCGCGCCCTTGCCGACCGGCCGGCGCGTGATCTCGACCGCGAGCTTTTCGGCCGTCGCGGTCAGGCGCGCGTAGATGCCGGAGACCGCCAGACGATAAGGCTCGCCACTCCGGTGCGGCGAGGTATCCGGCGAGCGCTCCGCCAGGTTGCGCAGCTCTTCCGAGACGTCGGCAAGATGCGCCGCGATCGACAATTCCGAGCCGAGCACGTGCAGCTCGTTCAGATAAAACTGCATCACCCGGCTCGACTGCAGACGCAGCGTGCCGCGCATCACGTCGGCAGTGACGAAGGGATTGCCGTCGCGGTCGCCGCCGATCCAGCTGCCCATCCGCAGGAACGAGGCGAGCTCGGAGGCGGCCTGCTCGCCGCCCTCCTCCAGCCGGTCCTCCAGCGCGTTGACCAGCCGCGGCACCTCGCGCAGGAAGGTGTAATCATAGAACGACAGGCCGTTGGCGACCTCGTCGAGCACGTTGAGCTTGGTCCGGCGCAGCAGATTGGTCTGCCACAGCGTCAGCACCTCGCGGCGAAGCTGCTCGTCGCTGGCATCGGCCTCCTCCGCGGTCAGCGCGACGCGCTCGCGGCGGTCGAGCAGGCCTGCGACCTCCATCTCGCGGTCCATCGTGCTTTTGCGGCGCACCTCGGTCGGATGCGCGGTCAGCACCGGGCTCACCAGCGCGGACTTGAAGAAGCTGCGGAGTTGATCGGGCTTGATGCCGGCGTCTCGGGCATGGGCGAGCGTTTCCGCCAGCACGCCGGAGCCGCCGTTCTTCGCGGCGCTGCGGGCGCGCATCTGGCGGATGTTGTTCTGATCCTCGGCGATATTGGCGAGGTGGGAGAAATAGCTGAAGGCGCGGACGATCCGCACCGTCTCGGAGGTCGACATGCTGTCGAGGATCTGCTCGAGCTCGCGGCGGGCGAGCCGGTCCTCGTCGCGGTGGAACCGGATCGAGGTCTGCCGGATGCGCTCGACCAGATCGAACACATCGGCGCCCTCCTGATCGCGCACGGTGTCGCCGAGGATGCGCCCGAGCAGGCGGATATCATCCCGCAGGCGGGCTTCCGCTTCCGTCACCTGAACGTCCTCGGGACGGTTGGGGCGAGGCTCAGTGGCGTCGGACGGTATGGTCTGGAGGGACATGGCTCGCTCCTCTTCAAGAGCTCCCTTGAAGAGCTTCCTGGGCTCCTCGGCCCAGCGGAGTGTGCGATATTTTTCTACCGCAGTGCAAGACGAAGTTGGAGGCGGTGCAAACTGGCGGCCACGCTCGTGTCCCGGACGCGCCTGCAACGCTTAAGCGGTGCTGCGCAGAGCCGGGACCCCAAAAGCCACACCGTCCCTGCCGCCTTCCGGGCCCCGGCTCAGCAGCGCACCACGCCGCGAAGACGCGTCGCGCTCGCTGCGTCCGGGGCACGAGGCTTTCTCTTTGTACCGATAAGCACGCCTTCGCCTTCTCGCGGCGTATTCCGCCCGAGCTTTGCTGTCCGTTTCGCCCTCATCGAGAACAAAGGGCGCAGGGAAGGCCGGGCGCCGGCTGGCACCCGATGGTCCGCACGCGACAAGACGCACGCGGGGTGACCACAGGTGACGCCGGGACATCCCGGCCTTCCCTGCGCAATGGTTTTACGGCTTATGGCGCGCTCTCCCCGGGGAGCGATGCACTATTGCCCCCGTCGTCTTGCGGATGACTGATGTGCGCGCCCGGTTGGGCCGCTGCATCACCGCAAGCCTTGACGCACAGACCCCGGGCGTCAGGACCACACGCTTTTGCCGTCCGCGGACGTCCTTCCCCGGACAGCCGGAAGCTCGCGCGTGCTCGCCCCCGACGCCGAAAAGAAACGCTGTGACCGCGCCGTGTCGTGCCGCGGATCGCAACGGCTCACGGGATTTTGCCCGCCCTGCCATCACCTCGCGCGCCGGCGCTGCCGCGTCCATCGCATCCCGGCCTACGTATCGTGACGATCGCGAAACGCCCCTTTGACGGCCAGGATGAAATGCGGTTTAGCCGAAACAACGAATTCGGTCAATCAGAATATTTTGCGGCGCCGCTCCTTGACCTGCATGTGGTGTGTTTTGCCCGATGGGTAGCGCGAGGGATTGAGGTGGAGACCTCAGCGCTAGGATGGGTAGAGCCCTTGCGAAACCCATCCCCGTGCTGAGGGGCAAGCCGAATGTCGCGCAAGTCTCGCTTGGGTCCCGACGAGCTAAAGCCGCTCAAGGCCTACGGCCTCAAGCCTTACGTGCGATCAGTTCGCAGGGGGCAATGATGCCGTTGGAGATACACGTGATCATGTTGCGTATTTGATCTTGCCGTTTCTCGCCCATCAGCGTGTGCAAGCCCAGCGATCCAGCAACGCCGCCGGCAAGCGAACGGGCTTTCAATTCGGCGAAATAGGCAAGCGCGAAGTCCTTTCGGTTGCGTTCCGACAGGATTTCGAAGCCTGCTCGCTCCAATGCACGCTTGTAGCGCTCCGGACCGCTGACCATGTTCGAATCGCTTGTCGTGGCCCATGGCACAGGAAACAGCAATTCGCCCTCGGCTGTCCGCATGACGTCATAGACTGCGAAAAGCGCTCCCGGTTGCAAGACACGCGCGATTTCAAGACAGAGATTTTCCTTGTCTTCGATATTCATGCCGACATGAAGCATGTATGCCTTGTTGAAGGTCGCCTCCTGAAACGGCATCGCAAGCGCGCTGGATTGATGGAGAGTAACGCGATCATCGAGCCCCAGCCATTGGCATAGTCGGAGTCCAGTCTCGACGTAGTCCGGCGTCAGATCGACTCCGCTGACCCGGCACTTATAGCGGTCGGCGAGAAAGCGGGCTGGACCTCCCAGACCGGAGCCGACATCCAGGACATGGTCCGCGGCCGTAATCCCGAGCTGCGCCATCAGTTCCTCGGTCGCTTTCCGGCCGCCGATATGGAATTCGTCCACCGCGGAGAGATCGTCGATCGTGACCGTATCTGTCGTTTTCCCCATCTGAGCGAGACCGCTTTCGATGACCTCGATCAGTCCGCCGCGAGCATAATGATGCGCAACCGTGTGTTCGGCGGACGTTCTCGACGGATGGATCGTCATGAGGCCTTGATCCCGGCATCGCGAATGACTTTTCCCCATTTCCGGTATTCAGACGCCAGGTATGCGGCGCATTCGTCGGAAGAGTTGGCGACCGGCAGGTATCCGAGACCGGCGAGCCGATCCTTGACTTCAGCTCGATCGATCAGCTTGGCAATTTCGCGCCGGAGGATGCCGATATATTCCTTCGGCGTTCCTGCCGGGACGAGAACGGCCGTCCAGATGTCCGCCGCGATGTCGGGATACCCGGCCTCGGCAATGCTCGGAACGCCCGGCAGCGCCTCGGAATGGGTTTTGCTGGTCAGCGCGAGCGCCCGCAACTTGTTCTCCCTGACGTGCTGTATGGCGGGTGGCAGCGCGCCGAACGACACGGGCGTATGGCCCGCGAGGGTCGATCCAATGGCCGCACCGCCGCCATTGAAAGGAACGTGCACGATGTCGAGTTCAAGTGAAAGCCGAAAGAGTTCTCCCAACAGATGAGGCGGTGTGCCCGCTCCCGGCGAAGCGTAGCTGAATTTGCCCGGGCTGGCCTTGATCAGTTCTACGAGGTCCTTGACCGACTTTGCCTGAATGGACGGATGGACCGTAAGCAAAGTAGGAGCGGTCGCCGCCAGCGTGACGGCATCAAAGCTCTTTTGGACGTCGTAGGGAACAGTTTCGAAGAGCGTGGGATTCGCGACATAACTCGGTGAAGCCACAAAGATCGTATTACCGTCGGGCTGGGCCCTGGCAGCTTGCCCTGCACCGATATTGCCTCCGGCCCCACCAATATTCTCGACGAAGAATTGCTTGCCGAGCTGGTCGGAGAGTCCTTGCGCAATGACACGCGCCGCCACATCGTTTGGACCTCCGGCAGCAAACGGCACTATGACGCGCACCGGTCGGACTGGATATTGCTCCGCGAGCGCCGGCCGTGACAAGGCGGCTGCCGCGAGGGTCGTGCATGAGGCTGTCAGGAAGCGGCGGCGGTTCAATCGCATGTGGGCCTCCATGAATGGTCGCCCCAACGATAAGCTTCCAGAGGCATACAAGCTATAATATGCTGCCATCAACTTCCATATTTAATGGATATGGCAAATGGAGCTGAGGCATCTACGCTATTTCATCGCTGTAGCGGAGGAAAAACATATCACGCGAGCCGCTGAACGCCTCGGAATGCAGCAGCCGCCGCTGAGCCAGCAGATCAAGGCCATCGAGCGGGAACTCGACGTGCAGCTTTTTCTACGCAAAGCCCGGGGCGTGGAGCTGACTGACGCGGGCCGTGCTTTTCTGGAGGAGGCGCGCGCGACATTGATGCATCTCGATCGGGCTTTCGACTCGACCCAGCGCGCGTCGCGGGGTGAACAGGGGCGCCTGTGCGTCGGGGTCACCTCCACGACGCCGTTTCATCCGGTCGTGCCGCGCGCCATTCGCGCATTTCGCGAAGCCTGTCCCATGGTGGCTCTGACTTTGGAGGAATGTCTGAGCAACGAATCCGTCGATCGCGTAAGGAACGAACAAATGGACGTAGCTTTCGTTCGCGCTGCGATGGGCAATGGACAAGGGCTGGCCGTCACGTCGCTGCTTGACGAACCAATGGTCGTGGCGCTGCCAAGCAGCCACGTGCTAGCTCAAACCAAAACCGAGGCGCCGGTTTCGCTTGATCGACTGTCCCGCGAGACTTTCATCCTGTACGGACCGCCGGGGACGGGAATGTACGATTCCACCATTGCCGCATGCCGGGCAGCCGGCTTCAGCCCGCGGATCGGTAACCTCGGGGCGTCCACGCAATTGGCGCCCCGCATCACGTCGACGCTGAGTCTGGTCGGCGCTGGCCTTGGCATCACGTTTGTCCCGGCCTCGCTTCAACGTATGAACATGGAAGGCGTGATCTACCGCTCGATCAAGGGATCCAACCGACCTATGGCTACGCTCAAGCTTGCCTCCCGCCGCGATGACAAGTCCGCAGTCGTGAAACAGTTCATCAATTTCGTCAGGAAGGAAGCAAAGGACTACGCCGTCGGCACCTAGGATGGGTTGAGCACTTGCGAAGCCGTGATGGGTTTCGCTTTTGCTGTGGCCATCCTACGAGCAGCTAAATACTGCATGGGATGGGACTATCGGTCGACCTCACGATGAGCATGCAAAGCGTAGATCCGTCATTCCTGTCATCCTGGTTAATGCGCTTAGTTTGGGGTGGACTGCTTCACGCCCTCAGCGGAGCGGTCATCGCCTTATACGAACGAGGATATGGGGCGGCGTAGCGCCATCTTCTTGTATGTGGTGCCGTCGGCGGTTGCACTGCCTGTCTTCGTGCTTGTGCCAAGCCTTCTGTGCTATCTTGGCAAACGAGAGGAAGCCCGCTTTCTTGCGCGGGCTTCAATCCCTGGTCCTCTAATTCTTGGCGGTGGTCATCCCTTCGGCGGCCATTTAAGCGGTGAAGAAGGACGGTTCTCGCCTGTCGGCAGGCGGAGAGGGCAATAATGTTTGCGGCAGTCGTAGTTGTCGTTCTGCTGGTCGTCTTGTTGGCACCTTCATGGGGCGTGCTTTATTTTGAACGGGCGACGTTTGGGCAAGCGATGGAAGCAGCGTGGCGCGTCTGGATCGCGCAAGTGATTGCATCGATCACCCTCACCGTCCTTGCCGATCATCTGGGTTTCATGAATCCAGCGGGCTATACGGTTGGGATATGCCTCTTGGTTGGACTTGCAGGCGCTCTCTTCCTCCGGTCCAGAGCACGCAGGATGGGTTGAGCACTTACGAAAGCCATCCTGCTTCGTCACAGGCGGAGTGATTGATGGATTTCGCTGGCGCTCTACCTATCCTACGGGCTGAGTCCGTCTGCATTGCGCAATGTCGCGACGATACCCTCTTGATCACAAGAAACACTGTGCGGCCGAAAGGCCGCCCGTTGCCATCGACCGCCAGGAATTCCGGTCAGCAACTGCCTGGACGTTGAGCTGGGCCTGGATAGGGTTGTCAGCTCTGGCAATCTGTTCGCCGTCTCAATGGCCCTTGGTACAGCCGAATTTTGCAATCTTGGTACTGGTCTCATGACCAAGCGTGACGCATCTAACTGCTAGGGTTCAGACTCAATTGATCCAATATGCGACGATGGCGGCGAGGTGGACGGCAGCCAAGAAATTTCTGGCAAGTTTGTCGTAGCGAGTTGC
>NZ_JACIHC010000049.1:0-14800 GCF_014198205.1 Bradyrhizobium sp. SBR1B
GGGTGAACCGGTTCGTGTTCCTCAACCTTCCAATACTTCAGCCTCGGGGACCATCTCGGCTTAACGGCTTCGCCTCAATCCCCTTTACCTGCGGGGTACGTCACCCTGCCAGTTGACGACAGGTCACCGCCGCTTGGGCTCATGTCCCCTCACAGCAGGGAACAAGTCATTTTTCAGTCCTCATTTCTCTTTTGCATTCCAGTCATACGCTTCCCCAACTGAGGGGCGAGGCGCACTGTAGGTGATGTCCGCGACCCAAAGCTGATCGAGGCTGTTTGGCACCATGCCACGGGCGAGGTTCGGCACCACGCGCCAGGCATGGCGCGAGTCCGTCGTCACGGGCACGAACGGCTTTTGCGGCAGGCACAGCAGGTTATCCTGTTGCATCAGGCGCAGCACGCGTTTGCTGTTCACCGCCAAGCCTTCCCGGCACAGCAGAGCCGTGATCCGGCGATAGCCGTAATGCCGTGCACCAGCGCCAGCCGCTGGATCGCGTCCCGCACCTCGGTCTCTTCCGCACGCGGGCGGTGCCGGTAATAGCCGGCACGGCTGACGCCGGCCAGGGCGACATCCGACCGATCGTGAGTTCGCCTTGCGACAGAGGGGCCGTCATCGCTTGGATGACCGCGTAGATCCCGTTGCGCCGGGTCCGGCGTTCGGCCGCCGTGCTTCCCTGACCCGCCGCAAGGCTTGTCGAAAAAAATCCAGTTCGATCTGCTGCTGGCCGACCTTGCGCTCAAGTTCGGCAATGCGGGGATCACCAGCCGCGACCTCGCGCGCCCGTTTCTTCACTTTCGCCGTCAAGACCCCATCGTCCTTGCGAGGCCGCCCCAGTGGGCGCAGCGCTTCCGCTCCGCCCGCCCGGAACAGCTTTCGCCACGAATAAAGGTCTTTGCGCAGCACCGTCAGTTCATCTGACAGAGCCCGAACCGTCTCGCCCGCCAATAGCCGGCGGACCGCCTCAAGCTTGAATTCTCGATCGAACTTACGGGGGGATTTGTTGGGCATCCGTTCTCCTTTAGAGAACTGTCCCCGGTTTTTCTTGTCTGACTTTTGGGGGTGCAACTCCACATGGATATTCCCGGTTTTACCCATTTCGAAAGAAACTTTGCTTCCGATTAATTTGGAAGGAAATTCTACTGCCGGTTGATCTTTTGGTCGACCCGAACTGCGTTGTGGCACTTGACCGAGTAATACGAGTTAGAGGGGTTACGCTCCGACCGTGCCAGTGGAATTTCGCGACCTACGCTGGGCGATTGTCGCGTCTCAGCACCGAAGCATTCGCCAAGCTGCAGAGGCGCTCAGGATCAAGCAGCCAACGCTCAGTCGCTGCCTTCGAAATCTCGAGCAAACGGTGGGTAGCAAGCTCTTCAAGCGCACCAACGGTGGCACGCGACCAACCATGGAAGGTCAAGAATTCCTAGAGGATGCCCGACGCATCGTAGGCGCGATTGAATCCATGACCGCTCGCCTCAAGATCCGCTCGCGTGGCGAGAGTGGTCGCTTGATCATCGGCATACACACCTCTCTCTCGGCAGGCAATCTCCGTGCCACTCTCATCGAGCACCGGCAGCGTTTTCCCGATGTCGATACACAATTTGTCGATGGCGCAAGCGATCATTTAATCTCGGATCTCACCAGCTCTGCCGTTGACATTGCCGTAGTAGCTGAGTCCCATCCGAACTGGAGCGATAGGTCATTGTTGCTCTGGAGCGAGCGTGTCGTTGCCGCCCTACCCGCGAAACATCCTCTCACAAGTCGCGACCTAATTCACTGGGGCGAACTGAAAGCCGAACAGTTGTTGATTTCACAGCGTGGCCCAGGATCGGAATTTCTGAAGCTCCTCCTCAGCAAGTTGGAGACTCCCGATCCTTGTACTCTGCTTCGCCATGAAGTGGTGCTCGACCAGTTGCTGCCATTGGTCGGCGTGGACTGGGGCATTCTGTTAGCATTGGAAAGTGCGACCGGCGTTACTTATCCAGGTGTCACCTTCCGCGAAGTTCATGATGCCGAGGGTCCAACGCGACTGAGCTTCCGCGCTTATTGGCGAGAGGGCAACAGCAATCCATCGCTGCGTCCATTCCTCGACTTGCTGCGCGAGCGCTATCCGGATCTTTCCGCCGCCCCGGGCGAGACCTGAGCAGTATTTCGCCGCGCCTTCGCAAAGGCGCGGTCGGTTGCCATGAACCGCTCGATCATCGGCGCGATCAGTTTGGTCGGTTCCGTTGGCGTCGCCGTGCCTCCGCTATGCGACAAAATCTCGGCGTAGCTTTTCAGATCCCTAAAGACTGCCGCCGGCAGCTCGATCGTGAGCTTGACTGGTTTGGCGTCTTCGAGTGGTCCAAGCTTGAGCTTCGTCATCGCGCACCTTTTCGTCCGTAAGGAGAAAGCACCAGATCGCGCGTGACGATGACGCGGACCGGGAAACCTGGCCGGATGGTCAACGTCGGCTGGATATTGAGCTGACGCTGCACGATCTGCTGGCCGGTCTGGCTGATGCTGTTGGACGCGCCGCTGCGGATTGCTTGAACAAGGTTGCTCTCATTCTGGCTCGTTCCCGCCTCGGCTCCGACGCTTAGCATGGTCGAGAGAGCGGCAGCCTTGAACAGCATGCCCCAATGGTTATCGACCTCGTCCTCAAGCCCGGCATATCCACCGGTGTCGGCGCCGGGCTGGCGCTCCAGCACGATCGAACTGCCGTCCGGCATGATGATGCGGGTCCAGACCAGGAGGATGCGGCTCTGGCCGAACGCCACGGAGCTATCGTATTGACCGATCAGCTTCGCGCCTTGGGGCACCAAAAGATATTTGCCGGACGGACTGTCGTAGACCGCCTCGGTGATTTGGGCGGTGACCCGGCCTGGCAGATCGGAGCGGATGCCCGTGATCAGCGCTGCCGGGATCACGGTGCCCGCCTGCACGACATAAGGGGAGGCTTTGATTTCGAGCCGATCAGGACTGACCGTGCGCTTGTCCGTCGACGCATTGAGAAATGCCGTCTTGCGGTCCTGCATATTCTGGGCAGATCCGGCATCGACAGGCGGCGTCGCGGCGGGCGGCATCGCGGCTCCGGTCGCCGTACTCGGGACGACTTGGCCGGCGCTCTGTGGTTGCTGAGTCTGAGCGAAAAGCCGGCTGACGCGCGCCGCTTCGATCTCCTGCGCCCTATGCTGGCTCTCTGGATCGGCCGTCGTTGCGGGGACCATGGTGTTCGGTGCAGCCCCCGCGTTGAGGATCGGCTTGCCGAGATCGCCGGGCAGCGGCGGCCCGAGCGGCGGCGCCTGACGTGGCAGGCCAGTATAGTCCTTCGGCAAGGCGGTCAGGCCCTCGGCCGAAGGGCTATTCTGGGTGCTGAGCAACTCCTGGCCAGCTTGCTGCTTGTTGCGGGTTTGCAGGGCGTAGCCGAGCGCTCCCGCCACTGCGAGGGCAGACACCGCACTGAAGCAGATCAGGATCTTGCGCGAGAGGCGTGTGACAGGTGGCCGCTCGCCGCGGAGCCGAAAGTCCGGCGGCGCGACGGGTGGGATGTCGGTTTGAGTTTCGCCGTCTATCGCCATGAGCGCGGCCTTCCGTCAGTACGAACAATGCGCACGCGCCGCTCGCTATCCTTGTCGCCAAGACGCAATTCGGCGGCGGCGAACAGACGATCGACGATGTAGTAGTTGCGGTTCGCTCGATAGTTGACCAGCTCGGAGCCACCGGCCGGACCGATGACGAACAGCGGCGGCATTTCGCCCTGAACGATGCCGCTGGGGAATTCGATGTAGACCTTGTTCCCGTCGTCGAAGGCTCGCAGCGGACGCCAGGCCGGATCATCGCCCTCGATTGCGTAGCGGAAGTTGATCGAGGCGAGATCGACGCCGGCCGCGATCGGAGCTGCGGCCTCAGCCGTTGCGTTCTGCTGCCGAAGCGCGATGAGTTGATCCTCGGGATACTGCCAGGAGACCGAGGCCATATAGGTCTTCTCCGTCGAGCGCAGCTCGAGGAGATAGGTCCGCCGGTCGGTGTTGATGACGAGATTCGTGACCAACTCCGGCCGCGTCGGCTTGACCAGGATGTGGATCTTCTTGGTCGCGCCCGCGCCACTCTCGGTATCGCCGATGATCCAGCGCACGGTGTCGCCGGCGGCGACAGGCCCGGAGCCTGTGAGTTGCTCGCCCTCCTGCAGGGCGACATCGGTGATCTGGCCGGGCGCCGTATAGACTTGGTAGAGGGCTCCTCCGGAGAAAGGATAGACCTGTACCGCATTGATAAAACCAGTGCGCATTGGCTGTACCCGTGCCGCAGCGTTGGCCAGTTTGACGCGAACCCTGGGATCAGCGGCCTCCGGGACGCGCTTGGCCGCCGTGAGCGGTTTCAGCTGCCCGGGCAGCGGCAGCGGCTTGGGCAATTCCACGATCTTGACGGGCGCTGGTGGATCGGCGGTGAGTGTTGCCGGCTCCGCCGTGTCGTAGTTGATGTCGGGCGGGATGAAATTGTGTGCGCAGCCGCCGAGGGCCGAGACGGACATCAGCAAAGCCGCCACAGCGGATTTACGGAAGCACGTATCGCCGCATTTCCGGTTTTGCTGAACGATGAAGAGACGCGAAGCCGGACGGCCCGCGCTAAAGGAGATCGGCGGGGTCATTGTCCCAGCTCCTTCGACCAGTTGATGGCGTTGACGTAGATGCCGAGCGGATTCTTGCGCAGCCGATCGGCATCGGTGGGTGGCTGAATGGCGATGGTGAGGATGGCGGTCCAACGTGTGGTGCCGGCGAGCGCTCCGTCCTGATAGCGGTGCTCCACCCAGGCCACGCGAAAACTGTCGGGCGAGGCGCGGATGACGCTGGAGACGTCGATTGCAACCTGCTGCTTGCCGAGACTGGCGAAGGGATCATTGGCGCGGGCGTAATCGTTCAGCGCCATCGCCCCCGCCGTGGTCGTGAAATCATAGGCCTTCAGCCAATTCTCCCGCACGATGATCGGGTCGGCCGGAAGCGAGCGCACCATGGCGACGAAGTGGGCGAGATACCAGGCAATCTGCGGATCACTCGGCCTGTAGTCGGCCACGGCGGGCGCTATCGCCTGTGCCTCGCCGAGCTTGTCGACCTGCACCACCCAGGGAACGACGGTGCCGTGTGTGGATTGCCAGACGAGACCGCCGGCGAGACCGCACGCCAGGATCAGCGAACCGAAGGCCATCAGCCGCCAGTTCTTTGCCTGCACGCGGGCGGAGCCGATGCGATCGTCCCAAACTTGCGCCGCGCGCTGGTACGGGGTTTCGGGTTCGGGCGTGCGGCCGTAGCGGACCGACGATCGCCGAAAGACTGACATTCGTTATTCTCCTCCCTTGAGGTCGACGGAGTGGCCGCCGCCATGGCTGTCGCCGGATTTGAGGGCTTGCGCGGCTGTCTGCGCGCCGTGAATGACTGTCTGATTGCGCTTGACGCGCTGGGCCCAGGCGGGCGGACCGCTGTTGCTTGCGGCTTGAGAGGCAGCTCCATTGTTTGCGGCCTCACCGCGCTCAATGGTCCCCATGGTCGAGGAGCCACCGGTATTTGCGACCGCAGACCGGCCGCCTGATGCGAAGCTCTCCGTCATTGACCCGGCTGCTTGCGCAACGGCGCGTCTGACGGGCGCTGCCGCCGTGCTGGCGGCAGCACGGCCGGCACCGCTGAGACCGGAGGCGACGCCACCAGCGCCGGACTGGCCAGCGGAGGCGAGGCTGTAGGCCGAGGACATACCGCCCGCCATCGCCGCACCACCGCGCGCAGCCGCGGCGGTGCCGGAAGCTGCTGCCATCGCTCCCCGCCCCGCGAGCCCAAGCGCCGCGCCGCCTGCCATCGCCGTCCCGGCGACGGCAAGGCCGGTGCCGACGGCGGCACCCGCGCCAAGCTGCGGCGCTCCTGAGACGAGACCAGTTGCGATGCCGGGACCGAAGATGCCGAGGCCGAGCATGGCGAGTGCTGCGAGCACGACCGAGAGCGCCTGCTCGATGGTCGGCTGGCCGCCGCCATAGGCTGACGTGAACTGGGAGAAGAGCCCGGTTCCGATGCCGACGATCACAGCGAGCACCATCACTTTCACGCCTGAGGCGACGACATTGCCCAGCACCTTCTCCGCAAGAAAGGCGGTCTTGTTGAATAGAGCGAAGGGAATGAGGATGAAGCCGGCGAGTGTCGTCAGCTTGAATTCGATCAGCGTGACGAACAGCTGCACCGCCAGAATGAAGAAGGCGATCAGGACCAACAGCCAGGACACCATCAGCACCGCGATCTGGACGAAGTTCGCAAAGAAGCTGGTGAAACCCATCATCTGGCTTGCGGCGTCGAGCAGCGGCTGCCCGGCATCCAAGCCGACCT
This sequence comes from Bradyrhizobium sp. SBR1B, assembly GCF_014198205.1. Classification (NCBI taxonomy): domain Bacteria; kingdom Pseudomonadati; phylum Pseudomonadota; class Alphaproteobacteria; order Hyphomicrobiales; family Nitrobacteraceae; genus Bradyrhizobium; species Bradyrhizobium sp. SBR1B. Next base: position 6,342 of record NZ_JACIHC010000049.1, read on the forward strand.
GTGCGAGCCGGCCGGGCCGCAGGAAGTCCGCTGTCGAGATGGACGAGCCGCCGGCCTTCAGGCCAAGGCCGGCGAAGCTATTGAAGATGACGCCGGAGAGATTGTTGAAGTTGGTGATGATAAAGGCGAAGAAGCCGATATAGAGCGTTTTTTTCACGAGGCGCTGGAGAATGTCTTCGTCCGCGCCCCAGGCCCAGAACAAGCCGGCCAAGGTGATGTCGATGACGATCAGGGTCGAGGCGAGATAGGTGACCTCGCCTTTGATCAGGGCGAAGCCTGAATCGATATACGTGGTGTAGGTATTGAGAAAGGTATCGATGACCCCGACGTTGTTCACGGCTTCTCTCCCTTTGGAACACTCGTCGACGGAGTGGCCGGCGCGGCCTGCGGCAGAAGTGGCCGCGCCGGCCTGCCGAAGAAGCGCGCGCGGTTCTCCTCCCAGACCGCCTGGCAGTGCGGATCTTCGGCATCCTGGGGCCCAAGCGCGCGGCAGCGGCGCAGCTCGGCCGACAGATCGTCAGGCGTTGAGACAGAGGGAGCGTCGGATACGGGCCGCTCCGCTGGACGCCGATGGATGGCGTGCAGCGCGGCGAGGAAAATCACAAACAGGATGATCATCGCACCTGCGCGAAGGATATCCGAGCGCTCCATGATCGGTGCCTCAGTTGCCGTTGAACATGGTGACGTTGCCCGGCTGGTAGCCGGTGCGCGTCGAGAAGATCTTGTATTGCTGCTGCCCCTGGGACTCGGTCGCCGTTACGCGCGCCTGCTCCAGCGCGTCCGCTCGTCCCTTCGCGGCGAGAACTGCGACAAGGTCAGAAAGCTGCTGGGATTGCAGCGCGAGGAGCTGGTTGCCGGCTTGAGCGGCCTGCAGCGCGCCACTTGCGGACTGGCTCGCGGTGACCAGTGACGTCATCGCGTTGGAGTTGGTCGAGATATTGCCGACGACGCCGGCCTGGACCTTCAGAGAGTCCTCGAAAGCGCCGACCGAGTTCTGCCAACGCGTTTGGGCAGCGGCGAACAGCGTGGCATTGGAGCCCGTGACCGGAGCGGTACCGTAGCTGCTGGAATAGGCAGTCTGGATACCCTGAACGTTGAAAGCGATATTTTGCGCCTGGCTCAGCAGCGATTGGGTCCGAGCGATCGTCGACTGAAGCTGGGCCAGCGTCGACATTGGCAGGCTCGCGAGATTTTTCGCCTGGTTCACCAGGCTCTGGGCCTGATTGGTCAGCATCTGGATCTGATTGTTGATCTGCTGCAGCTCGCGCGCCGCGGTCAGCACGTTCTGGCTGAAGTTGCTGGGATCGTAGACGATCACCTGCGTAGAGGCCGTCGTCGTCAAAAGCGGCTGAAGCGACAGGATCAGCGACAGGGCGCTTGCGACCATTAGGCTATGGCGCGTATTGGGAACGGTCATGATTGCACCTCCAGGTTTGTCAGGTCAGGGATGAGATCGGCGGCCCACAGGAGCTCGTGATCGGCGAGCCAGGCCGGCGTAAAATCCTCGCGGCCGTGATCGGCGAGCAGCCGTTCGATTGCGGCATGATCGTCCCTTGAGGATGCCGCGCAGAAGGCAAGCGCGATCGGCCCGAGGCCCAGCTCAAACAGCCGGTTGCCGCGTCGCGATTGGCAGTAGTAGTCCCGCTTTGGCGTCGCTCGCGCGATGATCTCGATCTGGCGATCGTGCAGACCGAAGCGTCGATAGATTGCCGTGAGCTGCGGCTCGATGGCGCGCTCGTTCGGCAGGAAGATGCGCGTCGGGCAGCTCTCGACGATGGCAGGTGCGATGTTGCTGCCGTCGATGTCGGAGAGCGATTGCGTGGCGAAAACGACGGAGGCATTCTTCTTCCTCAACGTTTTCAGCCATTCCCGCAGCTGCTGGGCGAAGGCGGGATCGTCGAGCACGAGCCAGCCCTCGTCGATGATGAGGAGTGTCGGCCGGCCGTCGAGCCGTCCCTCAATGCGATGGAAGAGATAGGTGAGGACGGCGGGTGCCGCGCCGGCCCCGATCAAGCCCTCGGTTTCGAAAGCCTGGACGGACGCGAAGCCGAGGTGTTCAACCTCGGCGTCGAGCAGCCGGCCGGAAGCGCCGCCGACGCAATAGGGTTGCAGCGCCTGCTTGAGCGCGGACGATTGCAACAGAACGGTCAGGCCGGTGATCGTCCGTTCCTCGACGGGCGAGGAAGCCAGTGAGGTCAACGCCGACCAGACATGCTCCTTCGCGGTCGGGTCGATGGTGACGCCTTCCTTGGCAAGGATCGCGGTCACCCATTCGGCAGCCCAGGCGCGCTCCGCGGCATCGCCGATGCGCGCTAGCGGCTGAAGCGAAACGGAATCATCGGCGCTATTCGACAGGCTGCCGCCGAGGTCGTGCCAGTCGCCCCTCATGGCCAGCGCCGCGGCGCGGATCGAGCCGCCGAAATCGAAGGCAAAGATCTGGCTTTTGCGGTAGCGGCGGAACTGGATCGCCATCAGCGCCAGCAGCACGGACTTGCCGGCGCCGGTCGGGCCGACGATCAGGGTATGACCGACGTCGCCGACATGCAACGAGAAGCGGAAGGGCGTCGAGCCCTCGGTCTTGCCGAAGAACAACGGCGCGCTACGAAAATGTTCGTCGCGCGCTGGCCCCGCCCAGACCGCCGACAGCGGAATCATGTGGGCGAGGTTCAATGTGGAGAGCGGCGGCTGACGAACGTTTGCATAGGCGTGGCCCGGCAGTGAGCCAAGCCAGGCTTCGAGCGCATTCACCGCTTCCGGCATGCAGGTGAAGTCGCGTCCCTGGATCACCTTCTCGACGAGACGAAGCTTCTCGGTGGCGCGGCCGGGATCCTCGTCCCAGACGGTGACGGTCGCGGTGACGTAGGCCTGGCCGACATCATCGGTACCGAGTTCCTGCAACGCGAGATCGGCGTCAGTGGCCTTGTTGGCAGCGTCGCTATCGACCAGGGTCGAAGCCTCGTTTGTCATCACCTCCTTGACGATGGCGGCGATGGACTTTCGTTTGGCGAACCACTGCCGGCGGATCCTCGTCAGCAGTTTCACCGCCTCGGTCTTGTCGAGGAGGATTGCACGTGTCGACCAGCGGTAAGGGAAGGCAAGCCGGTTCAGCTCGTCGAGGATTCCGGGATGGGTCGCGGTCGGAAAGCCGACCACGGTGAGCGTGCGAAGGTGGTGGCTGCCGAGACGCGGCTCGAGGCCGCCGGCGAGCGGCTCGTCCGCGAGCAGCGCGTCGAGATGCATCGGCGTTTCCGGGACACGGACGCGCTGTTGCCGCGTCGAGATGGTCGAGTGCAGGTAAGTCAGCGTGTCGCCATCATCGAGCCACGCCACCTCCGGCATGAACCCTTCGAGCAGTTGCAGGACGCGGTTGGTCCGATCGACGAAGCCACGCAAAAGTTCGTAAGGATCGATGCCGCTCTGCGCGCGGCCTTCATAGAGCCAGCCCTCGATGCGCGATGCGTCCTCGGCCGGCGGAAGCCAAACGAAAGTCAAGAAATAGCGGCTCTCGAAATGCGCCCCGGCCTCCTCGAAAGCATCCCGCCGCTCCAGATCGACCAGCGCCGATGCAGCATCTGGAAAGGCGTTGTAGGGATAGGTCTGGGCGGCGCTGCGCTGAGCTTCGACGAAGATCGCCCAGCCTGAGCCAAGACGGCGGAGCGCGTTGTTGAGGCGGGCCGTCACGCCGACCAGCTCCGCAGGGGTCGCGCTGTCGAGATCCGGACCGCGAAAGCGCGCCGTCCGCTGGAACGATCCGTCCTTGTTGAGAACCACGCCGCGTTCGACCAACGCGGCCCAGGGCAGGAAGTCGGGAAGACTGGCGGGCCGATTGCGATACTCAGCGAGATTCAGCATGGAAGCCTCATGTGGCGAGGTAAGGCGGATAGCGGAGGTGGCGTCGAACAACGTCCACGAACTGCGGGTCGCGCTTGGCCGCCCAGACGGCCGCGGCGTGACCCACGGCCCAGATCAGTGCGCCGGGAATCCAGAGGCGTAGCCCAAGCGCGATAGCAGCCGCCAAGGTGCCGTTGGCGATCGCGACGCTGCGCGGAGCGCCGCCCATCAGGATGGGCTCGGTGAGCGCGCGATGGACCGGCGCGAAGAAGCCCGGCACCTCTGGATCGACAAGTGCAGCCATTAGACCAGCGCTCCGCCCGAGAAGCTGAAGAACGTCAGGAAGAAGCTCGAGGCGGCGAAGGCGATCGACAGACCGAAGACGATCTGGATCAGCCGGCGGAAGCCGCCGGCGGTATCGCCGAACGCCAGCGTCAGGCCGGTCACGGTGATGATGATGACTGAGATGATCTTCGCGACCGGACCTTGCACCGATTCCAGGATCTGGTTGAGGGGCGTTTCCCAGGGCATCGAGGAGCCTGAGGCGTAGGCCGCGGGCGCGAACGCGACGGAAATAAGGGCAATCGCGGCGACGTCGGTGAAGCGACGGCGAATGCGAAGAACTACGGGAACAAATCGAATCATGATGGATCTCCGGGAAGCGAGGATTCGCCGCCCGCCCCGGCGGACTGGACGCGGTAATCGCCAGTGGCGGGATCGAGGCCGGCGACGAGAGCAAGTTCAGCAAGGCGGCGTTCGCTGCCACGGCCGCGCAGCACCGCGACGACATCGATCGTCTCGGCAATCAGCGCCTTGGGTACGGTGAGGACGGCTTCCTGGATGAGCTGTTCGAGGCGACGGAGCGCGCCTAGCGCCGTGCCGGCGTGAATCGTACCGATCCCACCGGGGTGGCCGGTCCCCCAGGCTTTGAGAAGCTCCAGCGCTTCGCTCCCCCGCACCTCCCCAACCGGAATGCGATCAGGGCGCAGCCGCAGCGACGATCGAACCAGATCGGACAGCGACGCGACGCCGTCCTTGGTGCGCAGCGCGACCAGATTGGGCGCGCGGCACTGCAGCTCGCGCGTGTCCTCGATCAGCACCACGCGATCGGTGGTGCCGGCGATCTCGGCGAGCAGTGCATTGGTGAGGGTGGTCTTGCCGGTCGAGGTGCCGCCGGCAACCAGGATGTTCTTGCGCGAAGCCACGGCGGCCTTCAGAGCCGTCGCCTGACCGGCGGTCATCGTCCCCGCTGCGACGTAATCATCGAGCGTGAACACCGCGACCGCAGGCTTGCGGATCGCAAAGGCCGGCGCCGCGACGACCGGCGGGAGAAGTCCTTCGAACCTCTCTCCCGTCTCGGGAAGCTCGGCCGAGACCTGCGGCCTCTCGGCATGCACCTCAGCGCCGACATGGTGCGCGACCAGGCGCACGATCCGCTCGCCATCGGCGGCGGACATCGTGCGTCCGCTATCTTCCAGGCCACCTGACAGCCTGTCGATCCAGAGCCGGCCATCGGGGTTGAGCATCACCTCGACGATCGAGGGGTCTTCGAGAAACGTCGCGATCGCCGGGCCAAGCGCGGTGCGCAGCATGCGTGCGCCACGCGAAAAGGCTTCCGAATGGAGTGAAGTGCCCGCCACGATCGTCCCCCGTCGAGCGCCAATCGCAAAAAAGCGGTCGGCGACGGGGATGGATAGAAAAGGCAGGAAATGGGTTAATTCAACAAGTATTCAGCCGTCGTAGGGGACTAGCGTGGAGCAGAGAAAAAGTGCTTGCTGTATAGAAGGCGAGTCATTAGGCGGTGTTTCTCAGTAAGATCCGCCTTCTCCCTTCGTCCAAGTTTGCCGGAATGTGGTCCGCCATACATTCCGTATCAGAGGTGCAGACGTTCCCGCTCGCACTCATAGTCAGGGTTGGGGCAAATCAAGACGCGATCAGAATACTGCTGAGACCCACAATGACGGTTCGTCGCCGAGTCCTTCAAGTGCGCGCAACCTTAAAAACGAAAGGATTGCGAATCCCAAAACTGCGAGCCGGAACACGATAGCCGTAGCTTGTCATCTGACCGAAAGATCGATCAGCTAGCCTCCATCGCGTTCCGTCTGAATTCAGCCCGCCAACGTATTGATTCTCTCATGAGCGCTTCGCCGGTCGGTCTTGTTTATGCAACGAATGCGCACGCGTTTTGCCATGCTGCGGGTGTCTCCTCTCTCTGCACACTGCCGGACAGCTTAGAGCGTGTCTGACGAGATGGAGCCGACCGATTCTGATAGTTGTGCCACGGCTTTTTCCGATGGATGTATCCCCACCGTCAGCTTCTTCCGCTGCTTGGCTGGCGCGTTGGAGTTAGCGGCGCGTGATAGGGACAGCGCTTTTCGTATGCACGGGCGCCGAGTCACGTGGCCGCTAACTTCGACTGTGGACGACGCAGGCGCGGCGGGGGTTCACCAGAGGCGATGTCTCAACGGGAAGGTCCAAATGGCTTTCAAGGTCCAGAACATCAACGTTGATCTCATCAATGCTACCGCGACACTTATTGCTGTCGATCAGGCCGATCCACAGCATCCGAAAATCATAACCGCTCAATTTCCTTTCGATCCGCCTCATTCGGAGGCGAGGGAGAAGGATCAGGCGATTGCAGCGGCAAAAGCGATTCTTCAACAGGCCCCGAACGAGATTTAGCGATCCCACCAATTTTGACAGGTGCGCAGGCCATTTCTCGACGATACAAGTTGGACACCCTTGAGAGTTTGAGCCTCTCGGGAGCAAAGGTGGCTAGCCCGTCTCCAGGGCACGGGCTAGCCACCACCGCTTGCGAAGCGTACCTTAAGGGTAGCTACAGGCCAACGGATGCACATATTCGAGCGGTACATCGCGTCCCTGAGGTCGCAAGCGCTTGCGGTGCTTGCAGCCAATCAGGCCCGGGCGGTCGATCAGTCTTTGAGCCTGGCAGATCGCCAGGTCGCGACGTTTGATGCTGAGGACGCCCAGGAAATCTTAGGCATCCTCGATTGCGTGAAACTCGACCCCGGGCCAGAGGAGGCACGGAAGATCGCTGTGCGCATACGCACGCTTCTAGAGGGGAGGAAGTGAGTGCGAATCCCCCTTCCACAGGGGCATGAGGCGCCGATCATTTCTAGTAGTTGTGCCGCGGATTTTTCCGAGACGATATACCGCTAGCTTGGCTTGGCCCGCAATCGAATGGAAGCGCTCCATGAGAACACTTCGCGGGATTGCGGCCTTGACTCGGCGGGTGTGTCCCCTCATTTGGGCTTCTTCGAACGTTCCCTGAGCATCGCCGACGCCTAACGATCAAATGTGCTTTGGGGGAGGTAAATGCCAGCACTGCTTTTTCAGTCAGCTTTGCCCGCGAAATCGATGTCGACCAGCTCGCGGTGCTGATGACAGGCGTGCAGCCGACGACGGAACGCGATGGGGCAGAGCTTCTCAGCGCTTCTGCGGTGCGATCCGCGCTGACATCCAATGCTCATCGTGCGGCAAGTTCGGTGCTCGCGTCGTTCGCTCCGCAAAGTCGCGCGCATCAAGGGCTGTTCTCCGGCAAGCTCATTTTAGGTTCGTCGATCCCCAGCGGGCGATGCCCACCATCCGTTCTGCGAATTCTACGGCAATGATGATAATCGCTCCGCGCAGGCTAGCCTCCTCGACTTTGCGTCGGAGCAGAGCGCAGAAACTAGAGCTGTAAGGCTCCTCGTATGCAAAGGTATCGAGCAAGGCCTATTTGACTCTGAGAACCGTTGGAGAGCACCTACCAGCACCAGGGGGTTGCCGCATCCCCGCGTGCCTGTATTAATGCTCGGCCTGTAACTGTTCGAGCTGGCTCCGCTCGTAGGATTAACGCCTTGCCCAGGACCCAAGTGGCAATCCAAGCATTCACGGACTACGTCCGTAGGCCAAGCCATACACCGGCAGAAGACACGTACGGCCCACAGCGAACTAAAGAACAGCGGGCCGATTGGCCCGGGTTGAAGTTATCTGCTCAAAAATGGACGCGGTGGCGGATTGCCTGCTTTCGACCTTATCCGAATTCGAGGCGCTCAGACGCGAGATGGGGACAGACTTTCCCGCAAAGCCACCCGCTTTACTTAACCGTGTAGCGGACGCAATTTTACACCGTGGTTCGGCGGATGCCAGGACCCTCAATCAGGACGGAGCCGGATGATGCCTAGCACATTCTCGCTGCACAAGATCGACGAAGCTATACGCGACCTCGAAGAAAAAGTTGCTCACGGTACAGAAATCACCCGCGAGGAGCTCGCGAGCGGCATTCTGCGGATTACGAAGCGTTTTCGAGATGAACTCGAAGCGGTGGTCACGGTAATTGATAGCCTCAAGGATCACACCGGACTCACGGTGGCAGCCGCTCGACCTAAACAGCGGGAACGTTAGCGGCCACGTGACTTGACGCTTTGAAATGGACCAATAAAGTGCTGTCTCTGCCACTCGCTAGTGACTTCTACGCAGCCAGCCTCAGCGACGAAAGAAGCTGAGGGGGATATATCATCCCGACGATGCCCTAGGGTCTGTTTGGATTCATCTTGAGTTTATCACGGCGGCGGTCAGGTTGATCATTGCTTCGAAGCTCAGATCGGTTTTGTCGGCGCGCATTG
>NZ_JACIHC010000050.1:0-11677 GCF_014198205.1 Bradyrhizobium sp. SBR1B
CTGTCAGTTATGTTGAGTAGGAACGGTCGAGACGGCTGTTAATAGCGGGGAGATCGATACGACTCCACATCACTGCGGGCTGCACATAAGTCGAGTCACGTTGAGCTCAACGTGACTTGACGACTGGGGACCCGAACCGCTCACCGCCGACCAGCGCCGTGATCTGCTTGAGATCGTCGACGATCGCTACGACAAGGGATCGTTGTTGATCACGAGCCAGGTGCCCGTGTCGCAATGGCATGATGTCATTGCCGATCCCACCCTCGGCGATGCGATATTGGATCGCATCATTCACAATGCTCATCGCATCGAGCTCAAGGGCGACAGTCTGCGGCGCCAAGCCGGCGAAAAGAAAAAGCTGTGAGCACCTCGCGCACGATCGCCCCGCCGGCCCACAGGCCCCTCCCGCGCGCGTCGCTGCGTCGCTCGTGGGGGCACTCCGCGCCGCGCACGGGACCCTCCCATGGACCGCCGGAACGATCTTCGAACCAACCCGCCAGCCTTGACCAGGAGACCGCTTCTAGCGCAAATAAACTCGTCAGTCGTGTTCGTCTCCAGTGATCGCCATCATCTGGAATCCGTGATCACCATCGCCTGGAACGCCTGATCACCATCCCTGGAATGCGCACATGACATCCTGCTCGGCCATTTGCTTGAACTGCTGTTCGATCCGCTCCGGCAGATCAATGAGGATTGTCTCCGGCCGTCCCAAGTGTAGGTAGCTTATGACACTCGAATTTGCGATGGTCAGTTCGAACACACGATCGAGGTCGCCCCTCGGAACTCCACTCTCTTCATACATCTGGAGGATCGTGGCAAAGGGATCTTCGTGCTCGCCGTTGATGGCTGCGTTACCGCGCGAGCCGATATCCAGATAGACTTCGCTATTGATCAGTTTTGCGCCCTCAAGAGCGTGGTTGAAATCGCTAAGGAGTTGCATCCGAATCATCCCAGACACAATTTCCAGCCAAGTCATTGCACGCTGCCGTATGTTAATGGCGATCTCAACAAAGACTGAGAGTCGGTAGAGGAGCCGTGCGATGAAACTAGCTGCGGTAGGCGCGAAGAGAGGAAATACTGAGGCCAGCACCGCGCGGGCTCCTAGTGCCAGGAAGCCATTCGCGGCGGTCGCATGATTGCGATCGGCGGCATGCCTATCGCATGCGCTGAGGAGTACGATCGGCGGCATCCGCGTAATCCGATCGCGGAGAGTCCAGACGTCTATCGGCTCATCCTGCAAGTAAAGCGCTGCCGCCTCCTTGTCTCTATGGGTGCCGTGTCCATCGAACACCAGCACCTGGCCCTCGAACGAGTTGATCGCTGCCACCAGTTCGTCCGCGTTCGAAACGTCGACGTAGTCGACCTTGAGAGTCTCTTTCCAGTGTTCGCTGAAGGCATCGAAAGCGATGTCGAGCATCCCGGCAATCGGGTCATCGCGCTTTAGAGCGCTGATAACGAGGACATGCTGAAGTCCCTTGGGCGTCAAGAGGATTGGCGATTTCATGCCGATCTCATCGATAAAGAGGTTTCCCGGCGTAACTGGCAGCCTTGCGGTGTCTTTCCGAATGCAAAGGGGCACCCCGTCGATATTAAGCCACTCGACATGCGCGTCTGCGATGACGCGCACACCAACCTTGGCGCCCCGGATAAAGTCGATGAACTCGGCAGGCACGGCGGTTTTCATCCGCTCCTGCACCTGCCGGAACGCGAGGAGACGCTTCCTGGGTGTTGTTCCCGCCGCGCGGTACTGCTGCGCGAATGTCCGCACGAGCCCCCCGTGCGGTTGACGTCATTCGGGAGGCGTATTACCGGAGCGAACTCGGATGTCGCCAGAGCCGCCACGGCGTCGGTGCCGATATTGAGTTCATCGCGCCTCATGCTAATCAGGAAATGAGGGTGCGGCGGACGCCCTTCCGTCGGCTCGCCCGTCTTTAGATCGAGGTTATTAAGTGCACGTTTCGCCCTTTCACTTGCGTTGAAGTAATTGTATCCGGTCTGCCTTTGCATCGCCTCTCGCACCAGGGAGAAGCGCCTCCTTTCGTCGTCGGCGGCATTACCCGGTACCGGCAAATCGAAAAACTGCGGATAAATAGCAGGCGCGTAGAGATTAAGATCAAGCGTCGGGCGGAAGATGCGATGTATGTCCCGCTGACCATCGCCAGTACGGAGGTCAAGCACGCTGCGTGACGTCTTCACGATCTGTTCGATATAGGGCGCATTGCCGCGCTCAATGTCGTTAAACTCGTGATCGACGACGTCGCGGTACCCCACGCTTGCCATAATCAGAAGATTAGGAACGATGCAATTATGCCCGCCGACGCGATAGCCGATGTCGCGATCAGGCACTTCGACCCAATTTTCCAGGAACTGCCTCACCTCGGCGATTGAGTCGGCCTCGACCTCTGCAGGAAGCTTGTCGATCGCCGCAAGGAACCTATTCCGAAGCGCCTCGGGAGTCAGTTCCTCGTAAGTGAGGTGACCTCCTTTCTGCGCTACGATGGTTGGCTCCACAGGGCAGGTCGCAATCCATTCGTCGTATTCGCGGGGGTCTTGCCCTGGTCCGAGGAGAATGACGGTGAAGGGCGCAATCGGTGGCATCGGCATCGACTTAATGGCCCACGGTGTCTGGCCGAACCAGTTTACGGGATTCTGTCCGGCCACTCGCCGCGCAATCAGCGTGTCCTGCCCATCTTTGGTCAGATCATAGACAGTGGACGGCAAGTAACTTGCGGCCCGGACAAGGCGGGCATTGCGCATAAGGCTCGGTGCAAAGCCCTGCATGATTGAAGCCTGCGCGGGCAGACCATCTGGCACGATGACGATGTAGAATATGCGCTGGTCTAGGTCCAAAATACCTCCTATCCAGACTATAACCGATTGCGTGACCTAGGTTTCTACTTGAGCGCCACTGGCAGTGGAAATAGCAGCCGCTATGTTCATCTACAATGTCTCGTCTACTCGTCTTGTATCTGCTTTCTGCGTGCCTTCCCGCAAGGAATCATAATTCGACTGAGACTCGGCTGAGTTGGAAGAGCCGAAGGTATCTCCAGCCCAGGCAGGCGCTCGACTTTGCGGCCGCGAGTTGCAATCGCGGCACATGGTTTGTTGAATACTTGGGCATGCTGTTTCCGGTTTCGCCCCCTGTGTTCGATGCCGTTTCGCATGCCATCCCGTCGATTGGACGGGATGGTGTAAATCGACCTCAAGCGATCTACGCATGTTACTCTCGCGGCCAAATGTGGTCTTCACCTGAGAACGCAGGCGGGAGCCGCACCGATGACAGAGGTGCTTCGCTCTGGCCGGGACGGAATGACACGCGCTCGATAACAACCTCGCGATCTTCGAGAGTGGGGATAATGGTGAGCACCCGACCATGGTAGTCGTGCTGGACTGCCGGCACCGGGATTGCTTTGCCGTCAGGGCCGATATCCGCCTGCCGAACTACTTCGTGCGGGGCTTCATACTGAAATTTGACCTTGTCCGTATCGCGAGGGGAGCCGGGGTAACGATAGACCCAGCACTTCCGCACCGCGCGTCGCTCGCCGGCCGGACGGTCGGCATTCCGCCGGTGGATCGCGTTATATCCCGCGACGCTCTCGGCGACGGGATTGGATCGCAGCGCGGCATTCACGGCCGTCGTTTCGATGTCGAGCGCTTCGAGCTTCGCGATCACTTTCGAAACCCGCGCAGCATGAAGGGCGTATTCCGCGAGCAGCTTGGCGGCTTCCTTGGTGTTAGCCTTCCGCGCGGCTTCTGCACGCTGGCGCAACGCCTCGTCGGCGGCGACCTTCGCGGCAGCTTCCTCGGCCGCGATCACGTTCGGAAGCTCGGCGGCCAGGTGATTGGCGCGCGCTTCAAGTCGCATGACTGCACGCTTGATCGCTGCGGCGTCGGCCTCAGCTTGTGCGTGCTGGCTATCATTCATGACTGCAATACCAGCAAGGACGCCCTCAAGCTGGGCGTTGTGTGCAATGATTTCAGATTCAGCCCGTTCGATCTCGGCGCGGATCGTTGCGGCGGTGATAGCGGTCTTGGGGGCGAAAAGCTTGGAGATCATATTCATCGGTATCAGCCTCGATAATTTTGGAAGGCTTCGGTCGCTCGAAGCCATTCCGAGTAGGCGCGCGCCTCAAGATTGCAGGTGCCAAAGACATCGGCGCCCATGCCGAGCGCGGCCATCTTGCGTGCGTAAGTATGGCGCTCTTTCGCGGCGGCGTAGCTCGCGGTCGCGTCTTGCAAGGCGTGCATAAGTTCCTCGCGGCGAGTCATGCGGCGTCTCCACCGCTTGCGAGCCAGACTTGAAGCTGATCGGCCGGATAAGCAGGTCGGTCACCGATCAACAGAAACGGGGGGCCATCGCCACGCTTGGCCAGGTTGCGGAGGGTCTTCGCACAACGGCCGATCTGCTTAGCGGCCTGGGTGCGCGAGAGATTAACTTTAGACATGGGCATCCATCTGAAAAAATGGCCGGTGCATTTGGCGACCAAATACACCGGCCAAGGCTGACGACCGGCGTTACTTGGTGTTGAGGAGAACCAAGCAACGGTAGCAGTATGGGAAAATCAGGGGCAGCAGTCGGGACTGTTTCGGTATCCCTTACTTCGCTGAAGACGCCACTACTCTGCCACGTCGCTGCTTCACATTGTCGTTGGCGGCCCCCGCCGTGCGCCTGTCGTGATCGGTCAGAACGGCGGCCCGTTCGCTAGCGCGCATCTGGAGCAGCTTTTGCTCAGCGTGGACGTCGAGCAAGGCGCACCACGTCTGCGGGATGTTCATACGCAGCTTGAGCGCCAGCGCCGTGAGTTCGCCAGCGAGTGCCGGCGGGAGCGCTTCGAGAGCGGGAACCGGCACAAGGCCGTACCCGAGCGTTGCCAGCACGGCTTCAACCGACTCCAGACCCGGCCGATTTTTCTTTCTCCACGCCTTCAGCGTAGCATGCTGCACGCCGCTACGCTCGGCCACGTCCAGGTAACGCAGCTTTTGCCGCGCCATTTCGGCGAAGACCAGTCTAACATGCGGACCTACCCTGTCGGGCATCGTGACCGTGCGCGGGTTTTTACGACGCTTTCGATTCAAGGGTGCGACCGGCGCGGTGCGGAAGTCGGAGGGATACAGCGGAAGAGCGTCGGGCATCGGCGGAGATCCTGAGGTTGAAACTGACCCCAAGATCAGGCGACGGGATATTTCGCTACAGCCTATTGCGGTTGCCCTTGGGCAGCGCTCCCCGGCATCGCCGCCACGACCGACCCGAGAACAGAAAGTCACTTTTGAAATTTTATATCTAGCCAGATCGGGCGGTCGCGCGTCACCCGCGTGGGCAAAGGCCCTGGAAGGACCCAAAGTGTTACAACCGTGCGAGATGCTCGTAAGCTGGCAGCAGGTGCGAAGAGCTGGAAGAGACATGACCGCGTCAGGTTCTCGAAAGTTTGCCCGAGTAGGAAACTTGGTCAGGTGATCTTGAACGTGAGGCTAACATGGACCGGCAGAACTTTGATCCATCTAATGTGCAAGTTGGGTCGCTAGCGCAGCACGCCGTTTCGGAAGAGCCGCAGACGGTCCCGGCCGGGCAAGTCGACTTTGAGCGGCACTTGGTCGAGGCAAGTCAGGCCGCTCCCGTTGCCAGCGGGCACAGGGCCACCAACCATCCCCACCTGCCTACAAAAGACGGGAACTTCGTCGATACTGCTATTACTCGTGCACATGACGCCCCTAAATCGAGAGCAGCGATGAGACAGAGGACGCTAGATCTTGAAGAGGTTGTGATATACCGACAGTCAGGCGCGAACGCCTTTTCTGCAGAAAGGGGCGGTGCACCGCAGGTTGCAGCAACAGGCGTCATAGTCCGAGGGCATTCGAACGAGCGGCCTCTGTATTTAGAGGATGCTGCCGTCCTGAAGCTTGAGGACGCCCTCATAGCGCGCGGCATGAAGGAGCGGGGGGCGCATGAGCATGTAAGCCGCCTCATTAACTATAGTCGTTGGCTTTTCGAAAATAACCTACCAAGCATTGTCGCTCGCCTGGACAGCACGTCGCTGATCGACGATGGCGCCACACACAAGTACACCGGCGGTCGCAATGCGAATCTCCTGAAATCCCTCGATCATTTTAGGACCTTTCGGGCTACAGCAGAACTCGTCGTGCATGCAGGGCGCCCCAATGCTGAGCGCGATAGCTCGTCGCAGAGCGCGACCCTCAATCCCGAAAGCTCGGCGCAGATGGAACCGCGGCGCATCGGGGGCACCGCTGGCAGCGGGGGCCCTGGCCATCCCCATCTGTCGACGAAAGACCGAAACTTTATTGATAGCGCGATGGCCCAATATGCGATTCAGGAAAACCCGACACCTGGAACGATTAGGGTTTATACGCAAGCACTTCGTCAACTTGCGAACGATCTGCGCGCTCGCGGCCAAACGACCGATCTAGCGGACCACGAGTTCCTACTCAATCACGCAACTACTTACTTCTCGAACAACGAAAGAATTAAGGCCGCGCTGAGCGTTCTTCGTCGGCATGCCACGTACCCCAATCTTTCTACAGAAGACCGGCGCCTTATCGATAGCGTGATGACGGAATACGCGGCCCAGAAAAAACGGAAACCTAAAACTGTTAAACGCTACACGCTGGCACTTCGTGAACTTGGGAATGATTTCCGCGCTCGTGGCCAAACGACCAGTCTGGCGGACCACGAGTCCCTCCGCGAACACGCAATTGCTCACTTTCCAAACAACGAACATATGCCGGCGGCGGTGAGAGTCCTTCGTACGCACTTTGAAACCTATCCCCATCTATCGACGGAAGACCGTCATCATATCGATAGCGCGTTTGCTCAGTACACGGCTCAGAAAGCACGGAAACCTAGAACGGTTAGACGCTATACCCAGACACTTCGTCGACTGGTGAATGATCTCCGCGCTCGCGGTCGTACGATCAATCTAGCGGACCACGAGTCTCTGCTCAAACACGCAACTACTTACTTTCCGAAAGACCGACAGATTAAAGCAGGACTGAGCATCCTTCGTGCGTATCATGACCCCAATCATTCAGTTTCTCGCGGGCGACCGCGCGCGCCCTCCTCACCGAAAGACGCATCTAACGATGTCCAACAATCCCTTGGCGAAAGGCCGGATGCACGCGCCAGGAGCAATCTCCTGCCGAGGGAAGCGGGCCTTATCAATCACGAGCATGATATCGGCGACTCGAGAGCAGCGAAGAGACAGAGGACGCTGATCGAGCCTCCTCCCCGCAACGTAGCCTTCATCAAAAGCGCGATCATGCCGTCGGCAGTCTCCGACCCTCCAGAGGAGGCTCAGCGACTGCAAAACCAGTTGCATGACGTCCCTCACGGACCAAGAGACAATCATCCTGCTCTGTCGCCCTCCATCGATCTGGAAGCGCTCACTTCGCCGCAGTTCTCTCCAGGGGAACCTCGGCAAATGCCTGATGCCGAAACTGCTGAGGAGCTTCAGGATCCCCGAGATCATCGCTCCCCCCCACCAAATTTCACTCAGACGCAAGCCGCAATCGATCCAGACCCGCTCCATGAAGAGCAGCTTCGGCGGGTGCTGGATCATTGGGATGATGAGGCCATGCCGTCCGCAGCGTCAGTCTCCTCGGAGGAGCTTCAGCGGCTGCAAGATCAATTGCATGACGAGCTGCTGGGGCTAGGAGACAATCATCCAGCTCTGTCGCCCTCCATCGATCTGGAAGCGCTCACTTTGCCGCAGTTCTCTCCAGGGGAACCTCGGCAAATGCTTGATGCCGAAACTGCTGAGGAGCTTCAGGATCCCCGAGATCATCGCTCCCCCCCACCAAATTTCACTCAGACGCAAGCCGCAATCGATCCAGACCCGCTCCATGAAGAGCAGCTTCGGCGGGTGCTGGATCATTGGGATGATGAGGCCATGCCGTCCGCAGCGTCAGTCTCCCCGGAGGAGCTTCAGCGGCTGCAAGATCAATTGCATGACGAGCTGCTGGGGCTAGGAGGCAGTCCCGCACTCTATGCGCCACCCCCGCGTGTAATGAATGATCCGCCCGACATTCTCTGACGCGAGCCCGTTGATGACTCCCCCCAGTAATCCATTGCCTATCAGAGCAAGCCGGGGGGCTTGGTCGAGGGACCAGACACCGCGGGATCGCGCGAGTGACGGTCTCGAGATCGCGAGCGCGAGCAGGACCGTGCGCCGCCTACGCACGCGGGGGGTGGGAGTCGATTCGCTCATGGGTCCTCTATCGCGTCGCCGCATTGACCACCGCGCGATAGAAGTGCTGCGGGAATCGCGCCTGGACGACGCCGCACACGGTGCCCAGGAAGTCCCAATGCTCGCACTGGCCTGAAGCACCGCGAGCGTTTGCAGCGGCACCTTGCGGTCTGCAACACCTCTAACAAGTCCTCATCGAAAGTGGACAAAGTGGACATCTCCCTAAGGGTCTTGTCCACTTGTCCACTTTGTCCACTCCCCACACCCCCTTCGGGGGTGGTGTGGGAGGTAGACATTGGACCGTTGGACAAAGTGGACAAATGTCCAACCTGTCCAATTTGTCCACTCACTCCCGGATCGACCAAATCAGCGCATTGTTTCGAGAGAGGGACACGCCAGAAATCATGCCTTCGCCCCTCGCGGTATCAAGGGCACGTTCGAAGGCTTTGTACTTCGCCGAGTCCGTCTTTTCCGGGTTGCCGTTGATGTATCGGCGCATGAAGTTGTTTCGAACCTCGGTGACATGCACGGCGTTTACGGTCGGACCATTAGGGATTGCATAGTCCTTTCCGTGATCCGACAAAGCCTCGTCAAACGCCTCGGTGAAATCACGCGGGACCTTGCTTTTCGGCTTGGCCGGCTGCTGCGGCGCGGCCTCCTCGCGGCTTTCCAAGAACTCGATATAACCGGCGGTCATCGGGTCGCCGTCTTCGTCGAGACCGAGCACATGGCTCCGCACTTCAAATGATCCCAGCGAACCGGTGCCGCCGCGCCGAGACTTAGTGAGCGCCAAGGATCGTTTGGAGGTCCTGCCAGACAAGGGATCAGTGACTCCAAGCACCGAAAGGATTGCATCGGCCCCAGCGCCGTATGCCGAAGCGCCGCGAACGCCGGTCTCGGCGTTCTTCCCATGGTGGGCAATCGGCATGACCAGCACACCGCCGGCGTTGCCAACTCGGGCCAATTCCTTCATCAGGCGGGCCGCTTCGGCGTTGTCGTTTTCGTCGGTGATATTGAAACACGCCGCAAGGGTGTCGATCACGACCAGTCGAAGATTGGTGCCAAATTTATCGGCGCACTCCCACGATGCCTCGGCAACGGCATTTTCAAGCCAAATGATGATGTTGTGCTGCGACAGCCCGGCCGGGGGCTCGGCGACAAAGAACGGAATCGCGCCGGCATGGCCGTCTTGAAACTTCCCTTCACGAGCGGCCTCAACCCGCGAGTCAATCTCGCCACCACCCTCGGCGGCAATCCAGAGAACGCCGCCCGAGCGCACGCGGCGGCCGAGAAACTCTCGGTCGAACACCAGAGACAAACACAGGTCAGCGCCAACGAAGGTCTTGCCCGCCGCATATTGTCCGGAGAGCAGCGCAACTCCGGTACGGGGGAGAATGCCTTTCACCAGCCATTGCGGCGGTTCCGGCGAGGTCCCTCCGATGGCCCGCAGTGATACGGTGTTGATCGGGCTGGGCTGGGGCGCGGCAAAGATCGCGATCTTGGCCATCCGTCAGGCTTTCTTTTTCTTAGCGACGGCGATGATCCGGATCGCCAGTGCAGCGTCTTCGGGGTCGTCGAGCGGCACACCGACAAGCGGGGCGAGCCAAAGCAGAGCTTCGGCGTTGGTCACGCGGCGCGCCTCCACGACGACATCGATCGGGGTATAGCCCTTGGGGCCATCGCCAAAGTCTACGATACCATCCGATTTGAACGACAGGTTCGGCTTGCGCAAATGGAGCGCTCGCCCGGTGCTAGACGGCCGCCACTCGGCGACGGCCTTGAAGCTGCTTCCGGCGCGAAACCAGCGCTTCAATTCGAGTGCGGGCACCCAGGCGGCAAGGTTCGCCAGCGCAGCGTCATTCACCGCGCGGAAGAGGGACGCCGCGTCAGAGCCGCCGGGAGATGCAACGGACTGCTCGACGGCCCCGCCGCATGACTGCCGGCGTTCCAGAAGGGTCCAGCCGAATGAGCGAAGGATTTCTTCCATCGCGGCGCGGTGCTCATGGGTGAGCACCGGAAGGGCTTCAAGCGGGGTGTCTTCTAACGTCGCGTCAGACCACCAATAATAAGGGTGGCCAGTGTCCGGATGAATCGAAGGCGGAATCACAGTCTGACGACCACCACTCAGGAAATAGAGCAGGCGGATTCCGTTGGCATCGTTGTAAGGCCGGGACTTCATCGGCACGATAGAACGATAGAACGCGGTGAGGCCTTTCCGGCCGATCTTGACGACGACGGCCGGCGGCAGCACCGAGAGGATCGGATCAATGATCGCGTCGTGACCGTCGATATCGACAGCAACTAAGCCGCCGAATCCGGTGGCGACCCCGACGCCCATTGCCGGGGCGCGAGAATACCCGGCGACAAAAAAGGACGTCGGCGCTTCATTGCAGTACTTCTGCCATCTGGACAGAGCGGGGGCCTTGCCCGCGCCGAGTTTCGGGACATCAGGCGGCAGGATCGGCAACGGCGAATAGCCGAGCGCGATAAGGGACGGAGCGGTCTGCGCGAAGGGAGATTTAGGCATGAACGCAGACCCGAGATGCGTGACGATCGGTCGAGCGCATCCACTCATACACGGCCATCAAGCGCTTACGGGGCGTCCCTTCCTTGAACGGCCCGGCGACGAGGCGAACCATCTCCACATCGAGCAGTTCGTAACAGAGGCCGTCGCGCGGGTAGAAGATCAGGTTCGTCCAGCCGTTCTTGGGGCTGTGACGCGCGACGATCCTAACGGTCGCGTCGGGATTCTCTGCGAAATAGTCAGCGCTCGGCTTGAGGTGACGGGGATTCGACCGCCCCCATTGCCACGCCTCGAATGCGCTATTGTTGGTCTTGTCATTGTCCTTCATATCGACTTCCTTCCAGCCCGCCGCGCCAACGGCGGGTTTTTCTTTGGCTATGCGGAGGGCTTTCCACCCGGCCTGACGCTATTGGCATTCATCCATTCTGCGATGGCCTCGCGGGGGTACATCGGCGTTCGGCCCACCTTGATGTGGCCGGGCGCGCGCTGCTGCCGCCGCAGAAGTCGCGCCCACGACACTGACTTGCCGACGAAGTCGGCGAACTCAGCCTCAGTAAAAAGAAAGTTGTCATTGGTCATGACTTGCCTCGGATTGTTTCGGGTGGTCGGAATCTGGCAGACTTTGTCACTTGCTGAGGGGTCGGTTCGGTATACCTCGCCGAAAATCCTCTTGCTCAAGGGCATAGGGCCATGCGCTGGCGACAACGCCAGCGGATTCGGTTGATCGAATGCTTGTCGGTGTTTGCGGCTGGTCTGGTTAGGCTAAGCCGAAGATCGCGTTCACGCCGAGCGCTCGGGCGCGCGATCGTTAGAACCGGCCACGGACAGGCTCGTAAGCCACGCCTCGATCTCTGCCGCATTGACCTTGCCCCCAGATTTTATCCAGTTCTGAGTTCGCTCAAGCCATTGGATTTGCCCAGTTGGGCGGTGGTAGCGACGGGAGCTGGCGCGGAGC
>NZ_JACIHC010000051.1:0-9455 GCF_014198205.1 Bradyrhizobium sp. SBR1B
TGCGAGGACGGCCCGGCCGGCATCGTCCTGGCCCGGCCACTTGCTGAAACCGTTCACCAGGTTCGCCAGGTCCTGCTCATGAAAACGAGCGAGCTGGCGGCCGCCGTCACAGACCTCGCGGGCGATTGCGAGGACGGCTTTGCGGATATCCTCCTGATCCGGCAACTTGCTGATGCCGTTCAGCAGCAGTGACAGATTTTGACTGTTCAGCTTCTGAAGTAGTCGGCCTTCTTGGTCGAGACAAAACTGGGCGATTCTGATCGCCCCATTGCGGCATTCCGCCGCCCGGAGGTTCCGACCAAACGATAATGCGAAGAGCGAAAGCGCATCAGGGTCGACTTTCGTTATTAACGCATCTTCCAGCTGCGACAGCCGAGCTGCCAAGGCCCTGCAAGCTTCCACACCTGCACGACCACCGGCCTCTCGGCTCACCACGTTGCATGTTGTGGCGTACCCCCATGATCGCCCGGCGCGGATGTTTTCCTCCAGGCGCGAAACGAATTCAGTCTTGAAATCAACGGCGGCCTTTTCCAGAAACCTTTCATGGTCCTCCCGGTCCGCCTTTCGCAGCCTCTTGTCATGCTGCACCACTGCAGTTGAGAACGCACGGATGTCGCGAACGTGATCAAGGTCCCTCAGAGCTGCATTAAGTTCATCCGCATGTCTATAAGGACGCGCCAAGCTTGCAGCCCAGACGCTCTCGGCGCCTATATCTTCGATACGCTGCATTTTTGGTCCAGCACCCAGGTCAGGCACGGATTGCCTATGTGGAGAGAGCGCATCTGTCTGCGAGCTGGTAGCGGCTTGATCGCCTCGCCAGTGGTCGCCGCTTGAACGCCAGCTTGCTCCCCCAGGTACTCCGTCAAGATAGGATCCATACGGTCGTTCGGAGCTCGCACCTTGGACCCTCTGCGCGGCGACATCGTCAATGCGCTGCCTTCCTGGTCCGCCACTTCGGTCAGAGATGGATTGGCCATGCGGCGCCAGCCCGCCGGCGCGATCGGCGCGCCGACGGTCGCCATCCGAAGACGACGGGGCAACTTCCAGATTGGCTGCGCCACGATAAGTTCGATGGGCTCGCTCCGAGCTTCCAGGCTGAATTGGCTGCGCAGCGACACCGCCGATGCGCGAGCTTCCTGGCCTGTCACCCCGCTCGGAGGCGGATGGTGTATCTGGCGGGAGCCCACCTCTCTGCGAGCGCTCAGCCGTTCGGTCGGCACGCCACTGATTGCCATCAGAGTGCGCCAGGCGTGTTTCCTGATTTGCTGCGCCATTATAGGTACGATCGCTTCGTTCCGCACCTTCACGCTCGATTGGCTGCGCAGGCGCGTCGGCGACGCGCCATCTTCCTGGTCTGCTACCTCGCTCAGACACGGACGGCGTATCCGGCGGGCGTCTACCCACGTGCGAGCTTTGAGCCTCTCTATCGTCGCGCCAGAACTCTTCGCCACTTTGACGCGAGAAACCCTCATCTCGCCTTGGTCTCCCATGGTACGTTCCATAAGGCCGTTGCAGGCCCGGGGTTTGGACATTCTGGATAGGCGCATCGTGGACGCGTCCCCCTTCTGGTCCACCCCCCCCGTGCGACGGGAGAGGGCGTCCTAGCGAGCTTTCCGCCTCTGGATCGTCATGCCGCAGTTCCCCATCAGTTCGCGACGAGCCGGATTCCGGCAAGGAGCGCAAACGACGACGGCTTCCACCGATTGCGCCCTGCAGCGCGGCCCCAAGGAGCCGATGTGCGCCGGCGGAGGGAGCGGCAAATCGGCCTGCACCGCTGGCGCGCTGCGCGCTGCGCGAGTATGAAGCATCTGAATCCTGAGGCTCAGAGCGCGTCTGCTCCACAACGGAACTGAATGATCGGCCCTCTTCGCCGGGGGCACAAGCCGATCTAGCGCTAGAAGCGTCAGCGCCTTGACCTTCATCGGCACCAAATTCCGAAATGGGCGATGTGCCGCGCTCGTCAATGCGCATCATAATCCTTCTCCAATGTAGCAGAAACTGTGCAGGCTGCCCGCGCATGGCGGCCGCATCGGGGCCGAAAACGTCTCGTCAGGGGCGCCGTCATTCACGGCGGCCTGCCGCTTGCAGTCGCGGAATGGCGACGCCGTCCAGGGAACGCGTCACGCGAAAGCCTTCTCCAGCGTCGCGAAGATCACGGCGAGCGACTTGTCGTGCCGCGTTACCGGCGGCACCGGGCGATCGATCTTCATGAGCTGATAGACCGCCATCTGCGCCGCCCGCACCGAATATTCGACGGTGAACACGACGTCGTCGGGGATTTCGACGAACTGGCTGACGAAGGCGAGGTTGACCGAATTCTTCGGCACCGGCAGCGGCCGGTCGGCCCAATTGCGCGGCATGAACATGCTGGTGATGTAGGGCATGCGGCAGGGCACGCAGATCGCGTCCTCGAACACGACGGGGTCGAAATTCAGGTGGCCGCACAATTCCTTCAGGATATCCGCGCCGCCGCAATCGGACATCGGCTTGGCGACGAAATTGCCGACACGGTCGGGATGCAGCGCATAGCCCCAGAACACCTGCACGTTGCTCGGTTGTCCCACGAAATGCGGCTGGTGATAGAGCACGACCGACATCAGCCAGTTGGAATCCCTGAACGTCACCAGGCCGCCGGTGCCGGCCCTGTTGCCGGAGAACGCTTCCATCTTCTGGAAGAAGAGCGGATCGCGGCAGGTGACGGTGAAGGACAGCCAATAGGATTCGGGGATCGAGGAGTTGAAGGCGGCGGGGTTGCCGAATTCGGGACGCCCTTCCGCGATCGTCTCCCACAGCGTCCAGCCTTGACTGTCCTTCTTGGTCAGACGCGGCGGCGGCTCGGTCATCGAACCGAGGCTGGAGGCATCCGTCATCGAGCCGTTCTGGAAGAATACGAGGTCGCCGTCCTCGAGCCGGACATTGGCGATGCGGCCGTCGCGATCGAGCACGAGCTGGCGCACCCGCAAACGGCCCTCCTCGCTTTCGATCGCCATGTCGGTGACTCGGGTGCCGCGCACGAATTGCACGCCCTGCCGCTTCAGCCAGTCGGCGAGCGGCCGCACGATCGCGTCATACTGATTGTAGACGGTGCGCTTGACGCCGGCGAGCGTCTCGATGCGCGAAAACTCGTTCATGAAGCGGCGCAGATAGCGCTTCAGCTCGACCGCGCTGTGCCAGGGCTGGAACGCGAAGGTGGTCTGCCACATGTACCAGAAAGTGGACTCGAAGTATTTCGGCGAGAGCCAGTCGGTGATGCGGCTGTTGCCGAGCGTCTCCTCCGAAGCCTCGGTGAGCCGCAGCAGTTCCAGCCGGTCGCGCGCGGAAAAACCCATGTGCGAGACGTCGACCTTGAAGCGGTTGCGGTCGACCAGCCGCGCCTGCGAGTGCGCCGGGTTCTCCAGGTTGAACGCGATGGTCTCGTCCCGCACGCTGAGGCCGGGATGCTCGAGCGAAGGGATGCTGGAGAGCAGATCCCAGGTGCATTCGTAATGATCGGTAGTCAGCATGCGCCCGCCGCGCAGGGAATAGCCGCCGTTCGCGAGCTGCGCACCATCGAGGCTGCCGCCGACCAGAGGCTGCCCCTCGTAGATCACGATGTCACGCCCAGCCTGCTGCGCGTCGCGGATCAGGAACGCCGCGCCCGCGAGCGATCCAATGCCACCGCCGATGAAATACGCCTTCATGACTTGCCTCGATTGCAATTCGACACCTCGAAGCAACATAGCATGGCCGGACGCATTCAAGGTTGCGCGGGATCAAACGCGGTGAGGACTGACTCAGCTACGCGGAATGGCGGCGGATTGAGCCGTTGTTGCGAGGCCGCCGTGCCGCACGAACTCGATGTCCATCTCGTCATGGACAACTACGCCACGCACAAGACGCCGCTGATCCGGAAATGGCCGGCCAAAAGGCCACGCTGGCATGTGCACCTGACCCCGACCAGTTCGTCATGGCTCAATTAGGTCGAGCGCTTCTTCGCCCTTCTTACCGATAAGAATGCGGATTCCGACGAAGTCGCCCAGGCGTACCTATATGAAGTCGCCCGTGGATTCCGAGACGATGTCGCCCACCTTTCCGATTTGATCTCGCCCAGCGGCGAGGCGTTCTGGCCGGCTGGTTCTCTGGAATCGGTCAAGCCGCGCGGTCAATCTGGAATCGCGACTTCAACCGTTTTTCTTCTTTTGCGGTTGCTGTGATGGGGTGGACGCCCCCTCGACGGCATGGATATGCCAAAGTGAAGGGTGTTGAACAGCCATCACGAGAGAGGAAGCGTCCGTGAACGAAGTTAGCGCGATTGGACTAGGTGTTTAGTCCCAAGCTTTGATGGTGCATTCTTGTCGCACGATTCGAAGGATGCGCTATGGGACAAGTTTTACACGGCTGCGCCACCACGACGGAGGCAGTCCGTCGAGCAATACAAAATAGTCAAGAGAGCCTGAGAGCACTCGCCAAGCGCTACGGGATCAACCAGAAGACTGTCGCGAAGTGGAAGCAGCGCGAGACCGTCGCCGATCGTTCGACAGGCCCCAAGGAAGCCAAGTCGACAGTGCTTTCCATCGAGGAGGAGGCGATCATCGTCGCTTTCCGGCGGCACACGCTACTGCCACTCGACGATTGTCTCTATGCGCTGCAGCCGACCATTCCGCATCTGACGCGGTCATCCCTGCATCGCTGCCTCCAGCGTCACGGCATCAGCCGATTGCCGGAGGTCGAAGGCG
Organism: Bradyrhizobium sp. SBR1B; assembly: GCF_014198205.1. Lineage (NCBI taxonomy): Bacteria > Pseudomonadati > Pseudomonadota > Alphaproteobacteria > Hyphomicrobiales > Nitrobacteraceae > Bradyrhizobium > Bradyrhizobium sp. SBR1B. Next base: position 4,716 of record NZ_JACIHC010000051.1, read on the forward strand.
GCAAGCCCTCGAAGAAGAGCTGTTCAATGAGCTTGACGACGTGAGATGGTCCCTGGGGCACGATCACGCCGTACTCCGCAAGATGGCCGCGCAGAGCATTGATCATCTGGGTGCGCTGTCGCACCAAGAGGTCGCGCGCCCGAAACACGACCGCGTTGGCCTGCTGCTCCGCACTCTTGACGGCGACAAAGCGCATCGTCGGCCGTTGAACGGCCTCACAGATCGCTTCGGCATCGGCCGCATCGTTCTTCTGCCGTTTCACGAAAGGTTTCACGTAGGCAGGCGGGATGAGACAAACTGTGTGACCGAGCTTGCCGATCTCGCGCGCCCAATAGTGCGCGCCCGCACAGGCTTCCATCGCCACCAAGCACGTTGGCTGCTTGGCGAAGAACTCCAGCACCTTGTTACGTCGCAGCTGTTTGCGAAAAACAGTGGCGCCTGCAGCATCTGCCCCATGCGCCTGAAAAACATTCTTCGCCAAATCCAATCCGATCGTGCTAACTTCCATGGCGGACGCTCCTTCTCTGCGGTGGCTGTTCAACACCACCATCTTGGCACATTGATGCCGTCGAGGGGGGCGTCCACCCCATCACAGGACCGACAGCATCACGTGCTTGCGCTTGAGCTCGCGATGCACCGCCGTCCAGTCCGGCTCGGCCTGCCGGCGATGGCCCGTGAGCGTCATGGGAGGATCACCGTGCCCGGTCTTGACTTGAGCGCGGAATGCTCTGGATAGCGCGGTCGGGATGATTGACGCCACCGGCGCGCGGTGATGGGTTGATCCCGGTTCGGAGTGGGCAACGGGGATCAGAATGACCAGCGAGTCGCAGCTGCGCGAGAAGCTTCGGAAGATCGAGGCGTTGTTCGTGGGCGCCGGAACTGCTGGTGAGCGCCTTGCAGCGGAAGCCGCGCTGCAGCGGGTGCGGGCCCGGGTCGAGGAACTCGCTCGCCACGATCCACCGATCGAACAGCAATTCTCACTTCCCGACCAGTGGTCTCGGCACCTGTTTCTGGCGCTTTGCCGCCGATATGGGCTGCGGCCGTTTCGTTATCGCCGGCAGCGACGCAACACGGTGATGGTCCGTGCGTCACGGGGCTTCGTCGATCGAGTCCTGCTGCCGGAGTTCACTGAGCTTGAGGGTGCGAGCAAGTGTATGTGCACGAGGTGACGCTGCGCGTGATCCGCGAAGAGATTTACGACGACGCCAGCGATGCGCAGGAAGTTCCCGACGCCTTGCCGTCGAACTGATCAAGCGGCGAGCTTTGCCTCCGAACCAGTCGCGCGCGGCCTTCCAATTCCACGGCAGCAGCGTGTTCAGCTGATTGATCTTGATGCGTCCGGAGACGATGCGCTCGAGAACGTCAGTAAGATAGTGCCGCGGGTCGACGTCGTGAAGTTTTGCTGTGTTGATGAGCGGCGCGAGAATGGCCCACGTCTCGGCCCCGCCTTCACTACCGGCGAACAGATAGTTTTTCTTTCCCAACCCGATCGGCTTGATGCTACGTTCGACCGTATTGCTATCGATCTCGATGCGCCCATCATCGATGAATCGCGTCAAGCCATCCCAATGGTTGAGGGTGTAGCGGATCGCCTTGCCAAGGGCGGATTTCTTCGAGACTTCCAGCTGTCGCGCCTTGAGCCAGGGCTTGAAGTCCTTGATCAACGGTCTGGACCGCAGCTCGCTGCGTCGCCGGCAAACCGCGAATGCGATCCTCAACGGCGTAGAACATCGCGATTCGCTGCAGCGCTTCCGCGGCGATCGGCGATTTCGTCGCGACGTGGACGTCGCAGAACTTCTGCCGTGCATGCGCGAAGCAGAACGCCAGCTGCACCGCTCTTGATCAGGCCCTTGTAGGCGGCATAGCCATCGACCTGCAGGATGCCGTCGTAATCTCCAAACAGCTGCCTAGCGCGGATCGCCTTGCGATCCTCGGTGAACATGTAGACTACTGCCGGCGGCGCCGGGCCGTCCCACGGGCGGTCGTCGGTGGCGATCGCCCAGAACTGGCAGACTTTAGTTCTGCCACGGCCGGGATCGAGAACCGGCAGCGGCATCTCGTCGGCAAACAGCCGCGGGTAGGACATCACCGCGTGGCGCAACAGCGCGTGAAGCGGCTTCAGCCACCAGGCGACGCGGCCGATCCACAAGGCCAGCGTTTGCCGGTCGAGCGTGATGCCTTGGGCGGCAAACATCTGTTCCTGGCGATAGAGCGGCAGCTGGTAGCCGTATTTCATCACCGCGACGTGGGCCAGCAAGGCGTCCGTCACCATTCCACCGTCGATTGCGCGGCGGCGATCAGGGTGAGACTCCGTATTGCCTCATGTATTGATGCTCCCGGGTGCGATCGGTTGCCTCATTTATTTTGCTCCTGGCTTGAGTTGAGGAGGAGGCCGGGTGCGGAGATGGCCGGGGCCCTGGCGGCATTTTCTCGCTAGGAGCGAACAGCAGCGCATTCGCTTGCTCGCTGCGCCAGGATTTCAGCCGACGTTGAAGGGTTCGAAGAAGTTTGTTCGGATAGGCTCCAGGATATTCCATCTGCAAGCGCGAGAGCAGTTCGCTGCCAGTCCGCCAAGGCTCGGCTTCAAACCATTTTAGCAAATCTGGCGTTGCTTGGATGAGCGGGTCGGGACGACGTCGGCCTCTTTTCGCCTTCACGAGTGGCCGATCCGTCGGTCGCATGGCTCCGTCCTTCCAGGCCGTGCGCAAGCTTGCCAGGAAGCGATCGATCGGTTGCAATGCCACAGCAGGATGGCCGATTGGTTGGGTATCAGCGAGGGCCGCGAGGCGCTCCTGCAGGTCGCGGATGTCGCGTAACAACGCGACTGGATCGAGAGCGGCATAGAGTTCTTGGACATGATGGCGGACAGCGTCAGGCGTGCGGGCGTCCGCTGCCAGGCGCTGGTGAGGTGTTCCCGGCGCGCTGTATGTCTTGCGTACACGAGCCCCGTCGCGCTGCTTGGCTAACGGTTTGAACGAGGGCTGGAAGAAGTTTACGAACAGCCGCGCTGGTCGATATAATTCGTGATCGCGGCCAAGATCGGCTGCACGCCTCAGACGCTGCATGACTGGGTCAAGAAGGCCGAGATCGATAGCGGGCAGCGGGCCGGCGTTCCGACCGACATGGCCGAGAAGCTGAAGGCCCTCGAGCGTGAGAACCGCGAGCTTCGGCAAGCTAACGAGATCTTGCGCAAGGCAAGCGCCTATTTTGCGATGGCGGAGCTTGACCGCCGGTCCAAGCCGCGATCGCCTTCATCGACGATCATCGTGGGGCGCATGGGGTCGAGCCGATCTGCAAGGTCTTGCCGATCGCCCCCTCGACCTACCATGCCCATGTGGCCAAGCGGCGCGATCCGGCCAAGCTGTCGGCCCGCGCCAGGCAGGATGCTGCGCTGAAGATCGAGGTCAGGCGCGTCTTCGATCAGAACTTCTCCGTCTACGGCGTGCGCAAGGTCTGGCGCCAGCTCAAGCGCGAAGGCTTCGAGATTGCCCGTTGCACAGTGTCGCGACTGATGCGGGACATGGGTTTGCAAGGGGTCATCCGCGGCAAATCCGTCAAGACCACGATCAGCGACAAAGCCGCGCCATGTCCGCTGGATCACGTCAACCGGCAGTTCAAGGTACCGAGGCCCAACGTTCTGTGGCTCTCTGACTTCACCTATGCGCGACCTGGACCGGCTTCGTCTACGTCGCCTTCGTCATCGATGCCTATGCCCGCAGGATCGTGGGCTGGCGGGCCTCGCGCACAGCGCATGCCGGCTTCGTGCTGGATGCGCTGGAGCAGGCACTGCATGATCGACGTCCGATCCATCGCGGCGGGCTCGTGCACCATAGCGACAGGGGTAGCCCAGTACGTCGCTATCAAGTACACCGAGCGCCTGGCTGAAGCTGGCATTGAGCCTTCTGTCGGCAGTGTCGGAGATTCCTACGACAATGCTCTCGCCGAAACCATCAACGGTCTCTACAAGGCCGAGGTGATCCATCGGCGCGGACCGTGGCGAAGCTTCGAGGCCGTCGAGTTCGCAACCCTGGAATGGGTCGATTGGTTCAACAACCGAAGGTTCATGGAGCCCATCGGCAACGTCCCGCCGGCCGAAGCCGAACAACGCTACTACGCTATGCTGGAACAACCCGCCATGGCGGCATAACTTAAACCAAATGGCCTCCGGCAATCCCGGGGCGGTTCAGTCCGATTTGTCGCGTTTGCATCACAATGATGTTCGAGCGGCCGGCCGCACAATGCAACTTACACAAGAGAAAGGCGTTAAAGCGCTTTCTGCCGTCCCTGCGCAGTTGGCACGAGACTTGAAGCTGCTGCTGCTGCTGCTGCTGCTGCTGCTGCTGCTGCTGCTGCTGCTGCTGCGGTCGGTTGCTGACCGGCCACATTCGTCACTACTTAAAAGGTGAAAACATGAGAAACGATATGTCGGCCTATGGCGTAAGCGAGTTGACTCTGGAAGAAGCGTCTGCGGTCGCGGGAGGACAAGCTTGCCAACCTGTCCTTATTATTTATGAAAACGGTACTTGGACTTGGGAGGGAGCCTGCCCCGAGCAGCCCCCCGCGTAAATAGTGTGTGCGGCCGGGGATCGGCGATCGTAGCTGCCTGCGCCGCAGCCCCGGCCGCCTCACGCTGTTCGTATGGAAACTTAGGGTTCAGACTCAATTGATCCAATATGCGACGATGGCGGCGAGGTGGACGGCAGCCAAGAAATTTCTGGCAAGTTTGTCGTAGCGAGTTGC
>NZ_JACIHC010000052.1:0-9366 GCF_014198205.1 Bradyrhizobium sp. SBR1B
AGACGCTGGGCTGGAAAACGCCGGCAGAAGCGCTTGACGAACTGCTGTCATGAGTGAAAACAATCGGTGTTGCGACGACCGTTTGAATCCGCCCAATACGTATCCATCAAGTACACCGAGCGCCTGGCTGAAGCTGGTGTCGAGCCGTCTGTCGGCAGTGTCGGAGATTCCTATGACAACGCGCTCGCCGAAACCATCAACGGTCTCTACAAAGCCGAAGTAATCCATCGGCGCGGGCCATGGCGCAGCTTCGAGGCCGTGGAGTTCGCGACCCTGGAATGGGTCGACTGGTTCAACAATCGGCGGCTGCTAGAGCCCATCGGCAACATTCCGCCGGCCGAAGCCGAGCAACGCTACTACGCCATGCTGGAACAGCCCGCCATGGCGGCATAACTTAAACCAAATAGCCTCCGGCAAACCCGGGGCGGTTCAAACCGCATCAAGCGCGATACCATCGCAAACCGCCGCTTGCAGCATCAACTGCAGGTCGCTTAAACTCTAACCCTGATGAGCCAGAGCCTCCCTTCTCAAAAAGCCTGACCAGTCTCAAATTATCTGACGACGGACATGCGCAAGCTCCAGCGGTGCCTCGCTGCTCTTGCCGAGGCGCTCGGTCTGCCCGGGCATCCAGCTCGAGCCTTGGCAGCACTGTTCCCGAGAAGATGAAACGATCTGAAGAGGCGGTTGCGGATTGTAGGTTTCCGAAAATCGCACTGATCCCTGCTCATTCAAACCAGCCATCCGACGCTGAGCATGTTGTTCCTGAAGGGCATAAGCCCATCAGCTGATTACCATATCGAAATTGTATTGGCTTCTGGTCGACCGTGAGTACATGGAGAAGTGGATGCTACTCCGTCGAGCGGCTGCCTGCTTTTCTCCTGGAAGTGGGTTGCGAAAAATACGATGTCCTGGAGAAGTAAGGCCAACTGAAAAATTACGGTTGTGGTTTGGTAGTCGCCACGATGGTGAGCGGCGTGTCCTGCCAAGGGATTCGACGCGGCTGAGCCAAGTGCCCCATTCCCACAGCGCTCAAACTTAGCAGAGGAAGTTAGATGCAACTACCGACAAGGCCTGCGATGTCGTGCATCCAACCACGTAGCCGATTAATTCCGGTGGCAGCCCCGGTGCCGACGCATGTGCGTACCGGGGATAACGCTTGGTTCTCGCAACTGATCGAGGAGGAGACCATAGACGCCTGCGAGGGATCCGATCGCGCGCCCGATTATAAGGTTTTCGACCATGATCTGGCCGAAAGCGAAAGCGCTACGTCTTCTCCGTTCATTGCCGGTTCGATCATTGGTGCCATGCCTGGCCCTATGCTGTGTCGGCGAGTGCCCGAAGAGCTGTTACGATCGGTTGAACTCGTTGAGTTGACCAGGAGGATTACCGAGCACACTTTGGTCCGCCGGGATTATGCCGGCAATACCGAGGTGCACGTCACGCTGAACCGCGAATTATTCGGCAATGCGCTTGTGACCGTCAGTTTCCAGCATGATACCCTAAGGGTGGGCATCAGGTCCGAGCGGCTTTGGCCTATCCTGCAGGTGCATGGCCATGCATTTGCGCACGATTTGTCCGATCAGCTTGAAATGCGCATTGTGTTGATCGTCTTCAGCTCAATGTTGGACGAGCAAGGCAGCAACCGGCTATCTCGCACATTTGAGACACTACTCTACCACCAAGTTGAGAAGGGCGCGTGATCGATCTACCCTGCTATGGCCCACGTGAGGCTGCCGCCGTTTCGCGTCTTGCTATACGTCTGCCAGTCTCTTTCAACATCGCTGGCATCGACGCGGAAGCTGTCATGCCAGGTTCGGCACCTCCGCGTCTTCCGGCGGCTTACTGTCGGGCCGTGATGCGCCCACGCGGCCACGGGATTCGAGTCGCAGTTGACTCGACGCTCCTTCCAGCGGCCGCTGTGCAACATTGGCCGGAAATTACCGCATTGTCTCCCGGTGACGGCCTGCGAGAAATCCTGTTCGACATTGTCTTCCGAGATCTCGCGATTAAGGTGGAACAATGGTGTGGTCATCGGCCGACCTGGTCTTCGGCCGAAAGCCCTGGAACGTTTCCGTACGCATTTGAGATTCTTCGCTTAGAGCGTCCAAACGACGTCCTCGGGCTTGTAGAATTCGATGGTGGCGGGTTGCAATGGATCGCCGACTGCTGCTCTGGGCTTTCGGTCGTAAGCGCCGCGCTCGATGATCTGCCCCTTTCTCTCGTTCTGCTGGTAGAGCGCGTCAGCCTCATCTTGGCGGATCTGCATCAACTCGCGTTAGGTGACGTCATCCTGCTGGATACCACCCCGGTCTGCAATGACGGCATCATAACTGTTCTCGTATGCCTCTCTGGCGATCCTTGCTTTCGCGCTTCGATCTGCAACGACCGCCTCACCGTCCTTTCAGCTGTGGACTTTATGATGGATAGACCGGATCTGCTCCCACCGGAAACCTTCGACAACATTGAACTTCCTGTTGATGTGGATGCTGGACGCCTGACCATGCCGCTCAGGCAGCTTCGCGAATTGGCTGTCGGCCAAGTGCTTGATCTTGGTTTTGATGCCACTACCAATATTAGCTTGCGCGTCAATGGCCAGGTCGTCGCAACGGGTGAATTGGTGCGCATCGCCGAGCGAACCGGTGTGCGCGTGCTCGACCTGCGATTAGCACGAGCAGAACGATGATGGCGCTCCCTGATCCCGCGACACTGATTATCCTGATCGCCTGCGTCGCAATCGCTCCCTTCGTTGCTATTACCGTCACCTCTTACGTGAAGCTCGTCGTCGTTTTTGGGCTCATTCGCAATGCTCTCGGCGTTCAGAACATTCCTCCGAACATGGCGCTGAACGCGATCGCCATCCTGCTATCCGTCTACATCATGCAGCCAGTGGCTAAAGGTGCGTATGAAGCAGTGCGCGACAAACCAATCGCATCCCAAGATATCCGCGAGTTAGGGACAATGATAACGCTAGCCGCCGAGCCAGTTCGCAACTTTCTGCTGAAAAACACGTCGCAACGGGAACGGCAATTCTTTGTCAATGCGACTCAGGGATTGTGGAGCAAGGAGGACGCCGCTGCCATAACTGGCAGCGAATTCATGATTTTGATTCCGGCCTTCATCACATCCGAACTAGAAGACGCGTTCAAGATCGGCTTCTTGTTATTTCTGCCGTTTATCGTCATCGATCTCGTCGTTTCGAACATCCTTCTGGCAATGGGCATGATGATGGTCTCGCCAATGACCATATCCTTGCCATTCAAGCTGTTCTTGTTCGTTGCGGTGGACGGGTGGCAGCGCCTAATTCATGGCCTCATCTTCTCCTACGCGGGAGCAGCGCCATGAATACCGCCACACTCACCCACATTGCCATTGGCGCGCTCAAACTGACGCTTGTCTTGTCGATGCCCACAGTCCTCGTCGCGACAGGCGTCGGACTGATCGTTAGCGTTGTGCAAGCTCTGACCCAAGTTCAGGAGCAGACACTCTCTTTCGCCGTGAAGCTGATATGCGTGAGCCTGATATTAGTCGCCACCGCGAATTGGTTTGGTGAGCTTAGCCGGTATACGGTGAACATCCTCGACCAGATCGCCGGGATGTAAGTCTGAGGCCAATGGACTTGCTAAAATGTTCCTCTCTTTGCCGGGCACAACTGCAGCAAGAGCGACCGCCGAGCTGGCTAAGTAAGCGCTAGAGGAGTCTGCGCCATGTCACCACTTGATCCAGCTCACCTGGGTACTTTCATTGTTGTCCTTGCGCTTGCGGTGGCACGGGTGACAGGGATGGCGCTTGTCATGCCCTTTCTGCGACGTCGTATGGTGACGGCGCCGGCGCGCAATGGCGTGATCATGGCATTAGCGCTCCCGGCAATGGGTTTCGCTTGGGCAACGAGGCCTGCGGATCTCGACATTACACGTCTGGTGCCGATCCTGGGCTTGGGGCTCAAGGAACTCTTGCTCGGGTGCCTGCTGGGCATGCCAATTGCCGCGACTATGTGGGGTGTGGAAAGCGCGGGCACGTTCATTGACCATCAGAGAGGGGCTACGATGCCGAGCCAGTTGAGCCCGGCAAGCCACAATCTGGACTCGCCGCTTGGGAGCTTCCTAGCTCAGCTTTACACTACATGGCTGTTCGTCAGCGGCGGCTTTTCCAAACTGTTAGAAGCGCTCTATCGCTCCCATGACATCTGGCCACTGTGGAGCTTTCATCCTGCGTTTGGCCCGGCCTTCGTCACCGGTATGTTAGATCTTGCAGACCTCGTGATGCTGCTGACATTGCTTCTCGCCGGTCCAGCCATTGTTGCGATGTTTCTTAGCGAGTTGGGCTTGGCACTGGCCGGCCGGTTCGCGCCGCAACTGGAAGTCTTCTTTCTCGCCATGCCGGTCAAGAGCGCAGTTGCCCTTCTGCTGCTGATTTTATCGCTCACGATTGTTTTGGCCAATGCCGACAAGCATATGCCCTCGCCTGTCGGAATCGTGCATCGCATCACGAGGTGACTGCCGTGACCGGCAGAAGGACCGAAAGGCCGACCCCCAGGAGGCTGCGGGAGTTGCGCAAGAAGGGACAGGTTCCGCACAGTAAGGAAGTCGTTTCTGCGGCGATAACCCTTGGGTTATTCGCACTGTTCTTTGCCTCTTTGCCTGGTCTAGTAGACCGACTTAAGGCAACGATCCTGTTGCCGGTATCATTTCTTGAAGGGGACTTCCTGATTGCCAGCCGACAGCTACTCGAGTTTTGTTTCGGTGAAGTACAAAGTATGGTCGCACCTTTCCTCGGCATCGTCCTGGTCATCGGCGTGGGCGCGAATTTGCTGCAGAACGGGGCGATTTACTCCCCCGAGGCAGTCACGCCGTCGCTGAAAAAGCTGAACCCCGGCGAGAACGTCAGAAGGATAGTCTCGCTGCAGAATCTCGTCGATCTGGGTAAGGCGATCGTGAAGGTGCTCATACTCGGCCTCTCCATAATGCTTGTGCTGCGGCAAGGTATGCATGCGCTTGTGTGGACGCCAAGCTGTGGCATATCGTGCCTAAGTGCCGTGACGGGTAACCTGCTCCTCGGGATCGCTAGTTATGTGGGGGCGAGCTACCTTGTGGTGGCAATTCTGGACTTTGCGTTCCAGCGATGGCAGTTCACGAACAAAAACTTGATGTCGCTGGACGAAGTGAAACGAGAAGCTAAGCAAAATGAGGGTGACCCTCTGGTCAAACACCGACGCAGGCGCCTCCATTCGCAATTCTTAGCCAAGGGCGGGATTGAGCAGTCACGTAGAGCGACCGTGTTGATTACCAATCCCACACATATTGCAGTGGCGATCTACTACGATCGGCAGCGTACCCCCTTGCCCATGATCGATGCCATAGGTACCGATGTATTGGCGCGGCAAATGGTTGATGCTGCGGCCGCTGCGGGAGTGCCGGTGATGCGAAACATTCCGCTGGCGCGCGCGCTCCTGAAGGACGGCTTGGTGGATGAGTATATTCCATCGCACCTGATCGTACCTCTCGCGACGGTTCTGCGGGCGCTCGGAAAACTGGCGGCTGAGAACGGTTATCGGTCCTGACTTCAGCTTGATGGTTTCTCGCAGTTTTCAACAGCCCAAAACATGCCGCCTGTGCGAAGGATCTGCGGTTCTGGCAGCAGCCATAGGCACGAGATATTGCTTCATAACGAACATCTATTTGTTCCCGAAATAATGCGCGTCTATCTCATGCACATGGGAGAGGAAATGGGCGCGGCCCAATGCGACGACCCCATTGACCTTGGCGTATTGATCGCCAAGATGGCACGTCGATGCGAGTGGTCTCTCCTGGAGATTCGTTCATCTCCTATTTGTCGGCTAAAAAGGGGAATAGTCGATGCTCTTCAAGTTCGCTTGGACATTTATTGGCCATAACAGCAGCTGTAGTGGTGACGCCCCTCGATGCTGCGGAAGCTTGGCCTTGCGGGTTGTCGCGCGACGAAACGACTTCAGTTTACCCAGACAGTATTGGACGACGTGACGCTGCGCGGAGAGATATTTGCCGACTGGGTACTTCAGCAACCAATGGAGATCGTTGAGAATCGCGGCTTGCGCCCCTTTGTCGGCGGCAGCGCGGATGATGATGGCTGTGGAGCAGAAGAACTCATCCAATTGACGCCCTTGTAGGAGGTGAACCATGAGGGGTATTGACGGACGGGGCAAGGCGCCGAGGGTGGGATACGAGACCAACGAAGCTGACGGCGCGGACGATTCTCCCATTGGGCCGGCGATTAACCTCGAAGGAAGCGGCCCGTCCCGTTCTGTCGTGGAGCAGAGATGCTCTGCCCCTCAACAATCGAATGCTGCTGCGCTGCGTATCGAAGGGCACCTCCCTCGTCTGCCGCTGGAGGTACTCGGTTTAATTGCTGAGCATCTCAGCCTGACCGATCTGTTGATGATGTCGCAGACGAGTCGCCTACTGCGTGATGCCGCCCAGCTAGCTGCGGCGCGCCGGCCAGCTCAGCGAGCTACCCGGGTTCAGTCCGCCTGGGACAAGGCGACAGCGGCTCTCCTAGGCAACGCGGATCGCTTTGGTGCGCTGATAGATTCTGGTGCGATCCGAACGCTAGCGCCCAACTTGAATTACCTGACTAGAGACCAGCAGGAGCACCTCGTCGCACTCGCCGAAGGGCTTAACGACCCCAAGCATCGCGTCTCCATCATAGAGGACCTTGGGGATCATATCGGAGACTTTGCGCCTCCGCTGCAAAAGCGCCTCGTTGCCCTCGCCGAGGGGCTTAATGATCCCAAGCATCGCCTCTTGGCCGTGTGGGGCCTCGGACCGCACGTGGCAAGGCTTTCGGCCCCGCTGCAAACGCGCCTCTTCACGCTTGCCGAGGGGCTCCACGACCCCGAGGATCGCGTCTCCGTCATCATGGCTCTCGGAGCGCGCGCAGGACAGCTTGCGCGCGCTCAGCAGGAGCACCTTGTTGCCCTTGCCGAGGGCCTTGATGACCCCGAGCATCGCGTCTGCGTCATCGAGGGTCTCGGGCGCGGCATCGGAGACTTTGCGCCGACGCTGCAAGAGCGCCTCGTTGCCCTCGCGGAGGGCTTTAACGACCCCGAGCTTCGCGCCTCGGCCGTGGGGGACATCGCAGCGGGCGCGGCAATGTTTTCGCCCGACCTCCAAGAGCGCCTCGTCGTACTGGCCGAGAAGCTTAACGACCCTGAGCATCGCGCTCGAGCTATGCAGGGTATTGGAGACCACGTGGGAAAGTTTGAGCCCGCGCTCCAGGGGCGCCTCGTCGTCCTCACCGAGGGACTTGACGAGCCCGAGTATCGTACCCAAGCCTTGGAGGGCCTCGCCGGCATCGGAGAGCTGGCGCCCCCGCTCCAGGAACGCCTCATCAAGCTCGCCGAGGGACTTCCCGACTCCGAGCATAGGGCCTCTGCCGTGGAGGGCCTCGGAGCGAGCGTGGCAGACTTGGCGCCCGCACTTCAAGAGCGCCTCATTGCCGTCGCCGACGGACTAAACCACTCCGAGCATCGTGCTCAAGCCTTGCAGAGCCTTGGAGTGCGCATAGGAGGAGTTGCCCCCCCGCTGCAAGAGCGCCTCGTTACACTCGCCGAGCGGCTTGACGAGCCCGAGCATCTTGTCTCGGCCCTGCGAAGCCTCGGCGTGGGGGTTGAAGGGCTTGCGCCCACACTCCAGGGGCGCCTGCTCACTCTCACAGAGCGGCTTAACCTGCCCGGCCATCGCGTCTCGGCCCTATGGGCTCTTGGAAAGCATGTGGGAGGGCTTCCCCCCTCCCTCCAGCTGCGCCTAGTTGCCCTTGCTGAGCAGGTGGCTCATCCCGTGGATCGCATCTCGGCGCTATGGGCTCTAAGGGCGCATGTAGGCCCGCTAGCCGTCGCGACCCAGGAGCGCCTCGTAGGAATTGCCGAGGCGTTCAACAGTCCCGGGTATCGTGTCGCGGCCTTGCATGGTCTCGCAGACTCCCTGGCGGAGTTTGCCCCCGAGCTGCAGAAGCGCCTCGTCGCACTTGCCGAGGCGCTGGACGATCCTGCGCATCGTGCTTCGGCGTTGCGGAGCCTCGGGCCGAGGCTGGAACGGGTTACGCTCGTAGTTCAGGAGCGCCTTCTTGCCATGGCAGAGGGACTTAACGATCCTGAGCATCGCGTCACGGCCCTGCAAGGTCTCGGCGCAGGCATTGGAGGACTCTCGCGCGACCTCCAGCAGCGCCTAGCTGACCTTGCCAATGGCATTGCCCAGCCTAGCTACAAGGCTCAAGCCTTCACGAAACTGTGGGCGTAGGATAGTCAGCAGATTCCTGCGCTGGTGCGACAAAACCAATCGGCAACTCAGGGCTCTTCAGCCTGAAGACGTCGACGCCTATTTCGTCGACCAGGCGACGGGACGATGGTCCCGCGTTTCGGTGGCCAACACAGCTTCGACCTTGCGGGCATTTCTGCGCTACGCGGCAGAGCGGGGAATGTGTACGGACCGCTTAGCGGCCTCGATTTGCCGGCCTTGGCTCTATCGACAGGAATCGCTGCCGTATGCCCCAGATTGGTGGTAAGCGCTCAGCCAATACCCTGGCTCCGGGATTGGATTAGATGTGCGAAGAAGCCTCCGGCTTGAACGGAGGTTTGGGATGGGATTGGACGGCAAAAAAGACGCCCATTTGGACAGCTCAACAGTTGGGTCTGGAGCAGTCAGCCGGCTTGAAGTGCTTGAGGGACCGTCCGGGCGTCGTGTGCGTCCAGATGCCGAGTGGGCTCGGATCGTCGGCGAAAGTCTGCTGCCCGGCGCTCAGGTGGCGGAGGTAGCGCGCAAGCACGGAGCGACGCGCTGGCAAATTTACGATTGGCGACGACGCTTCCGACAGCGCGGCGAATTACCGTCGTGCGAGGCTCCGCAGCCGCCGTTCGCGCCGCTGGTCGTGGACGGGCCGTTAGAGGAGCGTCACGTTCCGGCAGTCAAGCTCGAGATTGCGATTGGCGACGTCGTCGTGCGGACGGACGCGGCGATAGATGGGGAGCAGCTGTCTCGAGTGATCCGCGCGGTGCGGGCGTCACGATGATTGTCCCCGGCTCCGAACTGAAGATTTATATCGCGACGCGGCCCGTCGACTTCCGCTGTGGGCACGATGGGCTTGCTGCGAAGGTGCAGGAGATGCTTGGTCTCGATCCGTTCTTATGTGTCGGACGAGATTATGTGGCGGAGGCGCCCTAACGCCAGCCAGGGCCGGCCACGGCTGGATTCCTCCGCCACATAATATTTTGTGCCCCTCGTGCGGACGCGGGATCCCCCTGCTGCGTGTTCCAGCCGATCGTGATCACGGATTCCAGGCCATCGTGATCACCCATTCCAGAGCATCGTGATCACCGTTTCCAGCGGATCGTGATCG
>NZ_JACIHC010000053.1:0-9362 GCF_014198205.1 Bradyrhizobium sp. SBR1B
CAGAGGACTACGAGTTCGCCGAATGGCGGCTTGCCCGGGTCTCCACGGATTATCATGTCGAGTTCGACCGCTTCTTCTATTCCGTGCCGCACCGGAATCTGTGTCCAATTGGATTGTTGAATCGAACAAGCGCGATTGATTCATTTTCCTGATCGGTCGATTGCAGGTGCACGCGCGATCCCTCGATGGGGGGCAGTTGTAGCGGCGCCAACGACGAGCCATGAGCCATTTGGCGTGCCGGCCCGGCCAGATTCAGCTCCCATTCTGGCCCGTTCTCTGGCATTTTCCGTCTGATCAGAGGACGCCATGCCGAGCCGGATTCCACTCGACCCGAAACTGCCCAAGGCCTTTGACGCGACGCCGAACGAAGCGCGGAGCAAGGCACAGCTCGATCAGTGGTGGGATCGTCCCTACGGCCTCACCCGTCCGGATGGTCGCATCGAAGTTCGGTGCCTGAACGGCGGAGCATGGGACCGCTCGACCCATCTCGGCATTGCGGATGACTACGATGCTGCCTGCGCATTGGCCGAAGCCAAGCAGGCCGAATGGCTGCGGTTCCGCGAGCAGCCCCGTACCTGTCTTGACGAAGGCCGGGTCACGGTGGTCCGGCAGCCGCAGCGGCCCGACGAGGAGATGCTGGAACTCGCTTCGTTCGCGACGGCGGAGGCGGCGACCGAGTACCTGCGCGCCAATTTCCCGGAACCATCTTCCTCGCGATAATCGCTCCGAGGCCATGGGGCGAGCCCCTTCGGGGACGGCTCTACTCGCGCCGCCAACGCGGCGCTCCCGGAGCCCGCACGCGGTCTCCGCGCATCCGCGTGACGATCCTCTCGCGGGCCGTGGACATACTTTCGATCGTCATCAAGTCCCGGAGCCTTGTTTCAGGTAGAACCTGTTTTCACCGACACACGCCTGCATGGCCGGCGCGCCTGAACCAGATGGCGCGGCCGCATCGCGGCGGCGGGTTGCCGGCCGTGAATTTCGTCGGTTCGCATGCGCAGAACTTCGTGTGGCATGATCAGCCGGCGGCGGGCGAGTTGCTCCGATCGTGTCCGCGACGAAGCCGACATCTGCGAGGACTGACCGAGCTGATCGACCTCCACGGTCGTGTCGCCGCAGCGCTTCGAGATATAGTCCGCTGTCGCGGGACCGGTGATCGCCGAGAACGAGATCCAGGACGCCGCTTTCGAACCATTTGCTCCTCACATCGCGGCCGATAGACTTCGCACATCTGGCCGATCAACTGCAGAGCATCAGCAGGTTGATGCCGTATTTGCGCCCGAGGGCGCAGCGCGGTTCTTACCGTCGTCCAGGTTTGGTGGGCGTCGGCTCCGTCTCGTCTTCACACTATACGGCGATTTGCGGCGTGGCGCTGCCTCAGAACGTGTTGGTTTGAACCAACACGTAGGGGCCACACGCATTTGGTTTTCGTTGTCTTGCTTCAACTCCGGTGCGCGCCTGCCCAATCGATGCGAACTCATTTCGACTGAGCGCCTCGGTCCTATGAGGCTCGGCCCACCTGACTCTTCTGGCAGGGGATTTTGTGCCTGGCTTTCAAGATTCTGCCGCGTGCTGGTTCGCAGTGGGTGTTGGTTCAAACCAACACCCAGGATGAAGAGGCCGGTCAAATCAGGACCGAGCCGGCATGCGAAGCACGGTCTGGAGGAACATGGATGAAACGGGCGCAGATGGTTGCACCAAGGTCGACCCGGTGAACACGATCGTCATCAACAACCAAAAGGGCGGCGTCGGCAAGACGACGCTTGCCGTGCATCTGGCCTGGTTCATGGCGGAAGCGGGCCGCCGGGTTCTGATGATCGATGTTGATGCGCAGGGCAACGCGACCGACACGCTCAAGCAGCATACGGGGTCGATTTCGGCAGCCGACCTCTTCAAGCCGGCGACCCGGTTTGTCGCTGGGGAAAACAACGGCATCACGCTGGCGCCGGCCGACAGCTCATTGACGGATATCGATCGCGGCAATGCCGCAGCTGTCATGACCCTGCAGCAGAATCTCGCCGATGCCGCCGACCGGTTCGATGTTTGCGTGATCGACACCCCGCCATCGCTTGGCCTTCGCAGCGTCGCCTGCTTGGTCGCCGCCTCGCATGTTCTGGCGCCGATTTACCTGGAAGATTATTCCGTAAAGGGCGTCAAAGCCCTGATGCAGACCGTGATCGGTGTGCAACGACGCTACGGTCGTCAGGACACGCGATTCCTCGGCCTGCTGCCATCGAACTTTAATACCAAGTCGCCGCGTCAACGAACACACTTGGAGCAGTTGTTGCGCGAAGCGGGCAAGTACGTGTTCCCAGGCCAGATCGTTGCACGGGACGGCTATGCCGAAGCCGTTGCGGAGCGGGTGCCGGTGTGGAGCTTGAAGCGTCGCTCGGCGCAAGAAGCCGGTCGGGAAATCCGCGCGGTTCTCGCCAAGATCGTGGAACGGCTTGATCAGGAGACGACGAATGACGCTTGATCTCAGCTTCAAGGAGCTCGTCGACGTCGCGGCAAACCCTGGCGCCGCAACGGGGCGACCGCTCCTGGTCGCGATCGACTGCATTGACGAGGACCCCGATCAACCGCGCCGCACCTTCAGCGAGCAGGAATTGGAGGAGCTCTCCCACTCGATTGCCGAACATGGCGTGCTGCAACCCATCGTGCTTCGCCGTTCTAGTGAGGATGGACGCTACGTCATCGCCATGGGCGCGCGCCGATACCGCGCAGCGCAGCGCGCGGGCTTGCGTGAAATACCCGCGTTCATTCAAGACGTCGATTTGCCAGACCGATACGCTCAGATGATCGAGAATATCCAGCGTGATGATCTGCGCGCGTCTGAGATCGCGGCGTTCATCGCAGACCGATTGGACGCCGGCGATACCCAGGCGGCGATCTCGCGCAAACTTGGCAAGCCAAGAGACTGGGTGTCGCGCTACGCCTCGGTTCAAAGCATGCCGGAATTCCTTCGGGCTCGACTTGATGGCAGTTCGATCCGTGCTCTTTATGAACTCTATCAGGCCTGGCGCACGCACCCCGACGAGATCGAACGGCAATGCGCGACCCAGGCCAGCTTTACCGACGCACAGGCTCGAAAAGTGGCCCGGGATGTTCGGGGGGAGGGCGGCCGCGCCAATCCCCGGAACGAATTACCGGTTGGGCGACCTCGATCCGAAAACTCCGCTCCCCTCCCGGAAGCACTGCTCCCGCGCAACGCGGTGAACGACCGCGAAGCGGCAACGGAGGATCGGCCAAAAGCTCGCGTCGTTGCGCAATCGAAACCGGCAGCATCGCTGGCAATCAGGGTTCGGTTTCAGGATCGGACCGCGCAGCTTGTTGTGGATCGACTCGCGACGCAGGGCTCCCGTCACGCTGTGGTGTTGGTCGATGGTGCCGACAACGAAGAAGAAGTTCCAGCATCAGCGCTTACAATCGAGGAGATCCTGTCGAGATGAACTCGTTCGACACTTTCGCGGCGGCGGCAGACTATCGGTCTGCGCCGGCGGAGCGACTTTCCCATCCGAAGGATGGCGCGTTAGCGCAGCAGCCGAAGGCCGAACGCGCTCCCCACAGTGCCGTAGAGAGGCCGCAGGCTGCTGGAAAGTCGCGGTCCACAGTGCCGGTGTCAGTTAGTGCCTTCGTTTCCTGGCTTGCCGGCGGATCGGTATTCGCAATGCCTAATCGGCCAAGGGGCCGCCGCGAGCAGAATTCGGCGCAGAGGGCAGGGGCCCTCGATCGCCTTACAGTGGCGAGCGTTGAATGCAGAGAGTGTTGGTTTGAACCAACATCATGGAGCGAAGTTTTTTGCTTTCTAGTGCAGGATAGGCTTCGCGCCAGCGATGTATTACATCGCGAATGGGATTGGAGTGCATGGCTCTGATCTCGCTTCGCATCTCCGACGAAGTCGCGGCGGCGTTCTCGATCCTTGCAGCTACCCAGGGCGGCAAATCCGCGCTGCTGCGGCGTCTCATTGCTGATGCACTCGCTGCACCAGCACCGCGCATCTTGGCGTTGCCGGTCGGACGGCCAGAGAAGGTGACGGTGCGGTTTCGCGAGAGCGAGATGCGGCAGCTCGCGGAAGTTTCACATCAGCGCGGCATGACCCGGACCGGCTGGATCGTTGCGCTGGTACGCTCGCGGCTGGGGTCGCCAGTGCAGCATTCTCCGAGCGAGCAGGACGCGCTTCGCGCGATCGTTCGCGAGCTCAACCGGATCGGCGGCAACATCAACCAGATCGCGCGTGCGGCAAACGCCAGTGTGCTGCTGGGCAGGGCGGTCGAGCCCGATCTGTCCGTAATTCAAGAAGCCAAGCTGGTCATCGAAAGAGAGCTGGCGCAATTGCGTAATGCCCTTCACGGCAACGCGGATTATTGGGATGGACGGCGATGAGTCGACGTTCCTCGCCGCGGTCGACCGACCTGGCCTCAGAGCTTCCGCCGATCTCGTATGTCTGGGAAACGCCCAATCGGCGCCCGCGGCGGTCCGAGTGGGATATCCCGGATCCGACCGGTTCCGGTCGCCTGACGCTGGCGATGCGTGCAAAGCTCGAACGCATCGTGCGCCGAGCACCAGAGGTGATGGTCAAGATCACCGGTCGCACAAAGGACGTGGCGCATCTCAAATCGCACCTCGCCTACATCACGCGAAA
Source organism: Bradyrhizobium sp. SBR1B (assembly GCF_014198205.1). Lineage (NCBI taxonomy): Bacteria > Pseudomonadati > Pseudomonadota > Alphaproteobacteria > Hyphomicrobiales > Nitrobacteraceae > Bradyrhizobium > Bradyrhizobium sp. SBR1B. The sequence goes on from NZ_JACIHC010000053.1 coordinate 4,643, forward strand.
CGGTGAACTTGAGGCGGAAACAGAGCAGGGCGCGGCTCTGACGGGTCGTTCTGGATTGAAAGACCTGCAGCAACGCTGGGAGGATGATGCCGGCCTCGACGACAAGCGCCGGCGTGATGGATCGCTTTCAATCAACATAATTCTGTCGATGCCGGCCGGTACCGATGCCATCGCAGTCAAGGATTCGGCCCGGGCGTTTGCCATTGAGAAATTCGGCTATAATCACGACTACGTCTTCGTGCAGCACCTGGACAACAAGCATCCCCATGTGCACTTGACCGTTCGGTCTCTGGGCCATAACGGCAAGCGCCTCAATCCCCGCAAGGCGGATCTTCAGGCCTGGCGCGAACGATTTGCCGGGGAGCTCCGGCTTCGCGGGATCGCGGCGGAGGCAACGCCGCGGCGAACTCGCGGACGCGTTCGAAAGGCCGGCCGCGGGGCGGTCCTCGCTATGCGCAAGCGAAAGATTACGCCCGAGGTCGATCGGCTCGCCCGTAAGGAGGTGCTTGCGGAGGTGAGGGGCGGTAAGGCTGCCAAAGGTCCTTGGGACGAGCAGATCAAGTCCCGTCAGGACGCGATCAGGCGGCGATATCTCGAGTATGCTGCCGAGCTAGATCGCTCTGGAGTCGCGGCAGATCACGAGTTGGCTCGCGAAGTTCGCCAATTCGTCCACGACATGCCTGCTCTCGAAACCCGACGACATGCACTGAAGAACGAGCTTTCGGAGCTGGCCACTGGCCGGCGGCGTCGAGACGCGAAGCAGGACGTTGATGCAGTGGGGCGCGACAAAACACGAGGTGACGAGCGGACCCGATAGGCGAGTGGGGTAATGATAATCCTGGGGTAGGGGGTTCCGATCCCTCCCCGACCAGATCCAGCATAATCCCTTGATTCCCGGATTTGGTCGATCGACGCTTCGATGCGAGGGATGTCCATTGATGTTCCTGAAGGGTGGTCAACCAATCGCGGTTAAACTGCAGTCAGCGTCTTCCTATGCGGGGGAGGACTTGGGCCGTGTTAATTCGTCAGGCTCTCGTGCACTATATCGGCGAGGCGATCCCGTCCTATGGTCGTTTCCCGACCACGTTCGACGGCAGTCTACCATTATACTGCTTTGGTGATCCAGCAAGAGGCGGCATTATTGGAAGGGTTACAAGCGCGTGCGTCAATGAAGATGCCGGTGAAGCCTGCTATGCCATCGTGGATCCGAACGGCAACTCTTCGCTTGTCAAAGAGTCGATGTCTTCCGACGCATTGGCCGACTATCGCGCGCACAAGGACTCGTATTTCGGAAGAGTTAGGCCAGTGGCACGGAAAACTGAAGATCCGTTTGAGCTATTCGAGTGGTTTGTGGAGAGCCATAGCTACATGACGCGTGAGAAATTACTTCGCAATCTCGCGGGCTCGCCTGACATTGCCACTCCGTAGCTTAAGCCGTGATGACCTGCTGTACGAATACTGCGAGCGGATGGTGGCAAGTGCGATGGCCCAGCCGAAGAAAGCGTCCTAGCGGCCTTTATCCTGCCGGGAGGGTCTTGGGGCTGAACTAGCAGGTTTCTTAATTGACCGGCTTGAAAGCAATGATCTAAGCCGGGATAGGCCCTCACGATGTCAGATTCAGATTTAGATCGTCACTTCCAAGCGGTCTGGAACCGCGCATGCAATGCCTCGTCGCATGGCGCGCTGACGCCTGAGCTGATTCAATTGTGGGCTACGGAACGCGGCCTCGACGTGACAAGCGTGGAGGAGCGCGAGGTCGGGATTTTCGCAAGGACTCCCGCCGTTGTGCTTGCCATCGGCGATGTCAAGGCGTGCTTCCCGAAAATCCAACCAACCGGCGATCCGAACTGGGAGGCCCGGCGGCATGCAGCCGAAGCAAAGGCCGCGTTGTGGGAGAAAGTGGAGTGGTTCTCTCCCTTTTGGATTCCAAGGGATAAGACGGAGAAAATTCTCGGCGACGCAAGACTCCGATCGCGAGAGCAGGCCATCCAACTCTTCAATTATCACACCTCGACTTTGTACACCTTGTCTTTCCAGGCCGTCTGCATTGCGCAGATCTTACCTAGTGCGCGGAGCTTGCAAGACGTGCGTGCCTTGGCGCGTGAGGCGTATCTCGCCTTCTATAGTGGCTATCGCGCGGCGAGTATTTCTGCGCTCATTCCGGCCATCGAAGGAGGTTTGACGCGGATCGTTTCCGGTTCGGAAAGCGAGCTTCCCACAGGCGTCAAGATTGATCGCGTCATTGACCGTTGCATCGAAAACGCGGCTCGACTTCACTATGAACGAATGTGGGTACCACAAGACTATCTGACCAAGGATTACCTGCTTGGTCAGGACGAGCGGATCTTCGCGTTTGAAACGTTCCGACGCTGGCTGCAGAAATCGTTCTTTCAAAAGACGGGCGAGTATGACGGCCTAACGTGGCTCAATCGGCACATGTTCGCGCACGGAACCCACTCAGACTGGCAAGAATCCGGAAACTTCAGCCGTTTGGTCGTGGCCTTGGCAACATTGGCTTTGATTGAATCCTGGTACGACGAGACGCACGTCGTGTCGCTGTTCTTCCCCGAGATGAATGAGGATAGCACGCTGCTGTGGCAACAAGCTTTGCTTCAAGCCAATGCGCAGATGAGCCTCAAGCTGATCGAGCAGCGGCGCTATCAGAAACATGGACGCCTTGTGCCGGAAATGCCGACGGACGATGGTGCCCTTCTGCGAAAGGCACTCTTGTCTGAGGAATGTATCAAAGACCTTGTTCGTCCGTTGCGGGACGCTGGCTGGATGGTCGAAGTTGGCGAACCAGATGAAAGCGGCCTTTAAAGTAGTGGCAAAGGCAGGTGGGCAGCAGTTTGCTGTGGCTCTGCTACACTATTGCGCGACGGACAACAGCATTTATCGCAAGCTGGCCGAAACCTGCATCGCAATTCTGTATCGCGGAGCGCCGTACAAGCAGCAGCAGTTTGCCTCCGGAATTAATGTCCACGTCGGTCCCGTCGCGGGATGGCTGCCGCCGATCGCCCCCAATCGAAAATCTACTTGGCGGTCGCATCCAACATGGAGGCGCCTCCGACGACGGATCACACGGGGCACGGATTTCATGAAGTCCGCTTGGAAAGCCTTGCGGAATCGTCGCAAGCGCGCGTTTCGCAGTTGATAGAAGTGGGCTTCGCCACGCAGCAGCCCGCCTTCTAGCCCGCTTTGCGGTCGCCATCGGGATTGGTGATCTTTTCCTCGACGATGCGTGCTTGAGCGACGCCCGACTGGACCAAGACATCGAGTGATTTGAACAACTCATCGGCCCGGTCAACCAGGACAGCATGCGACGTGGCATCGTCGGCTACGGTATGATCGAGCCAGGCGCAAACGCGGCTGCCAATGTTCTTTTCTGCCCAGAAATTTCGGTCGACGCCGTACGCCGCGCACCAGGCCGTCATGGCCTGAACCACGAATGGAATGAGCGCCTTGTCATGCGACGACTCGACCAAATTCAAAAACAGGCTCGCCAGATAGCCTGACGTCGGAGCTCCAACAACGAGGTCTGTCAGTGTTGCGATGGTCGCCTGCAAGCCCGGCCAATTGACAGGAATTGTCGGACGTCCCGTGTTAGCCCAGCGCGACGGCTGATAGAACATCGCGTTCAGGGCGTCGCCGGCATGGGTCTCGCTGGTAAATCCTTTCTCGCGACCCAGACGTCGATAGTTCCAGGCTCGCTTGATGCGATCTGCGAGCAGTTCGCGGACATTAGCAGGATTTTCAGGCTCTCGGGTGTCCGTTGCGACCGTCGCGCTGTCATACCCGCGAAGGAAGGACGCCATCACATCATGAACCGCTTCGTCATTGAAGCTCACGATGCGATTCACGAACAGGTCGACGGCTTCCGAGTGTGACAGCGCAACACTCAGCACGCCGATAAAATTGAAAAACGCGATGTTCCATGTGTCGGGTCGATGGTCGCGTTCGCGCACGTCTTCGCCATGCGGGCCGTTCGCGGCGTCGGTCCACGTCATCAGGTGAACGGCCAAGTCCTTAACCCAGACAGGCACGTCGTTGATCGTGAAACGGATAAGATGATGCGCAAGCTTGGCGATCGCGTGTTCATCGACATAGTGACTTGGCAGCTCATCATCATCGTCATCATCATCGTCTTCAATATGTCCATCGTTGCCCAGGCGAATGCCCCGCCGCGGCGTCGTCCGCCACGACGCCAGCTCGGGCCATGACGGTTCCGCACCCTCTCCGTCGAGCCAGCGCCGTTCGATAGCGATCTCCGCGTCGATTGCGTCGCGGTGAAGGCGGTCATTCTCCTTCTGTCGCTCAAGACCTAGAACGCGGCGCAGATGAACTGCGCTGACCATGACGATGCGGATGATAGACCGCGGAATTCGATCGGTTACTTCGCCAAGACGCAACAGATTTTGAGCCAGCGCTTCCAGCACCGCAGGGTGTTCGTACCCAGCCAACTCTAAGATCATATCGCGCATCGTCGTGTCGCGATCTCTCAGGAAGAGAGAGATGATGCCGAGAGCGGCACAAGCAGTCGCGTTATATTCGACCTGATCGTTGCCACGATATTCGCGGTCGTTTTGTGCCGATGCCGTCAGCAAGATTGACCGTGCCCAGATCAGTGTGTTTCGGCATGGAATAAGGACCCCGTTTTCGGGGTGATCGGCATCCAATCGGGACCCCGGGGCAAGGGTCCACAGTGGCTTCCATCAAGTCA
>NZ_JACIHC010000054.1:0-7960 GCF_014198205.1 Bradyrhizobium sp. SBR1B
TTCAGCCAGAACAGTCCTTTGCGCATCGAAGTCCCCCGTGCCGAATCAACTCGGTGCGAGGGAATCAGAACCCGCTAATTAGGTACAGACCCTAGGGCTCGGCGCTGTTCATCATAGGCCGGTCGCAACAGGCGCCAATGCGACCACTCGGCGAGCGACCACAAGGGTTCGACCAGTCTCGGCGGCAATCGAACCGGCAGAATGTGATTGTTCGCCCTGACAGGAAAGTAATGCAGGGCGGCAACGGTACGCCTCAGCGCTGTGCGAGAAAACTAAGTTCGTAGGCACAACGCCAATCGCGGCAGGCCTCTTTAGCAGCTCCAGCTCTTCTGCACGCTGTGGTGCGACGCGGTACTCCGCCAGCAAAAACGCACTGGAACGCTGAGCTCGTTCGAGTTAAGTCGGGACGAACAGCTCTTATGCGAGTGAGACCCACCACACCGAAGCTACGCGAAAGCGCGCGTTACCAGCCGATTGCCTTACTCCCACTCAATTATTTCGGACATCGTATCGTCGTTGATTTGCAAGCACAAATCTTCAAGTCTGACGGACAAATGCCGACGGTATACCCGCCGCAATTTTGGGGTCTTGAATTCACAGAATAATTTGAACCGTTCGCGCTCTGGGCGATTTATCGGAGACAGTCGGCTGATCAGCACCGACGGCGTGGTCAAGACTGCCGTTACGACCTTGGTTGCGCGTATGTTCAAATACCGTCAGAGATCAGGAGCGCGCCGCTCCGGTCGCTCGATGGTTCGCACCCGCCGTCACTGCCTGGCGCGACGGCAATGCGACCAGTTGATATGGGCTACCTTCAAGCTTTCGGCTGAGGACCGCGTACCCTCCAATTGCGACGTACCTACAGAATGATCGCGGAGTGCCAGAATTGTCGATGAACTGAAGATCTGGCTCTCGATGGGGGGCCCTTTCCGCGGAAGGGGTGTCTTGTCAACTCTATTGATTGTGCACGGTTTTCTGCGCCGGCGCGAATAAATAGTACGGTGTTTACAATGGTCGAGTCAGCACTACCGAAACCGTAGTTTTTGTCGCAGCAGGTGGGCCCCTTCCCTGGCCAAAACGGGTGAAGTGCAATTTTGCTGTCTCGACGGCAAGTTGTGTAAGAGAGCGGACTAGTCTCAAGTGCCGCCGGCCCACGCGGCGGGCTTGCTGCACGGGACTGTGATGACTGTTGAGAAATGCCGTGTGAAGTAGTTCACAAGCGGGAGGTATCTCTGCGCGTAGCATGGGCGCTTCCACTGGAGGGAAGCGCAATGAAGTGGAACTTGACAACCTATCGAACGCTCGCGCTGACCATCGCTGTTCTAGTGGCCGCTGGTACTACTATGGCCATCGGTACTCCTCGTGGAGTCAATGAACCAATGTTGGGATCCGATTGGCAATGCAGCCGGACCATGCTGCTCGTGACCACGTGCGCACTGAAGGATTGAGCGAAATAGCCGCAGACCCGCGCTCGGCAAAGCTAGCGGGCGATCGTTCGCATCCCGGCCCTGATGAATGTCGGCCTAACAATCGGTTAAGGAAGAACCCATAGCCTGCTCCCGTTGACCTGCATCCCGTCACCACATGACGAGGTGGGTCCAGGACGGGGCCGATACCGTGGCGGACCTCAGGGAAAAATTGGACAAACTCCGCGCCGACGCCGCGGATTTGGCCCTTATGAGCAGGCGAACCAGCGACTCGCAAAGGCGCGCACTTTTCGAACGCTTGGCAGATGAGCTCGCCATAGAGGCTCTCGAACTCGAGCAGGTGGTGAAGCTGCAAAGCCGGCGCTCCGGTCACAGCGACATGGACAAAGTCGTGCCCCTCCAGGCGCGTCCAGATCGTCGCTGACACAATCCCGCTTCCCTTTGTGGGTCACCGCCTCAACTCCCGGCCTCTCGTTCGCAGCTGGCGAGTCTTCATGCTGCAACTGCTCATGGTCTGTCCGGTCTGGTCTGCAGTCCAAACACCTCCGGCTTCCAGGCCGGCGGGTTTTTCAATGGATTAGCCGTCCTGACAGGTGATGCCGAGGCTGTCGCAGGTGAGTGCGAACAGCTCTTTTGACTTAGAATCTTCAAAGCAGAACCTGGTGCCGATCTCCGCTCGGTCGGTCCACCAGCCGGCGTTAGCTCCCTTGGCGATGCGGGCGGCCTCGCCTCGTAACAGGTCCAGTCGTTTCCCGGCGGCACGAACAATCAGGCAATTCTCCTTGGGCATAATCGTCCTCCACGGCAATTTGGATTCCGCAAATTGTCGGTACAGAAAAACCTAGAACTTGCAGCGAGGGAAACAAAGCCGGCCTGCACGAAGGCCGCAGCGATGTTGTCGCTGCGATCTCGCATGGTCAAAAGACACCGGGTGAAAAGATCTAAGTGAAATATACAGCCAGCCCCGGTGGAATGATCCTATCGCGACATTTCTGGCTCGCAATATGATCCATTTCACAATCGGCCGCACCATGCATCAAGGGCCGCCGCCGACGGTTTGCTGGAAGACTACGGTTTGAAGCCAGCTTCCCAGACTATTTCACGTCACTTTGCAACGCCACCATGCTTAAACCTACCCGGCAAGCAACTGCCAAGAGCAGAGAGCTATCACCACCTGTTTGGGCATGGTGGCCTCCTGACCCACAGCCGCCTCTAGTTTCACTGAAGTAGGAGCTTAGATCGCATGCCGATCAGCATTGTGTAGGCAAGTCGTCGCCAAATCAGGTTCATCAGGACTAACATGGTGGCATCCCCGCGTCTGATGTCGTTAACCTACAACCTTGCCTGTTTCCGGACGACTTCGCCGATGGCGTTAAATGGTTTTCTTGCATCGGCGGTGGCCGCGCCAGCCGCTGGCAACGCCAACGGGCTGGCTTGGGCGCGCCGGCTTTTCCGCTCGGCCGGCTGCCCAGCAACGATTCAAGCATCAGTCCGCCCAGTGTTCCTTTCTCGAGAAACGGCGTCGGGCGCATTGCTCAAGAATTCGCCTTGCAATTGTGCCCGCCCACTGTCGTAATGCTATGATTGTCCAGATATTTTTCAGTCCAGCTGTGTTGAGGCGGTGATGAGTATTTCCGATCGAACTTTCGATGCCGTTTTTGCTCTGCACCAACGTATGGTATTTATCGAATGTCAAATGGCTGAATTAGGTGTCCTGCGAAACCGATTAGCGCAAGCTCAGTTGCGCCGCTCGCGGTCAAAGTCGAGTCGTTCAGCTTCCAAGAAACTAGGTCGGCGCCGTAGGTGTAGGTAACCTCTGCGCGTAACCCCCCCCGAAGTTGCCATCTGCCCCTCGTGAGCCCAAGCTATGGGCAATTCGTGAGTCGGGGGGATTCATGGAACGACAGCCGTTTGAGAGCATGTCTCTCGAAGAGCTTTGGCGACTCCATGCGGTGGTCAATGACATTCTTGCCGCGAGACTGGTGGCCAAGAAGGAAGAGCTTGAACGGCGTTTGGGACTGCTCAAGCGGGAAGACAAGCCTCCCAATTATTAAAATCACCTGATTGGCGGGCCCCTGCCCTCACGCTGACCAGCCTCTGTACGAGCACTCGCAGTGCCGCGCCGATCATGCGGAACGTGCCGGCGCTGGCCGCAGGAGACGTCCTATAAGCTTTTAGGCGCTCATGCGGCCCTTCGTCGTTGCTCCGGCGCTCTTACCCGCAGTTGGATCGGCAGCCGGGAGCATTGGGGCTGGTAAACGATCCATGCATGATCGCCGATCCACGACAATCGGCAGAACGCCTGGCGCCGGCGCGGATTACGTCGAAGTGCACAAAGGTCGAGATGCGGATCTCGTAACGGTGGTTTCCCTCATCAAGACGGGTGAAGAGCAATTTTGCTGTCTCTACGGCAACTGAGAGAGCGGATTGCTGAGCCCTCCGAGCGCTCTAGTGAGACCGGGAGACAATTCGCCAGTCGTGAACCGGCTAGCGTCCACCCCTAGATTCCTCGAGCACGCCGGGCCCGCTCACACGTGCCTATGCAGTCCCCAAAACGCAATAAGCAGAAGGGCCACGGCTCCAATTCCCAGCAGCATGAGAATAGCTTCCAGCATGACGAATCAAGCTCCGCCCGAGCGCAGGCTACACCCCTGTGATAAATTGTCATCAAAGGCTGAGCCGCGCGCGCAGGTCGAAGGTTCTGCGGTTGGCCCGCGCGCTCAAATCGCGCGCCGGGCGGCTGTCTTTCGCGATCCCGCGTAGCGTGCTCCAAGATGAGCGCACCGAGCATCGCAATAGCCACTCGTCGCGAGCTTTCAACGTCCAGAAGATTGGTGAAGAGGGAGACTTGGCGAGACGGAAACTGAAGGCCAAGATGGAATTCGCTGAACGGAAATTTAGACAGGAGCAGTTGCTTCATGACTATCGGCGCAGAGTGGAATTCGGCGAACCGTTAGCGGGCCTGAGCCGGTCTTCGGCGCTTTGCAGGCGCGCGTCGCGAGCTCATGAAGCTGTCGAAATTGCTGGCAGTAATATCTCATCCGTTGTCAGTGGATATTCGAAGTCAGGAAGTCTGGGTAAGCCGCGGCCCATCTTCGTAGCTACTCACCGTAGCTATTTGCGCGACGTCCCCGTTGATCTATAGAAGTCGATGTCTTTTCAGCATCCTGTCGTTGTTGGTGTGGAGGAGCGGATGTCCGCCACGTCAATGCAAGCCGACAATGCCCGCTCCGCGCACACGCGGAGCTGTTCTGACCCGTCTTGAGCTCATCAATTCGAACGATAGCGACACTTGCATGGAAGCGGAGCATGAATTTGAGCATGCTCCTACCGCGTGAAACTCGAAACCCAGCTAAGCGAAGAACTGCTAGTCAGACGTATGGGACCACCGGCAATGGACTTGCCCATGATCGTCCGAAGCCATTTAGGGTCGCCCGTCTATCGCTTGCACCAGGCCCATGGAATTCAGCAAATCGCCCATTGCTGAGAGAAAACCCGATTGCTGAGAGACAATCCGTGCCGTCGTCGTCTGCCCCTTCCATTCTGAAGTCAGATGATGCAGCGGAAAGCCACGCCTCCGAGCGACCAAGAGGTTCGTTCGCAGCGCCCCGATTATCGCGCGAGCTCTTGGGGATCGGACCAGTGTCCTTGGCGTACGGAGGTCTGATATCAACGGTAGAGCGGACCTGCCGTATGCCAGCGCCGGACCGCCGCTTGTGACCCTTAGCTGACCAATCGCGGCAAGGTGCGCGATGGCATCGAACCCAAAGCCGATCTTTGGGCCACAACGCCAAATGCCCCCGGATGGGCACCTGTTGATCTGAATCAATAGCGCGGTTTTGCGTGAATGCTTGTTTGGAACTTCTACTTTGGCGTGCCGACCTGACCCCATTCCTCAAACGGTTGTCTAACACAACAAAGGGTGCCTCCATGATCGCGATCGATCGACGTGTTTTGCTTGTTCTTGGCGTTGCCGTATCGACGTGCTTGGCAGCCGCCGTACCATCGCGCGCTCAATCCATATCGCCCGCGGAAGCACAGCAGATCGCCACCGATGCCTATGTCTATGGCTATTCGCTGATCACGACTGAAGTGACCCGCGTTCAGATGAGCAACGTGCCAAAGGTCGAGGGGTTCACAAGTCCGACCGGTCAATTCGTCAACGTTCCGCGCTATCCGCCTGCGGACTATCGCGGCGTCTCCGCGCCCAACGCTGACACGCTTTACTCGGTTGCTTGGCTCGATCTTGCGGAGCCCCAGGTATTCAGTCACCCAGACATGGGCGACCGTTTCTATCTCTTTGAGCTTACCGATTTGTGGATGTCGGATTCAGAGTCATCGCCGAGCAAGCGGACTGCAAGCGGAAAGGCAGCCAACTACTTGTTCACCGCGCCGGGCTGGAAAGGTGAGGTGCCGGCGGATATGAAACATTTTCCAATGGCTACGCGCTACATGGTCATTCTCGGCCGCACATATGCCGATGGCAGCGAGACCGACTACAAGGCCGTCAACGCGCTGCAGGCACAATATAAGATTACGCCTCTTTCCGCTTGGGGAAAGCCGTATACCCCTGTGACACCGCCGGTAAACCCGAGTCCGGGTTTCAGCATGACCGACAAACCGCAGTCGGTCATTCGTGCCATGGGAACGGAAGGATACTTCAATTTATTGGCTAAACTGATGGCATCGGCGGCTCCGGCGCCAGCGACGGATGCACCGATACTCGCGAACATGGCGAAGATTGGTATCGAGCCTGGGAAGCCGTTCGAGATGAGCAAGCTTGACCCAGTTGCTCAGCAAGCATTGAAGGACATTCCACAGACAGCTCTGAAGAAGATCGAGGCAAACAAGGAAAACCTTGGTGGGATAGTCAACGGCTGGTCGATTACCAAAGGGTTAGGTACCTACGGCCCCGCCGATTACATGAAGCGAGCGGTGGTGGCGGCATTTGGCTGGCCTGCCAATCAAGAGCGTAACGCTGTCTATCCGAACACAGAAAAGGACTCGGCTGGACAGAAGCTGAGCGGTGCGAACAAGTACACGTTGACCTTCCCAAAAGATGCAACGCCCCCCGTCAACGGTTTCTGGTCGTTCACCATGTATATGAACGACCAAGGCTGGTGGTTCGTCCCAAATCCACTCAACAGGTTTACCGTGAGCATGCGGGACAATCCGAAGTTCAATGCCGACGGGTCGCTGACGCTATACTTCCAAAACGAGTCGCCGGGCGCAGAGAAAGAAGCTAACTGGCTGCCCGCACCGAAAGGCGATTTTGTCCTAATGCTGCGGATGTACTGGCCAAAAGAGACCACCCCTTCCATCATTGATGGAAGCTGGAAAGTGCCGCACGTCGTCAAGGTCAACTGATTAAAACTAACTCCGCCCGGCGCACGAAGTACAGTGCCGGCGGAGTTCTCTGCGCGCGAAGTCGCTACGCACGGCCGCTTCTGGCCCAACTGCGAAGTTGCGCCGCATCTGCTAGAGGTCCGCTCACCGCTCCTCAATGGACATCGCGCGATAGCATGGAGCGGGCTCCGTTGCTTTTGGCACTCTCACGAGATTGACTGCCAAGTCAGTAAGGAACAGGCTTGTTATTCGTATCACCCGCCACCTGCCTTCGATGTTAACGCGAGAAGAACATCTCAAACGGAGCAAGAAAGCCGCGCTCGCGCTTCTGAGCGCTGGCCGTATGCGCGAGGCGGTTTCTTCGATGATGACGGATATCGTCAAGAGCCCAAGCAGCGCATTGCCTCATGAAATCCATGCATTCGGTATCTGTGCTGCCGGGGCTGGCGACACAAAGGCGGTGCGAGAATACATCGAAGGCTTTATCTGACTCTCTCAGCTCCATGACCCGCATTTGGCCCTTAACCGAATAGGGTTGAGCGCATTCCGGTGTCGGTTATCCGACGCAGGCCGGATGCGAGGCCGTGCCCGCTTCGATCGCCGCTCGCTTGCGAGCTATCTGCTGGCGAAAAATTGCTAACCCATGACGGTCTTATCCAGCGGTTTTGGTCCCAGGGCGAATGCGACGATTGGCTAGCTTGCGCTTGGTGGGCGACGCCTGCCTCCTGTCCAGACGGAGGAAATCGCTATGAGTTTGTGGAGCGGTTTTGCGTTCCTCGTGATCGCACTCATCCTTTCGTTTGTCGGCCGTCCGAATAGGGCGGGAGAGCATCCATGGTTCTTACGCTTTGATACCGCTGTCGTACTCTATCCTCCAATCGTTTTGGTGTTCTTCGCGGTCGGCTTTGCCGCCGTCGTGACATGGCTCACCAAATAGAACGCAGCGCTTGTTTCGGGCTTGAATTGCCACCATCGCCTTGTATAAGGACGCATGGGTGCTCGCTGAATTGGGCAGCGACAGGTAATGCGATGGTCGGGCCGCCACGCGGATGACCTGCGCCCATGAATTACAAACCTACATTTGGCGATTTACCCACAGCCCAGCGGCTGGCGGAACAGGCTGCGAACACACTTCATCGATTTCTGCATGTCGAGGCGGTAAGCGGTTTAGCGCTTCTCGTTGCAGC
>NZ_JACIHC010000055.1:0-7186 GCF_014198205.1 Bradyrhizobium sp. SBR1B
CTGCTGGCAGGCTCGTCGGCCATTTCTACATACACAATGGCGACGATTCAGGCTTCGTTTGCGAACGCGGCTGAGTTCTTCAACAGCCTGCTAGAAGGCGAACCTGCCTATCACTGCATTGTCACTCGCCAACCGCTAGGGCCTCGACTTTTGAATCGAGATCAGGGGGCGTAATCGGCTCGGATCCCGCAAGGGGTCTCATGTGAGGCACTTTTCCCACCTGCGCGATCAGCAAGGCGCTCACGGCTTCAGCGGCGAAGGCGACGTCGCCAGAGGAGATGAGGCACGCGGTCATATGGATAGGTGGATCTATCACGAGCGCCCTCAGATCTTCGTGGCTTGGAATATCGGGAATGTCACCCTTGGCCAGGATCGCACTTGCGAGACCAGCCCTGACGAAGGAGACCGCACTGGCGAACGTGTCAACTTCTGCGATGCAGTTCGGCATCACGCCGGCCACTTCAAACCTCCGATCTAATGCGTCGCGAATTGTGTTGGGGCGCGTCGGCAACACAAGAGGGAGCTCGGCTAATTCCTCAAGAGAAACGGCGGAAGCGACTTCTCCTGTATCGGGAGGACGTACCAGGTGAAGATGCTGTTGAAAGAGTGGCCGGCGCCTAACACCTGAGGTGGGTTCATCCTCAAGCACAACGCAGATATCAAGCGCACGTGATGTGATGAGCGACTTCATGTGAAGAGAGTCACCCGTAACAAGATGGAGGCGTACTTTCGGAAGCATTGTCCGGCTAGCTTCCATCAAGGTGCAGGCGAACGAAGCGGCGAGCGCTGAGAACATGCCGAGCCTGACAGCACCTTCCGGCTTTCTTGCCGTAGAGCGAATGATGCAGCGCAGCTGCTCCACGTGCTGAAGAATGGACGTTGCCTCACGATAAAACACCTTGCCCTCGCGAGTCGGGCGAACGCCGCGTACGCTACGGTGCAGCAGCGCGACGCCGAGCTCGGCTTCCAAGGCAGCTATCTGCTGACTCAGGGCCGGCTGCGCTACGTGGATTGTCGCCGCTGCTTGGCAAAAACTACCAGCATCCACGATGCTCGTGAAATATCGCAGATGACGTAGTTGCATAAAGCTTGAAGACATAGCGCTTTAGACTCGTCCGTAGTTCAGGCGATGTTCCGGATAATGCCATTGAGCGCTTCGTGAACCGCTTTGATAACGGTCGAATTCAGGCTCAACAGTGTAGTGTGTGTGTTCATTGAGAGCTGAAGCTTGAGTTGATCCATGGTGTCGTCCGGACTCATCGTCGCCATGTGACTTCTCAAGCTGCGTTCCGATGCCTGAACAGATCGGCCAAGTGAGCCACTTATCGTCCTGAAATCCACCTCACCTCTCCAAGCCGGAGGATAGTGCGCTGTGGTGGCGCATCCATGTTGTACTGACAACTTCAGTTGCGGCACCTATTGCGTCGAGTAATGTGTACAATGCGTCGAAATGACGCCTCGTGACGCCGCCATCCATGTCACGCTTTAACGATTGTCGCCAACTCTCGAACTCTCTCTCCAGAGCAGACAACTCTGCGCCATCGATGTCGTCTACCAGTCGTTTGTGCAGCTCCAGCCCGGCAAGATGTTCGCTCACAGGCGCCCCTCCTCTGCTATCCATTCCGGCTTGATCAGATAGGGAACGTGCACGTCGGCCTCGCCGATACGCACAAGCACTCCGTCGCGTTCAATGACAACGATCTTGCCGAAATGATCGATATTGTCGCCGACTTTTAGGCGCGTTCCGTTCTGAACGATGATAAATGGAGACCGGCCGAGGTGTACCCCTCTGGCCAGCGGCAATACTCCGGGCGAACAGTGTGCCTCGAGCCGGATGTGGGACGCGAACTTCTCCTCGAAGCGGGAAGCAACGGTCTGCCACTCGCTATAGGCGGCTGGGGTTAGCGTCCCGGAAACGAGGACGACGTCTGGCTTCACCACGATACGAATCATGCGACGGAGTTCGGCTGTTGTCGCTGTCTCTAGAAAGGTTCGCGCGCGGTCTGGCGTTGCGACCGTGTCATTAATTGTGCGGACCCCAGGAATATCCAGCTGCAGTTGGCGAACGGCCGCTTTGACAATTGCATCGCTCGGACCATATCCCGCGACTGATATCGCTCCGGGGCTCCCAACGCGAATACTCCCGTCGATGCCGAATGCCCGCATGATAGTTGCTGACAGATCAATGACTTTCTCATCGGACAGAACAGTGGCGGTCCCCGATTTAGGTGTTACATCTGCTGTTAGCCCGGCGTCGCGCAGAGCTGCTTTGATCCTTGTAGCCTCTCCAGGTCGCAAGTCCCCGTCGATGATCAGGTTATCATCGGAGAGCGCGATCCTGACGCCGCGTCCGACGTCCAAATCGCCAAGGACGTTCCTGGCAATCTTGATCGAGTCAGTACCCGGAACGGCGGCCGGGGTGAGATAGGAAACAACCCGCTCCATCCCGGCACAACCTCCATAGACGATGATCACAAGGCCGCAAGCGGCCGCGCCTAGCCGAAATGCCCGAGGTAGCGAGTTCACCACGAGACCAGCTCCTCGCCTCCGGGGTGCCGGCTCTTCGGGAGTTGAGGGGGCATGCTCTCCATGCAGCCTTCTGTACTCGTCCACGGAGTCGATCTCGGGAAAGCTGCCGCCGGTCGGGCCGATACTGAAAATCGTCCGCCCAACCTGAACCGGAGTGCGTGGATCGAGGGTGGTCGGGCACTCTGTTAGACAATCACTCCCGCCGATGAGCACACCCGGTGCGAGTGCCGTGATCTGGATGTGCCCGGCCTCGATGACAATACGAAGATGTGAGTCAACCAGTTCCGGATCTGCGAAGGTAAGGTCGTCAGCGTCATGGCTACCGACTAGCCACGCTCCATCGCCAAGCGATGTCTCGGCCCCCTTGTTGGGGCCAGATAGCACATGCAAGGACAGCTGGGTCTGATCGCCCGTGAGAACACCTTGTTCCGTGTTCGTTTTTCTCATTGCAGTGATATCCTTCCCAATGGCTGTATGGAGATATCGGGGGGAAGCTCCTGATAGGATAGCACTGGAAGTTCGTAGAAGTCGGTTTCGATGACCTTGCGTACGTATCGACGTATATCCATCGAAGCCAGCAGCACCGGCTTGTGCGGCTGCTGGTTAAGGTTGCCGATAGTCTCGCGTATCGCGTCAATGATCTGACTTGTGGTTCGAGCGTCGAGCGCGAGATAACTGCCGGCGGAAGTCTGCCGAATGGCATTGCGCACCACATCTTCCACTTCTGGCGTGAGAAGGTAGGCGGGCAGCAGGTTCATGCCGATACAATACGGGATGCAGAGTTGCCTCCTTAGCGCACAGCGCACATGTTCGGTCAGCAGGACAATGTCTTTTTCGATCTGTGCCCGTTCGACCAGTGCGGCGAGGATGGTGCGCATGTTACGCAATGAAACCCCCTCCTCGACTAGTCGTTGAAAGACCTCTGAAATCTTCTGCAGAGGCGCTGAGCGCAGCACTTCCTTTACCAGTTCCGGGAACCACGCCTCGATGCGATTCAAAAGAGTTTTTGTCTCCTGGATCCCGACAAACTCGGCAGCATGCCTGCGCAGGATTTGACCAGTGTGGTAGCTAAGGATCTGAACCGACTCCAAGAAAGGGATGTTCGCAGCTCGCAACGATGCGCGATGTATGGCGTCCACCCAGACCGTCTCGATCCGAGGAAGGAAGGATTTGTCCAGATCATATGGAATGCCTAGAAGATCGAGGTTCTCAGGACTATCGCGTGCCAAAAGATGTTGCGATCGCAGTCGCCCTTCGCCGCATGGTATTTCATTTACCATGATGACATACGCTCCGTCCTTGCAGCTGTCGTTCACTCGCAAATTGATCGCTGGAAGAGGGACGCCGAGATCAAGAAGGAGGGTTTGCCGTTCGGCATCCAATGCTTTCTTTAGCAGATCGGGAGGAATGACCGCCTGAAGGTCGTGACCAATGTCGATCATCAGTGGCACGGTGAACGTGATGCCATTATCGGCGGCTCCATCGTCGCCGCCGGCCGGCTCGTCCGACGCCGTTAAGCGCGCTCCTCCTGTCATGTAGCGACGCACTGCCGGCGCGGCCAGCCGCCGATTACGTTGTAGTTGCCAGCCACTGCCTCCGACTACGACCGCCAAGATCATGAAGACTCCCGTCGGAAAGCCAGGCACGAACGAAAAGAGGAGGAGAATGAATGACCCGACAATGAGCGCACGTGGTTGTGCGCTGACCTCGTCGCCGATTTCGTTGCCGAGATCTGCAGCGCTATTTTGGTCACTAACCCTCGTAACGATAAATCCCGCTGTAATCGCCGTGAAGAGAGCCGGTATTTGACCGACGAGGCCGTCTCCGATGGTCAGGATCGCATAGACCTCGAGCGCCTCGTACAATCCCATTTCCTTTTGAAACGAACCAATAGCGATCCCGCCTATGATGTTCACGGCAATGCTGATCAAGCCCGCGATGGCGTCACCCTTAAGAAACTTCATGGCGCCGTCCAGGGCGCCGTACAGCTGGCTCTCGCGCTCAATCGCAACGCGGCGCCGACTTGCCTCTCGGATATCAATACTGCCGGCACGCAAGTCGCCGTCAACGCTCATTTGTTTGCCCGGCATCGAATCCAGAGAAAACCGTGCAGCGACCTCCGCCGAACGCTCAGATCCCTTGGTGATGACGACAAACTGAACGATTGTGATGATCAAAAAGGTGACTGCGCCCACCACGAGATTGCCGGCCACCACGAACTCCCCGAAGGTTTTG
This sequence comes from Bradyrhizobium sp. SBR1B, assembly GCF_014198205.1. Taxonomy (NCBI): domain Bacteria; kingdom Pseudomonadati; phylum Pseudomonadota; class Alphaproteobacteria; order Hyphomicrobiales; family Nitrobacteraceae; genus Bradyrhizobium; species Bradyrhizobium sp. SBR1B. Next base: position 4,765 of record NZ_JACIHC010000055.1, read on the forward strand.
ATGATCTGGCCGGCGTCTGCATGAAGCAAGATAGTGCGCGTCGCGGCGACGCCAAGCGACAGCCGAAAGAGCGTCGTCACCAAGAGCACTGAAGGAAAGGAGACGAACGCAAGGGGGGATTTAATGTAAACTGCCATCATCAGCATGAGTGCCGAGAGTCCCAGGCTGACGGCCTGTAGCACATCCATGAGGACCGGCGGCAGTGGAATGATCATCATGAAGATAATCGTGATCAGCAGCGCCACCAGAGCAATATCATTACGGCCGGACACGACCGTTCGGACTCTATCAAGAAGCTTCACACTAGCCACCCGCGCTGCATCCTCTGTAGGTGCGTGTCTGGCACCAGCGATGCGACGAACCGCAGACGGGTTCCCGCCTTCGCGCTGATACTTGCCCAAATGTTTTGGCTAACACTCCTGGCGCTCGAAATCGGCCCGCGCCGTCCCGTGACAATGGTAGAAACCGCCTTGCATGGGCAGTGTCCCCTTGTCCGCAAATTCAGCGTTCGGCGGTGCGACGCGCGTGGCGGGATTGAGGTCGATTTATCAGTCCCAGTTGCCATCCTCAGCACGCACATAAGCAGCGATTCCCCGCGCGGCCTTGTTCTTGAGAACTTCCCTGAGCTTACGAAGTAGGGTCGCGTAACGCATGCAGGAGGGCTTCTTAGGCTCCGAGATGGCTCTAAGCATCGCTCCGAATTGGCGTTTGCAATCTCCCGGCCGTCGCCTTCAAAACAGTGTCGTGGCGGAAAACGATCAATCATGTTCGCGTCCTCGGAGCGATTGGAGATGCGCGCGGCATCCAGCGTCGATCCCATCGGCTCCCGCGAACAGGTAAGGATCGTCCAACTGATACCATCGTTTTGCCGGAACATGACGCCGTCTCCTAGGTCTTGATTGATCTTGTCACGGCCCGATAAGCCGCAGCGGTGGTTTGGAAAGCTCGTTTCAAGATCAGTTTGACCTGTCCAGAGGCAGCAATTATCATGCCGCCCCGTTCTCGGACCAGGAGACCTATCTTCGGCGGGAATGCAGGCGGTCTGGCAAGAAGCGCCTTCAGCCACGGCCGGCTCAGCGCGTCGTTTCGGGCAACCCGCAAGACGGCCGTTGCCCCGACGACGAGGAGAGAGCGGAGCTCCGGATTCCCCATCTTTGATATCCGCCCCAGCCGCTCTTTGCCTCCGCTTGAATACGACCGTGGCGTCAATCCCAGCCAGGCCGCGAAGTGGCGAGCTGACGTGAACCCTCCGGGATCTGGCACAAGCGCCTTGATGGTCGCCGCTGTAATGGGGCCGACGCCAGGAATCGTGGTCAACCGACGCATGTCCTCGTCGCGCTTGGCCTCCACAATAGTTGCGCGCTCGGGCCTGTCGATCTGGTCCGCTGCAGCTTCGATCTCATCGGCAATCGCCATCAGGGCGAAGCGCGCCGCTGCGGGCAGGCGGACATCTGTCTTGTCCCGCACGATCGCAATCAGCGCCTCAACCTTTGCCATGCCCGCGTGGCGATGATCCCCAATTCGGCCAAATGCGCGCGCAGCGCGTTAACCGTCTCGTTCGCTGCCGCACTAGAAGAGCGCGGGTCTTCAGCACCATCGCGGCAGCCTGTTGCTCGGCTGTCTTAATCGGCACGAAGCGCATGGTCTTTCGGGTCACCGCTTCGCTGATGGCCTCCGCGTCCGCCGCATCCGTTTTGCCTCGCTTGACGAAGGGTTTAACATAAGCCGGGGGAATGAGCCGCACCTCATGACCGAGAGCTGCGATCTCGCGCGCCCAATAGTGGGCGCTACCACATGCTTTCATCCCCACCAGGCACGCTGGCAGCTTCTCAAAGAAACGCAGAACTTCGCTGCGCCGTAGCTTCCGGTTGAACACGGGTGAGCCCTCGGCATCCGCCCCATGAACCTGGAAAAAGTGCTTGGCCAGATCCAGCCCAATGGTGATAACCTGCTTCACGGAACGGTCCCTCCTTCGTGGCGTTCGAACAACGACCACGTTCTAGGTGCCTGTCCCGCGTTCAGCAGGAGCACCTCTGCCGCGGCGAGAATGGCCTGCTTGGCTCGGCGCGAGCGACGACCTTCTTGGCGACCGCGTTGGTGGCCGAACCAGAATCCCTTTTGGCGCTTGATGAATCCGTTTCATCAGGGTCACGAAGCCATGCGGATTTAGAAGGTGCGATCGCTGCGACAATCAACCTTGTGAGCGGCGAGGTCATGGTGCCGCGCTCATGATATTGGACGGTGTCCGCTCCGCGCTTGCCTCGCCGCAAAGATGGGCATGCAGCGCGACCAAGCATTGATCCGCGCTCCTGTTATTACGCTTTCCCGGGACGATCGTGAGATCGGCAAGTTGATAGAACGGCGAGCGCTCGCTGATCAGCTGCGTGATCTTGTCCTTCCGGTCTTCGGTCTGCAACAGCGG
>NZ_JACIHC010000056.1:0-6182 GCF_014198205.1 Bradyrhizobium sp. SBR1B
CTCCGCGCCAGCTCCCGTCGCTACCACCGCCCAACTGGGCAAATCCAATGGCTTGAGCGAACTCAGAACTGGATAAAATCTGGGGGCAAGGTCAACGAGATAGAATTGCAGGACATAGTGCTGCAATTCCTCAATGGTCCGATCCGACCACAATTGGCGTAATTTCTGAAGGATGATTTCTTTTCCGAACGGCGTTCGGGCCTGCTCGAGGCAATACTTCCAATTCGCCCAATGCGCCTCGTTCAGGATTTCTCGCAGGCAGGTGGCGCGTTGGCGCTCCCACGTCGGCTCCGAAGCAATCCTCTCCAAGGCCGGCGTTAGATAATGGCGTCGATAATATTCGACGAGCGAGATTTGGACGCCTTCCCAGCGAACATGCGGATCTTGCATGGCCCGGACCAACTCCGCAGGAGCCGGCGGCTGACGGATCATGGATTCGCAATATGCAAAGAGATCGGGACGGCTCAAGGCGCGACGTCCGCCGGCTGTTTTCGCCATCAACCAAAGGTTCTTGCCTATCCCCATACGTTGAGAATACCGGAAATTGCAATCAGGGAAAGGCGCTCCTTCAGGCCGGCGGCTAACTTGGCGGCCTAGGAACGAGGCGGTCCAGGCGGAAACCTGTTCAATCCTTCAGGCCGCGCGTAACCGGTCTTGTTGAATATTTCCCCGAAGAAGGCCAGCAACGCCCCGTCGATCTCCGCTGCCTCGGCCGAGCCGAGCTCGAATTGCACGATGGCTTCGTCGAATTGGATCGGCCCCCGAATGTCGCGCTGATCGACGCCGAGATGCGCGACAGCGAACGGCACGTTCTTATGGAGCGCACGATAAAAACCCTGCTCAAGCGTAAGCACGGGAATGAGCCGCAGCGGGATGTCTGCCGGGCGCCATGCGCGCTCGCGAACGATCACCGTATCGGTGAGGCTCCAGAGCTCGCCATTCTGAAAGATTTGCGTCGCCCATCGTAGGGGCGCTGGCCCCATCCGGTAACTGCCCGCGGGATCGTATTAGATGGCCCCGTAGGCGTTCACCGTCGAAAGGCCACCGTGGCCGGTTGCCCGTATCATTTCGGACTGATCGACGCATGCGTGGAGGCTCGACAGCGTCAGCGGTTTTTCCCGGCGCTCCATGGGAACGATACGCATGTAGCCATCGGGGGCGCCTGCGAAGGCAAACCGGACCTGGTCGATGTCGGGCACGCCGACCTCGGCGAGCACCTCGCCTTGCGTGAAGTAACTACCCTTGCTGAAGGTCGAGGTTTTTCGCAGGAAGGCAGGCTTTGCCTTCCGCCCCTGACCCTCACCGCCATCCAACCCTGAAAGGATATCGAAGGCGACAGCGCTGGCGGCATCGGCTGCGCGCTGTTGCGACCCTGCCTTGTCGGCGTTCGCCTTGCCGGACAACAAGTCCGAGATGCCGCGGATGACGACGCCCTGCGTGGGGTGATTGATATGCACCCCCCTTCAGGAATCCACTGCCTTCCATCTCGACGGCGACGGCATCGCCGTAATGTTCTTTGATCAGCTTCGCGGTGGCGGCCTTTTTTGAAGCGACGACCTTCTCGCCCGCCGCGATCGGCGTGACGAAAAACGCGGGGTCTGCGTGCTTGACCGCAGGATCAAGCCGCCACTTCCAGTCGCTTCCCTGGCGGATGACGCGGGCGCGCTGCTCCAGCGCATGCGCTGTGTTCTGAACGTCGGGACGCGGCTGGAAGCCTTTGGCGGTGTCCTTGCCGGACTCGTAACCGTAGACCTTGGTTGCGACCACGACGTCGGCAAGACGGCGCGCGTCTCGACCTCAAGGGCGGTGACGATGACGGCAGCGGCAGATGGGCGTTTTGGCACTCGGCAGGCTCGGTGGGTAAGGGGATAGGGCTAAATATATAGGTGACCGTTTGGCTTCGCCTAGCGATATTCGCGATCATGCCGGTCATCGGCATGTGGGTGATCGGCCAGCACGTGCTGGTGCCGATGCGGATCATGATCGTGATGCTGATCGTCTGGTGCTGCTGCTGATCATCATGATGATCTTCGGCATGATCATCATGGTCTTCCCCGCTAGGTCGCCTTCTCGCCGTCCTCGAGGGCCAGGGCTTCCTTCGCCCGCGGCATCAAGAACTCTGCGAGCGCTTTTGCCACATCCGTCAGCGCGCCCGGATCGACCGCGACCTGCTTGGTGAAGGCTGCCCATTGATCCTTCTTGCCAGCGTCCTCGGTGAAGGCGGCTGTGAAAGCGACCGGCAGGGCGGTCGGAATCTCCGTCCTGCGGCGGGCGAAGGTCGCCTTGATCGCGCGCGCCAGCGCATCACCCTCGAACTTGTATGAACCGATCAGGACCCATACGTCGTACAAGTCCTTGAGGCGGCTGTTGGCGAGGCCGAGCGCGACCATCGCCTGGAATTTCTCGGCGACAACGGTTTCACGTGGGTATGACCGCAGTTTCGGCGCTGGAAAATCCAGCAATACGGGCAAGTCGGTTTCCTGCACACCGGGCTCGATGGCGTCGCCGAACGCGATGTCGATCACGACACGGACGCGGGCGTTGACGACGGTGGCGTTGCCCTTGATCCGGACACCGCCATATTCGGTTTCTTCGCGGATGGCCTCGACAACAAAGCTCTTTGGATCGAAGACGACGCCGTCGGCCGCGTCGACGGCGGCAATCTCCTTGAAGATCGCGAGCAGCGCGTCGGGATCAGGATCGCCCGAGCCGAGGAGATCGAGGTCGCGCGTTGGGCGGAATTCGTTGTCGACCCACGTCGACAGCAGCACCGCGCCTTTGAGGATGAAGCGTTCGCGATAGTCGGTGGAGCCGAGGCGATAGAGGAGCCGCTCCAGCACATAGCGCGTGAGAAGGAGATCGAAGGGCTGCTTGCGCTCTCGCGAGAGGGTGAGCAGACGGTCGCGAACCGAGGCGCCGACATTCTTAGGTGGGTTAGCCATTGGCAGTCATGGCCTCAAGATAGGGTTGCATCGCTTTCCAGACCCCGGCCTTGCGCGCGAAATCCGCGATTTCGGACGCCTTGGCTTTGCGGGTACGGAGCGCCTCTCGCAGGCCTTCGAGTGCGAGATTGAGGCCGGTGCTATGACGATAGCGCGTCCCGGCACTTCGCCGGTAGCGAAAAAGGTCGACCACAGTCTTGGCGGGACTAAATATCTTTACCGGACACCCTTCGATGGTATGGATTTGGACGCCTTCGTGAAGCCGCTCGGGGTTGAAGCGAACGAACTGCATGGGTGGGTTGGTGGCCTGCGGTTCGCGGTCCTTGGGACCGATGGCCATCCAGACCATGGAGGGCATGACGTCGGTGAGGTCGTGGAAGGCAAGCGCCGAGGTCAGCGCGATGACGCCTTTCGGCACGCGCTTGGCGGCTTCGGCAAGGGAGTGGTGGGTCTCGATGGGCGCGTCGGGGAGTTGGTAGAGACCGCGCCCGAGTTGGACGACGAGACCATTTTGCTTCATGCGGGCAATGGTCGCTGTCGAGACGCCTGCGGTGGCGAGTTCGGAAGGGCGTGCGATTCCGCGCTCCTTGAGAAGAGCGATCGCGCGATCCTGTTGTGTCGAGAGCTTAGCCATGGGTCATGATCTAAGTTGTCGGATATAACATATTTATATCCGACATTTTGTATCATATGGAACTTCAGCTAACAATCGGTAAATTACCACGCAACCTCCTGATAAGTGTAGCCTTCTATGAACAACATCCGATGGGGACGGCTGGTTTGGCGGGGGGCGATGGGGGTGGGGGACCCGGCCATGCTGGCCGCGATGCTGTCCATGACGGCCTGATGCCAGTCTGATTTGAACAGATGGCCATAGCGATCCATGTCACCTGCAAGCTTGAGTGGCTCGCGAAGGTCTGCACGGCTTTTGGCGGGAGCCCGGCTTCGATCCAGCACGAGATCGCAAAATGCCGGAGCGCGTGCCAGTTGAAGATTTCCAATGGCTCGTTGCGACGCTCTTCGTCCACGCGCGGCCAATCGGGCAAACCGCGGCTGGAAGTAACGCTTCACGAGGTTCTCGTGATCCTTGTAGGTGCCCTCCCCGTTCGGGAAGATGAGATCGTCCTTGCCGGGGAACGCGTCTCGCCGCGCCACTCGCGAAGAAGGGTCAACATGCCCTCCCCGAGCGGATGGTCCGCAGGCCCGCGACGGTCTTGGGCATATCCTCGTTCCCATAAGAATCGACACGGCTCTCGATGCTGAGTTCGCAGCGGTCGAAGTCCACGTGCCGCCAGCGCAAGGCATGTAATTCCCCGGCGCGGACGCCTGTCGCGGCGGCGAACATCAATTCAGCGCGGAATTCCCCTTCGGCAAGCGCGATGAGCTGCCGCATGATCTTCTTGCTCGGCGGCGTGACCCTCAAGCGCTTGAAAGACCGTTGCGCGTTCCGACATAACATAAGTGAGCCGACATACGGGAGACATCCCCATGCGGGAGGTTGGAATGACTGTGAGGAATCCGCGATATGACGGGCTCCATGTGTTCAAGCTCGATTCGAACGCGATGCAGCCCGGCGACGTCATCGTGACCCGTAACGCAGAGGCAGCGACGGCAAAAGGAAGATGACGTCCAACCTGATCGCATTCGTCTCGCGGGGGAACTACAGCCACGCGTTGATGTGTACCGTGTCACCGACGCTCATCGAGGCGATCGGCGACGGGGTCACGAACCTGAACGCGCAGAATTGCTTCGTTCACGATCTCAAGCACATCCGTGTCCTTCGCTATTCCGCCCCCGCCATCGCGCGGGCGGCCGCAAGCGCTGCGATGCTATTTTTTTCAAAGGGCTATTCGGTGCCGCGCGCCGTTGCATCGGTGCTGCCGGATGCGCCGCGGTTCCGGCCAAAGGACGACGGCATCTTCTGTTCCGCACTTGTCGCAGCCGCCTTTCGCACCGCTGGTGCGCCGGAATTCGCGGCGGTCAAACCCATGAGAGTGACACCCGCGTGGCTGCAAAATTCGCCACACTTCCCTGACGTCACCGACGATCTCTGCCGACGTATCTTGTCGCCCAATAACATCGAGGAAATGAATGCGCTTGACGGCGCCCGAATGCCCTCCCCCATGGCGGGCCAGTCGGCGCTCTTTCGGTCTTATTTCCGGCAGGTTATGCGAGCCTATCGATGAACTCATGACCGCGCATCCGACGTTGACCGACCATAAGCCAACAAACTTCTTCGAATGTTTGCGCTTGGGACGCGCCTAGTCGTCGGGCGCGTCCCCTAGGCGCAACGCACTGCCTCATCAGCGCGCTTTGCAGGGCCGCAAGTTGGCTACCGGATGGAGAGGAAGAAAGGGAAGTAAAACGGAAAGCGAGAGTTATTGATGCGCTTGCGTTTGAGCTGCTTTCCGAAGGCAAGCTTCAGGCGATGGAGGATGCAGCCGAAGCCCGCGACGAGGAAAGCATCCACTACACCCTGAGTGAATCGTTCAAACCTGATCCCGACATCAACTTAGACGATACGGTTGGAATGATCCGCGCGACGAGGACCCAGATCATCTCGCGCTCGTCGATCCTGAATGATCCCGAGCGGCCGCCGGGCCATTCGATGGCCTGGGACGAGTGGGAGAGACACACACGGCGATCCCTAGCTTACTTCGAGAGGCGACTTAGCGCGCTCACCGAGGCATTGGACCGAGCCTTTCCCTCCGCCCCGAAGGCTTGAAAAGATCGTTGTGCAGAGCGCGAGGGAAGGCGGGGCGGCTAGCTAATCTTCGAAATCGTTGTCGTCCGGCGCCATGCCGTCTCGCCACGAACTCACATCGACCGCGTACTCGGTCCCGCTGAAAGCCATGTTGAGCGGATCGTCTAGCGAGACTTGGATATCGCAATGGAAGGGAAAGGATAAATCGGCTTCGGCTCCATCGCCGCGCCGCATGTCCGAATTCGATCCCCATTGCAGACCGACCGCGATCGTCCCCGTCGCGCGGTACGTAACGAAGTGCGCACCGATTGTGTTGCGGCGTGGGGTCTCAACCATGATCGGCGTGGGGGTCCCATCATTTCAATTCAATGAAATCAATGGCCTGAAGGGGGCCCGACGACGCCGATGGGGGGCATTTTTCGATCAGCATTCACAGCCTAACCGCGTTTCGAGTTCCCGAGGTGCGGGCGCCACCGGAAGCTGCTACCTTTCCGCTGTCGACCGCGGGCCGCGGCCGCCGGAGCAACGACGCTCCC
>NZ_JACIHC010000057.1:0-5643 GCF_014198205.1 Bradyrhizobium sp. SBR1B
ACGCTGGGCTGGAAAACGCCGGCAGAAGCGCTTGACGAACTGCTGTCATGAGTGAAAACAATCGGTGTTGCGACGACCGTTTGAATCCGCCCAATCCATCAAGTACACCGAACGCCTGGCTGAAGCTGGTGTCGAGCCTTCTGTCGGAAGTGTTGGAGATTCCTATGACAACGCTCTCGCCGAAACCATCAACGGTCTCTACAAGGCCGAGGTGATCCATCGGCGCGGGCCATGGCGAAGCTTCGAAGCCGTTGAGCTCGCGACCCTGGAATGGGTGGACTGGTTCAACAACCGGCGGCTCCTGGAGCCCATCGGCAACATTCCGCCGGCTGAAGCCGAGCATCGCTACTACGCCATGCTGGAACAACCGGCCATGGCGGCATAACTTAAACCAAATGGCCTCCGGCAAACCCGGGGCGGTTCAGAGATGCCGAAAAGACCGAGCCTACTCTCCTTGGTGTTCTGTGGAGGCGCCTTGCTCATATTGGTACCGGCGGTGGTGACCGCCACGATCTACACGGCCTTGCTACAGCAAGGGGGAGAAAAGCTGCAGTTCGACGCGTTAAGAATTCGCGGCGAAATGAGTTCCGCGCTGTTGGCCCGCCGGCTCTATGGGGTCTGGATGGATGTAGCGCGGTCCGCTGAGCTCATTGACCCAACAGATCTTAAGAATGCGCGAGTACACATCGACTTCTTGAGCCGCCTTGATCGACGCTACACTTGGCTCGGCGTCGCGGATCTCGAAGGGACCATTCTCGCGGCTAAAGACGGCATGCTCGAAGGAGTAAGCGTCGCACAGCGACCTTGGTTCAGACGGGGCCTTGTCTCGCCGGCGGCTATCGATGTGCATGCCGCTCAACTACTGGCCACCCAGTTGCCTGCATCTCGTGAGCCCTATCGGTTTATCGACCTGGCAGCGCCGTTGCGCCACGCCGGCTCCGTTGCCGGGGTCATCGGCGCCCACCTTGACTGGAAATGGGTCGCAGAAGGCATGGACTCGTTACAAGTACCTGGCATTGACGTGCTGCTGCTTTCGGGGGATCGAACCGTCCTGTTTGGTCCGCCGGATCTTATCAACAAGCCGCTCAACATCGGCTCCGCGCTTGCGGCTAGTCGCGTCACCACTGCGTCTCTGCGCGAACGTTTACGTTGCCACGCGGCCGATCGACTTCCGCTGTGGCCACGACGGGCTTGCGGCGAAGGTACAGGAGATGATTCGTCTTGATCCGTTCAGCGGCGCAGCCTTCGTGTTCCGATCGAAACGAGCGGACCGGATCAAGATTTTGGTCTGGGATCGAACGGGTCTGGTGTTGGTGCACAAACGCCTCGAAGGTTGCAAGTTCGTTTGGCCAACGATCGCGGACGAAGTGATGCGCATGTCGCCGGCGATGTTCGCTGCCTTGTTCGAAGGGCTGGATTGGAGATTGGTCCGCCCGGAAGAAGCACGGCGCCCGCAGGTGGCGGGATAACTGCGGCAGAATGACTCGGCAGCTATTTTGATCGTGGCATGGGCGACGGCGATGTGCTCGAAATAGCGCATGAGCATCGCGACACTGCACGACGAAAACGAACGCCTAAAGGCGCTTCTGGCGCAAACGCAGGCGACCTTGAGCGAGCATCAGGGGGCACTGGCGGCATCGGAGGAAGCGCGGCGTCGGCTGGAGGTCATTCTCGGCGAATTGCGACGCGACAAGTTCGGCTCGAAATCCGAGAAGCTACGACCAGATCAGTACCATTTGCCGCTCGAAGACGTGGAGATCGCGCAAGGCATTCTGGACGCGGCGCAGGAAAGAGCCGAGAAGGTCATCCAGGGCCGATCGCGCAGCGATCCGGATCGAGGCTCCCATCGCAATCGCGGCTGTCTGCCTGCCCATTTACCGCGAGTGGAACGGATCATCGAGCCTGCGAGCACGCTCTCTCCGTGCGGTTGCGGCGCCATGACGAAGATCGGCGAGGACGTCAGCAAGCGACTCGACGTGATCCCGGCGCAATGGCGCGTGCTGGTCACACGCCGCCCGAAATACATCTGTCGCCGCTGCTCGGGCCCTGTCGCGCAGGCGCACGCACCGGAACACGTCGTGCCCGGCGGGCTGCCGACCGAAGCGGCTATCGCTCATGTGATCGTCTCCAAGTTTGGCGACCACACGCCGTTTTATCGTCAGGCCGAGATCTATGCGCGTCAAGGCATTCGGCTTGATCGGGCGACTCTGGGCAACTGGTCCGGCCGCGCCTGCTTCCATCTTCAGCCCATCGCGGACCACATGCGCCGCCACCTGGCCATGGCGGATCGCCTGTTCATGGACGAGACCACGGCACCGGTGCTTGATCCGGGGCGAGGTCAAACCAAGAAAGGCTACTTCTGGGTGCGATCGCGTCAGACGACCGTGGCCACAGCGGTCCAAGTCCACCGATCGTGTTGTTCCGATATGCCCCCGGTCGCAGCGGCGCCTTCGCGGAGCAGTTCCTGGACGGCTTTGGCGGAAGCTTCCTGCAATGCGATGCCTATGACGGATATGACCGGATGACCGAAGTCGTTCGACCGCAAGGGCCTTGGACGCTCGTGCATTGCTGGAGCCATTTGCGCCGGCGCTTTGTGAAATTGGCCCGCAACAGCAAGTCGCCGATCGCCGAGGCCGCCATTCGGCACATCGCCCAGCTTTACGCCATCGAAGCCATGGTGCGCGGCGCGTCGCCGGACATCCGGCTGGCCGCGCGCAAGGAGCACTCGCTGCCCATGGTCGCCGCGTTGAAGTCCTGGTTCGAGAAACAGCTGTCGATGATCTCCAGCGGTTCGACGCTCGCCGAGGATATCCGCTATGCGCTCAATCATTGGCAGGGGCTGACCCGCTTCCTCGAAGACGGGCGTCTCGAGCTCGGTAGAGTCGACGACTGGCGCGGTGGCTACAGGTTCCGAGGAGTTGCCGTTGGCCGGCAGCTTTCGCTGAGTGCCGGTGCCTCATTTCGGACCATGCTCCGTTTCCAGTCGCCGCTCGTCAAACCGGGCATGCGGATTTCCCGCACCCGGCTTTCTCTCGATCCGTGAAGCCTTCGCTCTCGGCATGTCGGCGCGCGCTCTGGGGAGGCGATAGAGGCCAAGCGTTTCGTGCAGGTACTCCTGCGAGTAACGCCTGAAGCCTCGCCCACGCGCCCCAGTGCGCTGAACCAACCAATGTCGTAGACGACGATCGACGTATTGCCGAATGAGGTTGTAAGTTTCCACCACTGGGCCTTGGTCGAAGTAGCCGCACCAACCGCGTAGGATGCGGTTGATGACAGCCACAGTGTTCTCCGGTGTGTCCGGGTACCACTGACGTGTCGTGCGGTCATGGATCTGTTTGAGCAATCGTCGAATGGCTTTCTTGGAAGGCCTTGTGCCCAGAAAGGCTTGACCTCCTTTTCCATAGAAGCGCCCGATCGTGTACCCGAGGAATGTTACGCTATCCTCCGGGACCCGAGCGAGCCGCGTCTTGGTCTCGTTCACCTCCAACCCAAGCCTGTTCATTAGCGTCTGCATCCGCACCATTGCCGTCTCGGACGAGCCGGGGCGACAGCAGATCACGAAGTCATCCGCGTAATTCACGATATGCGCATCGAGTTGGTCTTGGTGTCCGTGTTTGCGCCAAGCCAGCAGGAACCGACGAAAGTAGAGATTCGCCAACAGCGGGCTCAGAGGTGAGCCTTGTGGAGTTCCTCTTTTCTTCGTACGGGCCTCCGCCGTCCTTGTGGTTCGCCGACCGTCTCTCTCGATAACCGCGACTGTCAGCCAGTCTTTGATCATTGAGAGGAGCCGACCGTCGGCGATCCTGCGTGTAAGGCATTTCACCAGTGGTACATGCGGGATCGAGGTGAAGTAATCCCTCAAATCCGCGTCGACGATCTCCGATCGTCGATGGTCTCTGATGTGCCAGAACACGCGGCGCACCGCCATCTTGGCGTCCAGTTTCGGGCGGAAGCCATACTGGTTGTCCAGCAGGTCCGCTTCGAAGATGGCGCCGATCACCAGCATCGCCGCCGTCATGACCGTCCGGTCTTTTACGGTTGGAATGCTAAGCGGTCGACGTCCGCCATTACTCTTCGGTATCCATACCCTCAGCAGGGGCTGTGGTCGGTAGTTGCCCGACATCAGCTCCTCTCTGGCATTTTCCAGCCATCGCTCGCGTCCCTCGGTTTCGATCTGAGCAAATGTGACGTCATCCACCCCAGGAGCGCCCCGATTTCCGCGGCAGCGCCTGTAGGCTTCTTCCAGCACATCCAGTCTGCAGACTTTGTCCCAAAGAGAGTAAAATCGATAGTCCGGTTCAGCCTTAGCTTTCGCCTGCAGCGAGGTTTGAAGTTTCTGAACGGATATTTCCGGTGTTGCTAGGTTCATCACCAATCGCCGTGTTCTCAACTATCGTTCTCGCATGCATCGAGTCAGGGTCCCTTTCCTCCGTCGGCGTTACCCGACATCACCGGTACTACGAACCCATCCGCCATCTGCTACCGCCGACGCTGGCCCTCACGGGTTCGTCGTTGGGTGTCGGCTTGTGCCCACCCACGGCGGCAGACTTCCCTTGTTGCTCACTGTCCATGTCCCGCGCGTGCTGCCATCACTACCCCGGTGGGACCTTGGGATGCGTTTCTCGCTCGCTTCCCCCACGGCATCGGCCTTCCCCGTTAGAATGGCGGGTCGGCTCCCACAACGACATTTCGAGGCCTGCTCAATGTTCACTCACGTTGCGGCCCGCGCGGACCGTCGACCCTCGAAAGGGCTCATTTTCGGAGTGCTTCAGGTCATTCGTCGCCTCCTGACCCGCCCCGAATACTTCCGGCTGGAGCGAGAGTTAGCCGGCCTGGGTTTCCACCAGGGAGAACAGTGCGCCTTGCAAGGCACACACACCAACCCGGTCGAGAACGCCATCCGGCCGATCTGCTTGACCAGGAAAAACGCGCTCTTCGCCGGACATGAAATCGGGGCGGAAAACTGGGCTTTGCTCGCCTCGATCGTCGCCACCTGCAAACTCAACGACGTAAACCCTGCTGCCTACATCGCCGAAACACTCGAGGCGATCATCGACGGCCATCCCCACAGCAGGATCGAAGACCTCATGCCGTGGCGATTCCGCAAAGCGTCAAGCCCGCATCAATAGGGTGACGGCTAAGCGCTTACCAAGATCCACACGGTTCTCACCGGACAATGGGATCCAGTTCACCTTCCCACCGCGCTAGGCGGACGGCCCGACAGCAAGATACGACACGCATATGTTCGACATGCGCTGCCGGGAGAACGGGATCGAGCATCGGCTGACTAAGATCAAGCATCCCTGGACCAATGGCCAGGTCGAACGGATGAACCGCACGATCAAGGAAGCGACCGTCCAACGCTATTACTACGATCGACACGATCAGCTCGAAGCTCACCTTGCCGGCTTCATCAACGCCTACAACTCTGCTCGGCGGCTGAAGACCCTGAAGGGCCTCACACCCTACGAATACATTTGCAAATGCTGGAACTTCCCAGCCCGAACGATTCAAACTCAACCCGCTCCAGCAAATGCCGGGACTAAACACCTAGCAGGCTGTTGAAAAAGGCACTCGCCGTCGACCGGTGACCGTGATTCATTGGCTCCGACGAGATTCGGAGATGGTGCGTGCGCGGCGGGG
>NZ_JACIHC010000058.1:0-5501 GCF_014198205.1 Bradyrhizobium sp. SBR1B
CCAATTGAGGAAGGCGGGAGCGCTACGGTGCGTTCTCATCACCGATAAATACCTAGAGCCTTGCGGTGATGGCTTCTAACGTTCCTGTAAGGGAACGGTTGCTGGGGTTCCGGACAAATTGCGCTTCGCATCGCAGCAAAGGGTCGGTCACCGTCCGCCATGGGTCAAAGGCGCCCTCGGTGGCTCCACTATGGCCCTCCGCTCAACCTTTGGAAGCGGACCGTGCGAGCCCAAGTACGGAGGTCAGCCACCGGCCATTTGCGGACATTCAGGACACCGCGGCTGCCATCGGAACCCGAGAAAGCGACTCTGGTTGAAAGGAACGCGTAGACAATCCCCGGATAGTTGCAATGCATCCCGAGGCGACTTTTCTGGGTGTTGAGGCTTGTGACTTAACCACCACCCTGCCTGTGGCCGATGTGATCTTGTTCGGCGCGTCCGATGCCACGCCGTGTAGGTCAGACCAGCCATGCCGCCAATGCGCCAGACTTCATTCGTCGCGCTCTGCGTCATTATGAGAGCGATCTCACCCGTTGGGATTTTGATCAAGAAGCGGAACTGCTCGCGCCAGCCAAATTGAGGGTTTTGGATGGTGGAAACCTTGTGACGGATCCCAGGACACCCGAGAGTAACCGCGATGCGATCAGGACGACCACGGAAGCCGTCCTTTCGGCCGGCGCGGTTCCGATCCTGCTGGGTGGGGATGACTCGGTTCCGATACCTTTCTTCGAAGCATTCCGCAAAAGCAAAGAGCTGACGATCTTGCAGATTGATGCCCATCTTGATTGGCATGATCAGCGAAACGGATCGGGGTATACATTCTCGAGCACAATGCGACGAGCCAGCGAATTGCCCTGGGTCAGACGCATCGTGCAGGTTGGTTTGCGCGGCATTGGCGGCTCTGGTCGTGCCGAATATGACTATGCAAAGGCGTGGGGCGCGAAGATCGTCACCGCAAGAGATATTCGGCTTCACGGGATCGCAAGCGTTCTTGAAGAGATAGAGGACGACAGCGAGTGCTTGATTACTATCGATTGCGACGGTCTCGATCCATCAGTCGTCCCAGGCGTACTTATACCGCAGCCAGGGGGGGTGTCCTATTTTGACGTTGTCGATCTCATGCGGGGTGTCGCGTCAAAGTGCAGAATAGTCGGGCTGGACGTCGTTGAGTTCGTTCCCGAGCGCGACGTGCAAAATCTGGGAGCGATTGCAATCTCGCGGATTGTCTGCAATGGGATAGGTTGCATTCGGAAACGAGCGGTATAGCCAACGCAATGTCCGCCATCGGTCAACAGCGGCTCACTTATCGGAAGCGGTCGCCACGGCCCTTAAAGGAAAGGGCAGCCTTGGGCCGATTTTGTTGCAAAAGTCGGCTGTACCGACGGATATCTTTCGGCCATTCGGTAAGGTCAGCCGGCTTTGATCCGCCGACCCTAGCGCTCTCAACCCAACTCCTACGCTACGCAATGCACCGAGCATGAGCGGGTGGTGGTCGCGCAACGAACGAGGCGAGGCGCCTCAGATTTTGAGCGATGGCAGCCAGAACAAACTCGTCCTGGGCGCCCCGTGGGCCACGAAGCCGAAGCCGGCCAAGCCTCAGGATGCGCTTCAAGTGCGCAAACCGCATCTCGATCTTCTTGCGCTGGCGTCGCGACGTCTCGAAGCCCTCGGTGCCAGCGAACGATCGGGCGACGTCCCGGGCGTGCTCATGTATGTCGCGCGGAATCTTGCGCGA
This sequence comes from Bradyrhizobium sp. SBR1B, assembly GCF_014198205.1. Lineage (NCBI taxonomy): Bacteria > Pseudomonadati > Pseudomonadota > Alphaproteobacteria > Hyphomicrobiales > Nitrobacteraceae > Bradyrhizobium > Bradyrhizobium sp. SBR1B. The sequence goes on from NZ_JACIHC010000058.1 coordinate 1,736, forward strand.
TGGTTCTTTTGGACAGCACTGCGGTTTAAGCGGGCATGCGTCGCAGTCGAGCTTGCTCGCACGATACAGAAGCGTTTTGCCCTCGTGCACGGTGCCGCTCGTCCCGAGCCGCTTTCCGCCCGGGCAGTGGTAGACGTCGCTGGTCGGATCATATCGAAAGTCGCTGCGCGAGAAGGTACCGTCATCTCGCTTCGACTTGTCGAACACGGGGATATGTGGCGCGATGCCCTTCTCCTCGACCAGCCAGTTCAGCATCGGAGAAGCCCCGTAAGCGGTATCCCCGACAAGCCGTTCCGGCTTGAGACCAAAGCGCTCCTCTGTTCGTTCGATCATTGTCCTCGCCGCTCCGACTTCGGCCTGGCGAATGGAGCGGGACGCCTCAACATCAACGATGACGCCGAACTTCACGTCGATGAGATAATTGTCGGAGTAAGCGAAGAATGCTGGTCCCTTGTGAGCTCCGGTCCACTGGGCCGCGGGATCGGACGGCGAGATGAACTTCGGGACAACGTCACTGGCCGCACCCCACGCCGTATCGTCGAGGGTTGCCAGATACTCCTTCACCGCGCGGCTTGACCTCGCCGGATCGCGATCCCTGCGCCAATCCTGACCCGCGATCGAGCGCTGCTTGTTGGCATCTGCCTGGATCAGGCTCGCGTCTACCGCAAAACCTTCGCCGCCAACCAGACCGGCCACAACGCACGCCTCGACGATATGTTCGAACACCCGACGAACGACATCTCCCTCGCGGAAGCGCTCATTGCGGGCCCGCGAGAAGGCCGAATGATCCGGGATGGCATCCTCGATACCGAGCTTGCAGAACCACCGATAGGCGAGGTTCACCTGCACTTCACGGCAGAGCAGCCGCTCCGAGCGGATCGCGAAGACATACCCCACGATCAGCATTCGGATCATCAACTCCGGATCGATCGACGGGCGACCCATGGACGAATAATGCGGAGCTAGTTCGCTGCGAAGCCAAGACAGATCGAGCGCAGTGTCGATCTTCCGCACCAGATGATCTTCGGGAACCGCGTCGCTGAGATGAAACTCGTAGAACAGTTGACCTTGGTCACTCTTCAGACGGCCCATCATGGATCGACCTCGTCGCGATTCGCGTCAACACAACGGAATCACGCTTGCCGGCTCGTCTCAACTGACTTTTGCAACAAAATCGGCCAAAAGGCGACGTTCACTTGCCTTCACTCCTCTCAGGAAGGTGGGTGCCGCCGTCCTCGAACGAGGCGGCGAAGTGAATTGATTACTCGATTGAGCGGGGATGATGGGTTGTTTCGCCGCGGCGGCATAACGATCACGACGTAGAGGATATTCAGCAGCAGCCAGCCGCCGAGCGCCAGCAGAAAGGTCTTCATGAAATTTGGCCGACTAGCGAGGAAAAAAGATTGCGTGCAAGAACGCGTCTATCGAAGCCCAGTCGCCCCGTCGATTCAAGCGCAACCTTTAGAATTCGCGGCGTCCCAATTCCTCCGCGACCGTCAGAACCGAAAGGGGCCACCTCGCGGTAGCCCCTGCCGGTTACAATCTTGTTCGGGATAGAAATGCCAGCCCCGGCGTGCGTAGTTCTACTTTGAACAGTGCACGTATCGAAGTCCGGGCGACTACGGTGCTTTAGTACCGAAAACCGCGCTGTCCCAATTGTGTGCCGCAAAATTCGCCAAAGTTCTGAATGGGCCTTGGGCTGCGCGATGTCGAAAATCGATTAACGGGCTTCGCAGTGCAATACCGCGCCCAATAAAACTGCCGATTTAATTCTTAATTTAATGTCTGATTTAACATTAATTGCGGCGAATTCTGGCGCCGCAAATTCCTGTTCGCCGGGCATCGGGGCGCACCCTTGTACGAAGCAATTGCGACAAGTTCATTCATTATCGCGTTGTTGGGAATGTTAGCTGGCTTGGCTTTCTACCGCGTCCCGAACAGAAAGTCGTTTGGCAAGATTTTAGCGGCTGGCGGCTTCGTCATCGCTCTCGCTTCATGCGAATATAATAGAGGCGCCGTCGATCGCAGCGCTAAGCAGGATGCCCTGTCGCATGGCTACACCAATATCGACGATTGGAAGGCCGCCCGACAGCAGATAATTGCGCTCGAAGGTGCCTTGGGGGCGATCGGCCAACGCCGGGCCGCACAGGAAGCCGAACGTCTGCGCCTAGAGCACAACAAGCAGGAAGAGGATCGAAAGCTGCAAGAAGAAGCGCTCAAGCGGCAAGAAGACCAATGATGCTCGACAGAGCTGAAGTGCGTCGGCGAAAAAATGCGGTCCTATGCCGCTGTGTACTGTCGGCGTTATATAGAGCGATTAGCGAAGAATGATTTCCAATGGACCGACGGCTGGCTCGACGAGAAATTTAGTAGCTATCGATGGGCCGACAGCTCTCACCGAACAATCACGTTCGTCGGAGACAAAATCAAATACCAAAATGGGTTCGGTGCGTGGCGTGCGGTTCGATGAAGTCGATGGGGACATCCTGTTCGTCTACGCCAAGGACGAGGACACCGCCGCGAAGATCGAGGATGAATTCGCGCTGCACATATCGATCATTGCCTCAAAGACATTGGAGCGGGAGATCAACGTCGTGATGGTGTTGCCGAGACAACTCGTCAGTTGAGCTTTCGACTGAGGCCGGGAGGGCGCGGTGGACGTGGCAGTGTCTGGTCTTCTGCGGACAGCCGACATGGAATTCGGCTGGTGCGTTGTTCGGCTCAGGGCCACAAGCGGACACCCGCGTCCTCATTCCCGTCGTTGGTCACCCGCGCCGCTCATCCTTAGTTGCGCTTTCCCTTGCGAGACCAACATGGATGAAGTGAACCAATTCCGCCTGGTGATCGTATTGGATGTCCCTAAGCACCGTGATGACTGCCTCGACCCCGTTAGGTGCAGATGCCACGACAGTTACCGCACGAGATGTATCTTCGTGCCACGACTTGCCCGGCGTGGAGAAGCAGACATTTATCTCGAATTGTGGCATTACCCGATGCTCCGGTTTGCATCCCGTAATGGCTGTAAGTTTTGGAAGCTACAACACCTGGTGTCGTGAAGGAATAGTTGGTGCCACCGAACGTCCGCGATCTTGATCGGTCCGTTGAAGGGCCCGTAATGGGTCAATCGCGCCGGTTCTGCGCGATCAAACCCGCGTCCGGCTTACCCTCATTGCCGACATCAAAGCGCCCGACCGAGTTTGTCGCTTCGGGCCAACAGCGGAAGCAAGGTATTCTGAAATGAAAGAGGCCGCCAACTGAGACGGACTTAATTCATCTTGCGGCGGAGTTTCCGAATGATCTCGCGGAGGTCTTCTACGTACTCCTCAATAAGGCGACGTGCGTCATCCAGCCGTGACGGCTTGGCTTCCTTGCCCTCAGTCTGTTTATCGGGCGCGGCCATGGCCCGACGATCTGGCGTGGCGCAATGCGCCGCTTGAGATAGATCAAGGGGGGCCAACTGAGGCGGCCACGCCGGATCGGTGAGGCGGATGGCGCCAACGTTGGGACTGCTGTTGAAGATTTAGCCCCAAGCGATCTTCAGCGCAGCGCGGCTGACCTACAGCCCAAAGCCCGGTCGCGGCGCTGGCCTGCATTCGCGCGGAACCAGAACTTAGATCGTTTGAAGAAATATCATCCCGACGACGGTCACAATAAAACCGATTGCCGTCACTGCGGCGAAGCACCGCTCTACGCTATCCATGAACGCACCCCCTGCCAAAAGAAATAACTTCGTCAAAAGTGAGAGCTGGCTGTCACCGTCGAGGGG
>NZ_JACIHC010000059.1:0-4544 GCF_014198205.1 Bradyrhizobium sp. SBR1B
CAACTCGCTACGACAAACTTGCCAGAAATTTCTTGGCCGCCGTCCACCTCGCCGCCATCGTCGCATATTGGATCAATTGAGTCTGAACCCTAGGGACCTGCGCTTCATTGATCTGCTCTGGCGAATCCTCAAAGCCGGTCACGTTGACCGAGGCTTGTTCTTCGCAGCCAGTGAAGGCGTTCCGCAAGGCGGCGTTCTGTCGCCGCTCCTATCCAACATCATGCTTCATGAATTTGATTGTTGGCTGGAGGCGAAATACCTAAACAAGAAAGCGAGAAAGGATCGCTGGGCGTGGAACTTCGGCATTCAACAGGGCCGTCCGATCACGGTTCGAGAGAACCGCGAGTGGAAACCTGCTGTAGCCTATTGCCGCTTTGCCGATGACTTGTCGTCATCGTCAAGGGGACGAAGGTTCATGCCGAGGCCGTTCGCGAGGAGTGCCGTGCCTTTCTGGAAGGTAAGCTGAAGTTGACGTTGAATATGGAGAAAACCCATATCACCCACGTCAATGACGGCTTCGTCTTTCTGGGGCACCGGATCATTCGCAAGCGGGGATCAAGCGGACGGATGGCGGTGGTCACGACCATACCCAAGGAGAAGGCCAAGGCATTCGCGCATAGATTGTCAAAGGTCCTCTCTGGTGATCATGATCTTGCTAAGGTCGACATGGTGGACCGCCTGAACCGCCAAATGCGGGGCTGGGCGGCCTTCTACAAGTACACGGACTTCACTGCGACCACATTCCGGCACATCGATCATGTCGTGTTCTGGAAAATGGCGCATTGGCTGGCGAGAAAGTACCGGAGCCGCATCAAACCACTGATGCGGAGCTGGTATCGAGCGCCAGTCGCTGGGCAGGCCAAGACCTGGCTTGTCCACGGGGTCAGTGAACGAGGCCATCGTGTCGGGAAAGCAATGCACCGATTGGTATCCAGTCCAAAGGGGCAGTTCCGATGGAGAAGCCCGCAAGCAAATCCCTACATCTTCAGGGAGGAGCCGAGGAAGACCATCACCTCGCAATATCAGGATGTCGCAATGGCCATGGCCAGACCTGAACGGAGAGCCGTATGCGCTGAAAGGTGCCCGTGCGGTTCGGGGAGGAGAAGCGCTTATGCGCTTCTTACTCCATTCCCGATGGCGCGCGGCTTCGTCTATCTCGCGGTGGTGCTCGACTGGTTCAGCCGCCGGGTGCCGTCGTGGCGCGTCTCGATCACGATGGAAGCCGCGTTCTGCGTCGAGACGCTGGAGGATGCTCTCGCTCGCCACGGCAAGCCGGACATCTTCAACACCGACCAGGGCTCGCAGTTCACGGGCGCCGCGTTCACCGGCGTGCTCGCCAGTCATCGCATCGCCATCAGCATGGACGGCCGGGGCGCATGGCGCGACAACGTGTTCGTCGAGCGGCTGTGGCGCAGCATCAAATACGAAGAGGTCTATCTGCGCGCCTACGATACCGTGCCCGACGCCCGCGCCTCGATCGGCCGATACCTCGTCTTTTACAATGGCCGGCGTCCCCACTCGAGCCTTGACGGCGGCACCCCGGATCAAGCTTACTTCAACCCGCTGCCGTTCCGCGCGGCAGCCTAACTCTGGCACAAGCTCCACTTATCGACGCGGAATTGCTGTTCAGACAACCGCAGCCAGCTCACTGGTCGCGTTGGTCGCCTATGCACGGATCAAGTAGCCAAGTTCACCCTACACATGGCCTGATCATATCCTTCAATGCATCCAAGATCGTTGAGTGAACTTCACGCTGCTCCTTGAGCGGGGCGGCTCTAATGGATGTCTGATTCTCTCTCCCGATCGAGCGCTACCAGATAAGGCAGGTATGACATGTTGAAGGTGGTGGTACCCTCTGAAGCTTGCTGATTGAAACTGAGCGGCGAGCCACTCAGCACGTAGAAATCCTTTCCGGGAGATATCGGATGACCGCGACTATACACGAAGACGAGAAACGCGAACGGCGAACACGTGGGACCGAACTGGCCGAGGCGTCACCCCCTGGAGCAGGCGGCGCGACTGATCATCTTGGAGAAAAGGCCGCAGCCGCATCGCGCGTTTCATTTACGTTTACGGAATGGCAAAAATCACTTGAAGCGACAAGACACTTCTTCGCCGCGTCACTGAATGACACATTAAAATTGGTTGCTTCCTCTCTGCACGACCAGGCTGCTTTTCTGAGAGCTCTTGCCGACTCGAAAACCCCGTCTGAGCTACTGAAGTGCCACCTGGATTTTGCGGAGCAATCTTGGTCGAAATCGTTCAGCGAAGGCTCAAAGATATTGGATCGTTTGAAACACGTCCATCGGCCTGCGGTAAGTTAAACAATCGGCCACGCGTGAAATAGGGCCGACGGCGCGCTTTTCCCTCCGGATTCCAATCCCGAACTGAATCCCGACCCGGTCTCGTAGGAATTGTCGCCATGCTCCATAAGTCGCCGCCGACCCCGAACAACAACGGATATAGGGAACCACCTGCTCGGGGAAGCGAAAATGATCGATCGGCGCGTGCTTTGGTTTTGCCTCGGTCTTGGCCTCTGTGTCGGCCTTGGCGTATGGTTCATTTTGCCGGGTGGGCTGGCCGGTAAGAGCGATGGTGTTCGTACGAGCGACAATCCGCTTATCGACAAGGTCAAATCAACCTGGCGAGCGCAGGATGGTGAGAGAGCGGAGCAAATCTTTTCCAAGGTCTCGAAGGTAGCACACTTCATCCCCCGGGGATGGGAGGTTGGTCAAAAGACCCACTCGGGCGAGCGAGTTATCTTTTCGTGGGCTAAACATCGGGCCCATCAAGCAAAGGAAGAGTACACGGTCACGTGGGAGGTGGCGCCCGATGGCGCAACGAAAATTGTGGCACCTTATGCAAAGCCGATGGAACTAGGCTGGCAGGCGTTCGCGCTCTCGCTCATTGCGGACGAAGTCACAAACGACGAAAGTAGCGTGAACCGTCGCTTTCTGCATAATCCCGCCAACTTCAACTTCGTAACCACCGCGCAGGGCAAATTGGGCGATCCTTCGGCGTGGCCGCTGCACTATCGGCGAGCCGATTGGAATGCATTACTCGCCGACAATAGATGAGCAGCAAGCCACGAAGGGCGGGCTGTGGCGGGTCGAACTTTCGGTCGACTGCAATGTTCCCGGACCTAGTTCTTTCACCCGTGACGGAGTCATCATTTTGGAGAAGCGCGAAGGGCAAGATTGGGAGGCACAATCGTTCTTTGCAACGCTTATCGCCACGTATGCACCCGGCTCTTGGTTTGAGCTTGCCGACCCGAAAGATCAGGAAGCGTTCGAGGCGGGCAAGAAAGTGTTGTCAAAATGACGTTCGCTGTCGATGCCTCGAGCGTCGACGATGATAAAGCCGCATGGCTGTTCAAAGTGTCCGCGCTTCGTGGTGCACGTCGCGATCTCGGTAACCGAGCGCAAATGGAGTTTGTCGGACGGTTGGGCGAGGCAAGATTGCAGACCAACACGGTGGCCGCGCCTTGACGTTCCGGCCTGTTGTGACCAATACCTCAATTGATCAGCCGCTAACGTTTGTGTACAGCGGAGCATTGACGAGTATTGGGCCATAGTAGGACGCATCGATTATCCAGTCACGCTAGGCGATCGTCTCGCCGAACCGCGATCACTCCGTCTCCGCAACCCCGACCCGGCTCCGAGGGAGCAATCGCCACCAGCGTGCCACGGGAGAGAAAGAATGGCAGCTTGAAAACAGCCCGCAGCTAAAGGGCCGATTGACATCCATCCATCTTTTCGACCTTTCGCCATCACTGACGCGGACGTTGGTCGATGAGGGCTCACTTGCTCGGCCGCCTAGTGCGATCGCTCAACAGCCTCAACACATCCGCGCGATACAGATCGGAGGGGCTTGAATCGGACCTCGCGTCAAGTTGTACCTATTGTACTATGTTCTGCTTTCCCGGCCGATCGCCTCGCGCGCCAACATCAGGAGTGCGTGGTTGATCGATTGCCACAATCCGCTGTCGCGCCATTGGTAGAAATAGTACTGCACCGTGGTCATTGGTGGGAACAGAGTGGGCGGCAGCATGCGCCACGGCAACCCGCCGCGCAACAGATAGAGCACCGCCTCGACGATGTCACGATAGCTCCATTTCGGGCGCCGCCCGCGCTTGGCCCGCACAGGAAGCAACCTCTCCAGCACGCCCCATTCCGCATCCGTCAAGTCGCTTGGCAAACGCAGCTCCTCTCGGGCAAACTGTGCCCGGGTGATATCAGTCCACATTCTCGATCCCTTTGATGCTTCGCAAAACCAATGGAATCAGAACTCGCTGATATCACTCAACTTATTTTTCGGTCGGACACTAAGGGTCATCCAATTGACGAAATCATGCGCTCAGCCGTTGCTAATCCGGCGCCCATTCAGCCAGCTCTGTCAGCCAAGACGAGGACAAGTGGTCGAGCCGGCACGTGGCTATCGCGCTCGTGAGGGCAGCCTGCACAGTTTCTGCTACATTGGAGAAGGATTATGATGCGCATTGACGAGCGCGGCACATCGCCCATTTCGGAATTTGGTGCCGATGA
>NZ_JACIHC010000060.1:0-3918 GCF_014198205.1 Bradyrhizobium sp. SBR1B
ACAGGCAAATTATGTGGAGTTGGCGGCTATCAAAACCCGGACCGGTGCCGGCTTTTGGCCCTCAACTCCACATCACTGCGGGCTGCACATAAGTCAAGAATTAGGAGATTGACGCGCTCGAGCGCGGTGATCAGGCGCGCCAGACGGCCTTCGCCGCGCGCCTGGGCGAGATCAGCGAACAGGCGTGATGCCCGCTTGTAGAGGACGGAAAAGCCGTCGCGGCAGGCCTTGTTGCCGAGCGCACAGGCAAGCCAGGACTTGCCGGTGCCGGTTGGGCCGACGATGACCAGGTGGTTGGCATCGCGGATCCATTGGCAGGTGCCGAGGCTCTGGAAGAGCGAACGATCGAGACCACGGGCGGTACGATAGTCGACGTTCTCGATGGTGGCGGCTTGACGGAGCTTGGCGCTGGTCAAGCGACGCGTGATGCGACGGTTGTCACGGGCGGTGACCTCGCGATCGACGAGGAGGCCGAGCCAATCGGCGTGCGGCATCCCGGCTGCCTCGGGATTGTTCTGCAGTTCAGTGAGGCCATCGGCCATGGTGGCGAGGCCGAGGGCGCGCAAGCGATCGACGGTAGGGTGAACGAGCATGCTGATCTCCTGATCAATTGTAGTAACTGCGGCCGCGGATGTTGGCGTGGAAGAGAATGGGCGTCTCGTCGGCGGGCGGAGCGGTCCTGTCGGTGCCGTTCTTGAGGATGGCAGCGACCGATTTGTACGAACGGGCGTTGAGCAGAAGGGCACGGGCGCAAGCGGCGTCGACGCGTTCCTGGCCATAGCGCTTGACCAGCCCGAGAATACCGATGGCGGAGCGGAAGCCCTGTTCCGGATGCGGTCGCGACCTTAGGATGACGTCGATCAGAGTGTCGACGTCGGGGCCGACCTTGGCGGCTTCGGAACGAATACGCTCATGGGTCCAGTCGCGATAACGGCGATGCGAGCTCGGCATATGCTCGGCAATCGTCGTCGGGCGATGCGGCAGGGTGCTGCGCAGATGCGACGCCACCCGCTTGCCGCGCAGGAAGACCTCGACGGTCTTTTGGGTGACGCGGGTCTCGACCTCTTGACGCACGAGGTTGTGAGGGACGCTGTAGTAATGCTTGGCGATCTCGATGTGATAATCGAGGTTGACCCGGCAGCGCTTCCACTCGGCATACTGGTACGGTTCATCCGGCAAGGCAGTAAGCGCCGGACGATCGAGCTCTTCGAACAGGTCGCGTCGACTTCGCCCCCAGCTCCTGAGGGGTCGGTCGTTCAACTCGACAAGGAGCCCGTGGATCGCCTCGTTGAGGGCGGCGAGCGAGAAGAAGCGGCGGTTGCGCAAGCGTGCCAGAATCCATCGTCCGACGATCTGGACCCCGACTTCGACCTTGGCTTTGTCGCGCGGCCGATATGGCCGTGCCGGAACAATGGCGGTGCGGTAATGGCGGGCGAGATCAGCATAGGTCCGGTTGACCATCGGTTCGTGAAAGCAGGCCCTGGTGATGCCGGCCTTCAGATTGTCGCTCACCGTCTGCCGGGCCACGCCGGCGAAATAGGCAAAGGCCCGGACGTGGGAGGCGATCCAGTCCGGCAGGCTCTGGCTGAGGCTGGCCTCGGCATAGGTGTAGTTCGAGGCGCCGAGCACGGCGACGAAGATCTGCGCGCTGAGCACCTCACCGGTGAGCCCGTCAACCACCTCCATGGTATGGCCAGAATAGTCGACGAACAGCTTCTCGCCGGCGACGTGAACCTGGCGCAGGGTTGGCTTGAGACGGCCGGCCCATTCCCTGTAGCGTTCGCAGAACCACGCATAGCTGAAGCTGTCGGAATTGGCGTCGCAATACTCCTCCCACAACAGCATCAGCGTGACGTTCGGGCGCCGCAGCTCGCGATGTACGAGGGCCCAGTCGGGATGCGGTCGCTCGTCGCTGGGCCGATCGGAAGGTGGAGGAAACAGGCGGTTCTCGAGCTGGACGTCGTCATCCAGCTCCGTTGGCAACGGCCAGGTCAGGCCGGCGCGGCGGGCTCGGTTGACGTATTTGCTGACCGTGCCCTGGGCCAGACCGAGGCTGCGGGCAACGGCGCGTTGCGACATGCCGACGCTGTAGTGCAGGCGTAGAACTTCGCGAATGTGGCGCATGGACAGTCTCTCGGTCGGCATCTCGATCCTCTGCGGTTAGGCAAAAGACCAAGCTACCCGGGTTGCAGACTGTCAGTGGCGCGCGCCTCCTAATTGCCCCGATCGCGATCGCTGGAAATACCGATCACGATCCGCTGGAAACGGTGATCACGATGCTCTGGAATGGGTGATCACGATGGCCTGGAATCCGTGATCACGATCGGCTGGAACACGCAGTCATGTAGGCGCCTCCTCAATTGAGCCGTTTGTGAGAGTGCAACAAGGCCGACCTCCCGGCGTCCCAGCAGGTTGAAGAGGCACTGGTTCGCATGCCAATCAAGTTTGGACGATTATGACGGGTTTGCCGTTTTCGTCCGTCCAATCCTCGACCTGTACATCCTTTATGTCTACCGGCGAAAATTGCTTGCCCCGCTTGGCCAGATAATCAGCGCGCGTCCGAACTTTTTCAAAATCGGAAAGCTTTCGTTTAGTCATGTCATTCGCCCATTTCTTCGAGAGTGGAGGCGGTGCTCGCATTTCCCTTCGTCGCAATGTTAGCCTTGGAAATCCCTTTCAAAACTGCCTCAGCCTCGCCTCGTATAATGCGTTTGATGGCCTCACGGACCTCAGGCACGTCGATTGCACCCTCGCCAGCTATTTTGCCGCCCGACTGGTCACCTGCTTTCCGATAGTCGCACCACGCGACCAATTCGGCGTCGCCATTCACAACGAGGTTCGCATTGTGACTCACGAAGATGATCTGACGCTTTTGCTTGGCGTTCCAAAGCTGTTCGACAATCTCCTGCATAACGGGATTGTCCAGGTCCTCTTCCGGCTGATCGACTAGAAGCGGAGGGCCAACCTGATTCAGCAGGGTCTTTAGCAGCGCGGTCGCCTGCTGACCGGCAGAGGCATTGCTAAAGGGTATGTAATCATTCTCGCGCGCCCGATATTCGAATACGGGCTCGCTTTTCACGTCTATCAATGAGAGCGCGAGCCAATCGTCCGACTGGAGTTTACGCGCAATGCGGTCGAGATCGGTCGCCGTCATGCCGGCGGCCAAAAGCGAGGGAGTGTCCGGCCTACGGTCCGCGCCCTCTTGCTTGGGATCGAACGCGGCGAGCTGCTCGAGTTCGAATAAGACGTGCCCCGACCGATCCTGCGCATTTTCGGCCTCGACGATAGAAGATCCCAAAGCCTCAAGCTTTTCCCTTCGGACGTTCGCGCCCGATAAAGAGTCGCGTAGCCGCTCTACAAGATCACTCGCGTCGGCAAAGCGCTTAATGTGCGCTCGGATCGCTCCATTAGCATTTTCAGTCAGCTTCTGACATTGACCGTCGAAGAGGTTGTCCCGTTCGGCTTTGAGATCGTACCAACCTTGGCGTTCAGCGTTGTAAATGTCGCCTGCCGTATTGAGGGTTCTCAGCTCTTCCTGAAGCCGCGCCGTCTCCTTATGGAACGCTGACAGCCTTGTTTCGATTATGTGAAGCTGCTCCATACGCTCGCGATGGGTCGACGACCGGCTTACAGCAGCAGTATAAGCATCGCGAAAAGCTTGAAGGTTCTCACGCCATTCCGTCCACGGCGTTCCAACGACGTCGATAGGCTTACGAATTTCAGGAAGAAGCGCGTCCACCACTTCACGGGCTTGTCCCATGATCGTGACATACTCCCCATAAGCAGCCTTAAGGAGCTCGCCCTCGGGCGTCTCTGGCGGGGGACAAGCTCTTGGTCTGTCCAACTTTCTCACGCGCCGGGCGCGATGGTCTCTACCCGACCGTAACATTCGGCCGTGATCGCCCCTGTATCAGCTTA
>NZ_JACIHC010000061.1:0-3447 GCF_014198205.1 Bradyrhizobium sp. SBR1B
GACTTATGTGCAGCCCGCAGTGATGTGGAGTTGAGGGCCAAAAGCCGGCACCGGTCCGGGTTTTGATAGCCGCCAACTCCACATAATTTGCCTGTAGGTCATAATCTCTTCAGCCAATCAACGATGTTGATCGTCGCAGAAGAGACGTGCCCGGCACGAGGCGGTGCGAGGATCTCAGGGAACACCTGCATAAGCGCCTGACGTTTGAGATCGATGTCCGCCCTTGCATAGGTCATGGTTGTGTTCAGCGACGAATGTCCGAGCCATTGACTGATGGTCGCGAAGTCGACGCCCGCCTTCAGGAGAAAGATGGCGGTCGTATGTCGCAAGGAATGAGGATGGATCCGCTTCTCCTGCAGCGTGCGGGTTGCCCTGGCTCCGACTCCGATGTGCCTCTTGAGCAGGTAACGAACGCCAAAGCGGGTCAACTTGTTGCCCTGGCGGTTCACGAACAGCGGAGATTCGCTGCCCCCTGAATGAGCGACATTGTTCGAGAGCTCTTGGAGAAGCTGTGCGGTTTGCGGCCAAATTGGACATAATCGAGTTTTGCCACCCTTGCCGTGCAGTCGGACTTGATGAGGAGGATCGGTGCGGATGTCGCACAGCCGCAGATCGAGTATCTCCTGAACGCGGGCACCAGTGTTGAGCATTAGCGCGAATAACGCATAGTCGCGCTTGCCCCCCGGTGTGGAGCGATCGATCGATTTGAGCAACGCCTCGACTTCCTGCGGCTCAAGGTATTCGATCGGCTTGCTACGCGCGCCGCGTTTGAACGGTACACCTAGCACACGCTGCAGCTCGGCTAGATAGGCGGGCTGTTCGGTTGCGAGAAAGCGAGCAAACGTATGCAGTGCCGCCAGCCGCGCATTGCGGGTGGCGACGCCATTGTGACGCTCGGCCTCCAGAAAAGCCAGGAAGTCCTGGACCTGCTTCGCTGTGAAATCGACGAGGTCGAGATCCTCAATAGCCTTGGCTGTTTGCGACGAAGCAAAACGCAAGAACAGCACGATGGCATCCCGGTAGTTGCGTATGGTGTGTTGGCTGGTGCCCCGGAGAGTCGGAAGATACTCGCGGAAGAACCGCTCGATGCCCTTGCCGAGGTCGTTAGGTCTTTGGGATCTCATGCGGCACCTCCGGTGATGAGGTGGCCGAAATGCGTCTCGAGCCGATCGCTGGCCGCAGCAGCGAGTTGCGGAATCCAGCGCAGGTAATAGGCAGTCGAAACAATCGAGACGTGCCCCATATACATCGCAAGCTTCGGCAGATTGGATTGGACATCCGCACCTTGCTGGTACCATCGCAACAGCGACCCGACCGCGAAGCTGTGACGAAAATCATGAACCCGCGGGGTTCGTCCGTCGGTGCCGCAAACGTTGGCTGCTCGGAACAGAGCTTGGACTCCTTGCCGGATGCCAGTACCCGTGTAGCCGCGCACCCGCCCCTTGCTGTTGCAAAGCAAAGGGGAATCCGATGAGCAGCTCAGAGGTGGCCGAAGCCGCTTCCGGAGGTACGACCTCAGCTCCCGAGCTGCGTCCGGCGACAACGGGACGATCCGCGACTTGTGGAACTTCGACACCCGAATGTGCAAAATGCCGTGGCGCGGATCGACATCGGCCAGTGTAAGGCGCAGCAGTTCGCCCCGACGGAGCCCTGCCGTATAGAGCAGGACCACGGCAAGCCGCATCACGGCTGGCCTGAGCGGTGACGTCGAGGTCGGCGCCAAACGATCGGCTGCAGCCAACATCTTGGCAACGTCGGCCGCTCCAAAGATGACCGGCGGTGCATGCGGACACCGACGTGGGAGGCGGTTGATATCCGGAACGAAGCAAGTTGGCTCGGTCCGCCGACGATAGAGGCAGAAGTTGCGCACGATACGCTGGCGGTTGCGCCGCGTGTTTACAGAGAGATGAGATTGTGATGCGCACCATGCCTCGAAGCGCGCTTGATCGAGGTCGGTAGAGCTGGTCTTCTCAAGAAATAGACGCAGAGCGTCGAATACGCGCTCCTCATGAACATAGGCGCGCCCGAGTGAACGTTGCCTCCGCAAATAACGGTCGACCACCTGGTTGAACGCGCTGCCCGGTAATGTCGTACTCATGCGGCGTCCTCCTCAATGCTGATGGTCGCCGTCGGGAGAGGAAGCGCGACCTCGCGGAGGGCTCCGGTCTGCAGCCGGAGATAGACACAGGTGCTCTCCAAGGTACGATGACCCATCAGATCACCAATTACCTTCACGCCGACGCCGCGGTCGAGCAGACGCATCGCAAATGAATGGCGCAGGCAATAGGAGGATGTACCCTGCAGTGGCAGACCGCTCTGACGCGCACGTTTTTGGTAGAGATCGGCTATCGTGTAGTGCGTGAGAGGACCCACCGGGGCGCTTGCGCGGAGGAACAGTTCAGGGCGCGTCCCGCCGGACCGGCCGCGGCGCAGATAGTGTCTGAGAATACGTATGGTTTGTTCGGCCAGAGGAAGGATCAGATCTGATCTGGTCTTGCGCTGGTTGACACGGAGCGTCCTGCTCTCCCAATCGATGGAGGCAAGCGTCAGCGCGACGATCTCCGAGGGCCGCAGGCCGTAGTGCGCCATCAAATGGAGGATCGCATAGTCGCGCCAACCAAGCCGGCTCGATCGGTCGATGGAACGCAGCAGCCGCTGGACAAGCGGCCATGCCAGGGCCCGAGGCGGCAGTTCACCTCGGTAGGCGCGCGGCGCGTCAATTACGTCGAGCCGCTGCTGGATCTCGCCCTGGTCGAAGCAAAACCGAAGAAAAGCACGAAGGCGAGCAACAACATGCTGGAGGGTCTGTCGTTTAATCCGCCGCGCTTCGGTCATCACGAACCGCTCGACTGCAGCGGCAGATAACGCATGCAACGGGGCGTCAGCTGGCAAAGCGTGCGCGAGCATGCTCTTCACCGTTGCGATGTGCTGTTCTAGGGTCGAGCTGGTAAGGCCACGCACCTCCGATAGATGTCGACTGTAGCGCTCAAGAAGCAGTGAGAACGGGTCTGGTGCTGGTTCTCTGACGAGCCGCCTTCTCGCGGTGAGAAACCGTTCAACGGCGCATCGGGTGCCTTGCAATGACGCGGAGGCAAATGCTTGCGACAAAAAACTTCCTGAAACGCCGGCCTCCCAATCAAGCGGCGCTGAGCCCATCAGGTCGAAGGCTTCCTTTAGCCCTCGCACGTGACGGCAGGCTGTGGGTCGGGCGTACTCAGCCGAGATGAGCCAAGTGGCGAAATCTTCCAACAAGGCGCCATTGGGCGATCCCGAGTAAAACGCGTGAACCTTCCGGAATAGGTGTTCGAGCATGATTGCCCCCTTTTGGATGGTTGGGAGAACCAAGCTACCGCTGTCAGTTATGTTGAGTAGGAACGGTCGAGACGGCTGTTAATAGCGGGGAGATCGATACGACTCCACATCACTGCGGGCTGCACATAAGTCGAG
>NZ_JACIHC010000062.1:0-3027 GCF_014198205.1 Bradyrhizobium sp. SBR1B
GAGGCGTTGGCGTGCTTGCGCCACTACAGTTGCCACTCCAGTGCCGAGACGATTGCGAAGGCGCTCACCGGGAGCTACCGCGCCGAGCATCTGTTGCGCTTGAGCAGGCACTGGCCCTTTACGACACCAACAATAGAACGATTGGGCTGAGACGGGATCATAATCGCCTCGTGCGACGAAAAGGTTCAGCGAGCACTGCGCTGATCATGCCTGGAACTTTGCTGCAGGGGCGCTCATGACAGAAGACGCAGAGTTTCATATCGCGAGAAGCTGGCTGCGGTTGCATTGCTAGAGGATGTCAAACGCATTCATTCCTCTGTACCCGGCGAAGATATTACAACCTGCCCTGCAGCGGTCCCACGACCTAGCGGATTTGTTAGCAAAAACCGATGGACTTCGTGAGGCGCCTTTGGCCCGGCGCTGCAAAGGACGTGGAACACCCCAGCCGCTACCACAAAGAGTATTGGTTCCGATACCCCGAGCGCGCCACAACTGCCGACGTCTATAAGGCCGAAAGCGCCTGCATGATGGTCGGCCACCTTCTAGTGGAGGTCGCTCAACTAATTGGCTACAGAGGATAGCGGGTCACTCTCCTACTCGCGCCGGTGGCTCGGACCCCGCATGTTGCGCCAGCACCGGCAAGCAGCGCGGGCGCGACGCTGGCGAAAGTCTCACAGGGGTCCCACCCGAACCGGTTGGTGCTCACGCGCTGCCCCTAGAAGATCGCGTATGCGTGCAGCGATCTTCCGTGCCTCCTTCGGCCCGAGATTGGGCTTCACGCAATCGAGTATGTCTACCATTGCCTGAGCCTCCCTGGCATTAAACGTCGCGACTTGACGATCTGCTTGGCTCAGAGACTGATCGGCCGCACGGGCCTGACTGGCTGCAAGCACCGCAAGCGCTTGCGACCGCAGTGGGATGATGTGCTGCTCGAATGTGTACATCCGTTGGCCCCCGTGCTGTCCCTGCCACGCACCGCTAACGTCGGTGGCCAGCCCTCCCCTTTGGAACGGCAAAGCCGGCCACCTTGCTCCTGAGAGGGTCACGTTCTCCCTGGCGCACCAGATAATGGCGCGGACAAGTAACCGGGTCGCCTACCAGAATTGGTGGGGACGAGAATGTAAGGTGGTGCGAGCATGCTCAGCGCCGTCGAGGTACATTCGGACGTGAAACCACAGCACGTTCATGGAAGGGTCGCAGATGGTGAAATGGTTCTACAAAACTCACGCTGGGTTGGCTCAGATCGTCCCCACTGGGGAGGATTTTACGGTCACGCTTGGTGATGAGACATTGGGGCGGTATGCTTCGCCAGCCTCCGCGGCCGAAGACTTGGCGAACGGGACATGCTCTTGGCCTTCGGCCGGAGACCCATCAAACCTGGGCATACCGGACAAAATCAGCCAGTGGCAGCGGGTGCGTTGACTTACGCTCCCGAGGGTCCTCGCCCCTGGTGATCACCGCCTGCTTGGATCATCCGTAGTCGAAGTTAGCGGCAACGTGACTCGGCGCCCGAGCGTTGGAGGCAGAGCGCGGTCCCTGCAACGCACCGCCAACTTCGACACAGCCAGCCTCACAGCAGCGGAAGAAGCTGACGGTACGATACATTCATCAGGAAAAGCCCTGGCACAACTACCAGAACCGGTCGGCCCCACGTCGTCAGGCAATCTCTAAGCTGGTCCGACAGCTTGCAGAGACGGGAGACACCCCGCATGGCAAAACGCGTGCGCATTCGTTGCATATACAAGTCTGACAGGCGAAACGCACATGAGAGAATCAAATTTGTCGGCGGGCTGAATTCAGACGGAACGCGATAGAGGCTATCCGTCGCGAAGACTATCCGAGATATCGAAAGCCGCGAATGGGAGTACTACGTCGAAGAATCAGGCCTCACTGTCGAGGTCATTGTCGCGACCGACGGCCGACACAAGTACATCAAGACAACAGTGGACGGAATTCAACCGGACAATCTCCTCTCGCTCCCTGAGTGTCCGTGAGGGATCGCAGGCAGTGCGGGCGAGACTCGGCGCCTGTTGGCTTGGGGCATGACAGGACGCTGTCCCTGCCCCGCCCGCACTACCATAGAAGCTAGCGGCACGTGACTCGGCGCTGACCGTTCTGGTGCCATCGCGCTGTCCCTGCCACGTCCCGCTAACTGCGGGGCTCCGTATCCGCCCTGGCTGACCAAAAGCTGACGAGACTGCGCGGCCATCCATGAAACGAAAAGCGGCCCGTGTGAGCCGATTGCCGTCGAGAACAATACGGACGAGCCTATGATGGCTGCGAGCGTCAAGCACACGACTGCTCGGGCAATAACTTCGTGTTGACAATTACTGTCCGCTCAATCTGCTCCGGGCAATCTTGCAGCCAAGCGAAGACGGCCTCAAAACTGTAAGGCGTTACGACTTCACGAGCGTCGAGCCCAATGCCAGGACCGTCTATAAGATAGAAGCGTCCATCAGGGGTTATCAATTATTATGTACCCTATTACCTAATGGTTCTGGTGTCCCTGAATTGGCAGAGCTGGCTCCGGAAAACTGGACAGGGCGATAAGTGGAGTTTGTGCCTGACGGCGGGCAAGATTGTCCCGCGAATCAGGAGAGACGATGAGCAGACGAGCCCGCCGGCAGCACGCACCGGCATTCAAGGCCAAGGTGGCGTTAGCGGCGATCAAGGGCGAGATGACGCTGGCCCAGTTGGCTGAGCATTTCGACGTGCACCCGAACCAGATCACGCAGTGGAAGTCCCAGCTTCAGGAAGCGGCGGCCGAGGTATTTGGTCCTGGCGGTGGCAACAAAACGAGCGAGCCCGCGGTGGACGTGAAAACGCTGCACGCCAAGATCGGGGAGCTGACGCTGGAGAACGATTCCTAAGAAACGGCATCGCCGACGGTCGGCTCTAAGGGCTGGAGAACGAAGTAATGCCTTGGCACGCCGATGCAAATTGTTGACCACTCGCGTCCGGTAGCGCGTCTCGTAGGAAGAGGCCCCGGGATCGACATAGTCCATTCCGTATCGCACAGCATTGTAG
>NZ_JACIHC010000063.1:0-2937 GCF_014198205.1 Bradyrhizobium sp. SBR1B
GGCAAATTATGTGGAGTTGGCGGCTATCAAAACCCGGACCGGTGCCGGCTTTTGGCCCTCAACTCCACATCACTGCGGGCTGCACATAAGTCAAGTCACGTTGAGCTCAACGTGACTCGACGATTGGGGGCCGGAGAAGCTCAGCGACGAGCAGCGCCGCGATCTCCTCGAGATCGTCGAGGACCGATACGCCCGCCGCTCGACCCTCGTCACCAGTCAAATCCCCATCGATCACTGGTACGACCTCATCGGCAACCCAACCATCGCCGACGCCATCCTCGATCGCCTCGTCCACAATGCCTACCGCATCGAGCTTAGCGGCGACAGCATGCGAAAGCAGCGCCAAATGCAACCCGAGACGACAGCGACAGCTTGACCTTCGCCACCTCCCGTTCCAAACCTCAAGGCGACCCAGGCGCTGACCGAAATCCGTCCGGAATGAAATCGGAATGCCTGGCCGGCTTCGCGTCGGAATCAGTGGCCGGCTTCATCGGAATACACAGCTAGTGCACTCCGCCGTTGGGGCCAGCAATTAATGGCTCGGATCGGGTCGCGAAAGGCGAAGGTCGCCGTGGCGCGCAAACTCGCCATCATCCTGCACCGTATCTGGTTGGATGGCACGGAGTTCGCGGCGGCGCCGGCTAGCTGAGCCTAGCTAGCTAAGCCAGTATCTCTGTAGATCGTCCTGGAAGGACGCTGGCTGGATTATCCCGGAACTTCTTGGGCGGCTTCAGACCGCGGGAATCACATGGGGAGATCCACTGGCGAGGGCCATGATGAGGCGGCACATTCTTCCGACCTCGAAGACGACAAGGTCCGGTACCCAGGGCAGTTGACAGCGATTAGACGACAAGAAACTGTTCCGGCTCTATCGGGAAGAGAGGCTCGCGGTCCGTCGCCGTGGTGGCCGCAAACGGGCGCTCGGGACCAGGGCGCCGATGGTGGTGCCGATAGCGCCGAATGACCGCTGGTCACTCGACTTCGTCTCGGATCAGCTCACCGATGGCCGCCGCTTCCGGATTCTGACCGTGGTCGACGAGTGCACGCGCGAATGCCTGTCGTTGGTAGCCGACACCTCGCTGTCGGGCTCCCGGGTGGCGCGGGAGCTTGACCGGCTGATCATCGAGCGCGGCAAGCCCAAAATGGTGGTCAGCGACAACGGCACCGAATTGACCAGCAACGCAATCCTGACATGGGCGGATCAGAGCCGCGTCGCCTGGCATTACATCGCGCCTGGCAAGCCGACGCAGAATGCCTTCATCGAAAGCTTCATGTACAGACGGCCCCGCGGATGCAAGGGATTTCAGCAGCACTTTGGATCCCGGTTGGGTGCGTTCATGTATACGGCCTGTTTGTGCGACCGATGCCATGGCCGCTGGCCCTGATGGAGATCGCGGATCGAGGCCTCATCAACGGGTCGCGCTTGTTGCGCTTAAAGCTCTTCGGGCTTGCTCGATCCCCAGCTCCGCCGGTGTCCGTCATGCTGTCATTTGCCCTCACACCATAACGTGGCCAACATACGCGACATTCAGGTCGCAAGCTTAGGCCGATAGAATTCCCCGGTCTTGGACACTCTGCGCGATGTGATCGGCCTCCTTGCTCATCCTGGCGGTGCGCAGATCCTCATCGCTGCCCGCGCCTTCCGTCAGCCGACTCACGAATATCCTGGGCATGAATCGCCTTGAGCATGTAGCTCACCTCGCGAACCTTATTGATGCTTCTTGCTTTCGCAAATTCGGCGGTCAGGAACTGCTGCCGCCAGCGCAGGGTACTCAAATCTCGTAGACCGCGAACATTACGTCGCGTGTCAAAGTCATAGCATTCTCGTCGCAAACGCGACCTCATTTGTTGTTGGTGCGGCTCCAGGGCAAAAGGCAACTGCGATCGGCGATTGGCAGACAAAATCCGAGTGACCCAACAGGGCAAGAAAAACAGATCCCAGGAACGAAAGGCCGGCGCGATGGCGGGCTACACCATCTTGTCATAGCTTGCTGCGCCTATCTAAACGGCCGAAGCGAGGCATTCCATTATGCGGTCGAACAGCGTTCTTTGACGTAGTTGGCACGGTCTTTGATAGCTGCTGTCCAGACAGAAAGGGAGACTACGATGAAGACCGATATGTCAGCCTATGGCGTAACGGAACTAACTCCTCAAGAAGCATCTGCAACTTCGGGAGGTTGGTTGTGGACGATTGTGGCAGTGTTGGCGGGCCTAGCGGCATCCATCGCCGCTGGCGGCCTCTTGCCTAATTCTTGAAGCCAAGAAAGCGAATGTGGTCCTAGCTGTCGCGGGATGCTGCCGCGCCTGTGCGTTTTGAACGGCAACTCTAGAAGCGGTCTTGGTCGTATGGAGCCGATTCAATCGAGCGCCCCTATAGCGGCACGTGTGGCTGCCAGCTAGGCGCTGAGCGGGGCGCGTTCACTGACAGATGCAGATTGTCGCGCCTGCTCGCAATTAGGCCGCGCTGAACGAGGCAGACTGGGGAGTCTTGCGTTCTCACTCCACAGTTGGCACGACTCTTGAGTCCCCCTTTGTGCGGCCGCCAGAGCGGTCGACAGGCATCACTGAAAGGAGAAAAAAATGAAGATGGATGTGTCAGCGTATGGTGTAATCGAACTATCGCCTGAAGAATCATCTTCGACCGCGGGAGGGTTTTGGCCCATTGTGGCAATAATTGCCGGAGTAGGAGCCATTATCGGTACGGCTACAGGTGTTGGCGTGGTTATAGGTGTGCTCCGTTGAAGATGATAATTGCCGCAACCTCTCGTGCGTCATAGGGAATGGTCGTGGCGCTGCGGCGAGCTTTTAAAGTGGACCCTATGCTGAGGACCACCGGGTCTGGTTCTTAGGGTTCAGACTCAATTGATCCAATATGCGACGATGGCGGCGAGGTGGACGGCAGCCAAGAAATTTCTGGCAAGTTTGTCGTAGCGAGTT
>NZ_JACIHC010000064.1:0-2911 GCF_014198205.1 Bradyrhizobium sp. SBR1B
TGGGAGTACGTTGGGAACTACAATGGAAGCAGCGGTGGCCCATACCACGGGACCGTTACTCAATCGAACAACGCAAATATGGTGACCGGGACCTATTTCAGGCAGAATGGGACGTCAATTAGACGAGTTGTTGGCTCCCGTTCAGCCGACGACGGTGCCATTGCTTCTATTGTAACGCTTGACTTCAGCGCGGCAGTGACGGTCTCAGGCGGCACCCCCACCCTTACGCTCAGCGATGGCGGAGTCGCGACGTATACTGGAGGGTCCGGCACAACTGCCCTTACCTTCAGTTGCACGGTCGCATCCGAACAGAAATCATCGTTACCGGTGACAGCGGTCAACCTCAACGGTGCGAGCGTGAAGAACACGTTCGGCCGGATAGTGGACCTGGCGCTCAAGGGGATTCCCCAGTTTGCCCCGCAGTCGGGCGTGCGTGCGCACAGGGATTAGCTTTGTTCCGTTAGTCCGCCTCGCTCGAGGTTGCCGGAGAACTTCTAAGCTAGGCCTTGCCCGTCCGACGCTCGTGAGACAGCCACAGCAGCCAGTCCAACGTACTGCTCTTCGGGAGCGCCCATTTGCGATCGCCGACAATCGCTTCTCCTTTAGTCCATGCGCCGAGCCCATTGCGATAATTGCAGTAATCGAGAGCCGTGATGGGTAGCAGCGCCTGACGCAATAGCGGAAATCTTACTTGGGCCAACCGCCGCCAGTGCTGAAGGAGAGGGATAAATCGGCTGCGCATGCGAACAGGTACGTCGACGTCGAGCAGAGAATAGAGCGCGACCAAGTGAGTTTCGAGGGCGTTCCTCGCAAGCTTATCCGGGGCAAAAGACGCTAGCAGATTCCAATCGATACCTTCGGGAGAATGAGCTAATTCTCTCAATTCCAAAAGGTGCCGTAGATCGAGATCGCCACTCCAATAATCGGAATCTTGAAACTGATCGTGGACCGCCAGGATCAGAGCCCCATAGGTTGCAGACGGTATGTAGACCGATCCTCGGCCGATATGCGCGATGGTGCAATGTTGCTTCACATCGCCTGACGCGCGGTAAAAAAATGCGGGCCCGGGAGGAGCTCGGTGCAAATCAATCATGCCCACGTCACAAACTCTTTTGAGGTCTACGTGCCAATTTCCTACCGCATCCGCTGGGGGCTGATATTCGATCGTGTAGCCCAGGGCAAGGAGAGCTCTCAACGTCGGTTCGGTCTCGTCGGGCGAAACCATGATATCGAGATCACACATCAGCTTTAAGCCATGGTCCGCTTGAGGCGCCGTCGCAAGGATAGCGGCGCCCTTTAGCAATACGGGAATAACGCCCCGATCGTTTATTGCCCCTACCACCTCAGCCAGCTGATCGACTAGGCGCCCGTTGCGTATTACATTGCGCTCGAACAATTGCTCAACGTAGAAGTAGACATCCTCAGGGATCTGATCTTTGAAACGGGTAGCAAACCGCATCAAAGCAGGCGTTGTCAGTGTTTGGTTCGCCAGGCCGAGGAGCGAGATCCAGTCCGGGTCTTTCGGGACGCGGCCTCGTAAGCATTCGCTCCAGTGAACTAGGCACCGGCTATGGTTAGCCCTCATAAAACCTAACAATAGCCCTCCTTGAGCAGCACTCGACGTTGAGCTCACGCGTGTCCTCGCAGGTATTATCTGCCGCCTGGTGGCTTGGCAAACCGGTGAACGCGGCCATCTTGTTGATTCCGGATATCCTTTGAGCCGTGTTGGCCCGTCAATTAATGCGGGCCGCCTGAGTGAAAATATTCCGACCTGTAGCCATTTTGCCCGATATTAAATGTGTGCGCAATTAAATTTATTAGATGTTTGCTGCGGCTGGTGCCGCTTGAATGGTCGACCCGTCCGGCAGGCGCGAAGAAGACAAGACCAGATCCACGCTGTGTTGTACCGGCGCGCCCGCCGCTCTGTTTGCTGTAGGCCGACAAAGCAGTCAGTTCGATCATTCGCGTTGCGGCGATGAAGGTCCCTTGATCCGGGCTCGTATTGTCGCCGGCGCATTCGCCAACGTGTCGGCGGTGCAACGACGATACTCTGGTGGACGACGGTCGCCGGGAGTCTTTTCGGGGGACGGGGTGTTATCATCTCCGAAGTGTCTGCTTCGCCATTGCCAGGCAAACGCCGCAGCTGAGGCCGCGATCAAGCGCCGGCATGGAGAATGAGGATCCGTGCTCCGACGACGTGGAATGGGTTGGACGGATCTTTCCTATCCCGACAGGCGGCCGGACGCGTGCGGACCGGATTCATTGGCGGCTCGAAAGCGGTTTGCCGGGTGAGGTCGCCGCCGGTTTCCAGAGCACGCAGAGGTCAGGTTCGTCAGGGCGGATAACATCGGCTTTAATCGGCCCGAGTACCTACGCTCAATCCTCAAGCAGCCCTCCTGAAGAAGGCATATACGCACCGAGTTGCGCGAAGACAGCATGCTGCTGTACCCGACGTACCTTTCAGATTAGTCGCGTGCAACCGGTTCGCACCGGATGCTTTGGCGTCAATTCTTTTGTTCGGTTAAGTGGCAATGGTCGTATGAGAGGTCGTAGGAAATTCTTTTTTAAATGAGCGAATTTATTTTCTCAATGGAAAGAGCGAGGAGCTTGTTTTTAAACCGCGATATTTGGCGGTGGATGACTTAAATGACCTTCGCGCAGCCGCTATGTCGTCCAAAAAAAGCCTCCGCTGAACGGTCATCACTCGCTCGTTCGTGTCGCGCCTGCTGTTTCGTGCTTTGGGGTTCGGAATTGAGTGCGTGCACGAGAAGCAAACTTTCTCAAACTACGAACTAGGGGATATGAATGGCTATTAACGACGGATTGGCCAATGCACCTGCCAACACACCGCAGCTGCCAAACTTGCTGAGCGGGTATTCGGTCCGGCCGACCTGGAATGTTGCGGGCGTCG
>NZ_JACIHC010000065.1:0-2725 GCF_014198205.1 Bradyrhizobium sp. SBR1B
CCCTTGATCGCCGCTAACGCCACCTTGGCCTTGAATGCCGGTGCGTGCTGCCGGCGGGCTCGTCTGCTCATCGTCTCTCCTGATTCGCGGGACAAGCTTGCCCGCCGTCAGGCACAAACTCCACTTATCGCCCTGTCCAGATTTCCGGAGCCAGCTCTACCACCGTTTGGCGATCCCAGGTTGAGGTTATCTGCTCAAAAATGGACGCGCTCCGGGAGCGACCCCCTTGACCTTATCCGAAATCGAGCTGCTCAGACGAGAGATGGGGACAGATTCTCCTCCAACGCGTCCGCTTTACTTACCGCGTCGTCGAGCCCTTTTTACGTTGCGGGATGCGTTCCTGACGCGAGCGCGGCTCGTCGCCTTCGCGACAGACGGTGTACTTGCCGAGGCTCGCGCTAACGATGAAGTTAGCGGCCACGTGACTCGGCGCCCTGACGTGAACCGAGGAGGCGCTGTCCCTACCACGCACCGCTAACTTCACCACGATCAGCCTCAAGCAGCGGAAGAAACTAACCGTGGCGTGTATCATTCGGCAAGCGCCCTAGCGCAACTATCAGGACTGGTCGTAGCCATTGATTTGGCGATCAGTCTCGGATCGCAGGCAGTGCGGGCGCGACTCGGCGCTGTTCGGTTGCGCTGGGCCGGAAGCTGCCCCTGCCCAGTTCGCACTGCCAATTGAAGTTAGCAGAGCGTGACTCGGCGCTTACTCCTCACGCATACACGGGGGAGCGCTGTCCCTGCTCTGCTAACTTCTCCACACTCAGCCTCAAAGTAGCGGAAGAAGCCGACCGGGAGCTTATCGCTCGCAGAAACGAGCATAATTTGTCGTCTGTGAAGAGCGGCTAAGCGATTGAGCTGGGATCGCATTATTCGTTGTGGCCTGTTTTGGGATTGCAGGGTTTTGATGCTTCGGGCATCGGAACCCTGCAATTTCGTTTTGAGGATTCCATCGAATCGCCAGTCATGATTGCGTCCTCGCATCGGAGGTGGCGATGCGACCGAAGAAGCCCAAAGCGAAGGGATCGGGCGATCTGTTCCGGGCCAGGCTGGACCAGATCATCAACATGAAGCACGAGCTGGTTCAGCTCGCCGGCAAGGTCGACTGGGACTGGGTCGACGGCGAGATCGCGCCGCTCTACAGCGAGAACGGTCGGCCGGGCATCGCGACCCGCTTCATGATCGGGCTGCTGCTGCTCAAGCACATTTACGGCTTGTCCGATGAGGGGGTGTGCGAGCGCTGGGTCCACGACCCGTATTTCCAGTACTTCACCGGCGAAGAATTCTTCCAGCATTCATTTCCGCACGAGCGCTCAGATTTGAGCCACTGGCGCAAGCGGCTCGGCGACAAGCTGGAGCTGCTGCTGGCCGAGAGCTTGCGGGTGGCGCACGAAGCCGGCGCGTTACGCAGCCAGGACCTCAAGCGTGTCACGGTCGGTCGAGTAGCCCCGGGGAATTGCACCCCGAGGCTCTCACGAAACCGGACGTGAACCTCTCGATTCATCCGGCTTCTATCTTCCAGCCGCAGGTCGAATGCCGACTCGCCACAAATAGAGGAGGTTCGGATCGCGCTGTGCGAGCCGTCCCAACCAATATACTGAGGCGACTTTCCGGCCTTTCAACCGCTTGTATTTCCGCCTCGTCCAACGGGCGAGCGCGTCGTTAACGTGACGAAGGACATTGACACATTCCGTCCGGTAAAACCGTCCGTAATAGTTCAGCCATCCTTGCACGACAGGATCAATCAGCTTGGCGAGTTCTTCAAGACTCCAGTGGTTTCGCGTCGAACCCAGTCGCCATGAGCGAATGGTTTGTCGGATTCCTTTGGCAGCCTTGTTGCTGATTGCCGGGAGGAAGTTGAGGAACTTCTCGCCCTTTCGATCGCGAGCGCTGCGCGGCTGGAAGGTGTAGCCAAGGAAGTCGAACGAGATGTGTTCGCATTCCTTTCTCCGTTTATTATCCTTGCAGTAGACGATCCGGGTTTTCTCCGGGTGGAGCTCCAGACCGCATTCCGCAAGACGTTTCCGGATCGCCTCCATGACGGTTCGAGCCTCGCTTTCAGTTCTGCAATGGATGACCTTGCCCCCGGGGCTTAATCCAGTTTGAAGTTCGTTCTGGCCCACGACGAGGACCAGAGCATGAAGCGTAGCCGCTTTACGGAAGAGCAGATTATCGGGATCTTGAAGGAGCACGAGGCCGGGGTGTCGGTCGCCGATCTATGCCGCAAGCACGGCGTGAGCGACGCCAGCATCTACAAATGGAAGGCCAAGTACGGCGGCATGGACGTCTCCGAGGCCAAGCGGCTGAGGACGCTGGAGGACGAGAACACGAAGCTGAAGCGGCTCCTGGCTGACGCCATGCTGGACAATGCGGCGTTGAAGGACCTTTTGGGAAAGAAGTTTTGACGCCCGCGGCCAAGCGGAAGGCTGTCGCGCGTCTCGTGGATGCCCACGGGATGAGCGAACGGCGGGCGTGTAAAGCCATCGGCTGCTGCCGCATGACCATGAGATATCGGACGACCCGAGCGGATGATGCCGGCGTTCGCCAGCGCATGAAGGCGATCGCCCAGGAGCGCCGCCGCTTCGGCTATCGGCGCCTGCATGTTCTGCTCAAGCGGGAGGGCTTTGCGATCAACCACATGGCCTAATCGCGCGCTCGAGGCTGAGGTAGAATGTTCTCCTCAGTGCAAACGAGGAGCATGTGATGACCCTTTATGTTGGTTTGG
>NZ_JACIHC010000066.1:0-2655 GCF_014198205.1 Bradyrhizobium sp. SBR1B
ACTTGATGGAAGCCACTGTGGACCCTTGCCCCGGGGTCCCGATTGGATGCCGATCACCCCGAAAACGGGGTCCTTATTCCATGCCGAAACACACTTGATTGTCCACTGGCATGGCGGCGATCACACGGCATTGCAGGCGAGGAAGAACCGCACCGCTGGAGCACCGCGGCAGATGTGGTCGATCTCGTTCGTGTCCTCGCGCGTCAGATGAGCGACCATGCGGGCAAGGATGTCAGTCAACCGCACCTGCGGATCGTCTCACCTCCCCGGCAACATTGCTGCGAAGGCTCGAGCCCGATCCCTCGGCGAGGCATGGCGGTCGGCAAGGGCAGCTAGGCGCCGCTGGAGCGCGGGCGGAAGCACTCCCACACCCGCGCCTATGTGCTCCAGCGCCCGAGGGCGGGGCCAGGGCCCGTCAAGCTGCTCGGCGAGCACGACGAGGCGCTGTTGGAGCCCGGGCTCAAACTCTGCCAGGTGCGCGCAGAGGCGCTCCAGAGCCCAGGAGCAATACCGGGGCTCGTGAAGCTGCTCGGCCAGCACGACGAGGCGCTGTTGGAGCCCGGGCTCAAGCCCTGCCACTCCCGCGGCCAGGCCGGCCAGAGCCTGGGCGCGCTCCTCGGGCTCCTCAAACTGCTCGGCGAGGACGACGAGGCGCTCCTGGAACTCGGGCGCAAGCCCTCCCATGCCCTCGCCGAGGCCCTCCAGAGCGCGGGCGCGATCCTCGGGCACGGCAAGCTGCTCTGCAAGGACGACGAGGCGCTCCTGGAGCGCGGGCGCAAGTCCGGCCACGCCCAGGGCGAGGCCGTCCAGGGCCAAGACGTGATGTTCGGGATCAAGCCGCTCGGCGAGGACGACGAGGCGCTCCTGGAACTCGGGCGCAAGCCCTGCCATGCCCGCGCCCAGCCCCGTCAGGGCCCAGGCGCGATGCGCGAGCTCGGGAAGCTGCTCGGCGAGCACGACGAGGCGCTTCTGGAGCCCGGGCCCAAGCTCTGCCATGCCCCAGCCCAGGTTGGCCAGAGCCTGGGCGCGCTCCTCGGGCTCGTCAAACTGCTCGGCGAGGACGACGAGGCGCTCCTGGAGCTCAGGCGCAAGCCCCCCGGCCATGCCCGCGCCGAAGCCTGCCAGGGCCTGGACTCGATGCTCGGGGAAGGCAAGCCGCTCGGCGAGGACGACGAGGCGCTCCTCGAGCTCGGGCGCAAGCCCTGCCATTCCCACGGCGAGACCCTCCAGCGCCTGGACTCGATGCTCGGGCTCGTCAAACTTCTCGGCGAGGACGACGAGGCGCTCCTGGAACTCGGGCGCAAGCCCTGCCATGCCCACGGCGAGACCCTTCAGGGCCGAGACGCGATCTGCGGGGTCGTCAATCTGCTCTGCAAGGGCGACGAGGCGCTCTTGGAGCGCGGGCGCAAGCCCAGCCATACCCGCGCCGAAGCCCGCCAGAGCTCGGACGCGATGCGCGGGCTCGGCAAGCTGCTCTGCAAGGGCGACGAGGCGCTCGTGGAGCGCGGGCGCAAGCCCTACCACGCCCGCGCCGAGGCTCTCCAGAGCCCGGGCGCGGCGCGCGGGGTCGTCCACACCCTCGGCGAGGCCGACGAGATCCTCCTGCTGCGCCCCCTTCAGGCAATCGAAGTTCGGCGCAAGTGCTTTGAGCACGCCAGGCGCTAGCAGCCCAGCAAGGCGATCTGCGCTGTTTCGTCCGCGCGCCGTCAACGCATTCCAGATGAACTGAACCTGGATCGCTCTCTGGCACCGTTCGCGAACCTCCGAAGAAAGCTGGGCGGCATTACGCAGTCGGCTACTTGTTTGTGACATACTCAGCAGATCGATCGGCGTGAGCTTCTTGAACACCGCCTCCAAAATTTCCTGCGGTTGGTCGATTAAGTCCGGCGGTAGTCTGGTTAAGTCAGGTCGGCCAAGGTCCCCGATGATGCGCAGGTTGTTGCGAGAGGAGGGAGCGCTGTCCTGTTGAAGCTCAACGCGCGTCTGCTCCACGACAAAACAGGACGATTGGCCGGCTTGTTCAAGGCTAACATCCGGTCCCGGATCATCCGCGCCATCAGCTTCGCGGGTGTGAAAACCGGAAATGCTGGCTTTGCCAAGCCCATCAATGCCTCTCATCATCCATCTCCTACAGGCATCGAAGCGGTCGCGACTACCGCATTGGCCGTCTTCCTCCTCTCCGCGCGTGCCAAAGTAGAAGTTCACGAGGTCCGAAACAAATATCCCTTCATTATGAAGCGATATTCCATGACTATGCCAACAGGAGCCGCAGACTGGTGGATCAAAGGCATGTCCATCGCAGTTGAAAATTGCGCCACGAGCTATGCTTGGTCTGGGAGACGGAGTCGATCAGGGGGGCTTGGGTCAGAATGACCTTGATGTCGGCGAATCTGGCTACCGGCGATGATCTTCGGCAACTGATTTGTGCCAGACGCCAGGTGTGCGAGGCCGCATCAGCTTGAATGCCATCAGCTTGGCGCGGGTGATAACGATTTTTGTCCGACTGAGCTGGCTCCGGTTGTCTGAACAGCAATTCCGCGTCGATAAGTGGAGCTTGTGTCAGAGTTAGGCTGCCGCGCGGAACGGCAGCGGGTTGAAGTAAGCTTGATCCGGGGTGCCGCCGTCAAGGCTCGAGTGGGGACGCCGGCCATTGTA
>NZ_JACIHC010000067.1:0-2420 GCF_014198205.1 Bradyrhizobium sp. SBR1B
CTGCTGGCGCAGCAGGAGCAAGGCGAACTGGAAAAGACGCAGCGCATGCAGAACTGGGCGCGGCTGCTTCCGAGCTACAGCGACGTCACCCGGATCGTTGAGTTCGTCGCCTGCCAAAGCTTGTAGGCTCACTACGAAATGATCAAGCAACCTGCCGGCGCGTGAGACGCTAACGCAACGATAAGCGCAGCACTCAGAATGCAGATGGCGCCAGGATTGCGCCGGATCATGATCCCGACTGGCTCGCGATGACCTCGGAAATCCTTCTCATTGCGCCGCATGCGTGGGTTGGAAAAGGAACGGACAGGCGCGCACCATGCACTCTTGCACCAGTCAGCTCC
The DNA here is from genome assembly GCF_014198205.1 of Bradyrhizobium sp. SBR1B. Classification (NCBI taxonomy): domain Bacteria; kingdom Pseudomonadati; phylum Pseudomonadota; class Alphaproteobacteria; order Hyphomicrobiales; family Nitrobacteraceae; genus Bradyrhizobium; species Bradyrhizobium sp. SBR1B. The sequence continues at coordinate 342 of NZ_JACIHC010000067.1, forward strand.
TCGAAAGCCAACCTTCCTAGAATTCGAAGCCGGTCTCTAGATGACGATGCCGCCCACGCCTCGAACTGGTCACGAACCTAGGGTACCCACTGGGTGGACCGGCAAGAGGTGTCGTTCCCATAAAAGCAAGGAGAGCATTATGGATTCCAATCGGATAAACGGTACCGGCTCGCCAGATTCCCCAAGGGGGTACGTCTGCTCACAGGAGCATCATGATCATTTTAGGCAGGCTGTGAACGACGTCGCGTCATCGGCTGCCCCCTCCGTGCCGGCAAAGGCGCCGATTTGGAGTTCGAGCGCTCCATATGGAAACTTTTCACGGGATGGCTACTCCTGGAATAACGACGTGTGGGGCCGAGGTGCCGGACCTCAGACCATTTCGGTGTATGGAGCGAACCGGTGGAGCGTGTGGTCGAACCAGCCTGGAACTGGTGGCATCAAGAGCTATCCGCACGAGGCTGTCCATATCGGAAAGCCACTCAGTGCAATCAGCACTTTGAGCTCGACGTTCAATCAGGACGTTCCTAAAAGCGGCGCCTGGGACACCGCCTATGATATTTGGGACAGCTCAAACCAGCATGAGATCATGATCTGGACAAACTACACCGGAAACTCGGACGGTAGCGGCAATGTTAAGCCCATTTCTCATCATTATCGGCAGGATCCCTCCGGAGCGGCGATCCCGGTCTACACTAACGTTGTTGTGGGCGGGACGACCTGGAACGTGTTTGAAGGGAATAATGGTCACAAAGTCATCTCGCTCGTGCCCACTTCGAAAAGCAACAGCGGGACAGTGGACATCAAAGGCATCCTAGAGTGGATCAAGTCGAAGGGCTACTTCGGCGACATAAACGTCGGTAGCGTCCAATACGGCGTCGAGATCACCTCGTCCCCAGGCGGAATGAACTTCAAGTTCAATGACTGGACCGTGACCTCAAAGTGAAGATCCAGTTCTGAGTTCGCCACCGAACCCGGCGCGGAGCGCGCATCGTCGCGCCGGGGCACACGACCTGGAGCGGATCATGATTCGAAATAATTCGGCCTGTTATCGCCCAACGCGGCGCATTGTCGCGCGCAGGCGCATCATTGAGAAGCATGCGGAGTAGATGGGGCGCGGTGCTGTCCACAATCTTTCGCACTTTTGATCAGGCGACGGCTCCGCTTTCAGAGAGTTGTGGTCGATAGAGCGGCCGCATGTTCATGTAGCATTTGGTCGACCACGCCGTTCCCGCAATGTGCCGCAGCCGGGCCACCGCCAAACTGAGACAGGATTGACCGACGGGCAAGGCGCCGAAAACACGGGTTCGTCGCCGGGTCTTCTTCATGATGCGCTCGAGCGAACGTTTCGTTCGAATCTTCCGCCAATGGATGTCCGCAGGTAATGGCCGCTGCGATGCCAACGCTCTGCAAGTTGGCGCGGTCGCCGGATCATTCAATGAAAAGCGCATCGATCAATGCTCTTAGGACAGCGCATAAACGACATTTTCAAGTTCTGGCCGTGAATTGGCGCGCACATTCATCCGGACGATGCACATGCTTTCCCTCGTCTCAGCGCCCCGAAGTCCGAAGCAGGAATTTGACCTCAGATGCTTACCCGCAGCATTCGCGGGACCGTTGAAGACGGCAAAGGTAGTGTTGCTGTTTGCGTCACCAGGGTTCAGCAGCGTATCCGACCTTCGGGATACAAAAACGAACGACGGCAAGGATTACTATGTGCGTCGCTGGAAAGGGCGAGAACCCTTCCGAGACAAAGGGAGTGGAAGTAAATGGTTCAGGGGTATCGTTAGTCCTTTGGCGCCCCCGAAGAAATCGGGCAAAAATTTGCAGTTCTCAAAGTCGGTGCGTAAAACTCGCCACGGGTGCCGGCCTTCGCCAGCGCATGAGGGCAGTCGCCGAGGTGCGTCGCCGTTTCGGCTATCGACGCCTGCACGTGCAGCTCAAACGGGAGGGCTATCTGGTCAACCACATGGCCTAATCGCGCGCTCGAGGCTGAGGTAGAATGTTCTCCTCAGTGCAAACGAGGAGCATGTGATGACCCTTTATGTTGGTTTGGATGTATCGCAAAAGGAGACGGAGATT
>NZ_JACIHC010000068.1:0-2231 GCF_014198205.1 Bradyrhizobium sp. SBR1B
TGACGATCGGTTCTTAGTCGCCTAAACGGCTGGCATGTCGAACGGTCCTCATTGGCACACTACTCCCCACTGGCCGCGCGGTCTCTCCAAGCTCTAGCGGCCGGAAATCAGAAGGTGGAGGAAGGCGCTCGCTTGTGCCACCATCCGCCGAGCTGCGCGCGTCGCCGCCGCGTTGATGTCACCGCGCCTCTATGGTGACGCTGCGCGCCGACAGGGTGACCAGACACATGAGTGCGGCCAACATCGCAAATGCGCTCGGCAACCCTGCGAAGTTGGCGAGGAAACCGACGAACCCCGGTCCAACGAGGAGTCCCGCATAGCCAACCGTGGTGATCGCGGCAACCGCTGGACCTGCAGGCATTACCTTCTGAGTGCCGGCCCTCCGGAAGAGAATGGGAACCAGGTTTGATGCACCAAGACCAATGAGCAGGAAACCTGCCATCGCGAAGGGGGCGCCTGGGGCGGCCAGCAAAAGCGCAAAACCCGCGACGGCCATCAGACTGCCGACCACCAGTGTCGCGCGGTCGCCCACGCGCGACACCACGGAATCGCCCCCGAGGCCCCCGACGATCATGCCAATGGAGAACAGTATGAAGCCGATTCCACCCTGCGCTTTCGGTACAAGGCCACGGTCCACCAGCAACAAGGCGCTCCAGTCGAGTATGGCTCCCTCAATAAGAAACGTGATCGCTGCTAATATCGCCAGCAGCACCACAATGGCATGCGGCATGACGAACAACGCCCCTCGCTGAGCCTGCGCTCTTTGGGGCAATCGCGAACAAGTCAGCACCATGACGCTCGCCATGAAACTCGCGCAGATCAGGGTTGATACAAAGGCACCAACATTCGACCAAAGCAATATGCTCATCGCGGCGGAACCGGCAAAGCCGCCGATGCTGAATTGCGCGTGAAACCCGGACATCAGCGGACGCTTGGCTGCACGTTCCACCTCGACCGCACAGATATTCGCAGCGACATCGATCGCGCCGAGCGAGGCGCCGAAGGCGACCAGCGCGGCCCCAAGCGCCCAAGGCGTATCGGCAACCACCAGCCAAGGAAGGATGAGTGTAAGGCCGACCCCACCGATCAGAATGATCGGTTTACTGCCATAGCGCGCACTCAACAAGCCGGTCAAAAGCATCGCGAGAACCGAGCCTAAACCTAGGCACAGCAGCAGAAAACCGAGAACGCCCTCGTCGACCGCCAGTCGTTCTTTCGCGAACGGCACCAGCGGCCCCCAGGCAGCCATACCAAAACCAGCGACAAAAAATGCAAGACGCGTCGCGAGCCGATCGGCAGACATTTTTAGGAACTCCGGAGGCAATTGTTGGCGAGCGCAGCGCGCGGCTAATTTGCACAGCGTTCGGCCATGTACGGCGATCGAAACCGAAGAGTCCACCTGTCAAAAATGAGGGGCACTGCGCACACAAGCTCTTGGTCTGTCCAACTTTCTCACGCGCCGGGCGCGATGGTCTCTACCCGACCGTAACATTCGGCCGTGATCGCCCCTGTATCAGCTTATCGGACTGTGGACCTGAGCTCGCGGCGTGCGTCACTGCGGGTGCGACCTTAGAGGCATTAGATCAGCAGAGCATCACGTTCCAGGCTCCGAAGCAAATGAGCGCCATCTCAAGCAAGCTGAACAATAGCGCGGCCATCTACCGTGACGGTGGAGATCACCATTAAACCGATGGTATCCGCTGCGTTCGCAGCACCCCAGCCGAGCCAATTCGCGCCTGAAAGTCACGACCGCGCTAGCAAGGAATTGCGAGTTCAACGCCTTTGGATGTATTCCGCGTGTATCTTCACAACCAAGCGAGCAGTGGTCACCCTGGAAGAGCAGACCGAGCGAATGGGGAGAGTTGGGAAGTGAGCTATGAGCTTGTAGGTCTGCTGGTGCTATTGGGCGCTGCTGTAATTCTTTTCGCTTGGTCGAGACGGCGAAGCTCCGCCTCCGAAGATGGCTGGGTCGAGACGTCAAGTGATACGTTCGAAGCTGGTGGGCTTACTTTAACGGCTTCCATGAATGTGCGCGAAATGCCTGATGAGCCACTTCCGCCTTTGGGCTCCGTTCCTGGGCCTGCTTACCGGATAGACTACGTGAATGGGGATGGGGCCGCGTCCGAGCGCGTCGTTACTATTTTGGACGTAACGCAGGACGACGGTCGAACCTACATTCTGGCCTACTGCTCTCGCGTTAAAGCTAACAGGACGTTTCGAGCAGATAGGAT
>NZ_JACIHC010000069.1:0-2172 GCF_014198205.1 Bradyrhizobium sp. SBR1B
AAGGATTAGGTCGCAAGCGTCGGCGGCACGCGACGCACTCGTTGCGTCGCAGTGTTCCAATAAGGACGTCGGCAGATTGGAATGATCCGGCGCCTGGATTCGTCGAGGCCGACCTTGTCGCGCATAGCGGTCCATCTGCGCGCGGCAGCTTCATCCAGACCCTCGTGCTCACCGACATTGCTACCGGCTGGACGGAGTGCGCTCCTCTGATCGTGCGCGAACAGACGCTGTTGAGCACGGTGCTGACGGAATTGCGCAAACAATTGCCTTTTGCGCTGCTCGGCTTCGATACTGACAATGATACGGTATTCATAAACGAGACGCTGAAAGCCTATTGCGAGGCGGCCAACATCGTCTTCACGCGTTGCCGGCCCTACCGAAAAAATGACCAGGCGTTCGTCGAGCAGAAGAACGGCGCCGTCGTGCGCAGGATAGTCGGCTATCGCCGGTTCGAGGGCCTGGAAGCGGCCAAGCTGCTGGCTGAACTCTATCGATCGGCGCGGCTGTTCGTGAACTTCTTCCAACCCTCGTTCAAATTGATAGCCAAGCAGCGCGAAGGTGCCCGTGTACGCAAGACATACAGCGCGCCGGCTACACCACACCAGCGCCTGGTAGCGGACGCCCGCACGCCTGACGCTGTCCGCCATCATCTCCAAGAAATCTATGCCGCTCTCGATCCAGTCGCATTGTTGCGCGACATCCGGGACCTGCAGGAGCGCCTCGCGGCCCTCGCTGATACCCAACCAATCGGCCATCCTACTGTGGCATCGCAACCGATCGATCGCTTCCTGGCAAGCTTGCGCACGGCCTGGAAGGACGGAGCCATGCGACCGACGGATCGGCCACTCGTGAAGGCGAAAAGAGGCCGACGTCGTCCCGACCCGCTCATCCGAGCAACGCCAGATTTACGAAAATGGTTTGAAGCTGAGCCTTGGCGGACTGGCAGCGAACTGCTCTCGCGCTTGCAGATGGAATATCCTGGAGCCTATCCGAACAAGCTTCTTCGAACCCTTCAACGTCGGCTGAAATCCTGGCGCAGCGAGCAAGCGAATGCGCTGCTGTTCGCTCCTAGCGAGAAAATGCCGCCAGGGTACGAGGTCACAACACCCCAATGACGTGCGAGGTACCAGCGGAGGAGGCCGGGCGCTCCGAAACCCCGGCCATCTCCGCACCCGGCCTCCTCCTCAACTCAGGCCAGGAGCAAAATAAATGAGGCAACCGATCGCACCCGGGAGCATCAGTACATGAGGCAATACGCCTTCCATCCTGATTGTCGCGCTACACGCTGGCTGCGCTTGCGATAATAAGGGGCTGTTCGCCGTCAGGGCCTGTGAGACAAGCAGGGGGATTTTGCGGAGGGAGGATTTCTGGTTCATCGTAGCCACCAGGAGCGAAGATGAAACAGAAATCCGGACCGGGCAAAGCGTCGGCAGACCAAGTGCTAAAGGACATTCGGCGCCAGACCCGCCGGCGGTATTCGGCGGAAGAGAAGATCCGCATCGTGCTGGAAGGATTGCGCGGCGAGGAGAACATCTCCGAGCTTTGTCGCCGAGAAGGCATTGCCGCCTCGATGTATTACGGCTGGTCCAAGGAGTTTCTCGAGGCCGGCAAGCGCCGCCTGGCCGGCGACACGGCACGAGCTGCGACCTCCGGCGAGGTGAAGGACCTCCGCCGGGAGGCCGGCGCCTTGAAGGAGGCCGTCGCCGATCTGACCCTGGAGAACCGTCTGCTCAAAAAAACGTATGGCCCGCCCCTCTGCAAGCGGTTCTTACGATGTGATCTGGTCAGTCTACGCCAACGTATCCGGTCTCGGGAGACAGTCCCGGCCAAGATGGAGATCCGCACGTTCTGGTCCTCATAAGCATGTCGGCTGAATAGCCACTTTTTTTGCCAGGTTTCCAGAACGCCGATTGACTGTCAGGCCATCTCGTTCACCCACCCGCAGACCTCATCAACCGTTCGCGCCGGGTGAACGCGACCGCCTGATCCTGTGCGCTACGACAACTAAGCGGTTGTCATAGCGAATTTTTCCCCGCTTCGGAGCACCGCGTGGATGATCCGCGCCAGCTTTGCAGCTTGTGTATTCCGATGAAGCCGGCCACTGATTCCGACGCGAAGCCGGCCAGGCATTCCGATTTCATTCCGGACGGATTTCGGTCAGCGCCTGGGTCG
>NZ_JACIHC010000070.1:0-2168 GCF_014198205.1 Bradyrhizobium sp. SBR1B
TGTGTTTCGGCATGGAATAAGGACCCCGTTTTCGGGGTGATCGGCATCCAATCGGGACCCCGGGGCAAGGGTCCACAGTGGCTTCCATCAAGTCATGGAAGCCGAGGTTGGGATGCTGGTGGTGGAGACGATTGCGAAGATCCGTCGCGCCTATTTTGTTCATGGTCAGCCCATCAAGGCGATCTGCCGGGAGCTTGGGGTATCACGCAAGGTGGTCCGCAAGGTCATTCGTTCGGAGGCGACGGAGTTCCGGTACGAACGAGAGACGCAGCCGCTTCCAAAGATGGGCCCGTGGAGTGCCGAGCTTGACCGGTTGCTGGCGGCGAACGAGAGCAAGGCGACGCGCGAACGGCTGACGCTGATCCGCTTGTTCGAAGAGCTTCGCGGCCTCGGATATGCCGGCGGCTACGACGCGGTTCGTCGCTATGCGCGGCGGTGGAGCCGAGAGCGTGGCGCTTCGACAGCGTCAGCCTATGTCCCGCTGAGCTTTGCCCCAGGCGAAGCCTACCAGTTCGACTGGAGCCACGAGGTGGTCCTGTTGAGCGGCACCACGGTGATGGTGAAGGCCGCCCACGTCCGGCTCTGCCACAGCCGCATGCTGTTCGTGCGGGCCTATCCGCGCGAGACGCAGGAGATGGTGTTCGACGCCCACGACCGGGCGTTCGCCCTGTTCAAAGGTACCTGCAGCCGCGGAATCTACGACAACATGAAGACCGCCGTGGAGACGATCTTCGTCGGCAAGGATCGGCGCTACAATCGCCGCTTCCTGCAGATGTGCAGCCACTATCTGGTTGATCCGGTTGCCTGCACACCAGCTTCGGGCTGGGAGAAGGGGCAGGTCGAGAACCAGGTCGGGCTGGTCCGGGAGCGCTTCTTCACGCCGCGGCTGCGGTTCAAGAACCTGGACGAGCTAAACGCCTGGCTGCTCGATAAGTGTATCGCCTACGCCAAGGCGCATCGTCACCCGGAGCTGGCCGATCAGACGATCTGGGACGTGTTCGAAGCCGAGCGCCCCAAGCTCGTTCCCTATGCCGGCCGGTTCGACGGCTTCCACGCGGTGCCGGCGTCGGTCTCGAAGACCTGTCTGGTGCGCTTCGACAACAACAAGTACTCAGTCGCAGCCAGCGCCGTCGGGCGCCCGGTCGAGGTCCAAGCCTATGCCGATCGCATCGTGATCCGTCAGGATGGAAGGATCATTGCGGAGCACCCACGATCCTTCGGACGCGGCGAGACGACCTACGATCCCTGGCATTATGTGCCGGTGCTCGCTCGCAAACCCGGCGCCTTGCGCAATGGAGCTCCCTTCAAGGACTGGGTGCTACCAGCCGCAATCGAGCGGATCCGACGCAGGCTTGCCAGCACCGATGATGGCAATCGGCAGATGGTCGACATCCTCAACGCGGTGCTGGCTGACGGTCTGCCGGCGGTGGAAGCTGCCTGTGCCGAAGCCCTCAGTCATGGCGTCCATTCCGCCGATGTCGTGCTCAACATCCTGGCTCGGCAACGTGAACCCGCCCCACCAGCCAACATCCTGACGCCGGCCGCGCTGACGCTTCGCCATGCGCCGATCGCTGATTGTGCCCGCTACGACAACCTCCGGAGGACCATCTGATGGAACGAACCCAAATCTTCGACCTGATGGGCGAACTCAAGCTCTACGGTATGAAGGCCGCCTTCGACGAGATCATGGCGACAGCGGTCAAGCGCCAGCATGAACCCCAGCGCATTGTTGGCGACCTGCTCAACGCCGAGATCAACGAGAAGCAGGCCCGGTCGATCAAGTACCAGCTGACCATCGCCAAGCTGCCGTTGGCCAAGGACCTCGAGGACTTCCAGTTCGACGGCACGCTCTCGGCGGCGGCGGCTTCATCGCCCAGCAGCGCAACGTCGTACTGGTCGGCGGCACCGGCACGGGCAAAACCCACCTGGCCATTGCGATCGCCAGAAGCTGCATCCGATCTGGTGCCCGTGGCCGCTTCTATAACGTAGTCGACCTTGTCAACCGCCTCGAGACCGAGACCCGCAATGGACGACAGGGCCGGCTTGCTGAGCACCTAACCCGGATGGACTTCATCGTCCTGGACGAGCTCGGATATTTGCCCTTCGCCCAGTCCGGTGGCCAGCTTCTCTTCCATCTCGTCAGCCGGCTCTACGAAAGAGCTTCCGTC
>NZ_JACIHC010000071.1:0-2098 GCF_014198205.1 Bradyrhizobium sp. SBR1B
GGGCTCACAGTCAGTTTGGTGTCGCTCACGCTTTCGGATGTTTCGGGCAGCATCTGCTCAGCTGTGCTCGCTGCCCACGCCTCGAGGTCGTTGACGAGCAACTCGGCAATTTCGTGGGCGACTGCATGGTCTGCAAGCTTGATCTCGGGCCTCGCTCTATCGAGCATGTGCTCGACATCCTGGGCGCTCACCTGCTCCTTGGTCAGCAATTGACGGATGTCGCGCTGAAGTTCGTGATGAAACCCCTCGTAAGTTCCAAAAACCGCGCGCTCAGCAAACCAACGCCGTGCTTGATGGGATTGCGCCAGAAAGCTCCGCTGCAGGCCGCTATAAATTTCCAACGCGTTCCGCGTCGCCGCGAGGATCTGGCTGGCACGACTGAATTGGTAATTGTTGCCCTCGATCGCCGGGGTATACGACTTCGGCGGCTTGAGCGAGCGAACTCCGCGAGCTTGTTCCTTCTCATCGAACTGGCGAACATGCTCATACAGCTGCGGCCGATCGCCGATGATAACGACGGTATCCCCGTCGAAGTCGCCGTCGAGCTTTTTCTGCTCGCCGGTCGGGACTGCAACCAACGACCCCGGAGCGAACACTTCGGTCGCCTGCAGGATACCCACACAGTCGACCGGCGTGTCTACGTTTGCACGGTCTTTGCGCTCGGTCCAGCTCGAATGGCACTTGACGTCTTCGGCCGACATCACCAGCCCGCGGTCCGCGTAGTTGGCCGGCCACATCCCATCCGGCACCACGATCAGAATGCCTTTGGCAAAGAAGCTCGGGTCGTGGGCCGCCAGCTCCTCCTGCGACTTCTGGGCGACACTGAAACTGTATTGCATGGCCACGCATCTATCGAGGAATGCCGCAGTCGGATCCCCGTCAGCTGCCGACCTGACTCGCTCGGCGGCGAGTGGGCGCAGGTTAGGCTTGTCATAGGGAGATCGCCCGATCAGCACGCCCCCCGTTCCCGTTAACGTCTCACTCTTGCACTTCGGCACATGGAGGTAATCATCACTGGACGGGACGGCAACGCCACCGGGAGCATCGATGTGGCCTGCCGTCACCATGCGAAACAGCTGCTCGCCTATCAGGCTTTCCCCTCCTCTGCTGTCCAGCCAGCTCTTGGCCTTTTCGCGAGCCTCGTCGGCCACCTGCTCACTGCGCGGATAATGTTGCAACGCCGAGGCAGGAACGGACGATCTCCTTCCCTCACCATAGGCCGGCATTCGATCGGGGCCTTCCTGGGGGCCGGCCCGGCGAATAGCGAGCATACGTTCGGCGAGCGAGGCCTTGATAAAGCCACAGCCATCATGCGGTCGCAAAGCAATCGGGCCTTCCGGTCCAGTCAATTTGAACGGATGCTCCTCGTTGGTAGGGCGGTCTGGCGTCAGCAACAGCTTGAAGGCGCCCTCCAGCGCGTAATCGTGAGGGCCCAGATCCTTGATTGCGGGTGGCGCCGCAAACCCCCTGCGCTGAGTGTACCAATAGGCTTCCTTGAACGGGGCCCAGGCCCGCAACAGCTTCTCGAATGACGTCCCCGGCGCGGTTTCGGCATAGGGAATGGCGAGCAGCTTTCCCCCCGAAGACGGTGCTGCCGGTCCGCCTGGAGCATGGGCGGCGATTTCCAACACGGTCGGTCTTGGTGCTTTCAACTTGCTGCCGCCGAACAGGTCCATGCGGTACGGCACCCCCTTGTAGGTGAGCGTGCGCGCCAGCATGAGGGCGCTCGGCTTTGCCGGCAGCTGTACCGCGGCCACCTCTATCGCCCCCGAGGTCAGCCGATGAAAAACCGAGTATCGTGTCTCGGGCTCTGTGGCCAGTGGCCGTCCTTGCATGTCCACCACCGGCAACCGCATCAGACCCGCTTCGCCCTGTGGGGGCCTCGGCTCGTGATCCATGGCTCGCAATACCTCGTGGACATCGAATGTGGACGCAGGATATTTGTCCCGGATCGTTGCCGCGTTTTGCTCGACGAATGTGTCGAGCGCATCGACCGGGCTCTCCGCCTCGATCTGTGCGATCAGGTTCCAGCTCATGTTGGAAAGATCGCCCTGGATGAGGTCGCGCGTGCCGGCCAGGATCTCTTTGGTACCGTGCC
>NZ_JACIHC010000072.1:0-1983 GCF_014198205.1 Bradyrhizobium sp. SBR1B
GAAGGGTGTCTCGATCTGGCTCAATACCGACGAAGGTGAGATCAGGAAACGCCTTAGTCGTGACACCGCCCGCCCGCTGTTGCAGACCGAAGACCAGGAGGACAAGATCACGCAATTGATCCGCGATCGCTCGCCGTTCTATCAACTTGCCGATCTCACCATCGTCCCGGGAAAGCGTAATAACAGGAGCGCGGATCAATGCTTGGTCGCGCTGCATGCCCATCTTTGCGGCGAGGCAAGCGCGGAGCGGATACCGTCCAATATCATGAGCGCGGCACCATGACCTCGCCGCTCACAAGGTTGATTGTCGATATCGCCCCGAGGGATCGGGCCGAACAGTCTCTTCGCCTCGAGCGGGATGATCGGCGTCGTATCCACGGCTCTAACTTCCTCCGGCTGCACGGCGGGAGCGTCGTTGCTCCGGCGGCCGCGGCCCGCGGTCGACAGCGGAAAGGTAGCAGCTTCCGGTGGCGCCCGCACCTCGGGAACTCGAAACGCGGCGTAGGCTGTGAATGCTGATCGAAAAATGCCCCCCCAATCGGCGTCGTCGGGCCCCCTTCAGGCGATTTCATTGAATTGAAATGATGGGATCCCCACGCCGATCATGGTTGAGACCCCACGCCGCAACACAGTCCTCGGCCGAAACTGGCCGAGGTTCATAGTAGACCGTGCTGCGGGCGAGGTTCAGGACCTTCTCGGTTTGCCGCGTCCCAAGATCGCCTACAATCTTTCGGACTATACCAAGCAGGGTATCGCGGCTGCGTTCCTGCTGAAGAACGTGATCTTCAGGAAACTGGGTGCTGAGGACTTCACCAAGACTCTTCCCGGTCGTCCGTTAAGAAGCCGGATCGAGCTGGGCTGGGGGTGCGAACGTGCGCTATAGCTGGACCAGTCGGTTGTGAAGAACACGCAAGCCGTTGAGAGAGAATCTTGAGGGTTCTGTGAGGTCGCGTGGCAGGCTTAAGCCGCGCGCTATCGTAGCGTGCGACCTCATAGAAGCCGGATTGAACGAAGCCGCGGAGTTGTGGGCATTATGGCGATAGTGCAGCGGGTGCGGCTGCGGAGAATGCGCGCCTGTGGTCACCGCGCGTCGGCGCGATATTGATCGGGCGGGAGCGGCGCCATTGTTCGGGCCGAGAGCACGACGCCGCAAGCGATTTACTGTGCTGTGATGCGCGGCCGAATGACTGACAGGGTGAGCGGTGACGAGGGCGGCCACGGCGACATCGGACGTTGCCACCGAGAAGGTGATCCCGGAACGGGTGGATGGTGCAGATGCTGGTCATGACGTGTCACAACGAAACGGTTGGTCGCGGGCGCAGGCTCGTGGGATGACGTCGATACGCCGCATGGTGCCGCCGCAATGCGGGCAGACGGGGATCTCGCATTTGACGAGAGGATTATCGCCGTCTTCTTGATTAGTCGGAGCGTTGCGAACGTCGAGGAGCCGACGGCAGAGGGCGATTCTATCGTTGCGCCCGCCATTGGCGAGGAAGCCATAGTGGCGGATGCGATGAAAGCCGTCCGGCAGGGTGTGCAGGAGAAAGCGCCGCATGAACTCATCGGCATCAAGCGTCATCACTTTGGCTTTACGATTCTGCCGATAGTCCTTCCAAGAAGAGCTCACCTTGCCGTCGGCAAGCGAGATCAGCCGACTGTTGGCGATGGCGACGCGATGCGTATAGCGGCCGAGATAAGCCAGCACCTGTTCGGGCCCGCCGAATGGCGGCTTGGCATAGACCACCCAGTCGGTCCGTCGCAATTGATCGAGGCGCCGGGCGAACGCGGCGTGTCGCGCGGCGATCAGGATGGAAGGCGCATTGCCTCGCCCTAATTGTTACCGGATGCTGAGCCGTTGCCTCACGTAAATTGCTCCCTTGGATCAGGAGCGAGCGGGGGCGAAGATGGGGTGGCTAAGCATGGCAACGCGGAAGGAACTGACGACGGCAGCAGGCGCGCGCTATCGGCGTTCGGATCGCGCGA
>NZ_JACIHC010000073.1:0-1903 GCF_014198205.1 Bradyrhizobium sp. SBR1B
CGAGCTCGAGGACGCGATCGACGTCGAGGACGACCATGAGCTGTCCCTCGAGGCGGTGGACGCCGCCGGCGAGCTTGGCCATGCGGGGGTCGAGGTTGACGGGATTTTCTTCCATGCCGGCTTCGGGCAGGCGCAGCACCTCGCCGATCTGGTCGATCAGCAGGCCATAGGATTCACCGCGGAGGTCGACGCCGACCGCCATCGGCACCTTGCCGTCCTCGGGCTGCGGCAGGCCGAGCCGGGCGCGCATGTCGACCACGGTGACGATGCGGCCGCGCAAGTTCAGCACGCCCGCGATCTCGCGCGAGGACAAGGGCACGCGGGTGACGCGTTCGGGCATGAACACGTCCTGGACGCGGGAGATCGGCAGGCCGAACAGCTGGCCGCCGATCATCGCGGTGACGTATTCGACCATGGCGCCTTCGCTGGACTGGGTCTTCTTGCTGGTCATAAGCGTATCTCCTGGTCCCGTCCCTTAGGCCGCCGCCCGGTTCAGCTCGGAGGCGCCGGCGGCGCCCGCGGTCTGCTCCTTCAGCGCCGCGATCAGACCGGGACGGTCGAACTTGGCGACGTAGTCGTGGAAGCCGGCCTGGCGGCCGCGCTCGATCGCCGCCGGCGACACCAGCGCGGACAGGCCGATGATCGGCATCGAGCCGAGATTGTTGTCGGATCGGATAACTTCGGCGAACTCGAACCCGTTCATGTCGGGCATCTCGATGTCGGTCAGGACCACATCGAAGCTCTGCGCACGGAGCGCAGCCAGGCCCTCCTGCGCGGTCGGCGCGGTGCGGACGCGGTAGCCGGCCGCCTTGAGGACGGGCGCCAGCATGTTGCGGAAGAAGGCGCTATCGTCGACCAGCAGCACCGACTGCGAGTGCATCGACGGCTTCATCTCCTTGCGGGTGAACCAGTCGGCGAACGCCATGGGGAGGAAGTGGCCGACGTCGATCACCTCGGTGGCCTGGCCCTTGATCACGGCCGAGCCGAGGATGCCGGAGGCGGAGCCGCCGACCTCGATGTTGAGCCGTTCCTCGACGATGTCGATGATCTCGTCGACGACGAGGCCCATGGAGCGGCCGTCATCGGCGAACACCAGGATCGGCTGGGCGCCCTGGCTGGCGATGGTGACGCCTTCCATGGCGACGAGCGGCATCAGCTGCTCGCGGTATTGCACCATGTAGCGGCCGTTGCTGAACTCGATCTTGTCGGCGGGCAGCTCTTCCAGGCGGGTGACGAGGCCGAGCGGGACCGCCTTGGGCTGCGACGAGCCGGCGCGGAACACCAGCAGCGAGGTGGTCTGCTCGCCCGAGCCGATGTGATGCGCGCCGTTCTCGTCGCCCATGTCATGGGCCGAGGAGCCGGCGGCGCCGAGCGCCTTGGCAATGCCGTTGGGGTCGATGATCATGATCACCGCGCCATCGCCCAGGATGGTGTTGCCGGAGAACATGTCGATGTGACGCAGCTTGGTCGACATCGGCTTGACCACGATTTCTTCGGTGTGGAACACGCCGTCGACGACGATGCCAAAGGTCTGGCTGCCGACTTGCGTCACCACGATGAAGCCGTTCTCGGGATCGGAGGCGGCGCCGTCGTCGATCTTGAGCAGCTTCTTCAGATGGATCAGCGGCAGCAGCTTGTTGCGCAGACGAAGGACTGCGGTGTCCTTGATGCGCTCGATGCGGTGCTCCGAGTTGGCGCGGGCCCGCACGAGCTCGACCACCGAGAGCTGCGGGATCGCAAAGCGGTCGCCGGCGGCCTCGACGATCAGGGCGGAGACGATCGCCAGGGTCAGCGGGATCTTGATGGTGACGGAGCTTCCCTCGCCGGCCACCGACTTGATGTCGATGGTGCCGCCGATCTGGTCGATATTGGTGCGCACCACGTCCATGCCGACGCCGCGGCC
>NZ_JACIHC010000074.1:0-1783 GCF_014198205.1 Bradyrhizobium sp. SBR1B
GCGGCGAAGCACCGCTCTACGCTATCCATGAACGCACCCCCTGCCAAAAGAAATAACTTCGTCAAAAGTGAGAGCTGGCTGTCACCGTCGAGGGGACTTTGAGCAACCAAAAGCGCTCACGCCGCCACACCCTGCGCTGATGGCGTGATGTTCGTATCATCTCGCATTGCTGGGAACGAGAAGCTAGATGTGCACGGGTGATCGCGCACCGCATCATTGGCTAAATGCTCCCAATACTCAGCTTCGGCGAGCAATTTCCAACTTCTATCGGGATGATGCGCGGCAGTCTGACGGCACAACGATGCCATCGCGCGCAGGCGACTCGCAGTATCCACCTACTCCTCCCAATGTTTTTGTGTTTTCCACCCTATTTTCTATTTTTGCGTCGGAGTCATTATGATTATGACGCAGAACCAATTTTAATTTCTAACGCGCGATTCGGCGTTCGTTGCGGCTTCAAATCGCGTTCATTTACGGAAGCTAAGGGCCCCGAATGACAGGGCCTTATTCGGTCACTTCGTCGGCGCTACTGAGGAGGCAGATCTGCCGCGCACTGCGCGACGCGATCGGCCAGAAGCGGAAGTCCGTATCAGGTCTGGCCCCCAGCCTTGATCAGCTCAACGGAAAATGAGGTAGAGAAGGTATATCGAGTAGCCAAAGGCAAGAAGGCCCACTGCTACTGAAAGCGAAAGGAGGAGTTTGTCGTCTTTCATCGATACCTGCTCGCGATCAGAGCGAGGTGATGAAGTTCAGCGGGACCAGGGCCAGCGGTTGGCAGTCATATCTCACCGCTTTGAGTTGAAACAAGCCGAATAGCGGCAGGACCTTCAATATTGGCGCCAGCGTACTTCTGCGCAGCCGAAATAAGGGTTTCGACGGCAGATTGGTTGTATGAGGGGTGCTTGGGATCTAGATGCAAGGCAGTTTCGACAATCATTACCTGAGTGATTCCAGAGGGCAGAACTTCAACGGCAAATGATACGAAGGACACGTGCGGAGCTTTGAAGGACATTGAATCGCCTTCACTGACGTCGCACGTAGAAGGCGCCCCAGCCAAGGCCAAGCGTGGCGGCTATGACCGAGCCCAACAGGACGCCCAATTTTGCCGCCCTCAACAAATCTTCATTGGAGAAAGCCAGCATCGAGATGAAGATGGACATGGTGAAGCCGATGCCTGCCAGCAGTCCGACAAGAAGGACGCCGCCCCAAGAAACTCCGGGAGCAAGGCGGCAGAACCCCGATCGTACCGCGATCCAGGTTGCTCCGATAACGCCGAGCGGCTTCCCTGCTATCAGAGCAAGTGCCGTGCCCATCATCACCAGCAGGCTGGCAGCAGGGAGATCATCCGTACCCGTTATGCTGACCCCTGCATTTGCCAGCGCAAAGATTGGCATCACTCCGTAGGCTACCCACGGGTGAAGTGCCATCTGCACGCGCGACACAGGCGGCAGAATCTCGCGGCGAGCGACGTGAAGGTCGCGCAACGGCTGCTGCAACAAATGTGGATCACCTGCTTTCATCGCATCGCTAGTTTTCAACTGTCCGAGCGCTCGCGATGCCACCTCCAGCGGAGGTTCCCGCATCGCTTTGGCGCGCGCCGGCGTTATGAGCCCGAGCGCCACGCCAGCAAGTGTTGGATGGACTCCGGCTACGTAGAACCCGATCCAAGCCACCAAACCCGGCACTACATAAGGCAGTGCCGCACCGATCCCGACGCGTTGGAATGCTAAGACCCCAAGAATGCCAAAAGCTGCGATAACAAAGCCGTCCCACTGCAGACTTT
>NZ_JACIHC010000075.1:0-1680 GCF_014198205.1 Bradyrhizobium sp. SBR1B
GCCGGTTATTGATCGGAATCGCGGCCGGCTTCAGATCGGAACGGTGGCCGACAATTGATCGGAATGCCCGCCGGCTTCACGTCGGAATCCGCAGCAGCTAGTGCGACCACCACGGTGTTGACGTGCGCCCGAGCAAGCAGGCCACGCAACCAGCCGCCCATTGGCGTCTCGCTTTTGGACAGTGCGGGAAGAGCGGCGCGCGCGCCGTGGATGAGCATCTTGCGCAGATAGACATTTCCGCGCTTGCTGATTCCTAGCAGCTTTGGTTTCCCGCCGGTTGTCATTTGCTTCGGCACCAGTCCGAGCCACGCAGCCAAATCTCGCCCCCGTCCGAACGTCTCGGCATTGCCGATCGCTGCGACCATTGCCGTAGCGTTCATCGGGCCAATACCAGGTATCGTCGTCAGAAGACGCGCGGCGGGATCCAATCGTGCCCGCGTCGAAAACTCTTCGTCGAAGGCGAGGATACGACGGTCCAGCTCGTGCCACTCGGTGCACATGTCATGAACCAGCATCCGGGTGCGCGAGCTAATCGTAACGTGCTCTCCGGCTAGCATCAGCTCAAGGTAATGCTGCAACTTGCGTCGTCCCTGCTGCACGACGATGCCGCGCTCGAGCAAGATAGCTCGCAGTTGGTTGATCAACGCTGTCCGCTCGCCCACCAATCGATCACGTGCGCGATGCAGGCTCTGCATGTCGAGTTGCTCCTCGCTCTTTAGTTCCACAAACCGCATCGTCGGTCTGGTGGCGGCTTCCGCAATCGCCTCGGCGTCTCGGTCGTCGTTCTTCTGCGCTTTAACGTAAGGACGCACATATTCGGGAGACATTAATCGGACCTGGTGCCCGTGATTCCGTAGAATACGACCTACATGATGCGCGCCACAGCATGCTTCCATCGCCATCACGCAAGACGGCAGGCCGACAGCAAGCTTTATCACGCCGTCCCTGCGAAGACGCCGCTTTAAGACGACACGACCTGCAGCGTCTAACCCTACTAAACTGCAGCTGTTCTTGCCGAGATCAATTCCCAATACCGCGATTTGCACCATGAGATTCTCCTCTCTCTTTCCGATTGCCCTACAGCATACGTTTGGGGGAAGGGGCGGGCCATCCCATAAGTATGAACGGAGATGGGGAGGACGAGGCATGAGGTATCCCGCCTCAGAGAAGGCCGAGATCATCCATTTGGTCGAGCAATCGCACCTTCCGGCCAAGCGCACACTGGACAAGCTCGGGATCCCGCGCGCCACATTCTATCGCTGGTATGATCGCTACCGCGAGGGAGGCGTTGAGGCGCTGGCCGATCATCGGCCTCGACCAGACCGGGTCTGGAACCGCATCCCGGACGATGTGCGGGGCCAGATCATCGACCTGGCGCTGGAGTTACCTGAGCTGTCGCCGCGCGAACTGGCCGTGCGGTTCACCGATGAACGAAAGTACTTTGTCTCCGAGGCGTCGGTCTATCGGTTGCTGAAGGCGCATGACCTCATCACCAGCCCGGCCTATGTGGTGATCAAGGCCGCGAACGAGTTTAAGGACAAGACGACGGCCGTCAACCAGCTCTGGCAGACCGACTTCACTTATGGTGCGCCTCGCCCCTCAGTTGGGGAAGCGTATGACTGGAATGCAAAAGAGAAAGGAGGACTGAAAAATGACTTGTTCCCTGCTGTGAGGGGACAT
>NZ_JACIHC010000076.1:0-1529 GCF_014198205.1 Bradyrhizobium sp. SBR1B
TCCCCTTTACCTGCGGGCTACGTCACCCTGCCAGTTGACGACAGGTCACCGCCGCTTGGGCTCATGTCCCCTCACAGCAGGGAACAAGTCATTTTCAGTCCTCCTTTCTCTTTTGCATTCCAGTCATACGCTTCCCCAACTGAGGGGCGAGGCGCACCATAAGTGAAGTCGGAGAGCCAAAGGACGTTCGGCCTCGACGCCTTGAACTGGCGGTTGACGTGATCCAGCGGGCATGGCGCGGCCTTGTCGCTGATCGTGGTCCTGACGGGTTTGCCGCGGATCACCCCTTGCAAACCCATGTCCCGCATCAGTCGCGACACTGTGCA
Organism: Bradyrhizobium sp. SBR1B; assembly: GCF_014198205.1. Classification (NCBI taxonomy): domain Bacteria; kingdom Pseudomonadati; phylum Pseudomonadota; class Alphaproteobacteria; order Hyphomicrobiales; family Nitrobacteraceae; genus Bradyrhizobium; species Bradyrhizobium sp. SBR1B. The sequence continues at coordinate 327 of NZ_JACIHC010000076.1, forward strand.
ACGGGCAACATCGAAGCCTTCGCGCTTGAGCTGTCGCCAGACCTTGCGCACGCCATAGACGGAGAAGTTCTGATCGAAGACGCGTCGAACCTCGATCTTCAGCGCCCCGTCCTGCCGGGCACGCGCCGACAGCTTGGCGGGATCGCGCCGTTTGGCCACATGGGCATGGTAGGTCGAGGGGGCGATCGGCAAGACCTTGCAGATCGGCTCGACCCCATGCGCCCCACGATGCTCGTCAATGAAGGCGATCATGGCTTGGACCGGCGGTCGAGCTCCGCCATCGCAAAATATGCGCTCGCCTTGCGCAAGATCTCGTTGGCTTGCCGGAGCTCACGGTTCTCCCGTTCCAGGGCCTTCAGCCTCTCGGCCATCTCGGTTGGAACGCCGGCCCGCTGCCCGCTGTCGACCTCGGCCTTCTGGACCCAGTCATGCAGCGTCTGCGGGGTGCAGCCGATCTTGGTCGCGATCGAGGTCACTGCCGCCCACCGCGACGGGTGCTCGCCGGCGTGATCCAGAACCAGCCGAACCGCTCGATCGCGGACTTCAGGTGAAAACTTGTTCGTCGTCTTGCTTGTCATGGCTCCATCCTCTCAGGAGTTGGAGCCTCCGGCAAACCCGGGGCGGTTCAGTTTCGTTCTGCGAGGATCGCCTCAGCCCTGCCGAAGTAGACATCGGCTGGCGTGAGGTTGTCGATACTCTCATGATAGCGGACGTGATTATAGTGTTCGACGAAGGCTCCTACTTGACGCTCGAGATCACCGGGTAGGTAATAGTTGTCGAGCAGGATGCGATTCTTCAGCGTCTGATGCCAGCGCTCGATCTTTCCCTGGGTCTGAGGATGGTACGGAGCGCCGCGCACGTGCTGCATGCCCTTCTGGTCGAGCCACTCGGCCAGATCATCCGCTACGTAACTCGAACCATTGTCGCTGAGAAGCCTTGGCCGGTGCGCGACGGCGATGTGGTCAAGGCCGGATGCGGCGAGTGCCTGGTCGAGGGTGGCTGTGACATCGGAAGCGCACATGGTGGGACCAAGCCTCCAGGCCACGATGTAGCGCGACAAGTCGTCAAGCACGGTCGAGAGATAGTACCACCCCCATCCGGTGATCTTGAGTGGAGTAAGAAGCGCGAGCGCGCTTCTCCTCCCCGAACCGTACGTGCACCTTTCAGCGCATACGGCTCTCTGTTCAAAGCTTGGCCCATGGC
>NZ_JACIHC010000077.1:0-1478 GCF_014198205.1 Bradyrhizobium sp. SBR1B
TGACTTGATGGAAGCCACTGTGGACCCTTGCCCCGGGGTCCCGATTGGATGCCGATCACCCCGAAAACGGGGTCCTTATTCCATGCCGAAACACAGTTCGAACCGAAATCGAGCCCGGCAGCCGATCTCAGTTGACGTCGATCGTGCTCACAACCCGCACCAATGCTGTGGCGTTGCAACCCGCACGCCGAGCTTCGTTCGATCGCGCGTGCCGGCGGAATCATTGCCGGACTCGGCGTGCCGGCAAGTCCCCCGACGCTAGTCTAGCATCTGCCTCACGCCTCGCCGGGCGGTCGCGCGGAGAGCGGGCTTTGAATCCACCTGGCGAGACAGGTCACCAGCCTCTTTATCGATCTTGCGACGGCGACTTCGACAGGTGGGCCAACGTTGCTGACAGCGACAGCTCCATCGCGGGTGATGACTCGGCGCCGAGCTGGCCTGCTCAGGGTGATCTGCGCTTTGTTACTACGCCGTTGCCTTGAGATCCGAATGGCCGAATCGACTAGGGCCGCCTGTCTTCATTCCATGTGTTTTCGCGATGGGCGCACCCATCTGCGTCCTCGATTACGGCTGGTCTGACCGAAGGACGGTCCCCGCTGCGCGGGCCCTCGATCTTGTCCCCGCAACGCCCGTCCTCGACTTTCTTCCCCTGGCGCTGCGCGCCATTCCTCGCGAGACAAGAAAGTCGCTGCCGGCCGCCCTCCACTTCGTTTCGGCCCTTCAGGTGCGGGTCGATCGCCTCCGGTCTCACGACCGCCATCGAGGTCGCGATGGGCGCGGCCCGAGAAAACCAAGGGAATGAGACAATGGCTACCATCGGCACCTTCACCTCCACGGGCAATGGCTTCTCCGGCGCGATCAAGACGCTCAACCTCAACGTCAAGGCCAAGCTGATCCGCGTCGAAAATCCCTCCGACAAGGGACCGCACTTCCGCATCTACTCGGGTAACGTCGAGCTGGGTGCGGCCTGGCAGAAGACCGCCAAGGACACTGAGCGCGACTACCTCTCCGTCAAGCTGGACGATCCGAGCTTCCCCGCTCCGATCTACGCCACCCTGACCGAGGTCGAGGGTGCGGAAGGCCTCCAGCTGATCTGGTCCCGACCGAACCGGGACTGAGCCTCCCAAGAGGGCTCCGCCGCGAGGCGGGGCCTTCTTCCCTTCGAACGGAGAGAAGCTCATGACGGTCGATGTTATCGAGGAACTGCGCGCCGAGCTGCGCGACTGCTGGTTCAGCCCCGCGGAGCGCAACGCGCTCGAAGCGCAATTTGCTGAGCTGATCCGGCAACGCAACCAGCCAACCACGTCCGGCGACGCATCGCCCCCCGATCAGCGGTTTTCCACCGCCGGGGCATAGCCCCGGCGTCGCTTTGTTCGCTCGAGCTGCGGATTCCGACGTGAAGCCGGCGGGCATTCCGATCAATTGTCGGCCACCGTTCCGATCTGAAGCCGGCCGCGATTCCGATCAATAACCGGCCG
>NZ_JACIHC010000078.1:0-1287 GCF_014198205.1 Bradyrhizobium sp. SBR1B
CGCCTCGATCTGTGCGATCAGGTTCCAGCTCATGTTGGAAAGATCGCCCTGGATGAGGTCGCGCGTGCCGGCCAGGATCTCTTTGGTACCGTGCCTCAGCTCTTGCTGCCTCTTCCGCAAATCTGCCTTCTTGCCCTCGATAACCGGTCGCTTGAACATGCTCGCCAGGACTGCACGAGCCTTGAGCACCTGATAGATCGAGAGGGCGGGATTGCGACTCGCGCGCGGCCCACGGATGCGCTCTGCCGCGCTCGCATCGAAGTGTGCCTCGATCTTTTGCTCCACGATCGGTTGGACATCGTTCAGCAAGTGGAGAGCCACTCTGCGGTGCCAGCGCAGGTGCGGGCTGCGCGCCAGCGGCACCAGCGCGGCACAGAGATTGCCCATGGTTTCGAGGTTATTCTCAGCGGCAAAACCAGGGGCACGATGCAATTCGTTGAGCCGATCCAACCCGGTCGAGGCGAGCGAGCCAAGATCTTCGAATAGTCGAGCCTTCGCCAAGGCCTTGAAAATGCTGGCGATGGTCCGAACATCGCTCTGCTCCAGCCGATCATTGTCGTAGTGAAGGTGATGGGCCAGCTGATGCAAGCGATCCTTCAGCAGAGCGGTCTCTATGATCTCTCCCGCGTCTTCCCCTCTCACGATACTTCGCCCCAGGGCATTGGCGATCATGTTGAACTCGGGCGTCGTGAAGGCACCGAAGCGTTGACCGCCCCGGCCTAGTCCGCGCGCGATGTCCACTACCGCCCGGTGACACGCCGGGTCGTCGGGCCACTTGCTGAAGCCATTCATCAGATATGCCATCTGCTGCGGCGTGAAATCGGAGAGCGCGCGGCGACCGACCTCACCCGCGATCACGGCTGCGGAATGGCAAATGTCCTCGTCTTCCGGCCACTTGCTGAAACCGTTCACCAGGTTCGCCAGCTGCTGCTCATGAAAACGAGCGAGCTGGCGGCCGTCGTCACAGACCTCACGGGCGATTGCGAGGACGGCCCGGCCGGCATCGTCCTGGCCCGGCCACTTGCTGAAACCGTTCACCAGGTTCGCCAGCTGCTGCTCATTAAAACGAGCGAGCCGGCGGCCGTCGTCACAGACCTCACGGGCGATTGCGAGGACGGCCCGGCCGGCATCGTCCTGGCCCGGCCACTTGCTGAAACCGTTCACCAGGTTCGCCAGCTGCTGCTCATGAAAACGAGCGAGCCGGCGGCCGTCGTCACAGACCTCACGGGCGATTGCGAGGACGGCCCGGCCGGCATCGTCCTGGCCCGGCCACTTGCTGAAACCGTT
>NZ_JACIHC010000079.1:0-1239 GCF_014198205.1 Bradyrhizobium sp. SBR1B
TGCGGATTCCGACGTGAAGCCGGCGGGCATTCCGATCAATTGTCGGCCACCGTTCCGATCTGAAGCCGGCCGCGATTCCGATCAATAACCGGCCGGGAGGGGCCGCGACGAACCTGCCCTGGGTCAGCAACTTTGGCATCAAGCGCCTCGTGAAGAACGAGGAGTGGCTGGATGCCGGCAAAGAGAAGGCTGACCATGAGACAACTGAGACAAATGCTGCGGCTTGCCGGAGGCGGAAGCAGCGCCCGCGAGATTGCGGTGATACTGGGGATCGCCCGCAGCACCGTCCAGGATAACCTGAAGCGCGCCGCGGCGGCGGGGCTGAGCTGGCCGTTGCCCGGGGATTTGACGGACGATGCGCTCCAGCGCAGGCTGTTCGCCCGTGCCGGCGTCAAGCAGGGCGCGCGGCGCCGTCCCGAGCCCAATTGGGCCGATCTTGCCGTCGAGCTGAAGAAGCCCGGCGTCACGCTGCTCATTCTTTGGGAGGAGTACCGCGCCGTCCATCCCGACGGCTATGGCTACAGCCGCTTCTGCGAGCTCTTTCGCAATTTTGAGCAGCGGCTGTCGCCGACGATGCGGCAGGAGCATGCCGCCGGCGACAAGGTCTTCGTCGACTATTCCGGCAAGAAGATCGCAATCGTCGATCGCCGCACCGGCGAGATCCGCCAAGCCGAGCTCTTCATCGGCGCTCTCGGTGCCTCCGGTCTCGCCTATGCGGAGGCAAGCTGGACCCAGACATTGCCCGACTGGATCGGCGCGCATGTGCGCATGTTCCGCCTCTTCGGCGGCGTCCCGCGCCTGATCGTTCCCGACAATCTAAAGGCGGGCGTCAACCGGGCGAGCTTCTATGACCCGGAGATTAACCGCAGCTACGGCATGATGGCGGCCCATTACGGCGTCGGCGTGCTGCCAGCGCGGCCGCGGCGTCCGAAGGACAAGGCAAAGGTCGAGAACACGGTGCGCTTTGCCCAGAGCTGCATCCTTGGCCGGCTGCGTAAGCAGACCTTCTTCTCGCTCGCCGAAGCCAATGCGGCCATTGCCGAAGCACTGGACCGCATCAACGATCACGTCATGCGACGGCTCGGCGTCAGCCGCCGTCATCTTTTCCAGACAATAGAGCGCGCCGCGCTCGCGCCCCTACCGGCAGAGGACTACGAGTTCGCCGAATGGCGGCTTGCCCGGGTCTCCACGGATTATCATGTCGAGTTCGACCGCTTCTTCTATTCCGTGCCGCACCGG
>NZ_JACIHC010000080.1:0-1186 GCF_014198205.1 Bradyrhizobium sp. SBR1B
CTTTGCCCACCCTTGTAATAGCGCGATCGTTTATCTTTGACCTGTTCCATGAGGAATGGCCTGCCGCGGTTTGCACCCCGCGACAGGCCGCTGGCGATCGGATCGAGCCCACCCAGAGCAGTTTATGGCTGCCCCGTAGCGTGATCGCGTCAGCACCTTCATCGGACCCGGATGGTTGCCGGAACAACTTGGTTCGCTTCACAAGGCAGGGTCGAGGAAGATGATACAGACTAGCATAACGACGGCTGGGATCGATACGTCCAAGGCTAAGCTCGATATCGCGGTTCACGGTCGAACCGAACGCTGGCAGGTCGCCAATGCCTTGCCGGGCTGGCGCGCTCTGGCAGCAAATCTGGTCAAAGCCGGCATCACGCGGGTCGGGATCGAGGCGACTGGCGGCTATGAACGTGGCGTGGTGGAGCATTTGCGGTCGGCCGGCTTCGCCGTGCTGTTACTGCAGCCGCTTCAGGTCAAGGCGTTCGGCCAGGTCCATTTGCGCCGGGCCAAGAACGATGCGCTCGACGCGGTCTTGATCGCGGCCTGCGCCGCAGCGCTCGATCCCCCAGAGGTCGCGCCGGATCCGCGATTGACCGAATTGGCCGACTATCTGACCTTCCTCGAGCAGATCGAGGAGGACATCAGGCGCTTCAAGACTCGGCTTGAGCACATCGACGAGCCTGCCTTGCGCCGCATCGTCAACAGCGACATCGCCAGGCTGAAGGCACGCAAGTCGACCCAGATCCGTGACATCGCCAAGCGCCTTCGCGCCTATGACGATCTGGCCAAGCGGCTCAAACTGGTGCTGAGCATTCCCGGCATTGGCGAGCGCACGGCGCTGGCGATCGTCATCCGCATGCCGGAGCTCGGCCGCGTCAGTCGAGAGGAAGCCGCAGCATTGGCCGGGCTGGCTCCCTTCGATTCGGATAGCGGCCAGCACCGCGGACAGCGCAAAATCGCCGGAGGCCGCAGCCGCCTGCGGCGCTCCTTGTTTGCGGCGGCCCTTCCGGCAGCATTCCGTTGGAACAGGGCCCTGATGGCGCTGTACGCCCGTCTCATGGCCAGGGGCAAGGTCCACAACGCAGCACTCATCGCCTGCGCCAGGAAGCTCCTCATTTACGCCAATACTGTCGTACAGCGCGGCACGCCATGGATCGAAAAAGAAGCCTAGCTCTTAATGGTTGCTACG
>NZ_JACIHC010000081.1:0-1181 GCF_014198205.1 Bradyrhizobium sp. SBR1B
CCTTCGATCGAAAAGTGGGGAATGTTTCTGACACCCTCCGGTATCGCAACTTCTTTGCAGACCTCGCGCACGCGCTGGGTGAGCTGCTCCATCTTACGGGGATCCGGTGCATCGCCTCTGCGCTGTCGCTGGAGTTCCTTGTACGTGTCGTGATTGGCAATTTTGGCCTTGTAGCTGCCCGGCGTATGGAACTCCGCCTCGAATCGGTAGCCATCCGGCGTGGCGAGCACAGTCTTCATGCCGACAAACGTCGGAGCGCTCATCCTGAACCAGTTGGTTGTGCTGATTTCGGCGTAGCCTTGCTCCTCAAACGACAGAATGGCTTTCCGGAAGGCCTTCGCAAAATCCTTATCGGGCACTTCGAAGACATGGCGCACGGCGTTGCTGATCAGCAGTGAGGCGCCTTCGGGGGCATCATTCACCTCCATGAGTTGGTCTCTGAGGGAGCTTTCCGATCTTAACCGACGGTCGAGATGGGGCATCTTCACATCGATGCCCAACAGCTCAAGGTCCTTGGCAACCTGACGTGCTGCTACAGTGATCTCCTTCTCTTCGGCTGCGGCGCGCGCGACCTCGATTTGGGCGCGCTCTGAAGCCTGCTCGCGAGTTAGCGTCAACGTGATGGCAGAAGCCTCGGCAGGCTGTCGGCCAAAGCCAGGCAGAATCCCTTTCTCCGCAGCAAGATGAATAGAGGCCTCCATGATTGAAGCCGCCAATGTGGGATTGTCCTTCAGATCCTCCAGGGTCGTGTCGACATTGAACCGTCCGTGGTTGAGGGTCGCCGCCATGCTCTTGACATAGGGCACGGACTTCAGGCCTGGCGTCTGCTGCAGGAGCCCCTGGAGCCATTCGCTTTTCTTCATGAAGAGCTGGACACTCGTGTCGGACTTGAAGGCGTCCGTTCCGACCTTGATCCCGAGGCTCAGAAGATTGCTCGCGCTTTGCACGAGGTCATCCGCAATGTAGCCATCCGGCCGCGGAGTGATGCGCGGAGGATAGTGGTCGAGCAAGGACTGGATGCGGTCGCGTGGGTGAGCGGCTGCCGGATAAGTCTCCGCCAGGCTTGGGAAAAGCTCCGCAAGCGCTGGGCTCACAGTCAGTTTGGTGTCGCTCACGCTTTCGGATGTTTCGGGCAGCATCTGCTCAGCTGTGCTCGCTGCCCACGCCTCGAGGTCGTTGAC
>NZ_JACIHC010000082.1:0-1120 GCF_014198205.1 Bradyrhizobium sp. SBR1B
GCTTGTCGTTCAGCCAGAACAGTCCTTTGCGCATCGAAGTCCCCCGTGCCGAATCAACTCGGTGCGAGGGAATCAGAACCCGCTAATTAGGTACACACCCTAGTCTCGTTCATGGCGTATCGCTCCCCTTGAGAGGTTCTGGCAGGCTCGACACCCGCCTCGATACGCCGCCTATCTCAGTCCGTCATCACCCAGCTTCCCGCATAGCTCACGGCACTGGCCTTGGCTCCGTCCACGGTATCGCTGAACAACCAACTCTTCCTGCCAGTTGCAAAAACCCTGATGTCCCGCTCAAGAAGATTGTTGTCGATCGGCATGCTGCCGTCCCCGGTGTAGCGCGTCAGATATTCCCATTGGTTTCGGGTGTAGGATACGGCGTCGCCGAGCTTGCTGCCAGGCAAGACCTTCGGGGCCATGTCATCGAGCCATACCTTAAGAGCATTGAGGATGGGGACACTATGTTGCTGGCGGAAGCGGCGAATGCAGTCGGCCTGTGTTTCACCCTTCGCCGGTATTCCGTCCCGCGCCTGCCTTTCAACCCGGTAGAGCTGGTCGAAGAACCGCAGCGCCTGCTCGGGCGGACCGCCGCCCTTCTTCCTCGCCCTGAGGGCATCGACAAAGCGCCGCCGGGAGTGGGCCATGCAGCCGATGTGGGTGGCCCGTTCCAGCGTGCGCCATGCGGTATAGCCGTCACTCATCACGATGCCGCGGTAATCGCCGAGGAAGGCCCACGGGTGGATTTGGCCACGGCCCGGCTGATAATCCAGAAGCACGATCGGCTCGTGCTGCCCTTGCCGCTGCGATAAGCCCACATATACGATGTGCTGGTGGCCTTTTCGTCCTTCTCCTTGAGGACCTGAACCGTCGTCTCGTCGCCATGGATGAGAGGCTGCGATCTGAGCCGCAGCTTCAGGGCGTCATAGATGCGGGAGAGATGTTTCTCGCTCGAGCCGATCACCCAGCGACCCAAAGCGCCGCGGCTGACCGGAACGCCGGCGCGTTCGAAGGCCTGCGCCAGGCGCTAGGTCCAATCGCGCTAACTTCGTTCACGGACGCTTCCTCTCTCGTGATGGCTGTTCAACACCCTTCACTTTGGCATATCCATGCCGTCGAGGGGGCG
>NZ_JACIHC010000083.1:0-1106 GCF_014198205.1 Bradyrhizobium sp. SBR1B
CAGAGGACTACGAGTTCGCCGAATGGCGGCTTGCCCGGGTCTCCACGGATTATCATGTCGAGTTCGACCGCTTCTTCTATTCCGTGCCGCACCGGCTCACCCGCCAGCAGGTCGATGTGCGAGCGACGGCCCGCACCATCGAGATATTCCATCGCGGCCAACGCATCGCAGTCCATCAGCGTCGCTATGGCGGCTCCCGCTTTGGAACCGATCCCAACCATATGCCGTCCTCCCATCGTCGCTACGCCGAGTGGACGCCCGATCGCTTTCGTCGCTGGGCCGCCACGATTGGCCCGCACACCGAGAGCCTGATCACCGCCATCCTGGCCAGCCGCCCGCATCCCGAACAGGGCTTCAGGACAAGCCTGGGCGTCATGCGTCTTTTTCCCGACATCGACTGCAGACGCGCCGAGGCCGTCTCGGCTCGCGCCGTCGCCATCGGCGGGCTGACCTGCAAAAGCGTCACCTCGCTCATCGCCACTTACAAAGCCCCGCACGAGACCGACGAGGCCCCTGCCGTCATGGAGCACGCCAATCTGCGTGGCCCCGGATATTTTCATTGAGGAGACAATCGAAAATGCTGAACAATCCCACCATCGATATGCTGCGCGATCTCGGCCTGCACGGCATGGCTGCCGCCTTTCAGAACCTGCAGACCCTGCCGGAAGCCCACAGTCTCGAACACAGCGAATGGCTCGCCCTCCTCATAGAGAGCGAGGTGACAACGCGTCGTCAGAAGCGTTTCGAGGCCCGTGCCCGCGCCGCCAGGCTGCGCCACGACGCCCAGGTCGAGAATGTCGATTTCCGCGCCGCCCGCGGCCTCGACCGCAACCTCTTCCTCAAGCTCGCCGGCTGCGACTTCATCCGCCAGCAGCACAATCTGCTGCTGATTGGCCCCGCGGGCGTCGGCAAGAGCTGGCTCGCCTGCGCGCTTGGCCACCAGGCCTGCCGCGAAGATCTCTCCGTCGCCTATCACCGCGTGCCACGGCTCTTCGCAACGCTGGCCCTCGCCAGAGACGACGGCCGCTACGGCCGCCTGCTCAAGGCACTGGCAAAGCCGGACCTGCTCATCCTCGACTTATGTGCAGCCCGCAGTGATGTGGAGT
>NZ_JACIHC010000084.1:0-1071 GCF_014198205.1 Bradyrhizobium sp. SBR1B
CTAGCAGGCTGTTGAAAAAGGCACTCGCCGTCGACCGGTGACCGTGATTCATTGGCTCCGACGAGATTCGGAGATGGTGCGTGCGCGGCGGGGACAATCGAACGGGCGAGCTGTTCAGCTACGTTGACCTGGAGGCGCGGGTGCGGTGTGATCATCCGCTGCGAGCGATCCGTACGATTGTGAACGAGGCGCTATCGGCGCTGGAGGGCGAGTTTGCCGCGCTCTATTCGCCGATTGGGCGGCCGTCGATCCCGCCGGAGAAGCTGCTGCGGGCGATGCTGTTGCAGGCGTTTTACTCGATCCGCTCGGAGCGGCTTCTGATGGAGCGGCTGGAATACGACCTGCTGTTCCGCTGGTTCGTTGGAATCGGCGTGGACGATGCGGTCTGGGACCATTCGGTGTTCTCGAAGAACCGCGACCGACTGCTGGAAGGCGACATTGCTGCGAAGTTCCTGGCGGCGGTGCTGTCGCAGCCTAAGGCGAAGAAGCTTCTGTCGAGCGATCACTTCTCGGTCGATGGCACGCTGATCGAGGCTTGGGCCTCGATGAAGAGCGTCAAGCCTAAGGACGGCGCGGGCGAGCCGCCGGCGCAAGGCGGCGGGCGCAATGCCGAAGCGGACTTCCATGGCCAGAAGCGCTCGAACGACACCCATGCTTCGACCACCGATCCGGACGCCAGGCTGTACCGCAAGGGCAAAGGCAAGGAGACGAAGCTGTGCTTCATCGGGCACGGACTGATGGAGAACCGCCACGGCCTGGTGGTCGACGCCTGTCTGACGCTGGCTGACGGGCATGCCGAACGGGTGGCCGCGCTACACATGATCGAGCCTCGTGCTGATCGGCCGATAGCGATCACGCTTGGCGCCGACAAGGCCTACGACACAGAAGACTTCGTCAATGAGCTGCGCTCGATGAACGTGACGCCGCATGTTGCGCAGAACACCAGCGGCCGTAGCTCTGCGATCGACGGGCGAACGACCCGGCACAGCGGCTATGCCGTCAGCCAGCGCATCCGCAAGCGCATCGAGGAGGCATTCGGCTGGATCAAGACGGTCGCCGGGCAGGAGAAGA